>NZ_RXLZ01000148.1 GCF_003970865.1 Stenotrophomonas maltophilia | reverse complement strand
TGTAGCAACTGTCTTGTCAGGCGGAGGCCATCTGGGCCTCCGCATCCCGTTTGCGGGCGTTGAGGATCACCAGCATCTTGCGCATTACCGCGACTAAAGCCACCTTGCCCGGCTTGCCCTGGTTGACGAGGGATTCGAAGAATTCCTTGAGCCTGGGCTCATAGCGTTTGGCGGTCAGCGCCGCCATGTAGAGTGCTTCGCGTACAATGGCGCGGCCTCCGGTGATGCATCGTCGCCCTTTCCAGGTTCCGCTTTCGCGGTTCATGGGGGCAACCCCTACCAAGGCCGAGATGGCTTTCCCGCTGAGCTTGCCCAGCTCCGGCAGCTCACAGGCCAAGGTCGCCATCAGTACTGGGCCGGCGCCTTTGAGCTTGGCAAAGTCACGCCATCCCTGCTGTTCGGCCAGGAGTGCTGCGATGGTGGCGTCGAGTTGCCTGATGCTTTTCTGGATCTCGCACAGGTGCTGATTCAGCATGGAAATCAGGCAGGGTTCGCTGAACGCGCGCATGCGCTGATGCTCGCTCACCCGCATCTGGACCAGGTGGCGCCGCCGCTGGCAGAGCTCCCCCATACGGCGCTGCCAATCGGCAGGTGGTACGTAACGGGTCAGCTTGAGAGCGTCGGCCATGTGCGCCAGAACAATGGCATCCATGCGGTCGGTCTTGGCCAGCTTTCCGATGGCCGAGGCAAAGCTGCGGCCGCGGCCAGAATTGATCCGCACCATCGGCAGGCCAGCTCCATGCAGTGCGTCCAGCGCCTTCTGTTCGTAGCCGCCGCTGGCCTCCAGCACAACCTGCTTGGCTGGCCACTGCTGCAACCATTTGATCAGGCTGGACCAGCCCCGCTTGTTGTTCTTGAACTGACGGAAGGCCTGTTCATGGACGGCCACATCCAGATTCTCACCACTGACATCGATCCCAATCCCAAACATGGGGCAACTCCGCTAGGCTGACAGGGCCGAGAGCTCCCCCCGCTTGCCCAGTCTTATCAGTGCGAGCGCCAACTCGATCAACTGTTCGGGCGGATCAGGGAGAAACCGGCGCGGAGATCCTTGCTACAGAGCGATCGAAAAGACCTAGAGCCGAACGGTCGTCCGCGC
>NZ_RXLZ01000147.1 GCF_003970865.1 Stenotrophomonas maltophilia | reverse complement strand
TTTAGTGAGCGATTATTTGTAGTAGTAATAGGTTTATAGAGAAGAGTACATGATTGTCTCGGTGTTAAGAGAAATATAACGATGAGCACATAATGTTTGATTTCAAACGGCACGGCGAACAGCAGAAAACACAAGCGAAAGGTCGTTGGAAGCGTCAGATGGGAATAAGAGACAGGAGGGGAACTTGCAGCGTCCCCTGCACGGCCTACCCGCCCCGCCCCGCCCATGAACCGCTCCATACGACCAGCCACAAGGGACTCTGCCGCTGGCCGAATCCAGTAAAATCGACCGCATGAACGCCCCCTCCTTCCCGTACGACACCGCGCGCCTGAGCGAACTGGCCCAGCTGCTGATCGACAACGTCCGCGAACTTGCCCACGCCGGCTGGACCCCGGCCACCAGCAGCAACTTCTCCCACCGCCTGGACGACCGCCACGCCGCGATCACCGTCTCCGGCAAGGACAAGGGCCGGCTGATCGAGGACGACATCATGGTGGTGGACTTCGACGGCCTGGCCGTCGGCCGCCCGCTGCGCCCGTCGGCCGAGACCCTGCTGCACACCCAGCTGTACCGTCGCTTCCCGGACGTCGGCTGCGTGCTGCATACCCATTCGCCGGTACAGACCATCGCCTCGCGCCTGTATGCGCCGCAGGGCCATATCCGCCTGGAGGGCTACGAGCTGCTGAAGGCCTTCGCCGGCAACAGTACCCACGAGATGGCCATCGACGTGCCGGTGTTCGCCAACACCCAGGACATGAACGTGCTTTCGAAGCAGGTCGATGACCTGCTCGACCGCCAGAACCTGTGGGGCTACCTGATCGACGGCCACGGCCTGTACGCCTGGGGCCGCGACATGGCCGAGGCCCGCCGCCACATGGAAGCGTTCGAGTTCCTGTTCCACTGCGAGCTCGAGCTGCGCAAGCTGCGCGGCTGAGCCTGCGTGCAGGTGCAGATGCCGATCCGGAATCTGCACCCCGTCCCCACCCCCGTCCTACCTCCGCGTTCCCGCTTCGCCCCGCGCCGCCTCCGCCTAACCCGCACCCCCCCCTCCCCCCCCCCCCCCCCCTCCCCCCCCCCCCCCCCCCCCCCCCCCCCCCCCCCCCCCCCC
>NZ_RXLZ01000146.1 GCF_003970865.1 Stenotrophomonas maltophilia | reverse complement strand
TTTTTTTTTTTTTTTTTTTTTTTTTTTTAAAAAAAAAAGGGAAAACGGGGAAGAACCCGTCCTGTGGGGCCGGAGACTGTTAATAGGGACACGGTCTAGGGTCTGTCAAGCGCGTATTTTCAAGATTAAACCCGCGTCCTTTGAGACAACTGAATAAGGTTTCAATTTCCCAGCGTAATGCATAATCCTGAATAGCATTGGCATTAAACTGAGGAGAAACGACGAGTAAAAGCTCTCCATTTTCTAACTGTAGTGCACTTATATATAGTTTCACCCGACCAACCAAAATCCGTCGTTTACGACATTCAATTTGACCAACTTTAAGATGGCGAAATAAATCACTAATTTTATGATTCTTTCCTAAATGATTGGTGACAATGAAGTTTTTTTAACACGAATGCAGAAGTTGATGTCTTGTTCAATTAACCATGTAAACCACTGCTCACCGATAAACTCTCTGTCTGCGAACACATTCACAATACGGTCTTTACCAAAAATGGCTATAAAGCGTTGAATCAAAGCAATACGCTCTTTCGTATCTGAATTTCCACGTTTATTAAGCAATGTCCAAAGGATAGGTATCGCTATTCCACGATAAACGATTGCGAGCATCAGGATATTAATATTTCGTTTTCCCCATTTCCAATTGGTTCTATCTAAAGTCAGTTGCACTTGGTCGAATGAAAACATATTGAAAATCAACTGAGAAATTTGACGATAATCAAAATACTGACCTGCAAAGAAGCGCTGCATACGTCGATAAAATGATTGTGGTAAGCACTTGATGGGCAAGGCTTTAGATGCAGAAGAAAGATTACATGTTTGCTTTAAAATAATCACAAGCATGATGAGCGCAAAGCACTTTAAATGTGACTTGTTCCATTTTAGAGATTTGTTTAAGATAAGATATAACTCATTGAGATGTGTCATAGTATTCGTCGTTAGAAAACAATTATTATGACATTATTTCAATGAGTTATCTATTTTTGTCGTGTACAGAGATGGTTTTTAAAGAAATCTAAAGACTAGAACATGATTTGCTTAAGTCGACTACACAAGCTAGGATTACAAAGTTGTAAAAGTGAATCAGAATATTAAAGTTTAGTGTGGAATTGGAATTTCAAATTGAAAAAAAAAGCAAAGAGAAAGGGTTTTAAATACTTAAAATGAAAAATA
>NZ_RXLZ01000145.1 GCF_003970865.1 Stenotrophomonas maltophilia | reverse complement strand
TTAGTGTTTGCGCTATTTTTTTGTATTAGCGTGTAAGGGTTTGCGTGGATTATTTTTCGTGTTTTGTTTTTTTGGTTATTTTGTCGTTAATGTGAGGGGCCAGATGCGTAGTGTAACGGGTTACGGCGGGCGGCAGCGTCAGATGGTAAAAAGAGCCAGGGGTGGGGGAACTCCCTATTCAGCAAAAAGACCCCGGTAGATGCCGACCTTGGTCGGCACACGCAGATTCCGATGCCGACCAAGGTCGGCACCTACCAAATGAGTGGGTCAGAACCGGTTGTCGCCGTCCAGCATCCGGCCCAGGCCGCCCAGTACCGAGCCTTCGCCGCGGCTCTGGCCACCGCCCTGCGGCGCGGCCATCCACATGCGGCCGGCCAGGCGCGAGAACGGCAGCGACTGCAGCCAGACCTTGCCCGGACCGGTCAGCGTGGCCAGGAACACGCCCTCGCCGCCGAACAGCATGCTCTTGACGCCGGCCACCCGGCGCACGTCCATGTCCACGGTGGGGTGGTAGGCCACCACGCAGCCGGTATCCACGTCCAGGCGCTCGCCCGCGGCCAGCTCGCGTTCCACCACGCAGCCGCCGGCGTGGATGAACACCCAGCCGTCGCCCTCCAGCTTCTGCATGATGAAACCTTCGCCGCCGAACAGGCCGGTCATGATCTTGCGCTGGAACTGCACGCCGATCTGCACGCCGCGCGCGCCGGCCAGGAAGCTGTCCTTCTGGCAGATCAGGCGGCCGCCATGCTGGTCCAGCTTCATTGCCAGTACGGTGCCGGGGTAGGGCGCGGCGAAGGCGACCTTGCCCTTGCCGTGGCCGCTCTGGGTGTAGACGGTGGCGAACAGGCTCTCGCCGGTCAGCACGCGCTTGCCGGCGGCCATCACCTTGCCCATGAAGCCGCCGCCCTGGTCGCCGTTGGCGGCGCCGAACACCGTGTCCATCTGCACGGTGGCGTCCTTGAACATCAGTGCGCCGGCCTCGGCGATGGCGCTCTCGCCGGGGTCGAGCTCGATCTCCACGAACTGCATTTCATGGCCGACGATGCGGAATTCGATGTCGTCGGCGCGGCTGCTGGCGGCGGCGGGGACCGGCGGCGGGGGGTTGGGCATGCCCGGGGCCGCGGCCTGCAGTTCGGGCCCCCCGGCAACCAGGGGCACCCGCCCCATCCCTGGGACCCGGCCCGGGGGGGGGGGGGTCCCTTTTCA
>NZ_RXLZ01000144.1 GCF_003970865.1 Stenotrophomonas maltophilia | reverse complement strand
AGTGCCGACATCCAGGATATCTATCCGCTGGGTCCACTGCAGGAAGGCGTGTTGTTCCATCACCTTCTGGGCGGGGAGGGCGATGCCTACCTGCTGCGTTCCATTACCCGGATCGAGACCGAGGAGACATTGCAGGCATTCCTGTCCGCATTGCGGCAGGTCATCGCACGTCATGACATCCTGCGCACTTCAGTGCACTGGGAAGGGTTGCCGCGTCCGGTCCAGGTGGTTCACCGCCAGGTTTCACTGCCAGTGGAGCGGATCATTCTCTTCCCGGACGTCGAACCGGCGGATCAGCTTCGCCAGCAGGTCGACCCCCGGCGTATCCGGATGGACCTGGGGCGCCCGCCCCTGATACAGGCATTCACCGCTGCCGATCCGCAAGGTGATGGCCACTGGTTGGTTCTCCTGGTCCATCACCTCGTATGTGACCACATCTCGCTGGAGCTGCTGATCGACGAAGTACAGGCATTCATGCGTGGCGATTCAGCTGGCTTGCCGGCGCCGCTGCCGTACCGAAGCTTCATTGCGAAGGCGCTGGCCACGCCAGACGACGTTCATGCGGCCTACTTCCGCGAGCAACTGGGCGACGTAGAGGAACCGACGGCGCCGTTCGGCGTACTGGACGTTCATCGCAGTGGCGCACAGGTGGCTGAGATACGCCAGACGCTGCCACCAGCACTGAGCTTTCAGCTGCGTAGCCAGGCCCGCCAGTGGGCAGTAACGCCGGCAGCGCTGTTCCATCTCGCCTGGGGTCAGGTCCTGGCACGTTGCTGCGGACGTGGCGATGCAGTGTTCGGCACCGTGGTATCCGGGCGGCTGCAGGGACTGGAGGGCGCGAGTCGCGTGGTTGGCATGTTCATCAACACGTTGCCACTGAGGTTGCAGCTGGATGGTCTGGACGTCGGGCAAGCGGTGCTGCACGCCCACAAACGGTTGAGTGAACTGCTGGATCACGAGCAGGCATCGCTGGTCCAGGCGCAGCGCTGCAGCCAGGTAGCTGCGCCTCTGCCGCTGTTCACCTCGCTGCTCAACTACCGCCACAGCGAAGCAACCACGGCAGTATCCGTCTTCGAGGGCATGCATGCGGTCCACGATGAAGAGCGCACCAATTACCCCCTGACCGTTTCGGTTGACGATCTCGGTGAGGACTTTGGAACCGTCGTCCAGGTCGTGCAGGGACTGGATGCAGCGAGAATTGCTGCCTACTTTGCGCAGGCGCTGGAGTCGCTGGCGCACGCGCTGGAG
>NZ_RXLZ01000143.1 GCF_003970865.1 Stenotrophomonas maltophilia | reverse complement strand
GGTTCTTCTCCCATCTGAGGGGAGAGGCTCACGGCCGACCCGCTAGATTGTGGTTGTCGAGACTACAAACTGGGGCCGGCCGTGGCCAAGCTGGATTGTATGCCGTTGCTGGGATGCTGGGCGGGATATCGCCTGGATGGATGGCGGCGGGAGGCGCGTGGCGGAGCCACTTGGCTGGTGCTTTCGCTGCTGCCTGATTCACGCCGCCGCCGACGCTGTAGCGGATGTGGCAAGTGGGTGGTGGCCATCCATGACCAGACGCTCCGGCGGGTCCGTGATCTACCCGTGTTCGATGAGCCGGTCGAGCTGGAAGTCCAGCGCCAGCGGCTGGCCTGTCCTCGCTGCGGGCCAAAACTTGAGCATCTGGATTGGCTGGAGCGACATGCCCGGGTAACACAACGGCTGGCGCAGAGCGTGGCACGCATGTGTGCCACGGCCTCCATCCATGCCACCGCAAAGTGGCATGGCCTGAACTGGAAGACGGTCAAGGCGCTTGATTTCAGGCATCTGGTGCGGACGCTGGGTCCGGTGGACCTATCGAACGTCCGGGTGATCGCGATGGATGAGTTTGCGATCCAAAAGGGGCATCGCTACGCCACGGTGGTGGTCGAACCATCACGCAAGCGCGTGCTTTGGGTCGGTCGAGGACGCAGCCGCGCAGACGTACGTCCCTTCTTTGAGCTACTCGGAAAGGACGGCTGCGAACGCATCCAGGCGGTTGCTATGGACATGAATTCGGCATTCGACCTGGAAGTGAAAGCCCAATGCCCAAACGCCGAAGTGGTCTACGACCTGTTCCATGTGGTGGCCAAATACGGTCGGGAGGTCATCGACCGGGTCCGCGTGGATGAAGCCAACAGGCTGCGTCAGGACAAACCTGCCCGGCGTGTGGTGAAGACCTCTCGCTGGCTCTTGCTGCGCAACCGGCAGAACGTCCCGGCCGATCAACGAGTGAAGCTCAAGGAGCTGCTGGCTGCCAACAAGGCCCTATTGACGAGCTATGTGCTGAAAGACGACTTGAAGCAGCTCTGGCGCTACCGTAGCCAGGCTTGGGCAGCAAAAGCGTGGAAGAGCTGGCGACAGCGCGCATTGCGTAGCCGCCTGGAGCCCCTGCGAACGTTTGTCCGTCGCCTACAGCCCTATCTGCCAGGCATCCTGGCTCATTGCCGATGGCCCCTTGGAACGAATCTGGTCGAGGGAATCAACAACAAGATCAAGGTCATCAAGCGCGTCGCCTACGGATACCGAGACGACGCCTATTTCTTCCTCAAAATCCGTGCAGCCTTCCCCGGAGTTGGGTGAAGAACC
>NZ_RXLZ01000142.1 GCF_003970865.1 Stenotrophomonas maltophilia | reverse complement strand
TGACCCGTCCTGAATTGGGTTGACACCTTTTCCCTCTGGAAAAGGAATGTTCAATGAAATCAACAATCAGGCGCAGCCAACGGGATTACTCGCTGGCCTTCAAGTTGTCAGTGGTCGACCAGGTCGAGCGCGGGGAACTGACCTACAAAAAGGCACAGGAGCGCTATGGGATCCAAGGTCGCAGCACTGTACTTTCCTGGCTTCGCCGGCATGGTCGGCAAGATTGGTCAGCTGGGGCATCATTCCCTCCCATGAGCACTGTCCCCAAAGCCGGGGCGGCCAAGCCGCTTACGCCGGAACAACAGATCAAGGCCCTGCAGGTCCAGTTGCGGGAGGCAAACGAAAAGGCGCAGCTGTTCGAGGCCATCGTGGACGTCCTCAAAGAGGATTACGGGGTGAAAATTGTAAAAAAGCCTTCCGGCAAGTCCTCACGCAAAGGCGCCTCAAAGGCATAAGCGTGGCAAGGGCTTGCCGCCATTTCGGCATCAGTCGGCAGGCGTTCTATCAGGCGGGGCACTGCCATCAGCGGCGAGTTGCTGCTGATGCGACGGCACTGGCACTGGTGAGCGACTGCCGCGCGCGCCAGCCTCGGGTCGGTACGCGCAAGCTGCATCACATGATTGAACCGAGGCTGCAGGAGGCGGGAATCGCTCTGGGTCGGGACCGTCTATTTGACGTGCTTCGAGAAGCACGGCTGCTGGTGCCGCAGCGTCGCGCGTATCACAAGACCACCAACAGTCATCACCGCTTCCGGAGACACCCGAACCTGCTTAAACCGGGCGACGGATGCGTGACGCCGACCGGCAGTGAACAGGTATGGGTCGCGGATATCACCTATTTGCCCACAGATGGAAATTTCGTTTACCTGAGTCTGGTCACCGACGCTTGGTCACGCAAGATCGTAGGCTGGAGCGTGAATGAGACGCTGCAGACCGAACACACTGCGCAAGCATTGGAAATGGCTCTGAAAGCGCGGAAAACGAGGCAGCGTCTGATCCATCATTCGGATCGAGGCATCCAGTACTGCTCGGACAACTACCAGAACATCCACGCCAAGCATGGCCTGACCTGCTCCATGACCGACGGCTACGACTGCTATCAGAACGCGCTGGCGGAGCGGATCAACGGGATCCTCAAATGTGAGTTTCTGCTTCATCGCCCACGGGACCTGGGTCAGGCGCGGAAAATGGTGGCTGAGGCAGTGGAGATCTACAACGCCGAGCGACCCCACCTGTCCCTTAAAATGCAGACGCCCGATGCGATGCATCGGGCGTCCTTGGTCGCCTGACGGCGGCCGGATCATCCACCCCATAGGTGTCAACCTATGGCAGGACGAGTCAC
>NZ_RXLZ01000141.1 GCF_003970865.1 Stenotrophomonas maltophilia | reverse complement strand
ACAACTACGGGAAACCCAAACATCCCCCTCGTTTTTTTTTGTTGCCAACAAAGGGCGACACTCGAGCTTGGGGCCCGGCCGGTGGGCCAGGAAGTGTGTAAACGAGACAGCTCCCCGCCTTCCCCGCCCACCTGCACGCCGCCGCGGCCCGTATCCGCCTGGCCTGCTTCGACGTGGACGGCACCCTCACCGACGGTCGGCTGTACTACGACAAGGACGGCAACGAGAGCAAGGCGTACTTCGTGCAGGATGGCCTGGGCCTGAAACTGCTGGAGCAGCACGGCATCCACCCCGTGCTGATCACCGCGCGCAACAGCCAGTCCGCGCTCAAGCGCGGCGCCGACCTCGGCATCGACACCCAGATCGCCGTGGGCGACAAGCTGGCCAGCGTGCAGGCGCTGTGCGCGCAGCATGGGATCGGCCTGGAACAGGTGGCGTTCATGGGCGATGACCTGCCCGACCTGGCGCCGCTGGGCGCGGTCGGCCTGGCCGTGGCCCCGGCCAACGCCCATCCGTGGATCGCCGAGCGCGTGCACTGGCAGACCCGCGCCGAGGGTGGGCGTGGCGCCGCGCGCGAGCTGTGCGACATCCTGCTGGCCGCGCAGGGCCATGTGGACGCCGTACTGGCGAGGTTCGGCGCATGAACCTGCCGACCCTGAACTGGCGCACCGTGCTCGGCATCGGCCTGCTGCTGGCCGCCCTGCTGAGCAGCTGGGCGGCGCTGCGCAACCGCGACAAGGGGCCAGCCAGTGGCGGCCAGGAAGTGGGCGTGGATTACATCCTGCACGACTTCCAGATCGTCGCCCTGGATGAGCACGGCAAGGAATCGACCACCCTGCGTGCGCCGCTGCTGGAACGCCAGCGCGGTGACCAGACCATCAACATCGCCACGCCGTTGTTCGAGATGCCGGACAAGGATGGCAGGCACTGGACTCTGCGTGCCGAGACCGGCTGGCTCAGCGCCAAGGGCGACGAAATGAAGCTGCGCGGCAATGTCGCCGGCGACAGCCCGGCCGGCCCCGGCGCGGTGCCGACCACCTTCCGCACCGACCATCTGGACGTGTTCCCGAAGGAAAACCGCGCCCGCACCGACGCCCTGGTGACCATGACCCGCCCAGGCATGGAACAGTCCGGCGTCGGCTTCGAAGTGGATTCGAAGAACAACACGTATCATTTCCTCAGCCAGTCCAAGGGCCGCTACACGCCCAAACGCTGATTCCGCCGCCAGCCTGCGACGTCTCCGGACCTGTCTCGTTTCCAAACCTGGCGCGCCCCCGTACCTCGCGGTCTGAGGCTCACGGGTGGGGGGGCCCCGGCAAAAAAAAAGGACACCCGTCAAAAAAACAAAAAAGAACAAACAAAA
>NZ_RXLZ01000140.1 GCF_003970865.1 Stenotrophomonas maltophilia | reverse complement strand
ATGTGATGAGGTTGTAGATCGGGTATGTCATAGTGATAATGGTAGTACACGTACATAGTAGCTATGTGTCGGCTTTGAGTTTGTTGAGCAAGAGAAGTTGAAAATGGACATCGTGATCTGTCTGATTGACACAGAGATGTTTATAAGTGATTGGATATGTATGCTGTATTATATATTGACTATGTTATGTAATATATATAGTATATATAAGCTGACACAGGATAAATATTATATACTATGACATATAAAATATATGAGGTTATATGTTACATATAAGGCATAGCACATAACATGTAATATATATCATATATAATTTTTTTTTAGACAGAATCTTGTCCTGTTGCACAGGGTGGGGTACAATGGCGCCATCTTTGCTCACTGCAACTTCTGCCTCACGGGTCCAAGCGATTGTCCTCCCTCAGCCTCCCAGGTAGCTGGGACTACACCACACTGGGACTACACCAGCTGCCACCATGCCTAGCTAATTTTTTGGATTTTTAGTAGAGACAGGGTTTCACTGTGTTGGCCAGGATGGTCTTGATCTCTTGACCTTGTGATCCCCTTGCCTTGGCCTCCAAAAGTGCTGGGATTACAGGCCTGAGCCAAGATCCATATTTTTTAAATGAAAAAAAATTTCAAAGGTACTCTGCTTGGTACAATAATCAAATGTATAAACTGAGGAATAAAACATAACCATGAAACCTACTTATAACTGCATATGGAAAATACAGAGGATAATTTTTTAAATAACATATTTTGAAAGCCTTAACTAGTAATTTGAAGAGTTGGCATTTGAAAGGCCAGTATGAATATACCTTCAAAGCAGCAACACAGGTTCCCCATGAGAAAAAGCAAACACAGGGAAAATAAAAACACAAAGGTTCAATCTCTTCTGACCTTTGAAAGACACAGCACAGACAGTGGTCCTTAGGACGAAGAGCAGGAGACCCCTAATTCCGTCACCATGGCGATAGGGCATAAACATTGCTGGGTGAGGGCACAATCCACATTGTGAGGTCCAACTGCTGCCAGGAAGACAGGAGTGCTTTTACATAGCCCGAAAGGTCATTGAAGGCTCAGAGTTTTGTTTCAAGAACTGAATCCCAAGCCCAAACGTTATTAGGCTGCGCTTCTTAAAACAAGTTATGAGATGGGAAAAAGGGCACCCACAAACATACGTATACATTATGTATATAATCATATACCTGTCCCTTAGACACATCTTACGCTGCCGCCGAGCTAACGCGTGTGAATCTCGGTGTTTCACGTAACATTACAACACAACAAAATACAGTGTACTCCACACTAGTATACGTCCATGCCCGATCAATATCTCAGACAGCGTGTAGCGCCTGCAGTTTACGGA
>NZ_RXLZ01000139.1 GCF_003970865.1 Stenotrophomonas maltophilia | reverse complement strand
TTGTATGTCTGTGGCATGACGCTAGGACCTTGTGATAGTGAGCGACACTCTGTTTGTTGTGAACGGGACCGTGACACTCCGAATCCATACCGGGTAAGTTCGGGGGAAGGGTCAGAGTGGAATAAGAGCCGGGCCCCTGACAGTTTCCTGCGCGGCCCGCCACGGAATGGAAGAAAAAAGCAAAGGCAACAGCGGGTCGCGCGCTGCGCTTGCTCGTGTAGAGCCGATCCCGCGCTCGGCTTGCCGTTGCCCATGCGAAAAGCAGCTGGCCGCAGGCCCCTTGCTGCAGGATCAGGGGCAGGCCGTAGAAACTACAGAAGTATCGAGTCCGGACAAGATCTGCAGTTGTCGATCTGACGATCGTCGGGTGATTTCAATTGAATGATCTGACAAAAGTGCGAGTTCCATACGATGAATATTTGTATAGGGAGAAGTCCTGTGTTTGGCACAGGATGCTTAAATGCTCGATAGCCTTGACCTTCTCCAGGTTCTCGATGGTGTTCTCCCCGCCCAGTGAAAGCAGTGGCTGGAATCCATAGCATTCGCCAATGGCCAAGGTTCCGAGCTTCTTTCGCGCCTTGGAGAAGAGCCGTCTGTCATCCTTGTCATAAACATCGATATCTTCTGCGTCGAGCAAAAACGGGATCTCGATTGCATTTTCCAGATGCGTCTCGGTGTCTACACTCGGTGCGGATGTCTCGCACACCACGGAGCCATGCAAGAGTTCTATCTCTCCGATGCCGAACGCATCGTGATAGAAGAAAATGTTGCCGAACGCGCTATGGCAAAACGCATGGCAGTTCTTGCTGTTGAATTGTTCGTCGCGGCCGAACACTGCATCCAGAATGCCTTCGAAGCTTCTGGGGTGGCATGTCTGGAGCTGGCCTTGCAGTGTGAAGAAAAAGCCCAGTCCAGCGAAGAGTTCGCGGAGTTGATCAGGCATGGATGCTGGAAGTGAATTCCACTCGTCGAGGGTGAGCACCCGACAGAGCTTTGGGTGTCCATGCTTGTTGACGATGTAGTCAATTAGTTTGCTCATGCCTGATCTGCAGCTTGGCCTTCGAATCTGCGGCGTGAATACTTCATTTGCCGGGCTTGTTGGTGGTCGAACATATCAGCCAATACCGACGTTCGCCCGCGTTCACAGGCGGTCCCTCCGGCCTGCCTTGTCCCGCTGCGCAACATGAGATGAGTATGGGAGCTAGAAACGACAAGAGGGACGCGGCGAAGCCGCGTCCCTCTTTCAAATTCCGTCCCGACAACCCAATGCTCTTCGATCCGTCACCGGGAAACTGTCAGAGGTGGGGCGGGTTGGGTTCGCGGGGGTGTCCGCGGCATGGATGCCGCGGCCAAGCCCCCAGGGTGAAGTGACCCCCGAGAGTTGGACGGGGTCAGGCGGCCGATTGGGCCTGCTCCCGGTACTTTACCGGGCTTAGGCCTTTCAATTTCAATTTGATGCGCCCTTGGTTGTAGTACTGGATGTATTCCAC
>NZ_RXLZ01000013.1 GCF_003970865.1 Stenotrophomonas maltophilia | reverse complement strand
AGCTGACTGCCGAGCGCTTCCTGCCCGACCCCTACAGCTCCGACCCGTCGGCGCGACTGTATCGCACCGGTGACCTGGGCCGCTGGTTGCCCGGTGGCGAACTGCAGTACGTGGGCCGCAACGACTTCCAGGTGAAGATTCGTGGCTTCCGGATCGAACTGGCCGAAATCGAGGCCCGCCTGCAGGCGTGTGATGGGGTACGCGAAGCGGTGGTGCTTGCACGCGAGGACAGCCCCGGCGACAAACGCCTGGTCGGCTATGTGATCACAGAGCCGGACTCGGATCCCAGTGCTGCAGAGCTCCGCGACCACCTGCTGTTGCACCTGGCCGACTACATGGTTCCTGCCGCGTTTGTGCGCGTCCACCACTGGCCCTTGACCAGCAACGGCAAGCTCGACCGGGCTGCATTGCCGGCGCCCGACGCCAGCGCCGTGGCCGCTCGCGGCTACGAGGCGCCGGTGGGGGAGACAGAACTGGCCATCGCTGCGGTCTGGCAGGAGGTGCTGGGACTGGAGCAGGTGGGACGCCACGACAACTTCTTCGAACTGGGCGGGCACTCGTTGCTGGTGATCACAGTCATCGAGCAACTGCGTCACCGCGGCCTGTACGCTGATGTCAAGAGTGTCTTCACCTCGCCAACACCTTCGACCCTGGCTCATCTTCTCGGTGACAGGGCGAACGGTGCATTCGTGGTGCCGGAAAACCGCATTCCAGATGCAGCCCTGGCGGATGACAACATGGAGGAATTCCTGATATGAGCGCGATGGACCTGCTGGCAGAGCTCGCCGACCTGGGCATCAAGATCGAGGCAGTTGATGGCCGCTTGGCCCTTCGTGCCCCGCCAGGCACATTGACAGAGGCACTGAAACAGTCACTGAGGTTGAACCGGGACGCGCTGATCGCACACTTGACCCAGCATGGCAGCTCCACACGCTTGCGCGATGCATCGCGTATCACGCCCGACATGCTGCCGCTCGTGAGCCTGAGCCAAGAGGAAATCGACGCGGTAGTCGCCGAAGCAGGCGATGGCCATCATTCCGTCCAGGACATCTACGCATTGGGCCCCTTGCAGCAGGGCATGCTATTCCATCATTTGCTGGACCAGGCGGGCGATGCCTACCTGATGCGCTCGGTCATCGCATTCGACAGTCGCGAGCGGCTGGACAGCTTTGTCGCGGCACTTCAGCGCGTGATCGATCGCCATGACATCCTGCGTACGTCCGTGCACTGGACGGGACTGTCGACACCAGTCCAGGTCGTTCACCGCACCGCCACACTAGGGGTCGAGACGCTGACGGTGGCACCGGACGAGGATGTCTTGCCACAGCTGCTGCGCCGGATCGATCCGCGTAGTACTCGCTTGGACCTGCGTGTGGCACCGCTCTTGCGGGCCTACATCGCCCCGGAAGCAGACGGCACTGGCTGGCTCCTGCTGCTGCTGGATCATCACATCATCAGCGATAACTATTCGCTGCAGTTGCTGATCGATGAGGTGGGCGCCTTGATGCGTGATGAAGGAAGCGCGCTGGACGCAAGCCTGCCGTATCGGAACTTCATCGCACACACCTCAGCCCCTCTTGATGCAGGGCATGAGAGGTTCTTCACTGACATGCTGGGCGACGTGGACGAACCGACCGCTCCGTTTGGTGTTCTTGATGTGCACGCACAGAATGAGAACTTCCACGAGGCACGGCGTACCTTGGACCCGGCTCTGGCCCAGCGCACTCGCGCTTGTGCCCGACGCTTGGGTGTGTCCCCAGCTGTCTTGTTTCATGTCGCCTGGGCGCACGTTGTGGCCCGTTGCAGCGGCCGCGACGATGTCGTCTTCGGTACCGTCCTGGCCGGACGCTGGGGAGCATCGGAGGGCTCCAGCCGTGTAATGGGCATGTTTATCAATACGTTGCCCGTGCGTTTCAGGCTGGGTAACCGCAGCACCGGCGCCGTTGTCCAGCAAGCTGCCAGCACACTGGCCGGGTTACTGGAGCACGAACAGGCTCCCCTTCCGATGGCACAGCGCTGCAGCGCTGTCGAGGCACCGCTGCCTCTGTTCACCACGTTGCTCAACTACCGACACACAGCCATCGCCACCGCGGCACGCGGCAGCCCGGAGGAGGCAGATAGCTGGATGGGTGTGGAGCTTGTACACATAGAGGAGCGCAGCAACTATCCGCTCAGTATGTCGGTGGACGACAACGGCGTGGGCTTCTCTTTAAACGCGCAATGTACTGGCAGCATCGTCGCGGACCGCATCGTGGGCTATCTTGACCGGGCCGTGCAGGGGCTGGTCGATACCCTGGAACTGCAGCCTCAGACACCGGTATGCCAGCTGCCAATGCTCCCGCCATCCGAGCAGCGCGGGATGCTGGTGGCATTCAATCCGGAAGCTCCCGAGGTCGACTCGGACACCCTATTGCATTCCCTGTTCGAACAGGCGGCGGATACAGCCCCTGACCGGGTGGCCGTTATCTGCGGCGACGCATCTCTGAGCTACGCCCAGCTGGAGCAGCGCGCCAACCAGGTCGCGCACTACCTGATCGCTGCCGGTATCGCTGCCGATGGGCGTGTTGCCCTGTGCATGGAGCGCAGCGTGGACATGGTGGTCGGCATGCTCGGCATTTTGAAGGCCGGTGCCGGCTATGTCCCTCTGGATCCGGCGTATCCACCGGAACGGCTGGCCTATTTGATCGGTGATTGCGCGCCGCAGGTGGTGCTTACCCAGCGCGCCTTGGTTGGCATGCTGACCGCATTGGGCACGGACACACATCGTGTGGTCACGCTGGACGATGAATGCCCGATCACTGCTGGACAGCCCACGCAGCGCCCGGAAAAGACCGGGCTATCGGCAGATCATCTGGCGTATGTCATCTACACGTCCGGCTCCACCGGTCAGCCCAAGGGCGTGATGGTCCACCATGCAGGTATCGTCGCCTCCACCCGCGCGCGGATCGCCTACTACCCGGCGGATTCTCGGATGCTGCTGGTTCCGTCTTTTGCGTTTGACAGTTCGGTGGCGATGATCTTCTGGGCGCTCTGCTCCGGCGCAACCCTGGTGGTAGCCCGCCATGACGAGGCGCGTGATCCTGCCGCACTTTCCCGACTGGTGAGCGAGCATCGCATCGAGGCCTGGCTGAGCGTTCCCTCGCTCTACGACGCCGTGTTGACCTACTGCAACGGCGAGGGGCTGGAATCACTTCGATCGGTGATCGTGGCTGGCGAGGCCCTGAGTCACCGCGTGGCCACCCGCCATGCCGAGTGCATGCCGGCTTCCGCCCGAATGTACAACGAGTATGGACCCACTGAAGCGTGTGTCTGGTGCACGGTCGACCTGGTCGACAGCCGGCATCCGGGAAAGAGCATCGGCAAGCCGATCGCTGGCGCCCCCATTTACCTGCTTGACCAATGGGGCGCACCAGTGCCATTGGGGGTCCCCGGCGAGATCCACATAGGGGGCGTACAAGTGGCGCGTGGCTACCTCGAACGCCCTGGATTGACTGCTGAGCGCTTCATCCAGGATCCGTTCTCACCTGGACCCGCCGCGAGGATGTACCGTACGGGCGATCTGGGGGCGTGGCAGGCCGACGGTACGATCGATTATCTCGGCCGCAACGATCACCAGGTGAAGGTCCGCGGCTTCCGCATCGAGCTCGGTGAGATTGAAGTTGCACTGCAGGGTTGCCCTGATGTCCGCGAGGCGGTGGTTCTGCTGCGTGAAGATGAGCCCGGCGACAGGCGGCTGGTTGCTTATTTCATCTCCAGCTCCGGCGATCCGGTCAAGGCCGGCGAGCTTCGCGCTGCGCTGGCACGTTCGCTTGCCGAACACATGCTGCCCAGCGCCTTCGTGCAGCTGCCAGCCTGGCCGCTGACCCCCAACGGGAAGCTTGATCGGCAGGCACTGCCGGCGCCTGAGCGTGCGGTGGCCAGTGTGGAGTTTTTTGATGTGCCGCGTGGGGAGATCGAGGTGACGCTGGCACAGCTGTGGCAGCAGTTGTTGCATGTTGCACAAGTTGGGCGCAATGACCACTTCTTCGACCTTGGCGGTCATTCGCTGCTGGCTATCCAGCTGATCTCGCAGCTGCGCCGATTGCTGGACGTTGAGGTCGCGCTGCGTGAGGTGTTCAACCATCCTACGCTGGCCGATCTTGCTCGTTGCATCGCGCAGGCAGGTCGCTCGGTACAACCGCCACTGCTACAGGTTCCGCGAGACCAGGCGTTGCCGTTGTCCTGGTCCCAGCAGCGGCTATGGTTCCTGGATCGGCTCGACCCTGCGGCCGGAGCCGCCTATCACATTCCCACTGCCATCCGCCTGCGCGGCAGCCTGGACCAGCCGGCGCTGCAGGCCGCGCTGGATCGCATCGTGGCCCGTCACGAAGGCCTTCGCACACGCTTCCGCAACGTGGACGGACGCCCGGAGCAGGTCATCGATACGCCAGACTGCGGCTTCAGCCTGGACGTCCACGACCTTTCCACACTGGACGCAGCCGAGCAGGAAGCGGCCGTGCGGGAGCTGACGGCCGCCGAGGCACAGAAGCGCTTTGCGCTATCCGAGGGCGACCTGATCCGTGGGCGCCTGCTACGCCTGTCCGCGCAGGAGCACGTGCTACTGGTGACCCAGCACCATATCGTCTCCGATGGCTGGTCGCTCGGCGTGCTGGTCCACGAGATATCCACCCTATACAGCGCCTACAGCTCAGGAGGGGAAGATCCGCTACCACCGCTACCGCTGCAGTACGCGGACTACGCTACGTGGCAGCGCAGCTGGTTGCAGGGCGAGGTACTGGAACAGCAGCTCGACTTCTGGCGGACCCACCTCTCCGGCGCACCGGCCCTTCTCACGCTGCCGCTGGACCGCCCGCGGCCGGCGACTCAGAGCTATCGAGGTGGCAATCTGCCCCTGCAGATCACCGCCGAGCGTGTGACCGCGCTGCGGCGCCTCTCCCAGCGGCATGGCACAACCTTGTACATGACCTTGCTGGCGGCGTGGTCCATCGTAGTGTCACGGATCAGTGGCCAATCCGATGTGGTGATCGGCAGCTTGGTCGCCAACCGTCAACGTCCGGAGATCGAGCCGCTGATTGGATTCTTCGTCAACACCTTGGCGTTGCGGGCCCGGTTGGATCCGGATCCCACCGTGGCCGAGCTCCTGGCCCAGCTAAAGGCCACCACGCTTGCGGCCTACGCGAATCAGGACGTGCCGTTTGAACAGGTGGTTGAGGCGCTGAAGCCCGCACGGAGTCTGGCGCACAGCCCGGTTTTCCAGGTGATGCTGTCCCTGGACAACACCCCCAGCGGAGGGGAGCTCAGCCTGTCTGGGCTGACCCTGTCTTCTGTCCCCACCCCGCATGTGACGACGCATTTCGATCTGTCACTCTCATTCGTCGAAAGCGGAGGTCAGCTGCTGGGCGGACTGGAGTATGCCAGCGATCTGTTCGACCCCACTACAGTGCAACGATTGATCGACTATCTGCACACTGTGCTGGACAGCATGGTGCGTGATGACCGCCAGCAGGTGAGCGCGCTTGAACTGCTCCCCGGAAACGAGCGGAATAGTCTGCTGTCGTCGTTCTCCCCGATGCCGTACGACCATGGGGCCCAGGAGTTCCTGCATGCACGTTTCCAGGCGCACGCCGAGCAGCATCCGGAAAGGGTAGCCATCGTCTTCGAAGACACGACACTCAGCTACGGCGAGCTCAATGCTCGCGCCAACCAGTTGGCCCACGCGTTACGGGCCCGCGGCATCGGCCCCGAACAGCGGGTGGCACTGTGCATGGACCGTGGGCCCGAGTTGGTGATCGGAATTGTGGGTATCCTTAAATCCGGCGCGGCATATGTCCCGCTGGAGCCGACCACACCGCCCAAGCGCCTTGCGTTCATGCTGGCGGACAGTGCACCGATGGCTGTCGTGACCCAGTCGCATCTGGTGTCGCGATTCCAGGATGCGCCAGCGCTTCCGCTGGTGGTTGTCGATACCCCAGACATGGTGGGCAGTCAATCCCGCCACAACCCGGTCACGGCAGCATTGGAGCCACAGCATCTTGCATATGTGATCTACACCTCTGGATCCACCGGCCAGCCCAAGGGAGTGATGGTCGAACACAGGCACCTGAGCCGTCTGTTCGCTGCCACGCAGGAGAAATTCACCTTTGGTGCCGATGACGTCTGGACACTGTTCCACTCTTTCGCGTTCGATTTCTCGGTATGGGAGGTCTGGGGTGCATTGCTGCACGGCGGTCGTTTGATCGTAGTACCCACGGAGGTCAGTCGCAGCCCCGCAGAGTTCTATGCACTGCTGGTGGATCAGGGCGTCACCGTTCTCAATCAGACACCCAGCGCTTTCCGGCAGTTGATCGCAGCGGAAGCTGAGAGCGCCGCGATGCATCACCTGCGTTACGTCATCTTCGGCGGCGAAGCGCTCGACCTGCCCATGCTGGCACCGTGGATCGCACGCAATGATCCCGATAAGATCCAGTTGATCAACATGTATGGCATCACGGAAATCACCGTACATGCCACGTTCCGTCGCATCCATGGCAGCGACGTAGATGCCGGGCGGGGCAGCGTGATCGGCGCCCCCCTTTCAGACCTGCGGCTGCTGGTTCTGGATTCGCACCAACAGCTGGTGCCGATAGGTGTGACCGGAGAAATTTACGTGGGTGGTAGCGGCGTGGCGCGTGGCTACCTCAACCGCCCGGAACTGACCGCCGAGCGCTTCCTGCCAGATCCTTACAGCAGCGATCCCTCGGCACGACTCTACCGTACTGGCGATCTGGCCAGCTGGCTGCCCGAGGGAGAGCTTCAATACCGAGGTCGCATTGATTTCCAAGTGAAAATTCGCGGATTCCGTATCGAACTGGGTGAGATCGAAGCACGCCTGCTGGCCTGTAACGGCATCCGTGAAGCCGTGGTGCTAGTACGTGAGGAAGCGGACGGTGACAAACGCTTGGTCGCTTACGTCTTGGCCGAGCCCGGCACGGAACTCGCCTCCGCGACGCTGCGCCAGTCCCTCCTGCGCCACCTAGCGGACTACATGGTTCCCGCCGCTTACGTGCGCGTGGAGCAGTGGCCGCTGACGGCCAACGGCAAACTGGATCGGATGGCTCTTCCGATACCCGAAGCAGATGCGCTTGCGAAGCAAGATCATGAAGCGCCAGTCGGCGAGATCGAGCAGGCCATCGCTGCCATCTGGCAGGATGTGCTTGGCGCCGCGCTGGTCGGTCGTCATGACAACTTCTTCGACCTTGGTGGACATTCCCTTTTGGCGGTGCAGCTGTGCGCCCGGATCAGCGACGCGTTCGCCATCGAGTTCAGCGTCCGCACGCTGTTCGAGCGCCCCGTGCTGGCGGCCCTCGCCGATGCGGTAGTGGGCATCCAGATCGCCCAGTTCCAGGACGAGGACGTGGACAAGCTGGGAAGCATGCTTAGTGACCTGTCACAGCAGGACCTTCGCCGGATGCTCGAAGAGGAAGAACAGAATGAGCATTGAAACAGGGTCGGAGGCTGAGCAGCTGAAGCGCGCGGTACTGCTGCGTGAACTGCAGAAGCGACATGCCCGGCGGCAGGTCGTGGCAGTTCCGGCCGTGATCCCTCGCCGATCCGGGCCGCCGCCGCCGTTGTCCTGGGCGCAGCAGCGACTCTGGTTTCTGGATCAGCTAGACCCGGCAGCAGGTGCTGCTTACCACATCGCCTCGGCAACTCGCTTGCAGGGCGTACTCGACCACACGGCGTTGCAGGCGGCCTTGGACCGGATCGTTGCGCGCCATGAGAGCCTGCGTACGCACTTTGAAAGTGTGGACGGGCAACCCAGGCAAATCATCGCAGCAGGCGGCGTCGGCTTTCCGCTCGATCATCACGACCTGTCAGGTATGGCGGTCGAAGAGCAGGAACTCGCGGTACTGGCAATGGGGTCTGCTGAGGCGCAACGGCGGTTCAACTTGGCGCAGGGACCTTTGGTGCGCGGACAGCTGCTGCGCCTGTCCGAAGATGGGCATGTGCTGCTGATAACCCAGCATCACATCGTGTCCGACGGGTGGTCGCTGGGCATTCTGATGCAGGAACTGGGCACCCTCTATGCTGCCTTCAGTGAAGGGCGGGAAGACCCGCTGCCGCCCCTGACGTTGCAGTATGCCGACTATGCGGTGTGGCAGCGCGGTTGGCTACGCGACGGGGCGTTGCAGCGCCAGCTTGACCACTGGCAGACGCACTTGGCTGGCGCGCCGGTCGCGATCGACTTGCCAACCGATAGGCCGCGACCCGCTGTGCAGCGTTACCGGGGCAACAGCCTGCCACTCCGGATCGGTACCACACTGTTGACCGCACTCAAGCACCTGTCCCGCGAGCACGGAACCACGCTGTTCATGACACTGCTCAGTGCATGGTCAATTGTTCTGTCCCGTTTCGGTGGACAGACAGACCTGGTAATCGGCACCCCGATTGCCAACCGCCAGCGCCCCCAGCTTGCCGGGTTGATAGGCTTTTTCGTCAACACCCTTGCCCTACGGGTGCGACTGGACGGGGATCCGACGGTGGCCGAGCTCCTTGCGCAGATCAGGAGCACTGCGCTGGCAGCCTATGCACACCAGGACGTTCCCTTCGAGCAGGTCGTGGACGCCGTCAAGCCGGTCCGCAGCCTCGCGCATAACCCTCTGTTCCAGGTAATGCTGTCACTGGACAACACCCCGGACGGCAGTAATTTCAGTCTTCCGGGGCTTGCGCTGTCGTCATTGCCAATGCCGCAGGTGACCACTCAATTTGAACTGTCGCTGTCCCTTGTGGAACGCGCTGGCGAGCTCTACGGCGGGCTGGATTATGCCTGTGATCTGTTCGAACCGGCGAGCGTCCAGGCCATGGCCGAAGCATTTGAGCATGTCCTGGCGAGCATGGTAACCAATGATCAGCAACGTGTCAGCACGTTGCCCTTGCTGTCCGCTGTGGATCAGCAGGCGTTGGTGCGAGTTCCCGACGCACCAACGCGGTATGTGCAGAACGCTCCTATCCAAGCGGCCTTCGAGGCGCATGCCGCCAGTACTCCGGACGCAGTGGCACTGGTGCACGGCAAGCAGACCCTAAGCTATCGCGAGCTCGACGTCCGCGCCAACCAACTGGCGCACGCACTGCGAGCCCGAGGGGCCGGACCCGAGCAACGCGTGGCATTGTGCATGGATCGCGGCCTGGACCTGGTAGTGGGGGTGCTTGGAATCCTCAAGTCCGGCGCCGCCTACGTACCGATGGACCCTTCGGCTCCGCGCGAACGCTTGGCGTTCATGCTCGCCGACAGTGCGCCGATGGCATTGGTGACCGACTCGGTCGTGGCCGAACAACTCCCCTCATTCTCCCAGGTGCCGTTGCTGCTGCTTGATGAATTGGATGTACTACGCGGTCAGCCGGTGGACAAGCCGTCCATGGCAGGGTTCCACCCTCAACATCTGGCCTATGTGATTTACACATCCGGTTCGACCGGTCAGCCCAAGGGCGTCATGGTCGAGCATGGTCACGTCACACGATTGTTCGAGGCAACGCGTGACGCGTTCCAATTCGGCCCGGACGAAGTGTGGACACTGTTCCATTCCATCGCATTCGACTTCTCGGTGTGGGAACTATGGGGTGCGCTGCTGTACGGCGGGCGCCTTGTGGTGGTGCCGACCGACATCAGCCGCAGCCCTGGTGAGTTCCACGCGCTGCTGGTAGAGCAGGGCGTCACGGTGCTGAACCAAACGCCCAGTGCGTTTCGTCAGCTGATCGCAGCAGAGGCCGGCAGCACGCTGCGCCACCGGCTGCGTCATGTGATTTTTGGCGGCGAGGCGCTTGACCTCTCCATGCTGGCACCTTGGATCCTCCGTAACGACCCTGACCGCACCCGGTTGGTCAACATGTATGGCATTACGGAAATCACAGTGCATGCCACGTTCCGTCGCATCGAACGCGCCGATGTGGAAGCGGGGCGGGGCAGCCTGATTGGAACTCCGTTGCGTGACTTGCGCATCCTCGTGCTCGATGCGCATCAACAGCCAGTGCCAGTCGGTGTCTGCGGAGAGCTGTATGTGGGCGGGGCCGGGGTTGCGCGTGGTTACCTCAACCGCCCGGAACTGACTGACGAACGTTTCCTTCCCGATCCGTATGACAGCGATCCATCGGCACGGCTGTACCGCACCGGCGATCTTGGCCGCAGGCTGCCAGATGGCGATCTTCAGTACTTGGGCCGCAACGATTTCCAGGTAAAGATCCGAGGCTTCCGCATCGAGCTTGGGGAGATCGAAGCCTGCCTGCAGGCCTGCGACGGGGTGCGCGAGGCCGTGGTGCATGCGCGGGAGGACACGCCGGGCGACAAGCGTCTGGTGGGCTATCTGATCGCAGAGGCAGGCGGGAATCCTTCCGCGGCAGCGCTGCGTGAGGCACTGCGCCATCACCTGGCCGAGTACATGATCCCGACTGCATTCGTGCGCGTAGAGGAATGGCCTCTGACGGGCAACGGTAAACTCGACCGCCATGCGCTGCCCGCTCCAGACGCCACCGCCATTGCGACGCACCGATACCAAGCCCCCGTCAACGAGGTGGAGCAGGTCATCGCATCAATCTGGCAGGACGTGCTCGGGATCGAAAGGGTAGGTCGGCATGACAATTTCTTCGAGCTGGGCGGCGACTCCATCCGCACTATCGCCGTGGTCGCCAAGGCCAAGAAACTCGGCCTGTCGCTTAGCGTCGCGCAGGTGTTCCGCAGCGCGAGCGTGGCCCAGTTGGCCAAGGTCACCGTTAGCCAGCGACCAATTTCCGCCGTCGACACCACCACGGATGCAGTACTTGCGGGGGATCCATCGCTCGAAGCACGCTACCCCATGACAATGCTGCAGAAGGGGATGCTGTTCGATGCCCAGGCTCAATCTGATCGCGGCGTCTACCACGACGTTTTCAGCCTGGAGTTGCAGCTCCCGCGCTGGGATGAGCCCCTGATGCGGGAAACGTTGCAGGTCATGGCCCGCCGCCACCCCGTACTGCGCACCGCATTCGTTTTCGATTCGGAGGGCGAGCCGATGCAAACGGTATGGAAGAAAGCCAATGTACCTCTGCAGGTCATGGACCTATCCGGTTTCGACCGCATTGAACAGGACGTGCAGATCCAGAACTTCCTGGAGGCCGAGAAGCGAAACGACTTCGACGAGTCGCAGGCCCCGCTCCTCCGGATTTTCGTCCACTTACGTGGTGGATCGCTGCAATACACGCTCAGCTTCCACCACGCCATTCTCGATGGCTGGAGCGTGTCACTGCTACAGGCCGAGCTTTTCGGTGGGTACCTCGCGCGGCTGGGCGCGCCCGGACCGGGGCTGTTGCTGGCCCCACTAAACACCCATCCAGGGCACGCCGCCGCCGCAGAAAAGCAGGCACTGACCTCGGAGACGCAACGCGCCTTCTGGAGGAAGCACCTCGGCGGGTACACTCCTTGCCCCATGCCAACCGGTATGGGCACGGAGTGGGATGACGTTGCAGACTTCAGCGGCACGCTGAAGGACATGGTCCCCGTCGATCAGCTGAGGGGGCTGCAGGGATTGGCGGATCGCCTGTGCGTACCGGTACGCACGGTGCTGCTGTGTGCTCACATGAGCGTGCTTTCGCTGATCTGCAACACGGACGATGTGATCACGGGACTGGTATGCAATGTTCGCCCGGAAGCCGAGGATGGCGACAAGGTGCTGGGCCTGTTCCTCAACACACTTCCATTGCGCGTCACACGCACGCACAGCAGTTGGGAACAGGCGATCCTGCAGACATTCGAGCGTGAACTCGACGTCATAGAGCATCGCTTCCATCCATATTTCGCCCTTTACGCGGAAAACGGCCGCGTTGCACATTTCGAATCCACATTCAATTACGTACATTTCCATGCGTACGACCAGCTCGCCGGCACTTCAGGTGTAACAATTCTGGGCAACCACAGCCACGAGGCTACCGGCTACCCGCTGTCTGCTACGTTCAGCCAGTCGCAAGATCAGATTGCGTTCCAGCTCAAAGTTGATCCACAGCGCATCGGAGCCCGCCATGCGGCGCGTATCCTCGGCTATTACAAGGCCGCGTTGAGTGGGATGCTTGCGGATCCAGCGGCGCCTGCGTTGTCGGCAAGCCTCATATCAGCCGATGAGCGCGAGGCGGTAGTGCACACGTTCAACGACACGTCCCGGCCCCGAGCGGCATCCGCGTTGATCCACCAGCAGTTCGAGCAGCAGGTCCTGCTGCAGCCGAATGCCGATGCCGTGGAAGAGGGTGGCACTGTGCTCAGCTATAGCGAACTGAACCGACGCGCCAACCAGGTTGCACACGTGCTGGCAGCATTCGGTATTGGACCGGACGACCGTGTAGCGCTGGGCGCCGAACGCAGTATCAGCACAATGGTAGGTCTACTGGGCATCCTCAAGGCGGGCGCCGCCTATGTTCCGGTGGATCCGGCAATGCCCCCTGAGCGCATTCGCCACATTCTGGACGACAGCGGCGCACTTGCGCTGGTAAGCACCTGCGCTCAGGCGCCCTGTTTGCAGGCGGTCGCCGGCGAATTGCCGGTTCTGGGTATTGATGGGCCGCAGGTCACCCACGCGCTCGACACGCCGATATCGGTAGCGGGCCTGAGTGATCGTCATCTGGCCTACGTCATTTATACGTCAGGGTCCACAGGCTTGCCCAAGGGCGTGATGGTGGAGCATCACAGTGTTATCAACCTATGGATGGCGCTTCAGGAGTCCATCTTTGCGCCGTATCCGCCCGGTGCCCGAATCGGCTTGAACGCTTCCGTGGCCTTTGACGCATCACTGAAGTCCATCACACAACTGATGTCGGGCCATTGCGTGATCATGGTGCCTGAAGAGGTGCGTTTCTCCGGCGAGGGCATGCTCGATTTCCTACGGACCGCGCGCCTTGACGTACTGGACGGCACTCCCGTGCAGTTGGCCATGTGGTTCCAGGCTGGCCTTTCAACTGCTCAGCTGTGCGCATCGATGACATTCATAATCGGTGGCGATGCTGTCAGCGCGGAGCTGTGGACCGCAATGCGGGCACTGCCGGGTACGCGCTTCTTCAATGTGTATGGCCCCACCGAATGCACCGTGGACGCCACCATTGCCGACGTTCGTGCAGGTGCGCCTCGCCCGCATATCGGGAAGCCGGTCGCCAACGGCACCATCCAGATCTTGGATGCACATGGTGCGCCGTGCCCGATCGGCGTCTACGGGGAGCTGTTCGTTGGCGGCACCCCGGTCAGTCGAGGCTATCTGCATCGTCCGGCGCTATCGGCGGAACACTTCCTCCCAGATCCGAACAGCCCCCATACTGGCGCCCGCCGCTACCGAACCGGCGATCTGGCACGCTGGTTGCCGGACGGCACGATCGAATACAAGGGGCGCAACGACTTCCAGATCAAGATCCGCGGTTTCCGCGTTGAACTGGGCGAAATTGAGTCTCGGTTGCGCACCATGCCCGGCGTGCGCGACGCCGTGGTTGTCGCCCACGAAGATGCCGGAGAGGGACGGCAACTGTGCGCCTACGTGCTGGGCCACAACGAAGCGATAGGCAGCCCCGCGCACATGCGGGATGCATTGCTGATGAACCTTTCAGACTATATGGTGCCCGCCCTCTATGTGATCCTGCCGCAGTGGCCACTGAATGCAAACGGGAAGCTGGACCGGGCTAGGCTGCCACGTCCGGATGACAGCGCCGTCGCCAGACGCTCCTATACTGCGCCACTCACTGACATGGAGCGAATGCTGGCCGCTATCTGGTGCGAAGTCCTGCTACTCGAGCGTGTGGGCGTTCACGACCCCTTCTTCGCACTCGGTGGTGACTCCATCCGCGCCGTGCAGGTGGTACAGGCGGTCCGCCGCCGTGGCATTGCCCTCACAGTAGTGCAGTTGCTCAGGCACCCCACGATCGCGGCGCTTGCGACGTGCATGTCTCCCCCCGCATCGCCACCGAAACCTGTATCAGCCGTGGCAGCGTTGCCGCGCGGTCGATATCGGCTTTCGTCCATGCAGCAGGTCATGGTCATGGGCTACAGGGAGTCGAGAGATGAGGGGGTATATCACTGCCAGCAGTCGTTCCATGTGCAGGATGAAGACCCGGATCCAGATGCCATGGCGCGAGCGTTGCAGGCATTGATCGCCGCTCACCCTGCCATGCGTACCCGCTTCAGCCAGGACGGCGAGGGCATCTGGCAGACTGTGCTGGATCATATGCCCTTCATACTGGAACGTGATGACCTGTCGCACCTCGATGCCGCGGCACAGGAGGTTGCCGTGCTGCGGGTGCTGCGTGAGGACCGGGTCAACCGTTTCGACGCACTTGGCGGTCAGGCGCTGTACCGCTTTCGGTGGTTCACACGCTCCAGCAACAGCTATGAGTTCATGATTTCAATCCACCATGCGATCTGCGATGGCTGGGGCAACATCGTGTTTCTCGGGCAATTGCTGCAGGCATATGAAGCCTGCCGCCGCGGGGCGTCTTTCGCACTGACCGCTCAAGCCAACGTAGCGGGCGAGCTGGTGGCACTGGAGCAGGATACCGAAGCGCAGGGAAGGGCACGCCGCTACTGGAATGCGGTCGAGCGGACACCTACCCTGCGCGCGCGACGCGGCGACCCGGGCGGCGGATCGCTGGAACCCATCGCGCTGCCCATGGATAACCTGCTCGGTGAGCAGGTCAGGGCATACTGCCGAGAAAACGCGGTTCCCCTCAAGGCGCTGTTCGTGACTGCTTACCACCATCTCATGCGGGCGATGACCGGGCAAAAGCGCACTACGGTTGGCGTGGTCATGAACGGTCGCAGTGAAAAACTGTCTGATCCGCTGGGTGCTGTCGGGCTGTTCTGGAACATGGCTCCCGTGGCCGCAGATGAAGGCGAC
This sequence comes from Stenotrophomonas maltophilia, assembly GCF_003970865.1. GTDB lineage: Bacteria > Pseudomonadota > Gammaproteobacteria > Xanthomonadales > Xanthomonadaceae > Stenotrophomonas > Stenotrophomonas maltophilia_AR. The sequence goes on along the minus strand of NZ_RXLZ01000013.1, from coordinate 68,546 downwards.
GACTGCGGACGGCTCGCCAGCCGACTGCAGGAAGTGGAGCAGCACGCCCGTGCCGACCTGAGAGTGATGGTTCCTGAAGCTGACACGTTGTTCTTCGGATCGTTCAATTTCGTCGACTTCCATCACTCACGCCAGCTCGAAGCCCAGCCACGAGGTGTCAATATCAAGCGGATCCATGCGTTCGACCGGTTCCACTATCCGCTCAACCTGACCATGGCAATGAGCCAGGCCGATGCCTCAGGACTGCTCACCCTCAACTGGAGCGCTGCCTACTTCGATAGATCCGAGATCGAGGCACTCGGCGCACAGTACCTGTCAATTGTCAGGGACATTGTGCGGATAGATGGCACAGCCGCAGGAAGTGTGCAATGAAGGCGCTTACCGCTTACTTGTTCCGGCATTCCCGGCTTGGATTCGTTATCGGCGCAGTCACCGGGGTGGTGAGTGGTCTGGCAGGCGCCAGCCTCGCCGTGCTGATCGGGCATGCGATGACCGGGCAGGGCATGTCGGGCGGATGGCCGTATGCACTCGCCTGCCTGGTGTTCCTGCTTTCCAAGACCGTCTGCGATCTATTGCTGATGCGCTCCGCGCAGGCGACAGTGGTGCGCCTGCGCGAGGACCTGAGCAGATCGCTGCTGAAGGTGCCATTCATCAAGCAACAGGCCATTGGCGCTGCGCGACTCAATGCCATCCTGACCAAGGACACCGACGTCATCGTGTCCGCGTCGGCGCTGATTCCACTGGCATTCTCCAACGGCGTACTTATTCTGATCTGCTTGGGCTACATGGCCATCACGTCCGGCGGCTTGTTCGTGGCGATCGCCGTCCTGCTGGGGGTGGCCATGGCGGCTTACGGGCGTGCCGAGCGTGGTCCGCGCCAAAGCCTGCGACGGGTCCGGGAAGAGTTGGATGCGTTGTATGCCCAGTTTGGCACTCTGGTGGCTGGCGCCAAGGAACTGCAGCTCAATGCCCGTCGCGCCGCGTTCGTGGTCGAAGAGGGCGTCTTGCCGGAGGCACGTCAGGTCAGCGCATCCTACATACAGGCAATGACCGGCTATGTGGTCATCTCCAACGCGGGACTGGCAAGCTTCTACGTCATCATCGGCCTGGTGTTGTTCGGCATCCCCGCGCTGTATCCGGACATGCTGCCAGCCGCTGCGGCCGCCACGGTGATCCTGCTCTACCTGATCCGGCCGGTGGGCGAACTGCTGGCAATACTGCCGCCGCTGCGTCAGGCCAGCATCGCTTTTGCCCGGGTGCAGAGTGTGGGTGCTGAACTGGACGACCATGTGCGGCCGCCGTCCTCCGGCGATGCGCCGCTCGTCATCCATGCACCATTGACGCTGCAACTGCGGCAGGTCGAACGCCGTACCGAAGATGGCTCGACGGCCGCCTTCAATGTGGGGCCCATCAACCTGACTGTACGGTCAGGCGAGATACTGTTTCTCACCGGTGGCAATGGAAGCGGCAAGACAACGCTTGCCATGCTGCTGCTTGGCTTGTATGAACCGGACAAGGGGGCTGTGTTCGTGAACGATCAGCAGGTCACCGCTGACAATGTAGCCGCCTATCGCAATCAGTTTTCAGCCGTCTTCGCCGATTTTCAGCTGTTCGAACATGCCGTCGCCCAGGACGATGCGAAGTTCGATCGGGCTGCTGCCGAGCAGTTGCGCATTCTTCAAATGGAGCACAAGGTCCGGGTTACCAATGGTCGCTTCAGTTCCACTCGCCTCTCCAGCGGACAACGGCGGCGCTTGGCGCTGGTATCAGCATTCCTGGAAGATCGTCCCGCCTACCTGTTTGACGAGTGGGCGGCCGATCAAGACCCGGAGTTCAAACGGATCTTCTACACGCAGATTCTCCAGACGCTCAAGGCCGCCGGCAAGGCTGTCATCGTGATCAGTCACGACGAGACCTACTTCCGCTATGCCGACCGGGTGATCCGCATGGAGGACGGCGCCATCGCGGGAGCGCACGCGCGCCAGTTCGCCGAATCCGAGGGGACGAGCTGATGCTGCGAGTGGGTGGACATTCGCCCTGGTTTGCCCGGCCGCCCCAGAAGGGGGCGCCACGCCGCGTGTTCTGCTTTTCCTTTGCTGGCGGAAATGCCAGCACCTACCGCGGCTGGCAGGCACTCGCGGGGGCGCGCGCCGAGATCTGTGCGATACAGCTGCCCGGCCGCGCAGACCGGCTGCTGGAGCAGCCACTGGAGGCCCTGGCCGATGTTGTAGGTGCGGTGGCCCGGGAGATCAACCTGCTGGACCCGGCACCTTTCGTGGTGTTCGGCCACAGCCTTGGTGCTCTGCTGGCGTTTGAGCTGGCGCGCCTGCTCCAGTCCGCGGGACTGCCGCTACCCGAGCACCTGTTCGTCTCCGCCTGTGATGCACCGCAGCGACGGCGCCCCCTGCGACGTGTGCACGACCTGCCGGCCGACGAGCTCAAAAGTGTACTGCAGAGCTATGCAGCTACGCCGCCAGCGGTACTAGCCAATGACGAACTGATGGAACTGGTACTGCCCGCCGTGCGTGCCGACTTCCGCATGGCGTTCGATTACCGATACCGGAAGGCCGACCTGTTGCGGATTCCCGTCACGGTACTGGCCGGGTGCGACGAACATGACCCCGACGCGCTGGAGGTAACGATGTGGCGCGAGGAAACCCAGCGGGGATTTAAGGTGCACTGGTTCAAGGGAGGGCATTTCTTCATACTCGACCATGACCGGGCAATCGTGGAAAGCGTGCTGGGGGACTGGTCGGCGATGGCACAGTCCCATGCGGTGTCCAAGTGACCCTGCAAACAGATGAGGTGCATTGCTGGTGCTGGCCGCTGGACGACATGCACCAGGCATGCGAACTTGGGTCGCTGCTGTCGGCTGAAGAGCAGCATCGCGCTGCCCGCTTTCACGCGCTCCGCGACAGGGTGGCCTACACCGTCGCGCACGGGCAGCTGCGCAGAATCATCGGAGATTGTCTGCAGCTGCCCCCCGCAGCGCTTCGCTTCGAGCGCGGGCGTCACGGGAAGCCCTGTCTGGTCGGAGACCACCCGGTCCGGTTCAACCTGTCACACGCCACCTCGCATGCCGTGCTGGCCGTTGCCTCCACTGAAGTAGGGGCGGACATTGAATGCATCGCCAGCATCACTGACCCGGGCGCGATGCGTGATTACATCTGTTCGGAGCAGGAGCGGGCCGACCTCCAACGCACGCCCGAATCGCATGCTGCCAGCGCGCTGGCCCGGCTTTGGGTGCGCAAGGAGGCATGGTTGAAGGCCCGTGGCGTAGGCCTGCTGGAGGATCCCAGCAACCAGCACGTAGGCGGAGTCGAGTGGGGTGGCCAATGGCAACCACTTGGCGGTGATGGGGCCGGTGCTGTGTGGTGGGGTGCAGACGTGTCAGCGCCAATCGGGCATATGGCGTCGGTCGTCGTCCAGGGCCGGGCACAAGCGGTGCCGCGGCTGATTACCCATGCAGGCGGTTGTTCGGTGGGTCTGCACGGACCATGATCTCTCGGACTGGGATTTCTCACGCTTCCAGAGCGGAGGCGCGTTCTCGGCGTGCGTTATCACTGAATCTGACGATCATTCCGCCGCCGACGCCCTGGTGGGCAAGGGCGAGCGTCCAGCCGTCGAGCGGATCCGGACTCACCTGAGGACAGGCTGGCGGAACACCGTGAGTAGCTGAAGAGCTGACACAAGTACGTTCTGAGCGTGATCCTGGGCTTCGGAGAGCTGATCGAACTGAAGCAGCGGAACAGCAACTTGACGTCCGGCTTCACGAGGCCCTAGAGACCGCGAAATCTGAGCGGGAAGACTGGACCGAGTTCGTCATATCTGCCGAGCATTGGTGCTCAGCTCAGGGGTCTGAACATAATATACATTATGCGAAATGATGTATCGGGCGACCGCAGCCTTTGCAGGCTCCGCGTGGCAATGGCTGGGCCTCTGGCTCGGCTCTTGCTGACGAAGCAGGTAAATCTGTTACCAAGCGCCAGGTAAAAGTGTTACGCGTTCGAACGCAGCGCCTTTGGAACATGAGCCTTTGCTCATCATCCTACGATCCTATTCCGGCCTGGCATGCCTGGTGCGTCAAGCCAAGATGCAGCCATGCTGCCCGCGCTTGGGCGGGCTCAAGCTGAGGATTCTTTCGAAAGAACTTCAAATGCAGCCATCGCGCCCGCACTTGCACTCCCAAGCGTCAGGTACCATGGCATAGACGCTAAGGCTCAACTTCCGAGACTCCCTCAATGAACGACACTGATCGAGAGATCATGCTGGTTGCCATGGTAATCGTCGGATTTGCGGTCTCATTTGTCTGTTGGGCTGCCTGGCTAGCTCGCAGAACGCGACTTGCGCGGAGTCAGCGGACTGGCCTCCGGCACAAATGAAGCCGGCCCGTTCTTTCGTGTGCCCTGGAGGGCGGCACAGCGCTATTGTTTTGAGCGTCTGCGAGCCGCAGGCGGACGAACTTCTTTGGATCGCTTGAGCGCCACTTCCAGCTGAGCTGGCAAATTTCGAAGCCCTGAAAGTTGCCCCTCAAGCGCGTCACATTTGCCGCGCAGGACATCGGCAGACTGACTGGCCGTGGCGGCCGCTGATTGGGCGGCCTGGATGTCCTGACGCAGCTGCTTCTCAAGGGCCCTGTGTTGTTCGGATGCCTTGCTTTGCTGCACCTGGAGTTCCTTCACCTCCTGGCGGGCTCGATCCACGTCGCCGAGCGCTCGATTCTCGACAGATCTGACGTACTCGGTCCAGTCCTCCCGCTCAGATTTCGCCGTCTCTAGGGCCTCGTGAAGCCGGACGTCGAGTTGCTGTTTCGCTGTCTCGGTTCGGTCGGCTCTTCGACGCTCGAGGTCGCGCTGCTCTGCAAGTTCAGAGATCTGTAGCTGAAGCTGGTCGACCAGGTGCTGTAGCTCTGAAGCTTGGGTAGTTGCAATTCTCTCCCCGGTGATTGCAACGTCACGCTCTGCACGCATTTGCGCCAGCTCTTCAGCCACAAGTCGGGAACTGGCCTCCAGCGCATCACGCTCGGAAGCTAGGGCCCGCTCGGACGACGCAAGCTCTCGACGGGCGGACTCCTGGGCATGCTTGAGGGTTGGCAGGGAATCGTTACGAACACGGCCAGATCTTCGCTAACCGATTGATGGATCGCTGAATTCTACCCTCGGCCGCACGTCCAGGCTCGGCCCTCCCCGGGAAGCTGTGGCACCATTCAATCATGGCCACCACGTACTACTTCTTGGGCACCGAGTGGGCCGATGTAACGGGCAGCGAGCTGGTGAGTCTGGCGCTGGTGAACGAAGGTGGAGACCGCCTTTTCTACGCTGAGCGAGCCAGCCTGCCCGAGGCTCCCACCGACTTCGTTCGTCAAAGCGTCTACCCGCTGCTAGACCGCGGCGACGCAGCCCTGCCGGATGCCGCCCTGACGACCGAGCTGCGCGCCTTCCTCAGCGAGGCCGACGCGCCGGCGGTGATGGCGGATTTCCCGAACGACCTTCAGCTGCTGCGGTATGCCTTGGATGGGTTTGAGCTCCCTGATGCCCAGGTTGCTGCGTGCGGCCCCCGGCCGGCCCCGGTCATGACGCGCATGTCCAAGGAAGGCCTTCCGGGATTGCTGGTGGAAGATTGGTTCGCGGCCCATCCGGAACATAGGGCCAGGCGCCACCATGCCTTGGTGGACGCGCAGGCCTTGCGGATGGCTTGGCTGGTGGCCACCGACCGCATCCCTGCTCCGGCGTGGGCCCACTCCTATCGCCGCGCCCGGGGATAGCGGCATGGCGTCCATCCCCGGTATGCTTGCCCCATGAACCGCCTGTGCCAGCTCGACCCTCGAATACCGGCGTGATCGCATCGATCGATCACGCCCCTGTTGCTCATGTTGGTCAGAGCGCCGGCCTTATACCCCGGTGAGAGCACGCGCCAGATAAGCGCGTACACGTCGGTTCGATTCCGACCAGGGGCACCACCGTCAACGACGGAAGAATGCTTCTACTTGCGCGCCATGACAGCGCTTGTACTTGCTGCCGCTGCCGCACAGGCACGGTGCATGCTCGCGCAATCCCGCACCGAGTGACTGGCCCAGAAAGTCTCTGGCCTGCAGAAGAGGCTGGATTTCATTGGCGGGCACGCTGACCTCGCCATACTGGGATGATCGCTCGCCGCGGTTCATCACCTGGACAATCGCTTCGGACATCTGGATGAAGTGCTTGATCAGCAGGTCATCGCGTAATGGCATGCGGACGTTGTCGATGGCCAGGCCCTCGTAGCGTCTTCGCGGATCCGGCACAAAGAGAATGCGTGTCTCACCTTCAGGCTTTGGCGTGATGTCGACCATTTCCCCTGCGGGACTGACCCACACGGCATGGAATTCTGCCTCAACCAGCACGTGCGGCCATTCCCACAGCTGCCACCCGCACAGCATCTGACCACCGTCGCGCGCGACCTTGGCCTGCACGTTGGGAAAGCACTCGTGCACGATCGCGTCGGCTTCCGGCTGTACATCAAGATAGACCGGCTCTGCGCCGCGCACGACGGATTCGGTCAGGCGCCGCACGGCACGGGTGATTTCCGGGGGTGTGGTGGTTATTCCGCTCATGCCAAAGCTCCTTGTGATCGTTGCGCCGGGTGTTCTCTTCGCAGGCTATGGCGCCGGCGTCTCTTCCGATGAGATCCGCTTGGCGCCTTTGCCGCCGGCACTGGCCGGCTGTAGCTGGGCCAACAGCGGCTCCAAGGTGCTCAGGCGCACGGTTGCGCGCAGCGTTTCCGCCTCGGCCTGCTCGCGTCGTTCGCGCTCCTGGGCCAGCTCGGTTCTGGCTTGTGCGAGGTCTTGCCGAGCGGTGTCCAAACTCTGAGCGTCTTGGCCCCAGCGCACCTGCACCGCCTGGTGTTCGGCCGCCGTCAGGCGCAGCGTATCGAGCTCGCCCTGTTGCGTCTGGATGGTCTGACGCAGCTGCGCCACCTCCTTTTCCAGTCGAGTATGACGCTCCAGCCACTGGCCGTTTTCCCGGTTGAGCTGCACAAGATCATGGTTCTTGGCGGTCAATGCCTCGTTGGCCTGGCGCAGGCCGACCTGTAGTTCCTGCACTTGGTGCTCGTGCCGGCGTTGCTCCTGCTCGCGCTGGTCTTTGACCGATGTGCGGTAGTGCTCAAGGGCTTCCCTGGCATGCTCATGCTTCTGCTCCAGGGAGCGCGCGTGGCTTTCGTGCTCTGCCAGCCGCGCCGTGAGGCCGGCAATGCGCTCCTCCAGCTGGGCCAGTTCGGTGGTGCGGCTGGCCACTTCGCCCCTGGCCACTTCACTCGCCTGGCGTTCTGTCTGTAGCAGCGTCTCGGTGCGCTGAAGCTGCGCGCTGAGATTGCCGGTGTCCTGCCGGGCCTGCTCCAAGGCTTGGGTGCGCTCGTGCAGCTCGGCCTGGAACCGCTCTTGCGCTTGAGCGACCACGGTTTCGGCCTCGGCGTGCAGCCGCTCGGCCAGACGAGCCACCAGGTCCTGCAGGGCGTCGCTGACGGCAATCTTGGCGCCTACGCCTTGCCCGTCCTCCTCTTCCAGCTCCTTCAGGTAGCGGTGGATGGTGGTTTTGGACCCCGTGTTGCCCAGCGCCACGCGGACGGCGTCTACCGAGGGGTTCTTGCCTTCGGCCCGGAGGCTGTCCCGGGCACGTTGCACATCGCTTTTGTACAAGCCAGACCGAGCCATGCGTCCTCTCCGGTTATTTCGTAATGTATTACATACCATGTAATTACGTACTACTCAACGCCAAAGAAGGCCGAGCCAGCGACCCAAACATCAAGCGGGATAATATTGAATTATCCCGCGTAACAGGCGTTTCGGCCATTTCCAGCCGCCAAAACAGTACGAAACCGCCCAAGGGCGGCGATCGCTGGGTAGTATGGCCCAGAGCGGAAGGAAGCCAGCCAGGGCGTAGGCAGGCTCCGCCACCGAGCCCGTTGGCCATCAAAGGACTGTGCATGCCGATCGAACGTATCGTCATCGACAACTTCAAGTCGTTTCGCCATCTGGACCTGCCCCTCAACGCCCACATGAACCTGGTGGTGGGCGACAACGAGGTCGGCAAGTCCACCCTGCTGGAGGCCATCCACGCGGTGGTCACCGGCCAGCTGCATGGGCGCAATCTCGCCTACGAGCTCACGCCCTACCTGTTCCACCAGCCCACGGTGCAGGAGTACTTGGGAGCGCTTGCCGCGGGTACGCCGGCATCGCCACCGCGGATCTCCATCGAAGCGTATCTGGGAGGCGACGCTGCGCTGGCGTCGCTGCGCGGTACCAACAACTCGCTGCGGCTGGATACCGCCGGCATCCGGCTGCTGGTCGAACTCAACGACGATTACCGCGAGGAGTTCAACGCCTACCTGCAGCAGCACCAGGGTGCGGTCAGCCTGCCGGTGGAGTACTACACGGTGCGCTGGTATTCCTTCGCCAACAATGGCGTCACCGCTCGCAGTATTCCGTTCGACTCGACCATCATCGACACGCACGGCATCAAGACGCTGTCCGGTGCCGATCGCTATATCGCCGGCATCATCGAACAGGCCCTGACGCCTGCGCAGCGCGTCTCGCTGTCGTTGAGCTTCCGCCGCATGCGGCAGAGCTTTTCCGAAGAAGCGGATGTAGCGGCAATCAATGCCTACCTCACCGAGCACACCGGGGACATCAGCCACCGGGCACTGACGGTGGGTGTGGACACATCGCCGCGCTCAACGTGGGAAACCAGCTTGTCACCTTACCTGGATGAGCTCCCCTTCACCCAGGCCGGCAAGGGCGAGCAAAGCGCGGTGAAGATGAAACTAGCGATGCACGCGGCCGGCGCGGCCCACGTGCTGCTGATCGAGGAGCCGGAGAACCATCTGTCCTTCTCCAGCATGACCCAGCTGATCGACAAGATTGCGGCCCTCTCCACCGCCCAGCAGGTGATCATCGCCACCCACAGCAGCTTCGTGTTGAACAAGCTGGGCGTGGACAACGTGATCCTGTTCAGCGCGCAGGGCCAGATGAAGTTGGACCAGCTGCCGAGCGATACGCACGACTATTTCATGAAGCTGCCAGGCCACGACACGCTGCGGTTGATCCTGGCCAAGCAGGCGATCCTGGTGGAAGGCCCGTCTGATGAGCTGATCGTGCAGCGTGCCTACAGCGACCACCACGGCGTGGCGCCGATGGCCCATGGCGTGGACATCATCTCGGTCAAGTCGCTGGCATTCAAACGCTTCTTGCAGATTGCGGATCGGCTGAAAATTCAGGCCAAGGTGATCACCGACAACGATGGCGACATCGCGGTTGTACAGGAACGCTATGCCGAGCACCTCACCGCGATCTACTACGATTCCGATGAAAGCGCCCCATCGCTGGAAGAGCAGCTGATCAAAGCCAATTCGCTGGCTGAGCTCAACACCGTGCTGGGCAAGACCTTCGCCGATGAGGTGGCGCTGCTCAAGTACATGAAAGGCCATAAGACCGATACGGCCCTGGCGATCTTCAACAGCCCTCACTCGATCAGGTTCCCGGACTATGTCCAGCGTGCCATCGCCTAACCGGGTACTGCTCTCAGCGGCAGGCTCGGGCAAGACCACGCTGCTGGTCCGGCAGGCCTTGGAGCGACCTGGGCGTCGCATCGCGATTGTCACCTACACGCTGGAAAACCTGGAAGAGATCCGGCGCTCGTTTGAGGTCCACGCCGGCGCGGTCCCCGCGCATGTCACCTTGCACAGCTGGTATGGCTTTCTGCTGCGCGAGTGCATCCGCCCGTACCAGGCGGCACTGTGCCCTGAGCCTCGCATCGAGACCATCCTGTTCGTAGACGGTGTCACCAACAACCGGGCCCCGCGCACCCAGGTGGCGCGCCACTACCTGGCAGGTAACCGGATGTATTCGGACCGGGCCGCCGACTTTGCTGTGCGCTGCGATGAGCTGACCCAAGGTCAGGTCATCGCACGCCTGGCGGCCATGTACGACGAGCTCTACATCGACGAAGTTCAGGACCTGGCCGGCTTTGATCTGGATCTGGTCGAGCGGCTGTTGAAGAGCGATATCGCCATCACGTTGGTGGGTGATACGCGCCAGGCGACGTATGCCACCAACTATGCGCTAAGGCACAGCCAGTATCGCGGGCCCAATCTGGCAGCGCTGTTTCAGATCTGGGAGTCGGACGGCTTATGCCAGCTGGATCACCGCCTCATCAGTCTGCGCTGCGTCCAGGCCCTGTGCGATATGGCTGACACGCTCTATCCGCAGATGCCCCGCACCCAATCAGGCAATGGCGAGGTCACCGGACACGATGGCATCTACCTTGTCGCCCCCGGCGACGTTGCTGCGTACATGCAGGAGTTTGCCCCCACCGTGCTCCGGCATGACCGGCGCCAGGAGTGCGACGGACTACCGGCAGTGAACTTTGGGCAGTGCAAGGGCCGCACCTACAGTCGAGTCCTCATCTTTCCGAACGGGCCGTTGACGCAGTACCTGCGCACGGCCGATCCAGCGCGTATCACCGCGCCACCGAAGTACTACGTGGCCTTCACTCGGGCGCGGCAAAGCGTGGCTTTTGTGTATGCCGGCCCATGTGCGCTGCCGGGTCATCAGGTCTATGCGCCTGCTAGCGCAGACGCATAGAGCCAGTGGCTGCGATCACATCTTCTTCAAGGGTGCCGCGGTGGGCGGCGGCGGCACCGGGCCCGGGTCGTTGAAGCACAGCATGACCTGATCGATGCCGAATTGATCGGCCAGGACCTGGGCAATCACAGCATGCACCAGGTCCAGGTCGACTGCGGGCGCCGCGACAGTGATGGTGGCCGCGATCGCACGGCCATGCTCACCGGCGGGGACCAGACGCAAGTCGTCCACCGCTTTCACCCCGGGGTCGGTAAACATCGCCGCACGGACCTGTTCCAGGTTGATCTCGCTCATGGTGTCGAAGACTCCAAAGCAGTGCTACCGGCGCGGGGCGCTCGGTCGCGATGCAGCCAACGGTAGAGCACCGGCAGCACCAACAAGGTCAATGCGGTGGATGAGACGATACCGCCGATGACGACAGTGGCCAGCGGTCGCTGCACTTCCGAACCAGCACCAACATTCAAGGCCATGGGCAGGAAGCCCAGCGAGGCTACCAAGGCGGTCATCAGCACCGGCCGCAGGCGTCCAAGGGCGCCGTCGCGTACCGCCTGGTCCAGCGGATCACCCTGTTCGCGCAAGCGGCGAATGAACGCGATCATGACCAGGCCGTTGAGTACGGCCACGCCCGACAGTGCGATGAACCCCACGCCGGCCGAGATCGACAGCGGAATCCCGCGCAGAGCCAGTGCCAGCACACCGCCGGTCAGCGCCAGTGGCACACCACTGAACACGATGGTCGCATCCTTGGCCGAACCGAAGGCCATGAACAGCAGTGCGAAGATCAACGCCAACGTCACCGGAACGACAACGCCGAGGCGTTGGGTGGCCGAGATCAGCTGCTCAAAGGTGCCGCCGTAATCGATCCAGTAGCCCTCTGGAAGCGTGACATCCTGGCCGATGCGCGTGCGCAACTCGCCGACGAACCCGCCCAGATCGCGTTCGCGCACGTTGGCAGTGATCACCACCCGCCGCTTGCCGTTCTCGCGATTGATCTGATTGGGCCCGCGCTCCACCTGGATCTTCGCCAGTTCCCGCAGGGGCACCGTACGAGGCCCGCCATTGGCACCGGCGGCCAGACGGCTGGACTCATCGACGCTGGTGCTTGCCGGCAGCGGAATGGGCAGATCTGCCAGCACGGCCGGGTCTTGGCGCTGCGATTCGGGCAGGCGCACGACCAGGTCGAAGCGACGGTCGCCTTCGATCAATTGGCCGGCGACACTGCCCCCAATGGCGGTGGCCACCGTTTCCTGCACATCGCCCGGGTTCAGGCCATACCGTGCCAATGCCGCCGGATCTGGCGTGATGGTCAACAGAGGCAGGCCCGAGACCTGTTCGGCCTTGACGTCTTCGGCGCCGGGCACGCTACGCATGACCCGCTCGACCCGACTGGCCAGGCGCGTCAGCTGGTCCAGATTGTCGCCGTAGACCTTGACCGCCACGTCCGAACGGACGCCGGAGATCAGCTCGTTGGTGCGCATCTGGATGGGCTGGGTGAACTCGTAGTTGCTACCCGGGATTTCCTTGGCCGCCTCCTCCAGCTCTTCCACCAACTCGGCCTTGGGCTTGCGCGGATCGGGCCACTGGTCGCGGGGCTTGAGCATCAGGAAGGTGTCGGCCATCGATGGCGGCATCGGGTCGGTGGCCACCTCTGCGGTGCCGATCTTGGAGAAGATATTGGCCACCTCCGGGAACTGGGCCAAGCGCTTCTCCAGCGTTTCCTGCATGGCCACCGACTGCTCCAGGCTGGTGCCGGGAATACGCATGGGCTGCAAGGTGATGTCGCCCTCATCCAGGCTCGGCACGAACTCCGAGCCCAAGCGGGTGGCCAGTACGCCACAGCCCACCACCAGCACGGCTGCGCCGGCCAGCACCACCACGCGCCGACGCAGGGCCCAATCCAGCAGCGGCGTATAGCGGGCCCGCGACCAGCGCATCAGGCGATTGTCGTGCTCGGCCACGCGGCCGCGCAGGAAGGTGGCGATCGCTGCCGGCACAAAGGTCAGCGACAACACCATGGCACCGGTCAGGGCCAGTACCACCGTGATCGCCATCGGGTGGAACATTTTTCCTTCCACCCCGGACAGCGCGAAGATCGGCAGGTAGACTGCGGCGATGATGCCCAAGCCAAACAGGCTGGGACGGATCACCTCCGCCGTGGCCGAGGCGGTCAGGTCATAGCGCTCTTCATCGTTGAGCTGGCGGCCCAGCGTGTGCTGCGCCTCCCCGAACCGGCGCAGACAGTTCTCGATGATGATCACCGCCCCGTCCACGATCAGGCCGAAGTCCAGCGCGCCCAGGCTCATCAGGTTGCCCGACACGCCGCCACGCACCATGCCTATGATGGTGAACAGCATCGCCAACGGGATCACCGCCGCGGTGATCAACGAGGCGCGCACATTGCCCAGCAGCAGGAACAGCACCACCACCACCAGCAGCGCGCCCTCGATCAGGTTCTTGGACACCGTGCCGATGGTGCGGTCCACCAGCGCGGTGCGGTCATAGACGGCCTTGGCATGCACGCCAGCAGGCAAGCTGGCGTTGGCGGCGTCCAGCTTGGCCGCGGCCGCCTGGGAGACCTCCCGGCTGTTGGCGCCAAACAGCATGAAGGCGGTGCCGACCACGACCTCATGGCCGTTCTGGGTGGCCGCGCCCGTGCGCAGCTCCTTGCCTTCGCCCACGCCGGCGACATCGCGAACGCGGATGGGCACGCCATCGCGGCGGTCCAGCACGATGTTGCCGATCGCCTCCACATTGGCCAGCTGGCCGGGAACGCGCACGAGGAACTGCTGTCCATTGCGCTCGATGTAACCGGCGCCAATGTTCTGGTTGTTGCGCATCACCGCCGCGACCACGTCGTTCAACGTGAAGCCCAGCGCCACCAACTGGGCCGGATCGGGAGTGATGTGGATCTGCCGCTCGAAGCCGCCGATGGTGTTGACCTCGGTAACGCCGGGCGTAGTGCGCAGCTGCGGCCGGATCACCCAGTCCTGCAGGGTGCGCAGGTCAGTGGCCGTGTACGGGGTGCCGTCGGGCTTGCGAGCGTTGGGCTCGGCCTCCACGGTGTACATGAAGATCTCGCCCAGCCCGGTGGAGATGGGTCCCATTTCCGGGTCCAACCCTTCGGGCAGCTGGGAGGCGATCTGCTGCAGGCGCTCGGCCACCTGCTGGCGGGCAAAGTACAGGTCGGTGCCGTCCTTGAAGACGACGGTGACCTGCGAAAGCCCGTAGCGCGACAGCGAGCGGCTGTAGTCCAGTTTGGGCAGGCCGGCCATCGCCGTTTCGATGGCGAAGGTGACCCGTTGCTCGGCCTCCAGCGGCGAGTAGCCAGGGGCCTGGGTGTTGATCTGGACCTGGACATTGGTGATGTCCGGCGTGGCGTCGATGGAGAGGTGACGGTAGCTCCACACGCCCAGCGCAACCAGCGCAGCGGTGAGCACCAGCGTCAACCAGCGGTGGCGGATGGACAGCCCAATGAGGCGTTCGAGCATGGCGGGCCTCATTCCTCTTCCACGGTGGACTTTTCGATGTCGGCCTTGATCAGGAAGCTCTGAGCCACCACCACCTGTTCACCGGCCTTGAGCCCTTCCAGCACTTCGGCGCGTTCGGCGTCGCGGCGCCCCAGCTTCACCGGCCGGGTGTGGTAGGTCTCGCCCTGCTGCACGTAGACCACGTCCTGGTCCTCTGCGGTCTGCAGCGCAGTGATCGGCACCACCAGCGCCGCCGATTGGCGATCCACCGTGACCCGCGCCTTGACCGCCGAACCCGGCCGCCACAGGCCATCGGTGTTGGCCACGGTGGCGCGCGCAATGGTGCTTTGGCTGGCGGTGGCGGTGCCGGGCAGGACGCGCTCCAGCGTGGTTTGCGCCGTGACGTCATCGCTCAAGCGGGTGACCGTCACCGGTACGCCGGCACCGATGTGCTGGGCGTCGGCGCCGAAGATGTGCAGGTCCACCCACAGCGAGGACAGGTCGGCGACCTCGAACAGCGGCGCGCCCTCAGCGGCTGCCATGCCCACAGCGGCCGTACGCGCCATGACCACGCCACTGATCGGCGCGGTGACGGTGTAGGTAGTCAGGCTCAGGTTGCTCTCCACGGTGGCCAGTGCCTGGCCGGCACGCACCTGATCACCCACGCCCGCTCGCACAGAACGGACCGGTCCGGGGAAGCGTGCAGTGACCTGCGCGATGCGCCCATCGATCGGGGTCAGCAGCCCTTGCACCTCATGCTCGTCAGCAATCTCACCTGGACCCGCCGGCGCGACCTGGATACCCGCCGCCTGCGCAGCTTTGGCGGCAATCTTGGTTTCCAGCGGCGCTTCCTCGTGCTCGCCGTGCTCTTCGCCCTCAGCGGCGGCGCCGCCCTCGGAGGCTTCGTTGGGGGTCGACGCGTTGCAGGCGGCCAGCATCAGGGCCATGCCCAGTGCGGTCCAGGAAAAGCGATTCATGGGGTCTCTCCGGTGGAAGCGGCCGCCGGCGGCGTGACAAGCGCCTGGCCGGTCAGTCGTTGAATTTCGATCAGGGCGCGCTGCGCATCGAGCGCCACGTCCAGCTGCTGCTGGGCCATGGCCGTGCGTTCGGACTGCAACTGGGCCCATTCCAGGTAGCTGATCGCGCCGGCTCGATAGGCGCGCTCGGCGGCCTGCTCAGCCCGGGCCAGCTTCGGCAGCACGTCGCCTTGCAGCCGTGCCACTTCGGCCTGCGCCACGGTGTAGCGGCCATGGGCCTCGACCAAGGTGGAATACAGCGACAGGCCCTTGGCCTCGCGCTCGATCGTCAGGACTTCCAGCTCGGCTTCGCCGGCGCGGATTTCCGGCTGCGCGCGGCTACGGCTGCCCAGCGGCATGGACAGGCTGGCCACCAACGCGGTGTCGTCGGACTCCTGCAGGCGGCGCACACCGAGCTGCCAGGACAGGTCCGACGAGGCCGCCGAACGCGCCAGCTGCAGTCGTGCCTGCGCGATCCGACGGGCGTCGGCAAACTGCGCCAGTTCCGGAGTCCGCTCCAGCTCCTCGGCCAACGTCTGCATGGACGCGATCGCCGGCAAGACCCTGGGATCGGCCGCGGCCACCTCGAAGCTGGGAGCACGTTCGCCCCACAGTGCGGCCAGATGCTGACGAGCGGCGATTCGCTGCTGATCGGCCCGATCACGGGTCAGCTCGGCCCGCGCCAGCGCTGCCTGCGCGGTGAGTACCACCGATTCGGGCGAAGCACCGGCCTGCAGGCGCTGCCGGGCGGCCGCCACGGTCCGCTGGCGCTGGCCGACATCCACGTCCGCCAGCCGGCGTTGACGGTCGGCGCCAACGACGGCCAGATAGCGCTGCGCCGTCTCGGCGAGCAGGTCCAGCCGGCCGGTCTCCCGGTGCACGGCCAGCGCATCAATCCGGCTTTGGGCCAGGGTTCGGCGCGCATCGAGCTTGCCGCCGCGCTCCAGGACCGAGCTCAGGCTCAAGGTCAGCTCGGCGCTGTCCAGACCACGGGCCACGCCCGTGCCCAATGCATTTTCGACCTCGGCACCGACCGTCCACGGTGGGCGCTGCATGGCCTGATCGCGCTCGGCAGCGAGCACGGTGGCCCGCGCATCGACCAGGCGCAGCTCGGGGTGGGTTTGGGCCACACGCGCGAACGCGTCGTCCAAAGTCATCAATTCGGCCGCCGCCGCCGGCGTCGTCACCGCGCCGCCCAACAGCAGCCATGCGGCTATAGCCGCCAATCGCACATGCATGGAAGTACTCCGAAGGTTCTCGATATCGACAGGGCGCCGGCGCATGCCAGCCGACCTCACCCTGCGATCGGCGGTCGGAACGGCGCGATCAGGTGCGCGGGCGGATACCGGGGCGTATCGGCGTCCAGCGCGTGCAAATACCGGCCGATGTCCGCCACGGCCAGCAGGATCTCAGGGGCCGGCGCGGCTTGGCTGCAACACAGCACCAGCTGCTGAAGCCGATGCAGGGCGACGTCTACGCCACGCTCGGCAGCTGGTGGCGCCACTGCCGGGCCACGGTCGGCAGCGGCCAGATGGGTCTGGGCATGCAGCTCGCCGACCAGTGCCAGCACCGGCTGCGCCACCAGGCCCACGGCCAAGTGCGCCAGCAGGAGCCAGCGCAGGCCAGAACCCAGCCGGCCAAGCCTGGTCATGCAGCCGTCTTGCGCGCGTCGGCACGTGCCCGGCGGGCATCACCCAAGATCTCGAAGGCTTCCTTGATCACATACAGGCCGATCAGGGCGCCGATCACGAAATCTGGGTACGGGCTGGCCAGCCACCACACCAGGAGGCCCGCCAGGATTACGCCAACATTGGCGACCACATCAGCCCGGGTGAACAGCCAGGTCGCCCGCAGATGCACCTCGCCGGACTTCAGCGGCGCCAGCATGCGCAGTACCGTCACGTTTACCACCAGCGACAGCAGGGCGGTGCCAATCATCCAGCCGCTGACCGGCTCGGCACCGAACATTACGCGGCGGCCGACCTCGACCAACACGCCCACACCCAGCACAAGCAGCACGCTGCCGCTGACCCACGCGGCATTGGCCTTGAAGCGCGCCGTGCGCCCGATAGCGACCAAGCCAATGGCATAGGCGGTGGCATCGGACAGCATGTCCAGAGCGTCGGCCAGTAGGCCAGTGGAATGAGCAACCCAGCCGGCGATGCCGCCGATCACGGCCATCGCCGCGTTCAACGCCAGGGCGATCCAGAGGACGCGCCGCTCCTGCGCGTTCTTAGCCTCGTGGTGGCAGCCGCAATCACTCATCGGAACATCTCCATTCGCAGGGAAGCCGGGCCCGGGCGGGCCGCTGGCATGACACAGCCGGTGAGGGTAAAGTCCGTAGCTACTACGGAGTCAAGCGTACTACGAATGAAAATCAGTGAGGCTGCCGACGCCAGCGGGTGCCATCTGGAGACCATCCGCTATTACGAGCGGATCGGCCTATTGCCGCGCCCTGGGCGCTCAGGCAATGGGTACCGGGTCTATGGCCCGGCCGACATCGAGCGGCTGCGCTTCATTGCGCGTGGCCGGGATCTGGGTTTCAGTCTGGAAGAGGTCCGCAGCCTGCTGCAGCTGGCCGGCGATGAGGAGCTTTCGTGCGGGGACGTGGATCGGCTGGCCCGCAGCCATCTGACCGACGTGCGGGCGCGCATGGCTGACCTTCAGCGCATGGCCAGCGAGCTGGAACGGGTGATTGCCAGTTGCCACGGCGGTCAGCGGGCAGAATGCACCATCCTGTCAACGCTGCGACAGCCGGCCTCGGTGGAGGCCACGCGCCAGTGACCGAACTGGACCGCTACCTCGATGCGGCCACGCGCCAGAACACGGTGCGCAGCTATGCGTCGGCGCTGCGGCACTTTGAGGTTGAGTGGCAAGGCCACCTCCCAGCCACACCTGACAGCGTGGCGCGGTACCTGGCCGCCTATGCGCAGACCTTGGCCACCAGCACCCTTCGCCACCGGCTGGCCGCCATTGCCTCCTGGCACCGCGACCACGGCTTTGTCGACCCGACCCGGTCGCCGCTGGTGCGCAAGGTGCTCAAAGGCATCAAAACCCTGCACCCGGGCCAGGTCAAGCAAGCCGCGCCGCTCCAGATTCGGCGGCTGGTCGAACTCGATGACTGGTTGGCTGCAGCGATCGCTGCGGCACAGGCGCGGGGCGACGGAGCGGCGGCGCTGCGCCACCAACGGGACCGAGCGTTGGTGCTGCTCGGATTCTGGCGTGGCTTCCGCGGCGATGAACTGCTGCGTCTGGACGTGGCCCATCTCACGCTGGTGCCGGGACAGGGGATGACCTGCTTCCTTCCGCGCAGCAAGGGCGATCGGCAGGCGGCCGGCGTCACCTACAAGGTGCCGGCGTTGTCGCGATTGTGTCCGGTGGAGGCGACCCAGGTGTGGCTGCAGGCGGCCGGCCTGCAAGAAGGGCCGGTATTTCGGGCGGTCAGCCAATGGGGCCAGGTGAGCGCCGAAGGCCTGCATCCCAACAGCTTGGTGCGCCTGCTGCGTGAGTTGCTGGCCAGTGCTGGTTTTGCCGATGCTGGGCTCCACAGCAGCCATTCGCTGCGCCGCGGCTTTGCCAGCTGGGCCAACGACCAAGGCTGGGACATGAAGGCGCTGATGGAGTACGTGGGCTGGCGCGATGTGCAGTCGGCCATGCGTTATCTGGACGGGCGTGACCCGTTCGCCCGGGATCGCATTGAAGCGAGCCTGCCCAGCCCAACCTCGCCAGCTCCGACGATGGCGCTGCCGGCGCCCGAGGGAAAATCTGCCCTGCAGCTGCGCCTGCGCATGGTGCTGACCCCGTTTGCCCGCGCCGGCCGCGGCGCGGCCAAGGCCCGGGGGCGAATCGAAGAGATCTGCTTGGCCCCGTTCCAGGCTGTGCGGCTGAACACCGCCAGCAGCGAGTACCGGTTGACAGCTCCCACCGATCCCGACCGGGATCTGGATGAAATCCTGGCCACGTTGCTCGATGACATGCACCGCATGGCCGATACGCACCAGTGTTTCCTGGAAGCGTCTCTCAATACAGACGATGGCCGGCACTGGGATTGATCCCCTCATAACCTTCGGATCCAATGGCTACCCTTCACGAGACCGCCTACCCGCGACTGAAGCCTGATCCCACCGCCAAGGAACTGGAGGAGATCTACACTCCGACCGCCGCTGAGATTGCATTCGCCAAGCAGCTGACCACCCAGCCGGGACCGCAGCTGGCGGTACTGATTCATCTCAAGCTCTTCCAGCGCCTGGGTTACTTCACGGTGTTGGCCGAAGTGCC
Organism: Stenotrophomonas maltophilia; assembly: GCF_003970865.1. GTDB lineage: Bacteria > Pseudomonadota > Gammaproteobacteria > Xanthomonadales > Xanthomonadaceae > Stenotrophomonas > Stenotrophomonas maltophilia_AR. The sequence continues at coordinate 49,170 of NZ_RXLZ01000013.1, read as the reverse complement.
CGAGCGGATCCGGAAGCACATCGCCAAGGCCGCCCGACTCGGGCGCGTATTGGACACCGACCAGCTCGAACGCTACGACGCCTCCGGCAGCCAGCGCCGGCATATGCCGCAGCTTCGGAAGTTCATTGGGGTACGTCCCTTGGACAAATCAGGCTTGGCCTGGCTGGACACGGTGGCCACCGGAGCAGCCCAGACCAAGCACACCATCCCGGACATCGTGAACGTCCTGCTCGAAGAGCTGGTGCACCACCGCTACGAACTGCCAGGCTTCCGCACCCTGGAGCTGGCCGCCATTGGCGCGCGTGAGAGGGTCAATCTGGGGTACTACCGCAGCATCAGTCACGCGCTGACGCCCGCAACGCGCACGCTCATTGACGAATTGCTGCGCGCACCGGAAGGCTCCAGATTTACTGGCTGGCACTCACTCAAGCGCGAGCCTGGCCGGCCGACCAACAAGGAAGTTCGTTTTTATCTGCAGCACATCCGCATGCTGCAGCAGCTGGCCGACCAGCTGCCTCCCATCGATGTGCCGGTGCCCAAGCTCAAGCAATTCCGTGCAATGGCTCGGGCCTATGACGCCAGCGAGCTGGCCGAATTGGCTCCGGACAAGCGCTATGCGCTGGCCACCATCTTCATTCGCGCCCAGCATGCCAAGACGCTGGATGATGCAGCCGAGTTGTTCATCAAGCAGGTGCGCGGGCTGGAGAACACGGCCCAGCAGAAGCTGCTGGCCTACCAGCTCGAACATGCCAAGCGGGCCGACTTCCTCATCGGCCAGCTCAAGGAAATCCTGCAGGCCTATCAGCTCGACGGCAGCGATAGTCAGCGCGTGGATGCCATCGACAACAGCCTGGAAGCGGAAGTATCGACCTTGCTGGCCGAATGCGAAGAACATATGGCCTATGCAGGGAAAAACTACCTGCCTTTCATGCTGCAGCCCTACGGCGCGGTCAGGCCGCTGCTGTTCAATGGGCTGGAGCTGATGAATCTACGGGCAACCAGCCACGACGCCGGCATGGAGCCGTTGATCGCGGCCGTGCTGTCACTGCGCAACCAACGGCGTGAGTTGATCGAGGTTGCTTCCCTCGGCCTGGACCCGGAGAAGGATTTTGACTGGATGTCCAAGCTCTGGCGTCAGCACGTGTTTGGCAAGCGGGCCAGCGCGGCAGGCGCCGGCTGGATGCACCGTAAGTACTTCGAGCTGGCCGTGCTGGTGCAGGTCAAAGACGAGCTGAAGTCCGGAGATCTCTTCATTCCCAGCAGCGAACGGTTTGATGACTACCGCGAGCAGCTGGTCGATGAAGCCACCTTGGCCCAGGAGCTGGAAGCCTATGGTCAGGTGTCAGGCCTGCCCACCGACGCCGAGTCGTTCGTGGCAGGGTTACGCGCACAATTGACCTCCCTGGCCGACGAGGTCGACGCGCGTTTCCCGGAGAACGTGCATGCGGACATCCTGGAGGGGCGCCTGGTGCTGCGGAAGGGGCAACGCGCCGAAGTCTCCAGCGCGATTACCACCGTGGATCGCCTCATCGCCGAACGGCTCCCGGAATCCAGCATCGTCGATGTCCTGATCGACGCCAGCCGATGGCTGGATCTGCACCGATTCTTCCGTCCGATCGCCGGCACCGAGAGCCAGGTTGAAGATCTCCCTCGACGGGTGATCACCACGCTGTTTTGCTATGGCTGCAACCTGGGGCCGACGCAGACGGCGCGGTCGATCAAGGGCTTCAGCCGGCGCCAGGTTGCTTGGCTGAACCTGAAATACGTGACCGAGGATGTGCTTGAGAAGGCCATCGTGGAGGTCATCAATACCTACAACAAATTCGACCTGCCGGGCTATTGGGGCAGCGGGAAGAGCGCCTCCGCAGATGGCACCAAATGGAGCGTCTACGAGGACAACCTGTTGTCGGAGTACCACATCCGCTACGGCGGCTACGGCGGCATTGGCTACTACCACGTGTCCGACAAATACGTGGCACTGTTCAGCCACTTCATTCCCTGTGGCGTGCACGAGGGCATCTACATCCTCGACGGCCTGCTGGCCAACACTTCCGACATCCAGCCTGAGATCGTCCATGGCGACACGCAGGCCCAAAGCTACCCGGTCTTCGGTTTGGCCCACATGCTGGGCATCCAGCTGATGCCCAGGATACGAAACATCAAGGATCTGACATTCTTCCGGCCCGAACCTGGCAGAACCTATAAGAACATCCAGGCATTGTTCGGAGACAGCATCGACTGGCAACTGATCGCGACCCATCTCCACGACATGCTGCGGGTCGTGATCTCAATCCGTTTGGGGAAGATCACCGCGTCCTCGATCCTGCGCCGGCTGGGCACCTACAGCCGGAAGAACAAGCTGTACTTCGCCTTCCGGGAACTTGGCAAGGCCGTCCGAACGCTGTTCTTGCTGCGCTACATCGATGACAACGAGATTCGGAAAACGATCCATGCTGCGACCAACAAGAGCGAGGAGTACAACGGCTTCGTAAAATGGGTGTTCTTTGGCAGCCAGGGGATCATTGCTGAGAACGTCCAACACGAGCAGCGCAAGATCATCAAGTACAGCCAGCTGGTCGCCAACATGATCATCCTCCACAACGTAGAAGGCATGAGCCGGACCTTGGCTGAGATGCGGAAGGAGGGGATTGAACTGACGCCCGAGATCCTGGCCGGCCTGTCGCCTTATCGGACCAGCCACATCAATCGCTTCGGCGATTACCACTTGGATCTTGAAAGGGAAGTAGCGCCGCTGAGCTATACCGCCAAAGTCCTTGAGCACGCCCCATAGATGGGGAGATCCGCTACCGGGACAAGGTGATTATCATTGCGTTTCAATCGCTTAGGTGGCTTTTGGCCCTGTACGTAACGATTCCCTGCCGACCCTCTGCTTCAGCGCCAACTCCCACCATTGCCCGGCGAGTTCTACCAACATCGCTGGCGCATCTTCCAGATCCGGACGCGCTGGCTGCAGGCGCGTGCCAAGTCGATTCCACCATGTTTCCAGCCAGCGGGTCACCGTGTTCGGCGAGCCTGTCCCCAAGTGAGCCCGGATCCGCTCTACGGTTGGGCGTTCGCCCTTGGCGACCAACTCGTCAGCGGCGGTATGGACGTCAGTTTCGGTGATGCCGCGGGCCATGCGAAGTCTCCTGTACTGGCACCCTACTCTGCTGATAACGTACTCGCGATAAGTGATGATTATCGCGGGTATCTGCTCCGATTCGTAGTATACATTACATAGTATGAAAGATAATTCTACTATTCCTGTGCTCGCGGCGACTGCCACCAGCTTGGTGCTGCCCGAACAACTGGCCCAGCAGGCTGCCGATGCGGTCCGCGAGTTGCTGGCCGAAGCCGCGGCCGAGAACACTACCCGCAGCTACAGCAGCGCTCTGCGCTACTGGGCCGGCTGGCATGCGGCGCGCTACGGCATCGAGTTGGCCTTGCCGGTACCCGAAGCCACCGTGCTGCAGTTCGTGGTCGACCACGTACAGCGCCGGTCGGCTGACGGCGAATTGGCCTGGGAACTGCCTCCGGCCGTCGATCAGGCCTTGGTGGCGGCCGGCCTGAAAGCCAAACTTGGGCCTTGGACGCTGGCTACCGTGCGGCATCGCGTTGCTGTGCTATCCACCGCACACCGGCTCAAGCAAGCCACCAATCCCTGCGAGCAGCCGGCGATCCGCACCGTGCTCAGTCGCGCCGCGCGGGCCGCGGTCAAGCGCGGCGAGCGCCCACGCAAAAAGACTGCGATTACCCTGGCCGAGCTGGAGGCCATGTTGGCCACCTGCGACAACAGCCTGGACGGAATTCGGGATCGCGCCTTACTCTGCTTCGGGTTCGCTAGTGGCGGCCGCCGGCGCAGCGAGATCGCCGCGGCCGACCTTCGCGACCTGCGCCGGATTGGCGAGGCGGGCTATATCTACCGGCTGGAGCACAGCAAGACCCAGCAGGCTGGGGTTACGGCCACCTCGACCCCGGATAAGCCGGTGCTCGATAGGGCCGCCCTCGCCCTCCAGGACTGGTTGGAGGTCTCAGGCGTCACCGAGGGGGCCATCTTCAGGCGGCTGTGGAAGCAGCGCGTCGGCCCTGCCCTGTCCCCTGCTGCGGTGGGTGAGATCGTGCAGCGGCGGGCGCGCCTGGCTGGTCTGGAGGGGGAGTTTGGCGGGCATAGCCTCAGGTCCGGGTTCGTGACCGAAGCCAGCCGCCAGGGCGTGGCGCTGCCCGCGATCATGCAGCTGACCGAGCACCGATCGATATCGAGTGTTGTCGGATACTTCCAGGCTGGCGGCGCGGCAACAAATCCCGCTGCACGTCTATTGGAAGATGACTAGTGAGGGTGGAGGGGGTGTCTGAGTTTAGAGCTATCCCCAGCTTCCGTACGCCTTCATAAAGCTAGCCTCAACTCTACAATAGCGTGGCGGAAGACCCCAGCAAAGGCACCTTATGAGCATTGAGCAGAGCAAAGCGAGTGGATCGCGGCAATCTTCGGCGGAATGGATGGCCGCTCGTTTTGCGTCGTTAGCCGGGGGTCTTGCTGTCATATATGCCTACTCCTATCTACTGGGATACGCATATCTGACATTTTACTTTACCGATCTCCGCGCGGTGTGGGCGGTGGATCTATTCGATATAACGACCATTGCCCAGACTCCGGCAGTCGTGGCCGCATTGCTTGCCACAACTCTTGCCAGCCTAGTGCTCCACGGAGACCCCTTGCCGGTTCCACCCATAAGGGTGGCGGGAGCACTGGCGCTATTAGCCATAGCAACGTATGCAATCCACCTGGCGGTCAGCAAGTGGATGAATGAATATACCTCTTACTGGAGCTTCTGCGCCTTTGTTCTGGCCTTGATATCCGCGCTAATGGGAGGACTCATATATCTCAGAAAGCTGAGGGATTCGCTCGGTCGCAAGTTAGGCGCATGGACGTTTGTACTCTCCATGGGCGCACTCGCGCTAGTTGCTACACCCGCCGCAGCAAATATTAGAACTCGAGCCATCATAGATTCGCGAGCCCAGTCCCTCGCCATCGTCCATTTTGAGAACTCGCAAGATCAGACCTGGCGGCTACTGAGAGCAATTAGCGGGTCTCATTTGCTGCTTATTCGTGCTGCCAATGGTGATAATTTTGACTTCCGAATTGTAGAGTCGGTACAAGTAACTTCCATTGGCCGTGGGCAGCCCAAAGGGAAGAGCGCTAGCAAAAGTCATCCACATAAACAATGAGTCGATCACTTGCTCACCCCTACCCTCGTGGTCTCGATGTCCTTCACCGGCTTGGCTTGCGACAGTCGCTCCGCAATAGCTTCGCAATCCCTGAAGAGAGCCTGCCGACCCAAAGCCACATGACCGGTGCCTCCGCAGTACTCCATTTGTCCGCGGATTACACGCCATCATGCTCCGTCCACCTTTCGATTGAATCCAGAAATCGTCCAATCCCATCATTGCTCTTCGAGAAGCAGGCGGCGACCGGCATCTCAACCCCCGATTGAGCAATACGTCGACGCAGCGCGTCGACGCGCCGCTGCCATGCCTTGTCAAGCAAAACCAAGTCGCAGTGGTCCACGGCATCCACGGCGTGCATCAGGTCCAGCGCATCGTTGTTGGAGATGGATGCGTTGGTGTCTAGCACCAACTCCCGCAGTAGATCGCCCATAATGACCTGCCGGCGGGTTCGTCCATCGTTTGGCCGCGACGCTTTAGCTTTGCGTCGGTAGGCTTCTACCCGCCGGTGATGGAACAGCGACGCCACTAGCTGAGAGGCAATGCCGTCCAACGTAGCCGTCATCTCCTCCCGACGCTCTTGGACCAGCTGGAACATTCCCTGAAACGTTTCTGCGAAGGCCTGCTCTCTAGCCCAGCGGCGCGAAAAGTAGTCCATGTGACGCTCGTCGGCGCGGGGCAGTGAGCGCCTGGCCAAATCCGTCTCGCCCGGCATTCCCATCCTCACGCTTGGCTCGGATATGAAGAGCTGTATATGGGGAACCACTTGGGCGAGTAACCTCTCGGCGCACTGTACGTGGCGGGGGTCCTTGAAACGGGCGAACTCTCCCATGGAGAGAGAGGCCAAGAGCCAAGTGCCACCGCTTGACTTCAACGCCTGGGCGAAGCGCGCCGACAGCTTGTCGCTGTCCGCGATCTCGCGAATGGCGAAGGTGTCCAAGTAGACGGCTGGTCGTTCAAGCCGTTGGGTCCACACCACGTCATCGCCGTCGAAGTAGAACGAAATGGCCACAGCCTATTCTCTCATTGTTTACATGATGGCTTTCTTCGTCGCCCTGCTGGCTGTTCGGTTGTTAGGGAGAATCTGCGACTCGTTCCGCCTGCTCTATGACTGCCAAAAGATAGTCAATCCAACCAAGTATCTGCAGTGTACGCTCGGCAGGAAGGCTGCCCAAGAGTTTGTGCTGAACCTGGTTCCGGATGAAGCCAAAGGTGCCCATAAAGAGAAGTTGCGCGGCCTCTTGCTCCGACGGCACGGAGCTAACCCGCAACTTAGCCTTCTGAGCATTAAATGCAAGAGTGACCAGTTGCTTGCCAGTGCTCCCATCGGTACATCCCGTCACTGCTCGAAGGCGGCTTTCCAGAATGCGTGATGCTTCTGAGACGACTGTATCATTGCGCTCGGATTGGCCCGCTTCCTGGAACTGGTTGAACAGGTCCAAGCACCGCCTCCTCAGCTCATGATCCAGAATTTCGATGGAGCCGACGAGCACCGGGCGTGGCCTCGACGCGGTAAGGAGGGCGATTTCTTCATTAGGCTGCGGCGGGGTCACCGCTTCCTCGGCTCCGGGTGCTTCGCCGTACTCCGCAAGTAGTTGAACAGGAGACGCGTTCTTAAACACACCAGAGGAAGAGAAGAGCTCTTCTTTCCTGGATATTTCACGGTCCAATGCCGAAAGAGTCGAAGTCGTTACATTGGGCCGACTGGCCAGCCTGTTTCTTTTCGTCTTTAGCTTTGCAAGGTAAAGAAGGCTGACCGCCTTGATGAAGCGGACAGTACCATGGCTCATGGAGATGTCTACATGGTAGGAATCGCCGCTCTCTTCCGATTTGCTCTTGATCCATTGCCTAAGACGGTTTGCTCGCTCCTTATCACGCCCAAGACCAAGTTCTCTGCGCGTATCGTCTGTGATCAAGCTCGCGAGATCCGGGTCCTCCGCAAGCTCGCGCGACTCATCGCCAAGTAGTGATACATAGAAGTCAATAGCGCGCAGCACAAATTCGATTGTTTCACGCTCAAACATGATCCAGTTGTAAACATGTCCGTCGTGGTTCTCGGCAATTACCATATGTCACCGCCGCCTGAGTTAAGCCGTGCCGAGAATGGGATTCGGCTTGAAGAATAGTCAGCTAGAAATTGCTTCAGCACCTGAGATCCTTTGGTACGCTGCACCCTTGATGCGGTTCAATTTTATGGAGGGGCGGGCTCGACTAGCAAGCTGACGTTTGCTGGGATGACTTGACCGGTGCTCGCAGTATCAGCTGTCTGCTCTGGGCCGAAAACGGGCATACCCTACCCTCGATAAATCTTCCTAATCCTAGAACTGAACTGCAGCATCCCAGTCCCATTCGCTTGGCAATGAACCCTGTCGGCGAGAAGCAGATGTTCGGTTGCGCTGCCGAATCGGTCCTGACCGCCTAGCGGCGCTACTATCACGCTATCGCCTAGCCCGCTATGTCGGCCAACAGCACCACCACGATCGGCGGTGAGCGCGCGACGACCAGTAGCCCAAATGCAAGCAGCGCGATCGCGACATCCCATCGGCATTGATCGCACTCGTCCACATCAGCTCGTACAACGTCGCCAGCAGGATGCCGACCACTCCGGCATTGACGCCTGCAACGAAGCTTGGAGATCCTTGTGGTGGCGCAGGGACTCCCAGAACGGCAGCCCGCACCCCACCCCGCGAGCGCAAGAAGGGTTGGTAGGAAAGTGGCCAGCAACAGCATAAAGCCGCCTGTCCAGCCACGTAGCGGCCCTCGGCGACAGCCTCAGGAAAGCCGCAAAGGAGAAGAGACGGCCCGGCACCGCCTGCGCCGCACCGTACCCGGCGAGCAGACCCGCGGTGCTCACCATGCCGCTTTGGACAACCGCAGTCTGCAGCAACGGCAGCACGACATGGCCGCCACCGAAGACCTGGGCGCCAGCGTGGTACACACCCTCCAGCAGCACGGCCAAGGAAGGTGCCGCTAGCCACCGCCGACAAGGGCAGCAGAACGAGCGGCAGCGCCAGTAGCACCAGTGCCACCATGCCGGTTCTTCGCGAGACGGGATAGCCGCCGGCTGTTTGGCCGGACGCGGGCACGATCTTCAGCATCCAGCGACCGAGCAGTCCGCCGACGATGATCGCCACGATCTGGCCGCTGACCGATGGCATGGACAAGGTCAACACAGCTGCAGAAAAGCCATCCCAGCCCGGTGAGGGTCCGGGCAGAGGGATCGGGCCATTCTCCACACTGCTTGGGCCACCACGGCAACTGCCACGATCTTCAGGCCCTGCAGCCAGCCGGATTCAACGATGTCCTGGCATTTGGCAACGCCCAAAGCGAACAGGATCATCAGCACGGCCGACGGCAGCGTAAAGCCAGCCCAAGCGGCCAACAGGCGAGGCCAGCCAATGGCGGCGTACGACGAACTCGAGGCGGAAGTAGCTCAGGTGGGCGATCGGGCCGCCAACGACGCCGGCCCCAGTCGCAGGAATACAAGGAAGACGCGCCACGCGCTGTCGCTTGTTGTCGGATCGAGCGTCGACATGGGGCATGACCTCCTGTGGTTCTCAACGGCGGCGAGCCCAGCCCGGCAACAGGATCACGGCGTCGAGCTTTCGGCGCGCGCGATCACCAACTCTCCATCTTCCTTTCGGAACGGTCTGGGCAGCGGCGGCAGGATCTCTAGCACCACTTCAGAAGGCCGGCACAGACGAGTGCCCCTATCGGTTTGTACGAGAGGACGATTGATGAGTATCGGGTGCGCCAGCATCGCATCTAGCAGCGCTTCGTCGCTCAGTGCTGCGTCGCCTAGCCCGAGCTCGTCATACGGCGTTCCCTTCTGCCGGATGACATCGCGCACGGTCAGCCCCGCCGTCGTAATGAGCTCGACTAGGCGCGCACGGCTGGGCGGGTGGCTCAGGTAGTCGATCACTTCAGGCTCGATACCGGCGAAGCGGATCAGCGCCAAAGTGTTGCGCGAGGTGCCGCACTTGGGGTTGTGATAGATGACGGCGTTCACGCACTTTCCTTTTGGTTCGAAACGGTCTCCACCACGCCTGCGGCAGCGGCCAGCGCCGCCGCATCTACGGCGCCCTTGCGCTCGCTGTAGCGGTCCACCAAGTAGTCACTACGCCCGCGCACCAGAAGGGTGAACTTGATCAGTTCCTCCATCACGTCCACCACGCGATCGTAGTACGCCGAAGGCTTCATTCGACCGTCGTCATCGAACTCCTGCCAGGCCTTGGCCACCGAGGATTGGTTCGGAATCGTGACCATGCGCATCCAACGGCCGAGTACGCGCAGCGCGTTGACAACGTTGAATGACTGCGAGCCGCCGCAGACCTGCATCACTGCCAGCGTGCGACCCTGCGTAGGGCGAACGCTGCCCTCTTCGAGCGGCAGCCAGTCGATCTGGTTCTTGAATACCGCAGTCAGGGTGCCGTGGCGTTCCGGGCTGATCCACACGTGGCCTTCCGACCACAGCGAAGCCTGGCGCAACTCCTGCACCTTGGGGTGAGTGGCCGGCGCCGAGTCAAGCATCGGTAGCTCATGTGGATCAAAGAGGCGGGTTTCCGCCCCCAGCCGCTCCAACAGCCGCTGCGCCTCAAGCGCTAGCTTGCGGCTGAACGACTGCGGCCGCAGCGATCCGTACAGGATCAGGATGCGTGGCCGGTGTGGCTGGGCGGCCGGATCGTTGAGCTTGGCGGCCGAGGGGATGTCCAAGGCACCCGGGACCACGTTGGGGATCTGCTGCACGGAGGGTTGTCCCGTCATTTTTATTCGATTATTCTAGAATCATGGAACATAAGAGCGCAACCCACGCCTTGGCAGCTTTGGGTCATGCCACCCGCCTGTCGATCTTCCGCCTTCTGGTTCAGGCTGGCAGCGCCGGCAAGCTGGCCGGCGACATTGCCCAAGCCCTCTCTTTGCCTGGCGCCACGCTCTCCTTCCACCTGAAGGAACTGCTGGCTGCGGGACTGATCAGCGCCGAGCAGCGTGGTCGGACCATCTGCTACCGGGCCGAGTTCGTGGCGATGAACGAGCTCGTGGCCTACCTCACTGAAAACTGCTGTGCCGACGAACAGGCCTGTGAACGCCCCGCAGGCTGCTGACCCCATATCCCAGAGATCGCCAAAATGACCAGTCGTGTTCTGTTTCTTTGTACCGGGAATTCCGCGCGCAGCGTGTTGGCCGAATCGACCCTGAAAAAGTGGAGCGAAGGCCGCTATCAGTCCTTCAGTGCAGGCAGCCGGCCGGTCGGGTCAGTCCGTTCGCCATTGCTCAGTTGCAGCGCGAGGGCTTCCCGGTGGAGGGCCTGCGCAGCAAGTCCTGGGATGAATTTGCCGAAGCGAGTGCTGCTGCCATGGATCTGATTGTCACCGTGTGCGACAGCGCGGCCGCCGAAGCGTGCCCGGTTGTGTCTGGCGATTTCGTGCGCGTGCACTGGGGCTTCTTCGACTCGGCCGGAGTGGAAGACTCGAATTCACAGAAGGCTGAAGCATTCGATCGAGCGCATCAGATCATCAAGGCCCGCCTGAAAGCTTTCCTGGAGATTCCTGACGGGGCATGGGATGACCGTGAAGCCCTCAAGGCCCAGCTTGATCCGATTGCGCAGATCAACTGACCGTCCTCCCGGAAACCCCCATGACTACTGATACCTCCCGCCTGTCCTTCCTGGACCGGTATCTCACGCTCTGGATCTTCGCCGCTATGGCGCTCGGCGTCGGCCTGGGCGCGTTGTTCGAGGGCGTGCCCAGCGCGTTGAACAGTCTTTCCGTAGGGTCGACCAACATTCCGATCGCGATCGGCTTAATTCTGATGATGTATCCGCCGCTGGCCAAGGTGAAGTACGAGGAACTGCCCACGGTTTTTGCCGACAAGCGCGTGCTGATGCTCTCGCTGCTACAGAACTGGATCGTGGGCCCGTTCCTGATGTTCGGCCTGGCGGTGCTGTTCCTGCGCGACTACCCAGAGTACATGACCGGCCTGATCCTGATCGGCTTGGCGCGCTGCATCGCCATGGTGCTGGTGTGGAACCAGCTCGCCCGCGGTGACGGCCAATACGTGGCCGGCTTGGTAGCATTCAACTCGATCTTCCAGATCGCGCTGTTCAGCGTCTACGCGTGGTTCTTCCTTTCTTGGTTGCCGCCGCTGTTCGGCCTGCAGGGCAGCGTCATCGATGTCAGTGTCTGGACCATCGCAGAAGCGGTTTTGATCTACCTCGGCATCCCGTTCTTGTCCGGCTTCCTCACCAGTCGATGGCTGAAGGCGCGCAAGGGTGTGCAGTGGTATGAAGAGAAGTTCCTGCCTACCATCAGCCCGATAACGCTCGCCGCACTGCTGTTCACCATCGTGGCGATGTTCAGTCTCAAAGGCGGTGACGTGCTGCGGATTCCCATGGATGCGGTGCGCATCGCGATCCCGCTGACGCTGTACTTCATCATCCAGTTCGTCATCAGCTTCTTCATGGGCAAGCTGATCGCCAAAGATTATCCGCGCACCACTGCGATCGCGTTCACCGCGGCAGGCAACAACTTCGAACTGGCCATCGCGGTAGCTATCGCGGCTTTCGGCCTGGCCTCGCCGGTCGCCTTCGCCGCCATCATCGGCCCGCTGGTGGAAGTGCCGGTACTGATCCTGCTGGTGCATGTGGCCTTGGGGCTGGGCAAGCGCTACTTTCCTGCTGGTGCAGGGAGCCGCTGAGCGATGAGCACCACCCGACACATTCCATTGCTGATCCTAGGCTCCGGCCCGGCCGGCTGGGCCGCAGTCACCTACGCCGCCTGGGTGTGGCGGCGCGAGAGAGCGTAGATGGACTGCGTCGACATGGCGGGGAACAGATGTGGTCAGTCGGGTCTTTCGGCTGGCTACTTCCTGCGTCAGCACCACAGGTACGTTTGAAGGACGTCCGCCCTACCCTTGATAAACAACCCTAATCCACGGCTGACCTTGAGCCTGCAGCGGCCCATGACTTAGAGACAGACTACGCCAATGGTCTAAGTGCCCAGGGTCAGCGAAGCTAGCCTGCCCTCATTTCGGATGCCTTAGGTCACTTTAAGTCGATGCATCGTCCGCGCAGAAGATCCGATGCATCGCACCCAGCAAAGCTGCAACGCGTGGGTCTGCCATGCGGTAGATGATCGACCGCGATTCCCGTCGGGTCGCAACCAGCTTTCGTTGACGGAGTTCGGCCAGCTGCTGTGAGAGTGCCGGCTGCCGAATGCCGGTCGCTTCCTCGAGTCCGCCCACCGTCATTTCACCTTGTGCGAGCTGGCATAGCAGCAATAGGCGCGAAGGTGTGGCCATGAAGCGCAGCAGCTCGGCTACTTCAGGCACGCGCTCCTTCATCGTGGCTAGATCTGACGGGCTGAACGGAGGGCTGGTCACGTGCGCTGGCAACTTGCGAGTCGTAATTGTGGTGGGAAGGCACCATGGGCCTTGACTCAATCTACCATGGACTCCATAGTTACATATATTACGAAACTATGTATACGTTAAATCAGCCAATTTATCGGGAGCCAGCCTTGAACTCATCCTCAGTCGTAGACTCCCCCTTGGAGCAGGCTGTCCGCCTCGTCAACGATGCGCGTGCCGGCCTGCTCCCCTCGCCTCATGTAAAGACCTTCTTCGATCCTGCCACTTTCACTGCCAGTCACGTTGTACGCGATCCATCTTCGTCAGCGTGCGCCATCGTCGACAGCGTCCTTGACTTCGACATGGCCGCAGGCCGCACCTCCACCGCCTCCGCGGCGGCGGTGGTGGACTACGTGCGGGCCGAGCGCCTGCAGGTGCAATGGCTGCTGGAAACCCATGCGCATGCCGACCACCTCTCCGCGGCGCCATGGCTGCAGGGCCAGTTGGGAGGTACGCTGGCCATCGGCGAGCGAATCACCACCGTCCAGGAAACCTTCGGCAAGGTCTTCAATGCCGGTACTGCATTCAAGCGGGATGGCAGCCAGTTCGGTCGCCTGTTCGCCGATGGTGCCTCCTTCCGTATCGGCAACCTCCAGGCGATGTCGCTGCACGTGCCGGGCCACACCCCTGCATGTCTGGCGTACGTGATCGGCGACGCCGTGTTTCCTGGAGACACGCTGTTCATGCCGGACTACGGTACCGCCCGCTGCGATTTTCCAGGCGGCTCGGCCCGCCAGTTGTATCGCTCGATCCAGCGCCTGCTGTCCCTGCCCGACGCTGCCCGCGTATTCCTGTGCCACGACTACAAAGCCACCGGCCGAGACTATTTCGCATGGGAAACAACCATCGGTGCTGAGAAGACAACCAACCTTCATGTGCACGAGGGTGTGACCGAAGCCATGTTCGTGGAAATGCGGGAAGCGCGTGATGTCACGCTCCCGATGCCGCGACTGATCCTGCCTTCCGTGCAGGTCAACATGTGCGCAGGCCATCTGCCCGAACCCGAGGAGAACGGCGTGCGCTACCTCAAGCTGCCGATGGACCTGCTATGACGCTCTCTCATTTGGCTTGGTATTGGCCGCTCATTGGTGGCGCCCTGATCGGTACAGCAGCCGGCGCCTATCTGGTCCTCCTCGGCCGGGTTGCCGGCGTCTCGGGCCTGCTTGCCAAGACACTGGGCATGCCGGGTGACGGCGGACGCGGGACTGCCGCCCTGTTCCTGGCAGGACTTGCCCTGGCGTCGGGCTTCGCCTTGGCGGTCAGGCCCATACCACTGCCGGTGCTCTCCGCAAATGGAACAGTGGTGCTGGTGGTCGCTGGACTGCTGGTGGGTTACGGAACGCGCCTTGGCGCCGGGTGTACCAGCGGGCACGGTGTCTGCGGCTTGGGCCGGGCATCGCCCCGGTCGGTGGTGGCTACCTGCGTGTTCATGCTCATGGGCATAGCCACGGCAACACTGGTGCGGATTGCGACCGGGGGCACGGCATGATTCGCCTGGCCGCGTTCCCATGCGGCGCACTGTTTGGGCTCGGGCTGATCGTTTCGGATATGGCCAACCCAGCTCGCGTGCTTGCTTTCCTCAATGTGAGCGGCGCTTGGGATCCTTCTCTGGCACTGGTCATGGTGGGTGCACTGATCCCTTCCGCCGCAGCTTACCTATGGATGCGCGCCCGCAGAACGCCGCTGCTTGCCGCATCGCTGCACATTCCCACCCATCGGATCATTGATCGGCGTCTGGTCATCGGTGCGGCGATATTCGGCCTGGGTTGGGGACTGGCCGGAGTGTGTCCCGGCCCAGCGATCGCTTTGCTGGGAACCGGCCAGCCCTTCGCGATCATCTTCGCCACGGCAATGATCGCTGGCGTACTCCTGCATGGCCTCATTCACCGCCCTGCTGCAACTACGGGAAAACCATGAATCTCAAGCCACTCTCCGCCAGCCTCAAGGTGTCCGGACAGCTCCTGCCAAAGGACATTGAAAGCCTGAAGGAGCAGGGTGTTGCGAGTGTAATCTGCAACCGCCCCGACAATGAACAGCCGGAGCAGCCCAGTCACCACGCGCTGCACGATGCCTGCCACCAGGCGGGCATGCAGTTTGCCTATCTACCTGTGGTGTCTGGGGTCATCTCCGATGATCAGGTGCACACCTTTGCAAAGTTGATGGAAGCGCTGCCACGCCCTGTTGCCGCGTACTGCAGAACCGGCACCCGTGTTGCGATGCTTTGGGCGCTGTCGGAAGTCGTTCACAATGGCGCGGCGTTTGCCCACGTCCTGTCTGTTGCTTCGGATGCAGGCTATGACCTTTCTTCCATCGCAACACGGCTGCAGCAAGGTCCGGCATCCAGCGACTGATATATGGAAGCGCTGTCTCCGCTGCAGTTGGTGCTGGGCGGCTTGTCTGGCGTCCTGGTCGGCTTCGTCCTGGGGGTGGTCGGTGCAGGCGGATCCATCTTGGCGGTACCACTGATGCTTTACGTGGTCGGAGTGGAAGATCCGCATGTGGCTATCGGCACCAGCGCCCTAGCAGTGGCGGTCAATGCGGTGTCGAATCTGGTGATGCATGCCCGTAGAGGTAACGTTCGCTGGCCTTGTGCCTTGGTCTTCGCCCTGGCGGGGGGCGCGGGCGCATACCTGGGTTCCAGCTTGGGCAAGGCGTTCGACGGCAGGAGGCTATTGGCGCTGTTTGCTGTGGTCATGGTCGTTGTCGGCGTCGCCATGCTTCGCAGGCGCAACACGCTTGGCTTCGCGGACGCTCGGCTTGGTAGACGCAACGCGCCCGCACTGATTGGGCTGGGCGCCACCGCCGGCGGGCTTTCCGGCTTTTTTGGTATTGGCGGAGGGTTCCTCATCGTGCCCGCACTGGTGGCCGCGACGGGGATGCCGATGATCGCCGCAGTCGGAAGCTCGCTCGTCGCCGTTGCCGCATTCGGCATGACCACCGCACTGAACTACGCGCAAGCAGGTCTGGTCAACTGGACGCTCGCGGCAGTGTTCGTCGTTGCCGGCATGGCTGGCGGTACTGCAGGAGCAGCAACTTCGACGAAGCTGGCCAGCTATCGTGGAGCTCTGAACACGGTATTTGCAGTACTGATCTTCATTACTGCCGCATACATGCTGTGGAAGGTGAGCTGACCGGATGTGTGCCAGACCCGCTGCCGAGCACTGATAGTCAGCGCAGCGCTTCAAAGGCAATGATCAAAAGACACTACAAACGTTGGTCCACATCTTGCAGACTCAAATCAGATGCGCTGGCTCGAAGCGCTTTGCGATCAGCTTCGAAATCCATGGCCAACAGGCTACGCTTCAACGCGATGCGGGCATGCGCCTGTGACGCGACTCTTGTCGCTTCATTCGAGGACCCCGCCAACGCTGCGAAGGCCTTCTGCAGCCGGATGTTGACTTCCAAGGACGCGGCTGCATCCCTGGCAATCGGCGTGAACGCGTCCTCGAACATGTCGCGGACGTCGAGACACTGCACGTGCACGCGCGGATACAGCACCTCAACTGAAGCAGAGTCCCCTGCATGGCTGGACCATGCACACAGCAGCCTGACACAGGTTCCGATGACATCGATACAGGTGCCGGGGTCGTTCACCGCAGGTGACATTGCGCGCTGGGCAATTTCCGCAAGCACGACCAGCCCGAACCGTGGGTCATTCTCAATGGAGCGCGCGTCACTAAAGGAAATGGCTGAGATAACTTCACTCTGCACTTCCGGAAGTGGATTTCCCTCGACGGCTATCAAGGGACGGGCTGGGGTTGCGAACGTACCCGGCTGGCAGAGCAGATGAACGCGTAGATCATGTTCCTGCGCAATGGCGTTGATCCGCCCGACGTCCACATGTTCAACGTAAGCAACCTGATCTCCGACCAGATGCACCGCCCCTTCCCCTACCGGAACCGCACTGACTCCACCGAGCCGCGGCTCCCTGGTCCGACGCTTCATTGCCGCTTTGGTCGCGCGCTCCACAAGATCGATGGTTTCGCCAACGCGGCCAAAGCGCGAGAGCTGCTCAATGGCCCTAAGCAACGTCACAGTGATGACGATGATGACCGCGATGGTTGCGCCGAACAATACAAGCCGGCCGCTGTCCCCGTAAATTCCCGTGCTGAGTGCGATGAGGCCTACGATCGAGAACAGGAAGGCACCAATGAAGGTAGCCAGCGCACCCTGCGCCCGGGTGTCTTCGATCAGTAGCCGGGCCGCACGCGGGGTGGCGCTGCTGGACGCGGACCCGTATGCCGAGACCATGGTGGACAGCGAGAAGGTGGTGACCGTCAGCATCGACGCGGCAAGGATACCAAGGATGTTGCCGACGGAGTCAGCGCCTATCCTTGCAGCCAGGCCGGTGGGAATGAGGAACTTAAGGAACGCACCGGCCAGGGCCGTGATGATGCCCAGGGCGCCATACAGGGTCGAGCGGAACCACATCCGCTTGGTAACTTTGCTGGCTGCAAGCCTCAATCTGGTGAGCATGGGCTGTTTCCTGGGCCGTTCGACCATCAATAGCACGGTCGGGCGCCGAGGCCACGTCAACGCAGGGGCTTGCCCGGCCCAAGGTAGATGCCGCCATTTGGGCGGCATCTGTTGTGCGGATTCTACGAGCGCACTTTGTCCAGGAACTGACGGTGGCGCTCGTACTGATCGAGCACATCGTGGATGAGTTGAACCTTCGTCCACCCCATGATGTCGTAGTCCTGCCCGCCCTCCCGCAGGTAGACCTCCGCACGGTAATGACGGGTGCCCTCGCTGACCGGCCGACGGGGATCCTGCAGGGCGAACGTCGGCGGCTCATAGGGCTGCGGCCGTACTGAGTAGAAGAAGTCCATCTCCTCGCCATGGCCAACCTGCAGCCACGCACGACCGTCCTCCCCCTTGGAGACCTGCACTGGCAGATCCTGCTTGCGCAGCTCAGCCGCAACCTCTTCCAGCGCAGGAATGACGCGCTGGTCGATGAATCCAGTCACTTCGATCTTCAGCGGGTTGTGTGCCAGCAGGCGCAAGCGTGCTCGCCAATCCTCACTGGTGCCGGGCAGGATCCGTGCCTCGCGCAGGATCGAGCGCTTGGTGGCATCCAGGTGCATGGCCTTCAGCAGTCCCCAGCACATCAGGATCATGACGATCGTAAACGGCAATGCGCTGGCGATGGTTGCCGCCTGCAGGGATTCCAGCCCGCCAGCGACCAGCAAAGCGATGGCCAGGCCGCCGACCAGGAGCGCCCAGAAGATCCGCTGCCAGACCGGCGACTCTTCCTCGCCCTTGGACGTGAGCATATCGATCACCAGGGCGCCGGAGTCTGCCGACGTCACGAAGAACAGGGCCACCAGGATGACCGCCAGCGAAGACGTGAGCATGGTGAGGGGAAGATGCTCGAGGAACTCAAACAGCGCCATGGAGCTGTCCGTCGAGACCGTCTGCACCAGTTGCTGGATACCCTCCACCCTGACCATGTGCAGCGCGGTGTTGCCGTAGATGGTCATCCACAGGAACGTGAAGCCGAGCGGCACGAGCAGCACCCCCACCACGAATTCACGAACGGTGCGTCCACGTGAGATGCGCGCGATGAACATGCCGACGAAGGGCGACCAGGCAATCCACCAGCCCCAGTAGAACAGCGTCCAGCCACCCAGCCAGCCGGTGGGTTCGTAGGCATAGAGGTTGAAGGTCATCGAGAACAGCTGGGAAACGTACATGCCGGTGTTCTGCACCAGTGCCTGCATCAGGTGCACGGTCGGTCCACAGACCAGCACGAACGCCAGCAGCGCCGCTGCCAAGATCATGTTCAGCTCGGACAACCTTCGAACGCCGCTGTCCAGGCCGGCCACGACCGAGCCGGTGGCCACTAGGGTGATGACGGTGATCAGGCCAACCTGAACCAGCGTACTGACATCCAGGCCGAACAGGTAGTTCAGGCCGGCATTGATCTGCATGACACCCAGGCCCAGCGACGTTGCCAAGCCAAAGATGGTGCCCAGGGCAGCAAACGTGTCTACGTATGTCCCAGCGGGCCGTGGATACGATCGCCGATGAGCGGATACAGCGCGGACCGGACACGCAGCGGGAGATTGTGCCGGTAGGCAAAGTACGCCAGCGACAGGGCCACCACCGCATAGATCGCCCATGCGTGGATGCCCCAGTGGAAGAAGGTGATGCGCATGGCCTGACGGGCAGCGGCGGCCGACTCTGGAGAACCGACCGGTGGCGTGGCGTAGTGCATGATGGGCTCGGCAACGCCGAAGAACATCAGACCGATGCCCATGCCGGCAGCGAACAACATGGCAAACCAGGAGCCGTAGCTGTAGTCCGGCGTACTGTGGTCAGGGCCGAGCTTGATGCGGCCGTAACTGCTTATGGCGATGCCGACGACGAAGACCAGGAAGCCGGCCACTGCGAGAATGGTGAACCAGCCTGCATCATTGGCAGCCCATGACTTGGCCGCGGTGAACCACCGCGTGGCCGTATCGGGCGCGATGGCAGCAAGCGCCAGCAGTGCGATGACGATGGCTGCCGTGGGAATGAACACCTGCGGAAGGATCCGCTGGCGAACGGGGGGATGTTGCGGAGCCGTGCTCTGCATGGATACCTCCGTGTTGTTGGGTGAAAATGCCTATGGCTTGCGTGAGGCCGATCAGAAGTAGAAGCCGATGTTTAAATTCAGCCGTGAATGCCAGCGGGAAGGGCCTGTTTCGTCGATGCCGATACCATCACCACCGGCAAACCACATGTTGCGGCCAGCGATCCAGTCGACATAGGTGAGCATGATTCCCTTCTGCAGGCTGCAGCCGGTCACGTTCTGCCACGAGTCACGAAGGCCCGCACGGTGCCCGACCGGGCGGGTCATGCTGAGGTTGTTGTAGCAGGTGACATCATCCAGCCAGCCCTTCTGGCCGAACGAATAGGCCGCGTTGACGCTTGGCACATCCGCCTGTGCGGCAATTTCGAAGGGGGATTGGAACGCCGACATCGCGATGCGATCGCCGGGCACGTCATACCGGTACCGCGCCCACTGCAACTGCGCGGTCCAACCATCGCGCTTCCACTGTGCATGAAGGGCCGCGCCCTGATGACCGTGGTGGCGTCGTGTCTGAGTGTTCTGAACCTTGCCAGCAAACGCCGATACGCCCAGCAATAGTTCGCCGCCGGCCCAGCCGCGTGCGTTCTCCAAGCGTGCATGCATCCGTTGTCGCTCGCGATACGGCAACGCTTCGGTCTGCGCTACATCAAAGGAGTAGCGATCGTAGCGAGCCCCCGACCCGTATTCGTCTCCGGAGAACCAGCCGAGATGCCAGGTCGTGCTGCCGCTACGGTGAATCACTACAAGGCCCGGATCGTAATCATCCTCAATGCCCAAGTAGTAGCCGGAGCCAAACCAGAAGCTCTGCGAAACGGTGGGAAGCAGCCCGAAGGGAACCTGCTGGATACCTGCCTTCAGCTGGGTGGCGTCGGAGAACTGCCAGCCTACGTAGACGTGATGCACGGCGTCGAAGCCATCGTACCAACGGTACTGGGCGGAGAATGAGAACGGCCCGGCTCCAGCGTCGAGGTCTGCGCGCAACAATTCGAGCTGCAAGCGGCTGGTCGGCCCGTAGTCGAGCCAGCCATAGTTGAACCTGACGGCGCCTCCTGGATCAAAGTATGGATCTGTATGGAGGCCATCCTCAGAAGCATCTGCAGCCAGCGTAGTTCCCGCCAGCGTGGCAGCGATAATGAAGGGAATTGATCTCACGGTTGTGCGCCTTGCCTCCCTGATTTGCCACGGAAAGCTCTTGATTCTAACGTCGATTCACCTAATGCCTCAAACAGGCGATCTCAAAGCGCTCCTGGCGATAGGCGAAGCAAGCACTGACCACGTCCTCTTCAATCGACATGCCCATATGCCAAGTGAAGAGCATGTGCAGCACGAGCAGCTAATACACACCATGGGAGCAGCTTATCCTGTGAATAGGCAATTCACAGTACCGTCGGGGTGACACACAGTGTCATTTGAGAATAGGCTTGGAACTCAACGTTGGGAGGAATACATGACCATCGATATTTGCGGTCTTTCGGCCAAGGAACTTCGCTCCCTGATTGCTCAAGCGGAGAAGCAGCAGTTGAAAATGTTGACACGCCCTAAGGCCACTGCAATGCGAGCCAAGATCAACAAGTACGTCAAGGATCATGGCTACACGATAGAAGAGCTCTACGGCACTTCAGTGATCGCGCCCTCCGAAGCCGCCAGGAAGCGAGCCAATCGGAGGCCCGCCAGATCGACAGTGCCCAAGACCGCTCCCAAATATCGTAATCCCGCCGTGCGCGGCCAGACGTGGTCCGGTCGCGGGAGGCAACCGCGATGGATAGCCGAGCTGGTAGCGAATGGAAGATCACTGAGTGATCTTCTGATCAAGTAGTCAGCACCGGGCAGCTGCTCAGCGGCACTGCAGCCAATGCTCCCAGCCACTAGACATGAGATCGAAATGAATGCTGCGCGCGGAATGCTGCGCACAATTGATGATCAAAGACTGGAGCTATTCGCAGTAGATGTGACAGCTCTACGAGGAGCGAGCGTTCCCTCGCCCCTCAAAAGTGAATCCGGCAGGCAACCCTGAAGTGTCCGCCTCTGGCCAGAAGCGGACTTCTGTTGCGTCCTTGCCAATGAACTAACGCGAACCAAGTACTTCAGGCAATTTTTCTGGGCGTGGCATTCCGTTGTACTTCTTGAGCGCGCCATCCTCATCGCGAACGACGATGCCGGGGGTTCCACGGAAGCCCAGCGCAGTCATCAGCATCTGGTTCTCATCTAGGGCCTTCCTTACATCGGCCGGAATGCTCTTGGCCGGCGTGATCCCGCCGCGATCGAACTTGTTTTCGTTCTCCCGGAATGCTGCGGATCGATCGGGAGCACCTAGAATCGCCGCGGCCTTGTTCGGACTGTCCTCTCTGATGACCCCAACCAGCACGTGCCGCAGTTGAACCTTGCCGGCATCCACCCAAGGGCGAGCAGCTTTCCAGAAGAGGTGGCAGTAGGGGCAGTTGGCGTCGGCAAACGCGTAAATGACGCGCGGCGCACTCGCCTTCCCGTCTAGAACCCAGGTGGATGATTCCAATTCAGCCCAAACGCGATCCGCTGTCGGTTTGGCCACCAGTTGCTGTAGTTTTGCACTGTCGATCCTATTGCCATTTGCATCCAGACGCGTGCCGACGATCACATTCCCGTCATTCATGAGGTATGCCGCAATCGGCTCGTCGCCTGCGGCCGCAGCAAAGGCGCGCATCCCCCCTCCTGCATCGAACTCTTTCATGATGGTGAGACCTTGCTGCTCCAATGCCCTCACGGCAGGCGGGTTCTCCGAATTCTGTGCCTGACTGCAACCACTAACCAGCAAGAAACAGATTGCCAAGGGAAGGCGATACTCATTTTGGTTCTGAGACATGAATCAATTGCTCCATACTTTTGTTGGCTACTGCGAGTCTTGCGCAAAGCGGCGCATTATCGTGTTCTTCAGGCTCGCCATCGTCAGCTCACCGAGGTGTGAATCCACCAAGCGCCCATCGCTATCGAAGAAGAGCGTCGTAGGCAGTGCTCTCGCCCCCATCACGTGCATCGCGGTGGATGTTGGGTCACGCAAGACATGGTCAAACGAGAGGCCCTCTCGCTCAAGGAAGGCTCGAATTTCTGGCGCGTGCTCGCCTTGATTGACCATGACGAAGGCGACCTCCGGGAAGTCCGCTTGCGCCCGTTCCAACATCGGCATCTCCCGACGACAGGGAGGGCACCAGGTTGCCCATAGATTCACTACGACAGGTCGGCCCGCATACGAGCTCAAGGCAACTTGACGTTCATCAAGCGTCGTCAGCTGAATATCTGGCAGAGGAGGCGCAGAACTCTGCAGCAGCGCGATCACTCCGCCCGCGGTGAACCAGGCAACGACTCCGGCCATCACGCCAGCCGCTACTGGCAGTCGCAGCGGGCGTGCCGATCGTGTGCGCCAAACGACAAAAAGCAGGGCAGCCAGTACGCCTACCCACAGCGAGTAGCCGCCATCGCCGATCGCGATCATCGACCATGGAGACTGGACGTACTCCTTCCACCAAAACGCAATGTATCCAAGCCGAGCAGCCAACAGTCCTACGAGAACGGCATCGAACAGCAGGCTTCCCGCAATCTTGCGGGGTGAGCCGGGCGACCTGGAGGCCAGTATGCGCGCCGCCAGCCAGGCAACCAGCACAGAGATGGCGACGATCACTATGTCAACGGAGAACGGACCGATGCTGATCATGGTGCCCCCGCCGCATCAAGCCGGTCCAGGAAGCTGCCCGCATCTATCTCGCCTACCACGCGCTGCGCCCTGCGCTCCTTGCCATCAGGATCGATCAGGATCAGCGTGGGCGGCCCTTGGACCTGCCAATGCTTGAGTAGTGACTGATCTTCGGCATCGTTGCGAGTCACATCTGGACGAATGATCTGCATGCGTGCCAACCGCGCAGCCACATCCGGATTCCCAAACACCTTGCGCTCGATCACATGGCAACTGATGCACCAGTCGGCGTAGAAATCGATCAGGGTCCACTGACCACGTTCGACCGCATCCGTTAAGCGTGCATCTACATCGTCCACCGTTTTAGCCTGAACGTAGTCAATTTTCTGGGTCGTTGCTGCAGCGACTGAAGCGTGTGTACGCAAATGCGCCAACGGCTGCCATGCCGACTCGCCACCGGATGCACCTCCCAAGAGCATGAGGACAGACCAGAGCCCCCCAAGGGCCGCACCGGTGCGAAGCGTCCATGCCAATCGCGGCCTTTCCGGTACTGCACGCCCCCAGGCGAGCAGACCGATAGCAACCGAAAGTGCCCATGCGCCCCAGAGGACCAAGCTTGCGGCATCAGGCAGGAATCGGGTCAGCATCATGATCGCCATGCCGACCATCACGTAGCCGAACGCAACGCGCACCCTGTCCATCCATGCTCCAGGCTTGGGCAGGACTCTGGCGCCGAACACCGCAATGGCCAGGAGTGGCAGCCCCATGCCGATGCCAAGGGCGAACAGCACAAGCCCGCCATAGAACGCGCTGCCGGTCTGGCCTATGTATAGCAGCGCGCCAGCCAGAGGCGCGGTCATGCAGGGGCCAACAAGTAGCGCCGAGAGGAAGCCCAGTGCAACAGCGCTCGTGATACTCCCGCCGGACCGTCCCTGCCCTGCTGCATTGAGACGATTGGCCAGTGCAGAAGGTAGGCGCAGCTCGAACAGGCCGAACAGCGAGCTTGCCAAGACAAGAAACAACAGAGCGAAAGCCCCAAGGAGCCAAGGGGATTGCAGTGTCGCCTGGATGTTGGCGCCAGCCAGTCCCGCCGCAACCCCCACTGCCGCATAGGTTCCGGCCATCGCCAGGACATATGAGAGAGAGAGCAACAGCGCACGCCGTGTGTTCGCCTGGCTCCCAACGACCATGGTGGATACGATAGGAATCATCGGCAGCGTGCAGGGCGTGAACGCCAGTAGCAATCCGAAGCCAAAGAACAGCGCTATTCCGGCCACTGGCCCGAGTGTCGCGAGCTTCTGAGCAGCAGACTGATCTTCAGCCATTTCCGTAGCGGCACTGGCGCCGATTGCCCCCGAAGATGACCTCTCTTTTTCTCTCCCAGCTGCACCTGCTGGCGGCAACGTGGCAGCCGGGCCATTGCTGGCGGACAATGTGGCTCGTCGGCTGGAAATCTCTGACGCGGGCGCTGTGTGTGCTTTGCTTGCGGGCGCCGAAGGTACTTCCTTGAGCTCCGGAAGCGTTACTTGCATGGTTTGCGGTGGGTAGCAGACACCGGCTTCTGCACAGCCTTGCCAGTGCAACGTCAATACGCCGGACTCCAACGCCGGCCACTTCAAGCGAAAGGCGTCACCCGTATAGATTTCTGTGTCGCCGAAGAATTCATCATGTTTCGGCTGCCCGGCAGGAAGGTTCAAGCCTATCTCTTGACCTCTTACGTCAACCAACTTGATCGAGTGGCGATACACATAGTAGTCATCTGCGACATGCCCTTGCACCGAGTACAAGCGGCCGTCCTGTTGCACAGGCTGCAGTCGGAAGACTTCTGCAGCGTCCAGGAAAGTCTGCTCGTTACTACCCCATGATGAAAAGAGGCCGTTCGCCCACGTGCTGCCAATCGCGAAGCAGAACAGTAGAACGGCCGCAGCTAAACGACGATAGAAAGCCAAACCCACGCACTCCAATTTGGGGTATGTGGAGCATGCATCCACTCGATTAAGTGAGAATAAAGCAGCGTAAAGGACTGCCGGGCAGCTGACACAATGCTGGCTTCTCGCCTAACATCACTACTCGATCGAAGCAAGGCGAGGCGGGGCATGCGAGTGCTACTGGTTGAGGATGACGAGCTGATTGGCAAAGGCATTGTGGCTGGCTTGCGTGTGCATAGCATTGCTGTGCATCACGTTGGGACGGCAAAAGACGCTGAAGTCATTCAACAGGAAGAAATTTTTGATGCCTTGATACTCGACCTCGGTCTTCCCGATCGAGATGGCATGGACCTGCTCAGCAGCATGCGGTCTTTTGAGTCAAATCTCCCGGTACTGATCCTCACCGCACGTGACGCAATCGAGCATAGGCTTAAGGGCCTGCATGGAGGCGCGGACGACTATTTGGTCAAACCATTCGATCTGCGTGAACTTGCGGCCAGGCTGTACGCGCTGGTCAGGCGCGCGCAGGGCCGAGCAGCTCAGGTGATCGTGGCGGGCCCCTTGCGTCTGGAGCCGGAGAGCGGATTGGCTTGGCTGCGCGGCGAACCTGTCGCCTTGTCTCGGCGGGAAATTGATCTTTTGACGCACCTGGCCAGTCTTGAGGGGCGCTGGGTCCCCCCCGATCTTCTGAATGAGCGCTTCTACGGGCTCAATGAAGATGTCAGCAGCAATGCACTCAATGTGCATATCCACAACATCCGGCGCAAGCTTGGTACCGACGCGATCGAGACGGCAAGAGGGTTGGGCTACCGACTGGGATGGAGGCCCACATCATGAGTCTGCGGCTTCGGGCAGTCATGATTACTGGGGTTTCGCTGATCCTTCTTTGGGTATCTGCCGCCGGCTGGATGATGCGCGACATCCACTCCAAGCTCGACCGGACCCTTGACGGCCGCCTCGCCATGTCGGCGCGCATGGTGTCGGGACTTCTTGAGCGAGCGGCACTGGCGCCGAGTCCAGGAAACTCAAGCTTCGCCGATGTGGTGCGCTTCAGTGGCGAGGAAGGCATCGCATGCGAAATCAGGTCCATGCGCGGACAGCTGCTGACTCGAACCACGACAGGCCCCCATTCGGATCTCGAATCATTGCCCCTTGGCTTTAGCACCCGAGAGGTGCTTGAGCAGAAGTGGAGAATCTACGTTCTTCACGCCAATGGCTATCAGATCATGACAGCCGATCGCGTTGATCGACGGGACGCGCTGACCAACGAGTTGCTGGGGGCTGCTGGAGTGCCGTTTCTGATTGCCTTTCTCGGCGGACTGGCCGCGCTATGGATAGGCATTGGACGGGGGCTGGTCCCGCTGAAAGTACTGTCCCAGCAATTGCGTGACAAGCATGCGGACGATACGTCTCCAA
The DNA here is from genome assembly GCF_003970865.1 of Stenotrophomonas maltophilia. Lineage (GTDB taxonomy): Bacteria > Pseudomonadota > Gammaproteobacteria > Xanthomonadales > Xanthomonadaceae > Stenotrophomonas > Stenotrophomonas maltophilia_AR. The sequence goes on along the minus strand of NZ_RXLZ01000013.1, from coordinate 22,961 downwards.
TTGCCGTGAGAGATTCCCCCTCGGAGCTGCGTCCGGTGCTGGACGCAATGAATGGCCTGCTGAAGCGCTTGGCACAGGCACTGTCCAGCCAGCGGGCATTTACCGATGCCGCCGCGCACGAGCTGCGGACACCACTCACTGTGATAGATACGCATCTGCAGGTGGCTCGACTCAGCGAGGGTGAGGACGTGATGCTCTCGCTTGCCAGTGCACAGGAAGGAGTGAAGCGCCTGGAACGGACGCTGCATCAAATGATGATGCTTGCGCGCGCAGAGGCCTCGATCATCGAAGGGGACGAGTGCCTCTCGATTGTTGAGGTCGTCAACAGTGTCGCCCTGCAGAACAGCGACATCTCCCGAGATCGCATCACGTTGATCATGGAAGGGGGGGATGCAGGCAGCACCGTTCCTAGATCGATGCTTGAAATCGCGGTTCGAAACCTGGTGGACAATGCTCTGCGCTACTCGCTACCAGGCAGCGCGGTCGAAATCCGAGTGAGCTTCAACAGTTCTGGGCGATATTGCTCCGTGTGCGTTGCCGACCGTGGCCCTGGCCTGACTTCAGAGCAAACCAAGCAAATCGGACAACGATTCTGGCGTGGAGACCAGGGGCGACAACGCGGTGATGGCGCGGGCCTGGGCATCTCAATTGTCCGCATCATCGTTGAGCGCTTCGGGGGGCGACTGGATATGAGGCCAAGAGAGAATGGCGGATTGGTCGCGGAGCTCATTGTTCCATTGCCATAGCCACGGGCGAGCTTCCCTACCGCCGCGTGGGTTGTGGACGATTCTGAATTCCTTCGACTGAGCTCAACGGCATCCGACCTTCCTGAAAGAAGGTCGAATTTCGATCAGTGCCTTATAGGTTTCAGCCTGCGAGCTTCATGACAGTCAACGCGCTCACCATCAGGGCGAGGTAGCCAATCTTTCTCAATGAGGCTTTCTCGTCCCAGAAGGCCATCCCTACGACGACTGTACCCAGGACGCCGATGCCTGTGTACGCAGCGTAGGCGATGGATATGTCGATTGTATTCATTGCCAGGTACAGCAGATAGAGCGAGCTGGACATGCCCAGTGCATGCAGCGGGATTCCCCTGAGGTATCGACCTGCCGACACTTCCCGTATGCCGACAACGACCCCGACTTCCAGCAAGCCTGCGAGCAGAAGATAGATCCAGCCAATCATTCTTTGACCTCGCGCTTGATCTGGACAATGCAGAACAGGACAACGGCGATAGCCACCGCAGCTACCGCGCTGAAGGGCTTTCCGAACCACACGGTATCCAGAATGTAGGTTCCGATGGTGCCGAACGTCACGAAGAACACGTAGGAGGTTGAGGCCCCCAGACGCTTGGTTGCCATTACCAGGAAGAGGAAGCTACCAACGATACACACCAGGGTGACAACCCACTCCGCCAGGCTGCTTGCGCATTTGAGTCCAATTGCCCACGCGACTTCGAGGCCACTTGCGATGACTAGATAAAGCCATTTAGTCACTATCGACCGCTCCGGATCATCGATCCATTCTCCGAAAGATCCGCAATTTCAGAGAAAATGGATGCCCAGTCATTGTCATTAAGCGAAGAGAGTCCAAAATAGCGAAGAACAAACGCGCCCTCTGTGGCCAGATATGCAAGGCGCATCCGCTTCCCCTCTGGGGTGCGGACATCCAACGCCAGTAGCCGCTTGTCATGCCAACTCCGCAGCCATGAAGTGAACTGACGCTCATCCATGAGGGCGATGATCTGACACGCTGCCCGGGTATTTAGTTCGTGCTCATCATCTGTAATCGCGATGTGATGGCGAATAAGCTCCTCGGCCGTCAACGTGTTAGCAGCAGTGCCAGCCATAGCCTGAAGGCGCTGATCGTATTGGACAGCCCAGCGATCGAGCATGGCCTGGATCAGCCCATGACGATTGCCGAAACATGACTGCACACCACCCTTGCTGATGCCGGCTGCTTTCGCTAAGGCGTCAATCGATAGCGCGGCCGCGCCTTGCTCGCCGACTATCTGCTCTGCCATGTCCAGGACGTGGTCCCGATCGATTGTTCTTGTCTTTCCCATTTCAGCATAATTCAATACATACGGCCGTATTGAAATATGAGGGGCACCGCATGTCAAGTCTCGGCTGGGCTATCGGAGTGTTCAAGAAACAGATCGCCTGGTTGGTCTCCGTCTTTCAGTGTCGGCAATCGGCTAAGTGAATTGGGGTGAGCGACCACCCCAAAGGAGAACGAGCCCTGCAGCCTTTGCTAGGAGACTGAAGTTTGCTGCGGGTTCTAAGGGGCTATTCCATACCCGTTCTTTCTCCTGCTGAGCCTGCGCTCCTAGTCAGATGCGCAGGCCGCCCACCCCCGATAACGCACGCTTATCGATGAGACAGACAACAGATGGGTTCAGGGACGCTGACGTCGGGCCATTCAGATTGGACAGTGCGCGACGTCGGCCGAGCATCCGGTGCTGCCGCGGATTGCCGAGCATGCCCTGGCCTGCGACGGAGTTGCCCTGTCCGAGGTTGGTGCTTCTGCCATCCTGATAGTCCTTCTACGCTGTCGTAATGCCGTGTAGAAGCAGCGTCCGTCAAGGTAGCTGTTCATTGTTCGTTCTATGGGTTGCGCGGCGCTTTCAAAGCGGGATGTCAGGGATAGCGGGACCGCGGCGTCGCCGTCGCTTAGCGAGCCTGGCAAGACTCCTACGCCGGTCTTGCCCCATGGCTATGACCAATTCGTGATCTTCCTTTTGAACGAGCCCCTTATCGCAGAGGCCAAGATCTTCCCAGCCGCCCAGACGCAGGTGCGTGGGGCAGCTCCAGGTCGCACCAGGCTGATGCAGTGCCCAGTGCGAGGAGTAACTGAAAGGGTCGCACAGCATGGGCTGTCTGTTGGTGCGATCAACCCGCGATTGTATCCGTGCAAGATTTGCCACCCATGCCTCAAATGAGCTGATGAAACTGGCTGCGGCTGCGTGGAGGTCGGGCAGCCATATAGGAACCTCAGAGCCTGAATGCACCTTCATTACCAATGCTCGGGAGACAACTAAGAGCTCTTCGCGCCGCTGGAGCAGCCATAGTGCGTACGCCTGTCCAGCGCAGCATAAATGCGGTTTAAGCGTAGCGGGAGACCAGGAGTTGAACCGGGCGCGCCCCCCGCCCACGGACCTCATAGCATGAACGCGGCAGCGAGAGTGCCCCTTAAGATAAGTGCGTCTTATCTGACGTGCGACGCATCTGAGCAGGTCTTGGTAGGGCTTGATCGCCGCTCTGCCATCGTCAGACGGAAGTGGTTGCACTAGAGGGGTTGCCTGAAACGACCGGAAGGAGGCCGGCGTCGGTGCCAGCGCGTTCCGCACTATGGACTTCGGGTATTGAATGAGTGCGTACCAATACGTGCCAGCATGGCTATCAGCTTGATCACCGTCCCAGCATATCGATGTGTGCCCACTGCATGCTCTTTGGTATCTGAGGAGAGATACGTTGGCATCTTTAAGCCATTGATGCAGTTCATCGAGTACGCGAGCGTACGAGACACGCTCACCAGTCTTCAAGGATCCAGGTATCGGATACTTCAGCAGTGTGTCGCCACAGACATTGCATGTGAATCCATGCACTAGAGATCCTTTTGTGTCCAGTGCCACTGAACAGTTGGGGCAGCCCGTCTGCAAGCGCTCGAGATGCAGGATGCAACGCACAAATCTCTTATCCTGTTGGTACTGATAGTGGCGCCCAGACTGAACGCAGGCTGGACAGTAACGAAGTTCTTCGTCTGTCAACCATCGGCATCTTTCATTAAGAGCCGACTGAACATCAACGAGCTGCTCCGCCTCATCGACGAACTCATCGTCGTTAGCGTCGCATTCTGCGAGATGTGCTTTCGATCGCGCGAGCGGCACTCGCCAGTCTCGGCGCACTGGCATCCACTTCAGATCAATGCAGTTGAGCCACTCCAATGTTTGGATGATGGTCCACGAGGAACAGTAGGCATCGATCAGGCTTCGGCTCCAAGCGATCATGGCGAGCTCTGTGTGCGACGCCTCCCCATCGCTGTAGCGGCCAGCGCCGCAGGAGTCCTAGACCGGTAGCCGGAATCAAGGATCGCGCGCTCCCAGACCTCCCGCGAAATCGTCATTCCTTCGGTATCACTGCCCTCCCCGTCCTGGCCGACCAACATCAGTGCTTCGGCCACCCACTGCATGCTGATTCCCTCTTGATCAACGGCGCCTGCAGACTGAGACCGAAATGCGTCGTACAGATCCGTGGCGCAACTGGCTAAGCGAAACCCAGTGGCGTGGGCGTTGGGCCACAGGTACTGCGTGTACGACCAGCCCGAACCGCGAGGATACTCGGTCTCGTCATCACACGACTTGAGAACGACGCGCAAGTCGGCCGGATCTTGCAGGCTTCTGAATTCAACCAACTCCGCCATGAACCTGATGGTCAGATCTGGCATTTCGGCCATGAACTGTTGGTGCATCGTGCAAAGCTGGCTTTGTCCGAACAGGACGACCGTCACCTTGACCTCATGCGTGTTTAGCCAGTTGACGATACGCTTCAACCAGCCTAGATCCTTGGCGTGCAAGTTCTGTGCTTCGTCAACTACCAAGAAGAGGTGCCTTCCAGCTACTGACAGTGCATAGAGAGCTCGCATCAGTTGGTCACGCTTTCCTGCAAGGGAGCGAAGTACGCGGGGCTCGTAGTCGATCACGGAGAGAAGGTCTTCGATTAATGCGCCTTCCGCCGCCGCGTCCTTTGAAGAGGGCTCATAGATAACGAACGCCGATCCCGGGTACTGGACAGGGGCCAGCTTCTGCAGCGCGTAGATGCACGAAGACTTCCCGCACAACGGATGAGCCCAGAACGCGATTGAGGAGCGAAATCGCTGCGCTCGGTCGAAGACCAGGCGCGCTACTTCTTTGACTGGGGCGGTGGGAAGGACGGCCGACGCCATGAGTAGGGGATGCCGCTCCCGTAAAGATGGGTAGGTCGCTTGGATGGCAGCGATGCTCTCGTGGGTATCCATTGTTAGTCTCATCATTTTCCAATGACGGAAAAATCAATGCTTCTAGATTTTCGGACACGCGATGCCAGCGTCTGTGTGTCAACAGACTTTGCGGCGGCCCTCAAAGTCATATCCGGTGCGTATCCTTTCCTCCCCTCCTCCGCCAGGACAGTCGCAGCCTTTGTGGCTCGGGGTGCGCTTGCGCACGCATCCAGGGCCTTCTGAGCCAGCACTTGAAGCTCCGAGCCGACGATGTCGGCCAAGGGTTCATCCCGAGCGCTCATGATCTTGGACCTGAGCAATCGCCGCATCTCTAGGGAGTGCGGGTGGCGCCACCGCGAGCTCAGTGGCTCGAGCCTGCCGAGATCCCTGCCATCACTTGTATATGCATGAATGTGGGAGATGTCGTAGGGATCTGCTTGAAGTGTTATCGCTTGTGCGATTAGATCCCAGCGTGCAGCCAGGATGGGCGATCCGTACTCTACGCCAGCGTAGGAGATCCGAGGCGGCCTACCCTTCTTCTGAGAGCCCCTAACGATGGCGGAGGACACATCCACTCTGAGCGAAGGTGTCATCTTAGACCTGGGCGGCCCCAATGGCGCCAGGCACCCGGAGCCAGGGGCATAGTATTCGAGCAATTGGTCAGCGGGACTGCTGCCATAGTTGGCCTCCGTAGGCGTTGAGTTCCAACGCGCAACAGCCTTTGCCGTGTCCTTCATCAGCTTCTCAAGGGTCACCTGATTCCTGACGGCCTTACACTCCGGTTGGTTGCGCAGGGTATCCTTGGGGGTGTTCCCCGTGGTCGATGGCGACTGATGAAAAACGGCCGATGCCAACCACCCAAACACTCGCTCAACAAGTGCTCGACGCTTGGGCCGCCTAATCGCACCGAAGGAAATGGCGGCGCCAGTCTCTCCCCTCACCCTGTCACCTACGTTGTCCGACAGGTGCGCGAGTGCGTTGTCGACGAAAAGGCTTCCAAAGCCAAAGCGCAATTCTGAAGGATCGACCTCCTCTGAAAGCGTTCCTGCAAGTGCAATTCGCAGCTGGTCTGAGAGGCACTGTCCAGAAGATGCATGATCGATGCACCTGAGGAAGTCGGAGCTAGCAATCGTTCGACGGACTACCACGTCCCAGCCGAGAATGAAGCTCGTGAACCTATCAACGATGACGATGAGCGTCATGCGATGACTGGGAACGTATTTGATTCCCTTTGGAGTGCTCACACCCACTGCAAAGATGATGTCGGCCGTATGCTCATCAGCTTCTACTATCTCAAAAGGGGCCGAGGCTTTAGGAGTATCCGACTGCTCCCATGGCCTCCTTGAACGCTGCCTGCACTCCTCGCCGTACTGCAGGGATGCGACGCGTTCGTGGTTTGCAGTGAAGAATTGCTTCAGGTACGCACAAATGGCTTCCCTGCCGCGCCGGGTGACACAGAACGGCCATTCACTCCTGCGAAGTCCGGCATGACGACAGAGCTCAAGGAAGATCTGATGAGCCTTCTTGGGGGTAACACGCCCTTGCTTAGCTCCCTCTGGGGTGATGCCAGTGGCGAGGTAATTGTCCAGTGCGGACTGCACATCGGGTTGCGAGTCAAACAGCGCTGATAGGGCACCCGTATAGCCACCGAATGACTGGCCTGGCATCGCGTTCACGGGCTTAGAGCGTGTAGGCTTCTGCTTGCGAAATCCCTTAATGAGGCCGACCCACCCCGCAATACGGCCATCATCCATGACAGCGACGCATCGATTCAGGTACCGCAATACCTCAGTACGCTCGATCCCGAGCCGAGAAGCTATCTCGGCAGTTCGGTAGCCACCTAAGTACGCAATCAGTGCCTTCTTTCTTCGCTCAAACAGCGCTAGATCAGCCGGGTCCAGCTGACTGGTTTCACAGGCCGGCCACTCGCTATAGTCTGCAAGGTCTGCCGGGAGCGTTCTCCGGTTGAACTTAAGGTTCTGGGCCATGTCCGCACCTGAAGAGCCTTGTGTGCACAGACCATGGGTGGGCATCCATGTCCGAGCCTATGGTTCGAGTGCGCAGCGCTAGTACCGTCGCTCCTACCAGCACCGCAGGATGCCGCTGATTAAGAGTTCGAATGACTTCTCTTAGGGTCGCCTTGCCGCGTCGTCGGACCATCGATTCAACTTCTTTTGCCAGAAAAGTGAGATCCGAACCGCGGCAGCGGTGAAAAGCAGAGATGGCTGCTTGCCAGTTGCGGATCCTCATCTTGGCCTGACCCAGATCACGCGTGCTGAAAATGGTGAGTGATTTGCCGAGCTTGGCACTCAGTGCTTCGATATCTCGTCGGGCCCGCTCCGATCCGTCGTCGATCATCCGTGCCTGAATAGAGCCATCCGTTAGTGTAGTCAGCGCATCGAGGCTGATCGGTCCGCTGTCTAGAAGGACCTGTGTCAGCGGCTCACGATACTCTGCGTCACGGACGTTTGGGTCGCCTTCACAGTGGAAGAAGAGCTTCATTCTCAGGTCACCACTAAGCGTCACCGGACACTCAGCTGTCGGAGACTGCAGTGTCCAAAGGTTTGCTGAGTTGCTTGTCCGAGCCTGCCGCACACCTAGACGGCGTTGCCTAGCCTTGGTCGTAACACTCATTCCCGTGCTCCAAATGGACTTCCCTGCGAGGGAGGGGCAACGGTCTAGGCATCCACAGGATCTATTCGGGCTTGATCGCTTCGTGGGCGACCTGGGCCTGGGCAGTTGCCGGCGGCGGCGTCAGATGTCGCTGGCGTGCTGCATCACGCTACTCCCGAGCGGCTTGGGGCGCAACCGGTGACCGAACCCTGTCAGACTCCCCGCCGAACTAGTAACAGAAATACCTGTAGTCAATGGATAAGTAACACATATACCTCAAGGTGCTCGCCTATTCATTTTTTTAGGAGTTGGAGCTGCACCTTTGTAGACTGTTGAAATGCAAAGACTGCGAGGTAACAGGATTAGCTGCTCCATCACTTGCCTGCGCCCTGAGTCCCCGGCCAAGGATGAGATCGCGGCATGATTGAGTTCGACCCGCACCAACGTATCGACCTAACCGGCCCTTGGGCCGGTTTTTCTTTCCTGGGTGATCGCCTGATCACCCCCGAAGGCCGCGAACTGCTGCCGGAAGATCTGGCCTGGCTGTCGCTCACCGCCTGCCAAGCCCAAGAATGGCGCCGGATGATGGAAGCTGCCCGCTCGGCACCGTCGATCGACAGTTCCAGAAATGGGCGCAATCGGAACGCCGGCATTCGCCATCATCCTGCCACTGTCGTCAATCTGCGGGACGTTGTGAGCCAGCGCAAACAGCGTTCGGCGGTGGCGATGGCTGGCCCTGACGCCGAGCCTCCCGCAGCGGTCCTGCCGGTACCGGGGCCGAAACGTCGCCAGCGCGTGTGAGGCGCTTACGTCGGGGCGCTGCCCCTACACCCCGATTCATTGCTCGCGGCAGCGCAGCCATTCGCCCTTGGCGTTTCGCAACTGTTCCCAGCCGTTGCTCAGGCGACGCATTGCAGTGCCCCCCATGCAGGCAGCGCCCAACTGCTTTGCCTCAGCACTCCCGTAGGCAGGCATGCGGACAATCTCGCTCGATGGCGTTGGTATGCCTTGGCGACGCGCCTCGCTCTGGATCAAGGATCGTTCAATGTCGGCGCAATAGAGCCGAATGCGCGGATCGAGGTGCTGCTGGCATTTCAGCGGTTCAGCGCCAAGATTGCTAGCCTTCGGTGTTGGCGGCGTGTACCTGGGCGCTGGCTGCGGGCCGGTGGCCGAGCGTAGCTGTTGCGCATGCGTAGGTGCCGACAGCAGCAGTAGAGCCAAAACTAGGCCAGATCGAACGTCCATTTCGCCCCCAAGGTTCGGGGGCATGGTATCCCATTGCGGAAATCAGAAGCTCGCCGGATATGGTGGCGTCTCTGGGAACGTGCCCATTGGGCGCTTCCCAACTGCAATCAGAGTGCTCCCATTCGCCGCGGCGGTGGTCGGCTGTGTCTCGCTCACGCTCGTCACAGGCGACCCCGCCGCAGCCCTTATGCGCTCGGTAGTCGAATCGGATTGTTCGCCGAAGGGATCCACGGGCCAAGTGGTCGCGATGATCTCATGGCCTTTCGCTGACAGCAGCACACCAAACTCTGTCCGTTTTACGGACCAGCCCAGCGCCCACAGCTGCTCCGTAGTGAATCTGTCGAGCACCTGCCCTCCCCCCGATGCGCGGAACTCCACGATATCCCGGTGCCCGTACCAACCAGCGTGCCGTGCCCTGGCATTGGCCGCCATGTCGAGGATGTACTGCACACCTGCGGGCAGCTTCTCCTTCGACTTAGGGGCATCCACCACCTTCGTGACCACACTGGCCGGCTGGGCGCCGGGCGCTTGTGCGATTGTCAGAATCGCTGCCTTCTGCGACGCGACGGCGTTTTTCATCTTGTCGGCCGTACCGGTCGAATCACTGCCCGAAAGGAAGAACCTCCCAAGCACGAAGACGCCGACGATCAGCGCCAGCCCCATCAAGATTGAGGGTGCACGCAGTGTTTTCCACAGCGTTCGAGTGTTGCCCTTGTAGACCTCATTGCTCTCGATTCCGGGCTGAACGCCGTGGTAGAGCTCCCATATGGCAGGATCATACTTCCGGGTCTCGGTGCCGACCGTCTCATACTTGCCGGTGCCGGTGGCGGCGTAGAACCTGACCGAGTAACGCTGATCCGATCCCAACGCATCGAGCTTGGTGTACGTGTTCTTCTTCGCCATGCGGCGAATGATCAAGCGGTGCAGGTCTTTGCAGTCCTGCGAAATGATGACCATGTCCAGGCTGATGTGGCCGTGCTTGGCGAAGAAGTTGGCGGCGCGGTCCGGCAGATTGGCCCGGTTCGTGGGCCAGTACTCATGTGCCTCGTCGATAACGATCAGGGCGTGTTTCTCGATGTGTGGGAATGAAATCGCACCATCGTTGTCGGTGTCGCACACACACCATTCAACCACCTCCTTATCGCCCATGACGTGCACCAGATCGCGCACTTCGTCCTCAGGCATCCCAAGGTGCGCCGCGATCTTGTCCAGGCTCTCCCCTACCCCGTTGAGGCGCACGTATACGTGCCGCTTAGCACGCAGCGCGGGCAGGATGTGGTGCAGCACTGCTTCGTAACTCTTGCCGCTGCGCGGCAAGGTGATGGTGAGCTGGGCACACGCACGTGGTGTGCAGCTTCGCCTGATCCAGCCGGGCAAGCCGAACCAGAATGCCTGCGTGGAATCGTTCAACGGTCGCCTGCGCGAGGAATGCCTCAGCGAGCACTGGTTCCCAGCGCTGCTACGCGCCCGCACCGAGATCGAGCGATGGCGTCGGGAATACAACGAGGAACGCCCCAAGGACGCCATCGGCGGTATGACACCGGCCGCATACGCCAAACATCTGGCCAACATGGATATCATCAACCCCGGACTCTAAACCCGACCACTACTCACTGCGGGGGGACGTCGCTTGCATGTCTCAAGGTGCCGGCGATGCCTGGTGGCGAACAACTGGAGAATTTATGGATTACCTCGTTGGTGCCGTATCGGGAGCCGCAAGCGGATCAGCCTTGGTTTGGCTGCTTAAGGGATGGATCTCAGAGAGACTAAAACAGTCAATCCAGAATGAGTATGCGCAGACCCTTGAGAGCTACAAGACCGAACTAAACTCGAAGATAGAACGTATCCGGCATGATCATCAGGTCGCACAGCTACGAACTTCACTGTTCTTCGATCACCAAAGAAGCGCTTTCGCCGCATTGATCTCCAAGATCGGGCAAGCCAACAAGGAGTGGGGGGATCTCTACGACGAGGGTGAAGGCCTGCTGCATCCGGTGCCTTCGAGGACGCAGGACCAGTTTGAATCGCTGTTGTCGGAGCATCAGCTGTTCTTGGATGAGGATTGTTTGATGGCGTTGTCCCTGGTCACCAATATCTACGAGCAATCCTTGCCGTGGGATGACGGGAGTGGCGATGAGCCTCGTCAACGGGAGTGTAGTCAGCTGTTGGCGGATATTGGATACCTACTCCCGCGGATCGCCTCAATATTTCGCGAGAAAATTGGCGTCACTTCGAACCCGCTGCACCTAACTGAAGTCGCAGTATTCTCAGCGATGGAGCTAGTGAACGGCTATAACTTTGAGGACGCCGGCGTGCCCCCTGAAGGTCCGCTGTCGACCGTAAGAATTAGAGACGCCGCAGACAAGGTTTCGATCGGATTCGAGAACATCGACGAGCTACTGAAGTTGCTAAGAACTTTTGACAAGCACCTGAGCAAGGACAACGGATGGATTCACAAGGCTCAGCTGCGAGTGAAGCAGACGCTGGACGCTCTCGAGCGAAGCTTGGCAAGGCCGTCCATAATTGAAAATGCGAGACGTTGATCGCCGGCTGTGATTTGTGTAGAGCCCGCGACATGCTCATTTCTGCTCTGCGCCTAGCACTCCCCAGCGCTGACCCTGCTCGCTTCGGCGAGGCCCGCCTGCTCGGTTGCGTGGGCCGGATCGCTTGGGGGAGGGGTGGCCAGGACGCGGTCACCTGGCGCTTGATGGCTGCGCCAGGGCCGCTTCCGCAAAGCTTGCGCGGCAACTCGGTGCGCCCCCCTGCCCTTTCTCCTCTTGAAAGTGTGACGCAGCTGTGAAAACGTGGCCTTGAGGGCCTTCGATTACGTGTCACGCGCACGCGCCGATGCTCTCAAAAGGACTCAATACGGCCAAGGGGTGGCCATGAATCAAATTTTCCACCCTTGGTCGGCCAACTGGCTCAATCAGGGGGAAGCCAATGACGATTTTGCAGCAGATCCATACCTGGTCCAAGCAACTACCTGCTTGGCAACAGGATGGTATTGCGCCGCCCCCTGAACTTGCCGATGTGTCGATCTTCGATTCGTATTGCGCTCGCGCGTACATTGACAACCAAGGGGACTTTGCTTATGCCCCTTACGGGTTGGACATCTTGGAAGGACTTGTAGGGGCATGCGGTCAACTTAAGTCGCGAGCAGTGCAGGAGAAGGCGGCCTATGCTCCAAGCGACGCTGCCTACGCCGCACTGTCCATCGGAGCAACGCGTGTTGCTCAGGCCTTGCGCGGGGTTCCAAGCACTACGACGACTAAGGACGTGGAAAGCCTAGCCCACTTCGACGCAGCCGCGATTGAACGGCTAGCATTGCTTAATAGAACCTTGACGGAAGCGGACCCGAAGCAGACGGCTACCACTCTCCGTCAACGGGCGGGTCGATTTGATGTGCTGCAGCGACGCATCCGCGCGGTCATGGCGGAGCTCAGTGCAGAGAAGGTTGTGGCATTTGAACAAGCGGTGGCCCGATCCAATGCAGCCAAAGCTGCTGCTGAGCTGGCTGCGACTCAGTTCGTCGCAGTGCCAGACCAGCTGCCTGGCACCGGAAATGACCAGTGGAAAGCTCTCTTTGAGGCAGCGCGAGCATTCGTCCGGGATGGCGATGCGACGCTTGATATGGCGAACCTTGGCCCAGAGGGCTCTTGCCCGCTCTGCCAGAACAAGCTAGGACAGGAGGGGGCAGCTCGACTTCTGCGCTTTGACGCCTTCATCCAAGCCGCAGCGGAAAAGGCGGCGGTCAATGCTCGTGCCGAGGCTGCGGTGCTCTACAGGCAGCTCCAGGAGGCCAACCTTGATCTGCACTACACCCAGCCGCTCGCCGAAGAGTTGACTGCTGCCAATTCGGAAATCGGCGGGGCTTGCACTCAGCTTGAGGCGACGCTCACCGCCAGGCGAGCTGCGGTTACCGATGCCGGCGGCGGCCGGATTGAGACCGCCACCCGCAGCATGTCGTGAAGATGGGTGGCGATCGGCTGTCAGTCGATGCAATGCCCGAACAGAGCGGGCATCTTCGAACGCGAGAGTTGAGCGCGGCGCGCTACTCCAGGTTTGGCCTGTTCACGTAGTCGATCAGCCGCTCAAGCGCGTGCCCGTACGCGGAGGGCTCCGACTCGGCATCGAAGCCCTTTTCGCACAATTCGGCCGCAATCACTTCGATGATCGCTTTGCGGTCGTCCGACGTAACGTGACCACCTGCCAATCGCTCTGCAAGCAGAGGTGCAGCATGTCGAGCGGCAAGAACCTTCTCGGCCAAGGACAACATCTGCTGCTCGTTTTTCGCAGAACGTCTGGTCATCGAACCCCCGCCGCGTTTTTTACCCAGGTGGTAATCACCTTGCCTTGGTCATTGACGATCACCACGGCATCTTTCCCCGTCATCATGACCTGTTGCCCGTCGGTGAGGTCCACGTCGAGCAGGTGCTGCACCCGGTGCGGCCTACTTTGCCGCCCGCTGGCGCCCGGCTTTGCCACTGAGCCAGGTCTGCTTGAGAAAATCCCGCAGGGCCTGGAAGCGCGGGGTGTCATACAGCGACCGGTGCGTCCACAGCCACACTTCCTTGCTCAGTGCCGGCGCATCGCGCACGCGTATCAACCCGCCCACATGCTGGGCAACCGCGCATTCTATGACGCCCAGCCCAGCTCCTGAGGTGACCCCATCGAGCACCCCAACTGAATAGTTGCAGCGAAGCCAGGGACGGTTGGCACCGGGCAGTGAACGCATCCAGCGCTCCACCTCAAATTCCACGCGCGGCTCATCGAGGCCCACGAATTCCAGCTCATGCCATGCCTGGCTGGCAATCTCTGCCTGCCGCCGCGAAGCGTAGGCCTGATTGGCATACAGCGCATAGTCCATCTGCCCCACGCGGTCACCGCGCAGATCACCCGTGTCGGGCGGGCCGTAGCGCAGCAGGGCATCGGCCTCGCGACGGGCCAGGTTGTAAGGCTCGCGCGAGGTGAGCACCTCCACATCCAGCGAAGGGTGCTGGCGGTTCAAACCGGGTAGCAGCGTAATCAGCATGAAGCTGGCCCACTCATCGGCGTTGATGCGCACTGTGCCCACCAATTCCCGGGGCGTATCAACCTGGCGAGCGATCTCGTCGGCGGCCTCCTCCATCTGCTCCGCCAGTGCAAACACGCGTTGCCCCAGTTCCGTTGGAACGCAGCCGGCTGACGTGCGCTCTACCACCTTGCCACCCAGTCGCTCCTCCAGCGCATCCAGCCGGCGCGATAGCGTGGCCGTGCTCATGCGGGCCGCCTTCGCCGCCTCGCGCAGGGTGCCGCCGCGGATCACGGCCAACAGCACGATCAAGTTGTCCCAGGGAAAGTGTTTCATGGATGAAACGGCCGCCTGCGCTATTGGGTGTTTTGGTTCATTTTTGAAGCTTATATCATGGCGCCCGGGCACATTACGAGCGTGGATCGCCGCTCTGCCCCACCCCCTCTCGATTCGCTCTTACGTCCGCTCGGCACTGCCGTCGGTGAATATCAGGTACTGCAGCATGAATTCCAAAAAGACCCTCTGGGACCGACTCCTCCACGCCGTCCTCTTCGAAGCCATTGCCCTGTGCCTGTGCGCTCCGGTGATGTCTTACTTCCTGGGCAAATCGCTGTTTGAAACCGGTGTGCTGACCGTCGCCCTGGCCACGTGCGCGATGCTCTGGAACATGATCTATAACGCGCTGTTCGAGCGGGTTGAGAAGAAGATCGGGTTCAAGCGCACCGTGCCGGTGCGGATTGCGCATGCGGTGGGGTTTGAAGGCGGCCTGGTGGTGGTTGTGGTGCTGCTTGCCGCGTGGTGGCTGTCCATCTCCTACTGGGACGCGTTCCTGCTGGAGTTGGGCCTGATTGCATTCTTCCTGCCTTACACCTATGTCTACAACCTGGTGTATGACAAGGTGAGAGAGCGGCTGCTGCAGCGGAATTTTGCAGATCGGGCAAAGCAGGCTTGAGTTGACGCCGCGCAGGTGCACTTCAGTCGCCCTGCTCTGGCCAATGGTGCGTGATGCAGCCTCCGGGATCCGGATTGCGAAAATTCATGGTGTGCCTGCTGTGTGTGAGCGGCTGCTGTCAGGACGCGGAAGTGCGTGGCAAGGCTCCGCATTGGGCGCACAGCGCCCAATCGGACTGGGCTGAGACGCGTCTGTTTGGTTTCCGCTCGCCGTATCAGGCTGTGGCGCTGGGCCAGACGCGACAATGGCGGGGAAGCGATCGCGAGCGCTATGCTTGTTCCGTGTAGGACGAAGGCCGGCACATCTGGACCCGTGGAATCTGCGCCTTTGTCGGATTTGCATGGCAATGGCTGGGCTTTTGATTCGGCCATTGCCTCCGGCTTGGTTCCTTCTCTAATGAGGAACAAACATCATGATCCATCGGCCGTCCCAGGATTTGCACAGCGGCCTAGCTCGGGCCCCAAGCTGGAAATATACTCACTCCCGGGGGCCAACAGCCCGAACGTTCAACCTAGCTTCCGCAGCGCAAGCTCCACGGAGTTCATGGCGAGGTTGTGGGCATCGTGAAGCTTGGGGCCGTACTCAGCAAGCTGCTTCCTTAGTTTGACCATCCGATTATCAAACTCTTGAACGCCTTCAAGTGCAAGGCGCTCACAACGATCAACTAATGCATTGTTGAGCTTGAATCCGTCGATCAGTGCTCTCAACTGTACGTAGGCAACGACAACGGCTTCGGCGGCCTCGGGAGAAACCCGTCCAATCGAGCCGGCATTGGCTGAGTAGAGCGCGAAGTACTCACTACTTATCGGGTAGTGGGCCAAAATGGCGCTTCTAGCCGCATCGGGTGGGGACATAATATGCCCAACTGCCAGGATGTGCTGATCCCTGACTGATTTCAACTCCATTCTAACGGCAGATTTTAGATTCGCGATTTGCTGTGCATCCGCATCTTCCCTCGCCTTTTGCTCGGCGCGCAGCTGTCTATCTACTGCCCTGCTCGCTGCGAGCGCCGAAATTAAGCCACCGGCAAGTGTCTGTACAAAGGCTGCCTCGCTCAGCTTGTCTCCGACCTCAAATAGTGCCGCTATCCAATAGTTCACTGGTTTCGCCCTCGCCCTCGCCCTCGCGTTGGAGCGGAGCTTACCGCTGTGCTCTTGAGACCGGCAAGACGTACTGCAAATTGGTGCCGCTTGATACTTGTGGTGCTGCCGGGTGGCCACGGTGCTTTGCCTGGCGGTGGTGGTTACGGCACAGATTCAGTGGCCGGCGCCGCCGATGCCTGAGCAGCTCGCATTCCAGAGCATCTCCGACGATCGCTTTTCACTGCTCCGCCGACAGGTAAGACAGTTTGTGGAGGCTCGGCCACGACAGGGGTTGCAGTTCGTCGAACAGCGTCAAGGCGCCGCCTTGCAGATTCACTGCAGGGGTGTTCCGGTGTTGTGTCTGGAGAGGCGCTCGCACCATCTACTTTTGCAGGCATCACTGGACGCCGGGCAGCGGGCGCCCGACGTCGTGCAGTTGCGGGCGCTTCTTCAGTGACAAATGGAGCCATTGGACTGCTTGGAGCAGGTGTTGGCTGGTGTGCCGGAGCCTGTTTTGACGGATCGGGTGCTGCGGATTCTTGCTCGCGGGGTGCCTGATGGGGCTCGGTGTGGCACGGACTAGTCGAGCATGCCTCGACTCTACAAAGGCGCTGACTGCGAGGGCTCGGGTTCGTGGATGGACCCTTCCAGCAAAGCAACGTAGGTGTCCAGCCTGGTGCGCAGGCTGATCAGCATCCAACCCGCAAGGTAGAGCAGCACCAGCATGTAGATCAGGAACGCGCCTACCATGCCTACATCGAAGGCTCCTGCCCAATCGCCCCATTTCCATCCGCGGAACTGCAGGTACAGCGCAATCAGCAGCGGGAACGGTCCAAGGCGCTGTAGCCCGCCGTACATCAATCCCATACGCTCGATCATGCTGTTGCGAAGGTGGCTGACATACTTGAGACGACGCTCGCGCTCGATCCTGGGGAAGCTGCGCAGCTCTGTGACCACCGCGTGCCAGCGGGAAAACTCGAAATCCATTTCCTTCGAATGCGACAGTCGCGGTTGAGTGAACTGGCGGATGCCCCGCGCGGCCGCGAGAAAGCCGCCCACTAAGAAGCCACCGATCTCCACTACCAGGCATATCCTGACCACCAGCAGCGTAGCAGTCAGCGGAAGCCACCGGTCCGGAAGTTGGCTGCAGAGAATGCCAATGACTGCGGCCGCAACACCAATGCGGAACGACCACGTCTCCACCTTGCCCGCCTTCGGGTAGATGCTGTGCTCAACCAGGGCCTGTACCCGTTGGTAAAGCCAATGAAAAGTCAGCTCCTGAGAATCGGTCTTTGCCAGCGGATCAATTCCGCCCCCTGCCTGCATGTTCATTGCATCCCCTGCCCCGCCGGCGCGGATGCCGGTCGCGCCCATCGTAGCTGAGGTTGGCGGCCCACGGCTTATGGATCCACTGTTCGATCGCCGATCCCCAGGCCCAGGGAATGCTCGCCACTGTCGCTTTGGTCTCCGCGTTTCCGTCTTCAGGAGAGGGGCGGCTTCCTCGGTGAAACGTTCTTGGCCGGGTGTGCCAAACGGACTTTTGCCAGCAAAGGAGTGTAGATATGAAGCGCAGTGTCATAATTCGCTGGCCTACGATTTTGGTTCTTTCAGTTGCAGTGGTCGCGTGCGCTTCCCCGCCTCGCCCAGCTCCCGCGCCGAGCGAGGCTGTGCCATTGAATGATGGCAATGCGGAACAGCTCACCAAGCGTCTTCTTCCGCAACTGCCGCCGCCGGGGACTGAAGTGCCTCCGGCCGAGAAGATCATTCGTGAGGCTCCCAACAAGAAGGACCTCATCGTCATTCCGAGGCAGGACCCTGCCTGACACATCATCGAGCGATTGATGGGCCAATCGGCGGCTGATCCTTTCACCGCAGCACATCGTCACAGGCGATACATGCTGCCCGCGCTGTTCGCCGCCTCCCGTTCAATGCGCTCGGCCATCGGCAATCCCTGCGACCACCCCGCAGCCATCGCCAGCGCATCACGCACCTGGTCGGACGCCTTGGTACGTTCATTGCGGATACGGCAGGTTTCCGGGTCTTTTGCAAAGAGCCCGCGCGCGAACATACGACCCTGCTCGGCCAACTTCGTGGTCTTGGGTGTACGGAGGGCGGCGAAGCGCGGCAGCGCATCATCCAGGCAACTCTCTGCACCCTCCAGGCAACTCTCTGCACCCTCCAGGCATCGCGCCAGGTGCCAGGCATCCTCCAGCGCCTGGCAGGCCCCCTGCCCCGACGTCGGCAACGGCGCATGCGCTGCGTCACCGATGAGCAGCACGTTTGCGCGGCTCCACGTGTGCAGTGGCTCAAGGTCGTGCACGGCAATCCGCTGGACGGAGTGCGCCGGTGTGGCCTCGATCAAACGCGCGACAGGCTCGGGCCACCCTGCGAACAGATCCCTCACCTCGTCGCGCATGTCTGCTGCAGGCGTTGTCGTGGGCAGTGGCCGCGCCTGGGCGGCCGCCCAGTACACCAGGTCTGTTCGGATCGCGACGCAACCAAAGCGATCGCCGGCACCCCAGTAATCCTGGATCCCAACCTCGCTCACCAGTGCCCTGCCCTGCGCGACCCCGATCCAGTTCACGAAGCCTTGGTAGATGGGCCTACTGTCGCCTGCGACGAACCTGCGTGCCACCGAGTCCATTCGCCCATCCGCACCCAGAACCAGGTCCGGACGGACGCACTGCCCGTTGTCGAAT
Organism: Stenotrophomonas maltophilia; assembly: GCF_003970865.1. Classification (GTDB taxonomy): domain Bacteria; phylum Pseudomonadota; class Gammaproteobacteria; order Xanthomonadales; family Xanthomonadaceae; genus Stenotrophomonas; species Stenotrophomonas maltophilia_AR. The sequence goes on along the minus strand of NZ_RXLZ01000013.1, from coordinate 4,382 downwards.
CGCGCGATGGCCTTGCCGTTGTCCTCCTGCTCAATCGCTACCGCACGATGCCCGAACATCACCTGGATTCCCGTTCGCGTCACGTGGTCCAGCAGCACCGCCTGCAGGTCCCGGCGCAGGATCGTATGGGTCGGGTATCCCATCATCTGGTCCAGCAGCGTGATGTTCAGGCCGCCCAGCGGGTCACCCACTGCATCCTTGCGGTGTACTGATGTCGGCCGGCCGCCGACTGCGCCGATGTCCTCCAGCAGTCCGAGTTCCTGCAGTACGAAGCCGGCGTTGGGCCAGAGTGTGACGCCGGCTCCCATGGTCGACGGTCCGGCCCGACGTTCGTAGACACGGCAGCTGTGCCCTTGCCTGTGGAGGGCAAGGGCCGCGCTCAGGCCTGCGATTCCACCGCCCAGTATTCCAATCTCCATTCCGATGCAGTCCTTCCGATTTGTCCGGACACGCTATTGCAGGGCATCCATGGGACGGGCGTGCAGTCTGGACTCTGCCAAACTTGCCAACTAGCATGCAGAACTGGGTCTTATTCGTACCCGTAGCGGGATAATCGTGCGCAGCAGCTTCGACCTGAACACCGTCCGTGTCTTCGTGGCCGTGGTAGACGAGCAGAGTTTTTCCGGTGCGGCGCGCCTGCTGGCGCTGCCTGCTTCCAACGTCAGTCGCCACGTTGCTTCGCTGGAGCGTAGGCTGGGAGTTCGGCTGCTGGAACGCAGCACCCGCCACCTGCGCATGACCGAAGCTGGCAGGTTGCTGTACGCACGCTCCAAGCCCCTGCTCGATGCCCTGCTCTCAACCGAAGAAGAGCTGGGCGCGGTGCAGCGCGAGCTGAAGGGGCTGCTGAGGATGAGCATGCCGAACGAGGCGCCCAGGCTGCTCGCCCCCATCCTCGCCGAGTTCTGCAGCCTCCATCCCGGCATTGAACTGGAGTGCGACACGCGGCTGAGCGGCCCGGAAGCGCTGCGGGACGACATGGATCTCGCCCTTTTCTTCCATCGGGGGCCGCAGGATGACAGTGCCTTCATCACCCGCGAACTGGCGACATTGCCCAGCATCGTGGTGGCCGCGCCGGCTTTGCTGGCCAGGACCGGAATGCCGCGCGAGGTGCGCGAACTCAAGTCCTTGCCCTGCATCACCACGGTCAGTGCATTGAAAGGACAACCCTGGCAGTTTGTCGACCCCTCGGGGAACATCGTAAAGGTGCCGGTGCGCAGCCGCTATCGAGTGAACAGCGGAGAGCTTGCGGTAGCGGGTGCACGCCAAGGCCTGGGCTTCGCCATCGTTGCGGCTTATCCATGCCAGCAGGACCTTGCCGAGGGCCGGCTGCAGAAAGTGCAGTTGGATCTGAGCCCGGCGCCGCTACAACTGCTCGGCGCCTACAGTCACCGGCACTCGGTCACCGCGCGGGTGCGGGCGTTGCTGGAATTCATCCAGGCCCGGCTGCAGGGGGTCGGAGAGATGTCCGGGTAATGCCTCAGCCGCCCTGCCTCAGCTCCTTCGCAAGGAACGGCGCCGTCCTGCTGCCCTTGGCGCGAGCCACCTGCTGCGGCGTGCCCTTCGCCACGATGGTGCCACCCGCACCCCCTGCGCCCGGCCCGACATCAATCACCCAGTCTGCCTGTGTGACAGAACGCATGTCGTGTTCGATCATCACCACGGTGTTGCCCGCTTCCACCAGCCGCTGCAGCTGCACCAGCAACCTGTCCGCGTCCGATGCATGAAGGCCGGTGGTGGGTTCATCCAGCACATACAGCGTGCGTCCGCGCTGGCTGCGCTGCAGCTCGGTCGCCAGCTTGATGCGCTGTGCCTCGCCGCCTGAAAGTTCCGTAGCCGGCTGGCCCAGCCGCAGGTAGCCCAGACCTATTTCCTGCAGCAACTGCAGCGGGCGGGCAATGGCGTCTTCTTCGGCGAAGAACGCCTGCGCCTGGTCGACCGTCATCTGCAGGACCTCGGCGATGTTGCGTCCGTTCCACAACACCTTCAGCGTGGCCTCGTTGTAACGGGCGCCATGGCAGGTGGGGCATGGCGCGTAGACGCTGGGCATGAACAGCAGTTCGACACTGACGAAGCCCTCGCCTTCGCAGGTCTCGCACCGGCCCTTGGCCACGTTGAACGAGAAGCGGCCCGCATCGAAACGACGGCGGCGTGCGTCGGGCGTTGCGGCGAACAGCTTGCGCACGTGATCGAACAGGCCGGTATAGGTGGCCAGGTTGGAGCGTGGCGTGCGGCCGATGGGCTTCTGGTCCACCTGCACCACGCGTTGAATGGCGTCCACATCTCCGGCCAGTTGGCCCCGCGTGGCTTCAATCACGGTCGGCCCGTCCGTGGGCGCGCTGTCGGCACTGTCCTCTACGGTTTCGTGACCCAGGTGCAGCAGCATCAGCTCGGGCAGTGCCTGCGCCATCAGGCTGGACTTGCCCGATCCGGAAATGCCGGTCACTGCCGTCAGCAGCCCCAGCGGCACCTGTGCGTCCACGCCCTGCAGGTTGTGGCGATGAATGCCCTTCAGTTCCAGCCAGCTGTTGGCACGGCGCTGTTGGCTGGCAGGTGCAGGCACCTGGTCGAACAGATACTGCGCCGTGCGCGATTCCTGGACCTGGCGCAGGCCGTCGGGCTCGCCACTGTAGAGAACGCGCCCACCGTGTTCCCCTGCCTGCGGTCCCACATCCACCAGCCATTGCGCGCGGCGCATCAGCTCCAGATCGTGTTCAACAACGAACACCGAATTACCGCCGTCGCGCAGCCGCTCCAGTGCGTCGTACAGCGCCTGGCTGTCAGCTGGATGCAGGCCGGCCGAGGGTTCGTCGAGCACGTACAGCACGCCAAACAGCAACGAGCTGAGCTGGGTGGCCAGCCGCAGGCGCTGCAGCTCGCCGGCCGACAGCGTGGGCGTGGCGCGATCCAGCGAGAGATAGCCCAGGCCCAGCTCGCGCAGTTGCCGTACCCGCGCCATGACCCCGCCCGCCAGCCGCTGTGCAGCCAGGCGTTTTTCCTCAGACATGGCAGAGGTCAGTCGCACGTCAGGGGCTCCCTCGTGGGTCGCACGGCCACTCGCGGCCCGCCGGGCGCGATCGCGGGGTGTCGCGCTCCTGCTGGTACGTGCGCCCTTGCTGTGTGCGCCGAAATCACCCTGCGCGATGGGCTCCAGCAGGTCCGCCAGCTGGTCCAGCGGCAGCCGCATGAACTCACCGATATCCACACCGGCAAAGGTGACCGACAGCGCCTCCGGCTTCAGGCGCTTTCCGTGGCACGCCGGGCACAGCTTGCCTTCCATGTAGCGGGACACCCGCTTGCGCATCAGCGCGCTCTGGGTATTGGCAAAGGTGTGCAGCACGTAGCGGCGCGCGCCGGTATACGTGCCCATGTAGCTGGGTTCCTGCCTCCGCTTGAGCGCGGCACGGGTTTCGGCAGGTGTGAAACCGGCATAGACCGGCACACTGGGTGCTTCCTCGGTGAACAGGATCCAGTCGCGGTCCTTCTTCGGCAGCTTCTTCCACGGGATGTCGATGTCGTAGCCCAGCGTGACCAGGATGTCGCGCAGGTTCTGGCCGTGCCATGCCGGCGGCCAGGACGCGATGGCGCGTTCGCGGATGCTCAGTGACGGGTCCGGAACCATCAGCGCTTCGGTCACTTCGTAGACGTGTCCCAGGCCGTGGCAGGTGCTGCAGGCGCCCTGCGGCGTGTTGGGCGAAAAGTCCTCGGCATACAGCATGGGCTGATTGGCTGGGTAGGCCCCTGCGCGCGAGTACATCATGCGCACCAGGCTGGACAGCGTGGTCACGCTACCCACCGATGAGCGCGCATTGCTGGCGCCGCGTTGCTGCTGCAGGGCCACTGCTGGCGGCAGCCCGTCGATGGCATCGACCTCGGGCACGCCCGCCTGGTCGATCAGGCGGCGCGCATAGGGTGCAACAGACTCGAAGTAGCGCCGCTGCGCCTCGGCGAAGACCGTACCGAAGGCCAGCGACGACTTGCCGGAACCGGACACCCCGGAGAACACCACCAGTGCATTGCGCGGAATGGAGACGTCGACATTCTTGAGGTTGTGCTCGCACGCACCGCGGACCTCAACGCAACCGCTGGCAGCGGCAGCACATGACGACTCGCCAAAGGGGGTGTTGGACATCGTTACGATCCTGCAGGCAGTGAGTGGCGCGCGCCAGAGCGCGCCCAGTGGCCCATTCTCGCTGCTGGGACGTGAATTCGGCGAGGGCGGGCACGATGACAGCCGGCATGATCCCGCCCGCCCTCGCCGAATTCACGGCCCACCCGTTGTCCAACCACAACCCCCTGGCCCCCCCACCGGGATCCACCGGCGTCCGCCGTCTTCGGCCGCACCAACAAACAACCGCCAATGCCCTCCGACACCGCCGCTTTGT
>NZ_RXLZ01000138.1 GCF_003970865.1 Stenotrophomonas maltophilia | reverse complement strand
CTGATCCACCATGTTTTCCAGGAGCAGGTGCGAGCCCAGCCCGAGGCAGTGGCAGCAGATTTCCACGGAGCCACGCTGAGCTACCAGCAGCTGGACCGCCGCGCCAATCAGGTTGCACAGGTACTGCGTGCAAATGGGGCCGGCCCGGACCGCTGCGTAGCCATCTGCTCCGGGCGCCGCCTGGAGTTCATCGTGGGCCTGCTGGGGATCCTCAAGGCCGGTGCCGCATACGTGCCATTGGATCCTGACTATCCGGTGGAGCGCCTTGGCTTCATGTTGGAAGACTGCCAGCCGGTGGCGGTGCTCACATGGCCCGAGCACCACGCCAGGATCCAGACGCTGGTCCGGAACACGCCGGTCATCGCACTGGATGACCCCCGTTTCGACGCCGCTCCGATCGATGTGCCGGATGTGCCCGGGCTGGGATCGCAGCACCTGGCCTATGTGATGTACACCTCCGGTTCGACCGGGCAGCCCAAGGGCGTGATGGTGGAACACCGCAATGTGCTGCGGCTTGCGATCAACAACGGTTTTGCTTCGCTGGGGCCATCGGATGTAGTGGCACACTGCGCCAACCCTGCCTTCGATGCGGCAACCTGGGAAATCTGGGGCGCCTTACTGGTCGGCGCGCGGGTGCAGGTGGTGGCGGAACAGGTGGCGCTGGATCCGGTTGCACTGGACCAGGCATTGCGGGCCGCTGGCGTGACGGCGTTGTGGCTCACCGCCGGATTGTTCAATGCTCACGCCGATGCGCTCACTGACGCCTTTGCGGGCCTGCGATACCTGCTGGTCGGTGGTGATGTACTGGACCCGGACCGGATCGGGCGCGTGCTGGCCCAATCCACACCGCCGCAGCACCTGCTCAACGGCTACGGGCCGACAGAGAGCACCACCTTTGCCAGCACCCACCTGATCGAGCAGGTGGAGCCTGGGCGCAGCATTCCCATCGGGCGCCCGATCGGCAACACCCAGATCCATCTGCTGGCACCGGACGGTCAGCCGGTCCTGCCAGGCGTGATCGGCGAGGTGTACATCGGCGGGGATGGTGTCGCCCGCGGCTATCTCAACCAGCCCGAACTCAGCGCCGAGCGCTTCCTGGCAGATCCCTATCGGGACGACCCTTCAGCACGTCTTTACCGCAGCGGCGACCTGGCACGCTGGCTTGACGATGGCACGCTGGAGTTCATCGGTCGCACGGACTTCCAGCTGAAGCTGCGTGGCTACCGGATTGAACCGGGGGAGATCGAAACCCATCTGCGGACCTGCGCGGGCGTGCGCGAAGCGGTGGTGATCGCGCGCGAGGATACCCCCGGTGACAAACGGCTGGTGGCATATGTGCTGGCCGAAGGCCAATCGCCGCCTGCGCCCGAGTTGCTGCGTGCACACCTCGCGCAGAAGCTTGCCGACTACATGCTGCCTTCAGCCTTCGTGACCGTGCCGCACTGGCCGCTGACCTCAAACGGCAAGCTGGACCGGCGCGCTTTGCCTGCGCCTGACATTGCAGCGGTAGTGGCAGGCCGCTATGAGGCGCCGGTGGG
>NZ_RXLZ01000137.1 GCF_003970865.1 Stenotrophomonas maltophilia | reverse complement strand
ACCAAGGTTGGCATCCACCAGACGCGGAGCCGGGCAGGTGCGGACCGTTGGTCCGCACACCTCGATCGTTGAGGGCGGCGCATCCTGCTTTGGTAGGTGCCAACCTTGGTTGGCACACCCGGAACATGCCAACCAAGGTTGGCATCCACCAGACGCGGAGCCGGGCAGGTGCGGATCGTTGGTCCGCACACCTCGATCGTTGAGGGCGGCACATCCTGTTTTGGTAGGTGCCAACCTTGGTTGGCACACCCGGAACATGCCAACCAAGGTTGGCATCTACCTGTCGCTTTACAGCTGGATCTGCTGGAAGTTCTCGACCCGCTCGTGGCCGTTGGCGGCCTGCCCGGTGCGCGGCAGAGGGTAATCATCCAGGCGATCAACCAGGCGGGTCTGCAGGCCGGCTTCGCGAGCGGCGTCCAGTTCTTCCACTACATCGGACAGGAACAGGATCTCGCCGGCCGGCACACCGATCGCCTGCACGATGCGGCGGTAGCTGTCGGCCTCGCGCTTGCCGCCGATCTCGGTATCGAACCAGCCCGACACCAGCGGGCTGAGGTCACCGGCGTCGCTGAAGCCGAAGAACAGCTTCTGCGCCGGCACCGAGCCGGAGGAGTACACGTACAGCGGCAGGCCGGAGGCGTGCCAGCCCTTCAGCACCGGCGCCACTTCCGGGTAGAAGTGTGCGGTGTAATCGCCGCGACGGTAGCCCTCGTCCCAGATCAGGCCCTGCAGCGCCTTCAGTGCGGTGTGCTTGCGGTCCTGGTCGATCCAGCCCTGCAGCGTCTCGGCCACCAGGCTGTCCTGGCAGGCGCCGCCGATCTCGGTAGCCACCGCATCCAGCCAGCGGCGGACCTCCGGCTGCTGGCCATGTTCGGCGACGAACGCCGGCAAGGCCTTGCGGGCATAGGGGAACAGCACGTTCTTGACGAACGAGATGCTGCTGGTGGTGCCTTCGATGTCGGTCAGGATGACGCGGGGCTGCATGGATCAGGACGCCTGGGTAGGTACGTAACGGGGGAATTTCTGCGCGATGTCGGTGCCGGTGAAGTGGCCGACCCAGCCATCCGGCTCGGTGAAGAAGCGGATCGCCACGAAGCTGGGCTCATCGCCCATGTCGAACCAGTGGGTGGTGCCATCGGGCACGGCGATCAGGTCGTCCTTCACGCACTCGATCTCATAGACCTTGTCGGCCACGTGCAGGGTGAACAGGCCGGAGCCGGCGACGAAGAAGCGCACCTCGTCTTCCTTGTGGAAGTGCTCGTCGAGGAATTTCTTCCGCAGCTCGGCGCGGTTCGGGTTGTCCGGCGCAATCGAGGCCACGTCCACGCTCTTGAAGCCGCGCTCGGCGACCAGGCGATCGATGTCGGTGCGATAGGCGGCAAACACTTCATCCTGGCTGGCGCCCGGCGCGACCGGTGCGGTGGCCTGCCAGCGCTCGAAGGTGACGCCGATCTTCTGCAGTTCGGCAGCGATGATCGCGCCGTCCTGGGTGTCCAGCAGCGGCGATTCGGGGCGGGTGTCGTCGTAGATGCGCAGTCGGCTCATGGCGGCAGCTTGAACGTCTCGGGGGGAAGACAGGGTAGCAGCGGTGCTTGTAAAAAATCTCCGTGGCCCCGAAAGGGACCCAGCACTCGGTACG
>NZ_RXLZ01000136.1 GCF_003970865.1 Stenotrophomonas maltophilia | reverse complement strand
TCAACGAGCCGTAGTTGGGTTTACGTTTGTTGACGGCACACGAGCCTATACATAGTTAACAGCGAAAGGCGCTGGGCAGGGGCAGTCTGTGTAAACCCTCGAGACGGATATGGCGGGGGCGGTAGACTTTCATTTTTGTTCCTCCCTAAGCTCGGGGTGCAGCCGCACCACCTCGGACGGGCGGCCTCCCAGCGGCCCCGGCTCCACCTCCACCACCCTCAGCCAGTTCAGCCGCTCGAGCAGGGCTAGGGCCGCATTCAGGCGCTCACGCTCCACCCAGCGGCGGCTCGTGCGTTGCACCTCCCGCACCGTCTGCCCGTCGGTGATGAGTCCTTCTTCTATTTGCTGGGCCAGGGCGTGGGCGTCGAGGATCGCGCCGTTCAGCTCGGGAGCGTAGACTTTGCGGGCGTGTTCCTCGAGGAACCCCACCCAGTCCAGGGCCAGGTGCACGGCCCCCAGGCCCACCGGCGGCAACTCCCCGGCCAGGCTCCAGCGCTCCTCGTCGAAGACCCAGCGGGTGTCATCCCCGGCCAGCTCCACCAAGTGGAAGATCGTCGCCAACGACGCGGCCAGGCTCCCGTACTTGGCGACGTGGGCGGCGAAGTGGGGCGTGTTGGCCAGCTTGGGATCACGCAAGCGGCGCTCATGGGCGTCGTGCCACTGGGCGAAGGCCCGGCCCGCTTCCTCGCTCAGGGTCAGCAGGTGGGGCTCGAGCCGTCCCTCGGGGTCACGAAACTCCAGCCCGTCCAACCGGGCGAACACCTCAAAGGCCCGCTCCCTCGCCTTCTGATCGGGCCAGCTTTGCGGGGGGGTCCAGGGGGGCATCCCGTCGGGCCACACCAGCAGTTGGAAGCGCTGGAGCATCCCATCGGCGCGGGTGGGGTCGGTGCGCAGGCGGTCAAAGACGGCCTCGAGGGGCCTGGGCTGAATGGCCCCGACAACGGCCACGCACGCGGCGGGGATGTGGATGGTCCCTCGACCGATCCGATCAAAGGTGTAGGCGGTGTTGCCGTTCCAGGCGCTCAGGAAGAATCCCCTGGCCACCGCGTACTCTTGCAGCTCCATCGCGGCCAGCCAGGACGCCAGCTCATCCCGCACCAGCACCAGCCCGCGGGGGTTGTCCCGCAGCAACTCGCCCAACTTCTCGGCGGTGGCGTCGTGGGTAACATACCGGCGCTCAGGCACGGTCTCCAGGGCCTCCAGCCGGGCCAGCAGGTCCACGAACCCGCCCTGGCTCAGCTCGCCCTTCTTGGCCTGACCCTTCAGCGCGGCCAGCCTCGCTTCCAGGGCCAGCCGCTCGGCCTTAGCCTCCAGCGCAGCCCTCTGGTGGGCTGCGCGGGCCTTGGCTTCGAGCACGGCCAGCGGGCGCAGGGCTTCTGCGATGGCGTCGCTCTTCTTGGCCCCTGGGGGCGCTACGATCCCTCCCCAAAGGTTGGGCGTCACCGTCCAGTCCGAATACTCACGCGGGCGCACCGCCACGCTACGGCCCACCAGCCCCGACAGCCCTACCAGCGCGGGGACGGCCCTGCCTCTTATTAACCTCTCCGACCCCACGGAGCGGCTCCCTTCCTCCAAGCGCGGCCTGGGCTTGCAAAAAAAACAACCAACACACAGTGACGCAGTCTAGCACCCACAAAGGACCCGACACAGTCCAC
>NZ_RXLZ01000135.1 GCF_003970865.1 Stenotrophomonas maltophilia | reverse complement strand
TTTTTTTTCCCGATGTCTGTTTTCTTTGTTTTTTTTTTTTTTTTTTTTTTTTTTGCCGCCCCGCCCCCCCGCGTACTAAACGCGTAAGCTAGTCGGCCGGGTCAGGTGTGTATAAGGGACCGCCGATAACGCTTCCTCGCCAACCACCGCGGAGGGGGCGGCGCCCGATGGCCGGTCTTTCACCCGAACCGTGGCATGCTCGGCGCCAAGTCCACCTGGAACGTCCGCCATGCGCCTGTTCACCCGTGTCCTGCCCCTGATGCTGCTGGCCTCCCTGCTCTCCGGCTGCGGCTACAACGCCATCCAGCAGAAGGATGAAGCGGTCAAGGCCAGCTGGTCGGAGGTCATCAACCAGTACAAGCGCCGCGCCGACCTGGTGCCCAACCTGGTGCAGACCGTGAAGGGCTTCGCCAGCCAGGAAGAGCGCGTGCTGACCGAAGTCACCAACGCCCGTTCGCGTGTGGGCCAGATCAACGTCAACGCCGATGACGAGGCCTCGCTCAAGCAGTTCCAGCAGGCCCAGGGCGAACTGGGCAGCGCGCTGTCGCGGCTGCTGGTGGTCACCGAGAACTACCCGGAGCTGAAGTCCAACCAGAACTTCCGCGACCTGCAGGCGCAGCTGGAAGGTACCGAGAACCGGGTCACCGTCGCCCGCGGCCGTTACATCCAGCAGGTACAGGACTACAACACCTACATCCGCTCGTTCCCGCAGGTGATCACTGCCAAGATCTTCGGCTACAAGACCAAGCCGAACTTCACGGTGGAAAACGAGGCGCAGATCTCCAACGCGCCGGCGGTCGATTTCGGCAACGCGCCGCAGCAGCAGCCGGCACCGCAGCCGGGGACCTGATCGATGCGCCTGGCCACTGCGCTGCTGGCCCTGCTGCTGTGGCTGCCGCTGGCCTCGCATGCGCAGCAGCTGGCGCCGGTTCCTGCGCTGGATTCGCCGGTGGTCGATACCACCGGCACGCTGGACGCCGCGCAGAAGCAGGCGCTGGCGCAGCAGGCGATCGAACTGCAGCAGCGCAAGGGCAGCCAGCTGCAGGTGCTGGTGGTGCCCACCACCCAGCCGGAAGACATCGCGCAGTACACCACGCGGGTCTTCGACCAGTGGCAGATCGGCCGCAAGGGCGTGGATGACGGGGTGCTGCTGGTGGTGGCCAAGGACGACCGGCGCGTGCGCATCGAGCCGGGCTACGGCCTGGAAGGCGCGATTCCCGATGCCATCGCCAACCGGGTCATCCAGGAATACCTGGTGCCGCGCTTCCGCAGCGGCGACTACGCCGGTGGCATCACCGACGCCACGGCGGTGCTGGTCAAGCTGATCGACGGGGAAACGCTGCCGGCACCGGTCAGTGGCCATCGCGGGCGTGAGCCCAGCGGTGGCGGTGATACCTGGTTCCTGGCGCTGTTCATCGGTGTGTTCGCCGGCAGCATCCTGCGCGGCGTGTTCTCGCGCGTGCCGCGACCGCTGCGTGGCCTGCTCGGCGGTGCCGGTGCGGCGCTGGCGGCGTTCCTGTTCACGTCCACGCTGCTGGCCAGTGGCCTGGCAGGCGTCGTAGGCCTGATTGTGGCCATGCTCTCAGGCCACCCGGGCCGCTTTGCCGGTGGCGGTGGCTGGGGTGGGGGAGCCGGGGCCCGGCCCTTTTACACCCTGAACCCCCCCCCCGCCCCCCCCGCTGGCTCCCCGCCGGGGGCCGGGCCCTTGAAAAAAAAAAAAA
>NZ_RXLZ01000134.1 GCF_003970865.1 Stenotrophomonas maltophilia | reverse complement strand
TTGGGGTTGGTTGTTTTGTCGTTTTTTTTTTTATTTGTTTTTCAAGCCGGAGCCGGCAAACGGGGTGGGGCGCCCGCCCCGGGGCTCGGGAATGGGTAAAAGGGGCCGGGTCCCCCGCCCCTCCCTGCAGCGCCTGTTCCTGACCGGCCTGCTGACCCTGCTGCCGATCTGGCTGACCTGGGTCGTGGTCAAGTTCGTGTTCGTGCTGCTGTCGGGCATTTCCAGCCCGCTGGTGGTGCCACTGTCCGAGCAGATTGCGACAAGCTTCCCGCACTACCTCGGCTGGGTCCGCGCCGAATGGATCCAGGACACGATCGCCCTGCTGGCCACCCTGCTGGTGATCCTGGCGGTGGGCGTGGCCAGCCGCCGCGTGCTCGGCCAGCGCCTGCTGCGCTGGGTGGGCGCGATCATCAAGCGCATTCCGCTGGCCAGCATCATCTACGACAGCGCCAAGAAGCTGCTGGACATGCTGCAGACCGAACCGGGCAGCACCCAGCGCGTGGTGCTGATCGACTTCCCGCACCGCGACATGAAGTCGGTCGGCCTGGTCACCCGCGTGATCAAGGAACACGGCACCGACCGTGAACTGGCCGCGGTGTACGTGCCAACCACGCCGAACCCGACTTCCGGCTATCTGGAAATCGTGCCGGTGGAGTTGCTGACCCCGACCGACTGGACCGTCGACCAGGCCATGAGCTTCATCATTTCCGGCGGCGCCGTGGCACCGTCCAGCGTTCCGTTCACGCGCGCCGGCGAACGCAGCGAATGACCGCAGCGCCGATCGAGCGCCCGCTGCAGGACCGCGCGGTCCTGCTGTTCATCGTGCTGGCCGCGTTCTTCTGCGGCAATGCGGTGCTGGCCGAGCTGATCGGGGTGAAGATCTTCGCGCTGGAAGACACCCTCGGCATCGCTCCGCTGAACTGGAACCTGTTCGGCCAGACCGGCTCGCTCAGCTTCACCGCCGGCACCCTGCTGTGGCCGGTGGTGTTCATCATGACCGACACCATCAACGAGTTTTTCGGCAAGCGCGGCGTGCGCTTCATCTCGTGGCTGGCAGTGGTGCTGATCGGCTACGGCTTCCTGTTCGCCTTCGCGGCCATTTCGCTGGCGCCGGCCAGCTGGTGGGTCACGTCGATGGATGGCCACGGTGTGCCCGATTACCAGGCCGCGTTCGCAGCCGTGTTCGGCCAGGGCATGTGGACCATCGCCGGTTCGCTGGTGGCCTTCCTGCTCGGCCAGCTGATCGACGTGGCAGTGTTCCATCGCATCCGCCAGGCCACCGGTGAGCGCCACGTGTGGCTGCGTGCGACCGGATCCACCGCGATCTCGCAGGTGGTGGACAGCTTCGTGGTGATCTGGATCGCCTTCGTGCTGGGCCCGCAACACTGGCCGACCTCGCTGTTCCTGGCGGTCAGCAGCGTCAACTACGTCTACAAGATGGGCTTTGCGATCGCCCTGATTCCGTTGCTGTACCTGATGCGGCGTGCCATCACCCGCTATCTGGGCGCAGACAGGGCCGCTGCGCTGCGCGCCGCCGCTGCGGCTGACTGAAGCCCCAGCAGCAAAAAGCTGACTGCGCCTTCACGCTGGCCGTACGCGGCCGGATCGTGCAAGCTCCACGGTCTGTGTTCCACGGAAGCTCCTGATGCCGCATCCCACCCGGGCCCTGGCCGCCGCCATCGCCGCGTTGTTCCTGTTCAGCGCCGTGCCGTCGGCCGAAGCAGCGAAAAAGAAGGCCAGCCGCCCTGCCGCCGCGCAGACCCGGTCCCTTTACCCCACCTGACCCGGCCGCCCACTTTACCGCGGCCGGCCCTCTTCGACCGCGGCCACGGGACACGAACCACAATACACACAGAACGAGCGACAGATCGTATGCGGGCCACATAGACGACCATACGTCCG
>NZ_RXLZ01000133.1 GCF_003970865.1 Stenotrophomonas maltophilia | reverse complement strand
AAAACAATCACAAGATACAGACCACCACACCCGTCACATACACGACCACAGACATAGTACCGAGAGTGATCTGTAACAACCGTATTTTCTTTGTTCAGGCAGAAGACGTACAACGGGCACGGAGCCCGTTTAGTGGGCCACGAGATGTTGATAAGAGACATCTTCATACTTGTGCTGCCAACCGTGGCGGCAGCGGCCGAGCCGGCCGACCTTGTGCTGCGCAATGGCCTGCTGCTGACCCAGGACGGCACTACGCCACGTGCCAGCGCGCTTGCCATCCGCGGCGAGCGAATCCTGGCGGTCGGCAGTGACCGCGCCATGCAACGCCATATCGGCCCCAGCACCCGGGTCATCGACCTGCAACGGCGCACCGTCGTTCCGGGCCTGATAGATACGCACATCCACGCAATCCGTGGCGGCCAGACGTTCACCTTCGAAACCTACTGGTTCGACGCTCCCACGCTCTCCGAGGCGCTGCAGCGGCTGCAGCGGGATGCACGACGCAAGCCTGACGGGCAATGGGCCGCCGTGGTCGGTGCGTGGCATCCCGAACAGTTCGCGGAGGGCCGGGCACCGACCCGCGCCGAGCTCGATGCCGCCCTGCCGGACAGGCCGGTCTACGTGCAGCATCTGTACGACTACGCCCTGCTCAATCGTGCTGGCATCACAGCACTGGATCTGCAGGGCGACCAGCCCCGCCTGCCCCCGGGCATCATCGTCGAGCGCGACAATGACGGACAGGCCACCGGCCGCCTGTCCGGTGGTATCGGTCCATTCAATGCACTGTTCGCGCAGATCAGTACCAGCACCGATCACGAAAAGAGCCTGCGGACCTTCTTCGCTGCCCTCAACGCGCAGGGCGTGACCGGTTTCATCGATCCCTCCGCCGGCCCACCATCGTCCTACGAACCCCTGTTCAAGCTACGCGACCAGGGCGGGCTGACGCTGCGCGCCGGCTACCGCATTCCGGCCGGCACCCACGGTGATGAAGCCGAGTGGTTCCGCAATGTGATGGCGTTCCGTCCGAACCGGCACGACGATGGCGACATCGCCTTCCTCGGCCTGGGTGAGAATCTGGTCACCGCCATGAACGACGGCGTTCTGATGGGGCCTGGCTTCGATCCGCCGGCCGAGGCCCGGCAGGAGCTGATCGAGGTCGCCCGGCTGGCTGCGGAGCGGCGAATCCCACTGGAGATCCACGCATATACCGATGATGCCGCCGATGCCATCCTGTACGCCTTCGAGGTGGTGGCGCGCGATCATGACCTGCGGCCGCTGCGCTGGGCGATCGCGCACCTGAACACCGGGTCACCGCGGACGTTGCAGCGCATGGCCCGGCTCGGGCTGGCCTACAGCGTACAGATGGGGCCGTACTTCGAGACCACCGCGATCCACGCCGCCAACACAGCACAGGTTGCGGCGTCCAGCGCCCCGGTGCGGGCCGCGATGGCGCTCGGCATTCCGGTGGCGGGTGGCACCGACTCCACCCGCATCGGCGTGGCAGGCGTCTGGCAGGCCATCCAGTACCACGTTGACGGCCAGCCACTGGCAGGCGTGCGCCGCAGCGAGGACAACCTCATCACCCGCGATGCGGCACTGCGCCTGTTCACCCGCAATGCGGCCTGGCTGTCGTTTGCCGAAGACGAGCGCGGCTCTCTCACCGCGGGAAAGCTGGCTGATCTTGCTGTACTCGACCAACCCTACCTGACCATGCCGGCCCGCCGCATCCACTCGCTGCGCTCGCTGCTCACCCTGGTCGGCGGCCGCATCGTGCACGACAGCGGCGCCCTGGAGGCCGAATAGCCGCGTCCCGTACGCACGTCGCTGAAACACCCGGTCGGCAGTCTGTTGCTCACGTCCCCTGCCCTGTTCTGCCACGTCCACCCATCTTCCTGCTGGATATTGCGTCGTGCGCACTGTGCATGATATTAACAGCA
>NZ_RXLZ01000132.1 GCF_003970865.1 Stenotrophomonas maltophilia | reverse complement strand
CCCCTACTTGGCCCCGCCAGCCCCGGCGGGGGTTTTCGCTGCGCGGGCGGCAGCTAAAGCCTCTTTCCGAATGTCTCGACCCTCACGAGCGGCCTGCTCGAGGTAGCGCTCGAGGTCCTCTCGACGGATCAGGTAGCGGCTGCCCGCCTTCACGTGGGGCAACATGCGGAGCAGGGCGTAGGAAGTTTCACGGCCCAAGGCGAACTCGTTGCGCAGGGCGGCCACGTCGAGCAGGCGGGATGCCGTATTGGTTTGCGGTGATCTACTCATGCCCGCAGAGTGCCACGTTTTTTCAGCGCGATGGGAGATCCGGTTCACGTTGCGCGGGTGCAGGGGGTGGCCGGTGCTCGAGGGGAACACCAGCCCCGAATCGTGCCACTCCCTCCCCAGGATGCGGCGCTCTTCGGCTAGCTCGGCCTTCCACCCCTCCAGCACGGCGGCCACGTCCGGGCCGAAGCCCACCACCCGGCGGCTGTTGCGGGTCTTGGGGGGGCCGATGTGGACACCGCCCTTGTCCGGGGTTAAGGTCTGCTCCACCCGCAGGGTGCGGGCCTCGAGGTCCACGTGTTGCCAGGCCAGGCCTAGAAGCTCCTCACGCCTCAAGCCGGTGGCAAAGCCCAGGTAGAACAGCGGATACAGCCGGTAGGGGCGGGCCACCTCGAGGAAGCGGGCCACGGTAGCGGCGTCCCAGGCTTTGACCTTGCGGGTCACGGGGGCGGCCTCCAGCTTCACCGGGCGGGCTACGTTGCGCGGGATAAGCTCCATGACCACGGCGCGTTCAAGGGCGGCCTCGAGGGTGCTCAGCACCTCACGGCGGTAGGAAGGGGCTAACTCCTTGGCCTCCAGGGCGCGGGCGAAGGTGTGGACGTGCCCCGGCCTCAGCTTGCGAAGCTCCATGCTCCCCAGGTGTTGGGTGATGTGCTTGGCGTGGGCCTCGAGCTTGAGCCGGTAGGTGGGCGCGGCGCGGGTGGCCTTGGCCTCGACCCAGGTCTTCATCCACTCGCCCACCGTCAGGCGTTCGTGCGTGGCTAGCATCCCCTGGGCGGCAGCTACCTGAAGTTCACGGGCCTTCTGCATGGCCTCTTCCGGGGTGTGGCCCGTCACCCGGCGGCGGTCCAGCTTCCCATCCGGGCGGCGGCCTACGGTTACCTGAACGCTCCAGGAATCCCCGCGCTTCACCGGCTTGGAGCCAAGCCCGTTAGCCCGCTTGCGTGGTTCTGGTTTACTCCTGCTCATCACCCACCTCCATACCCAGGGCCTTCAGCCCGGCCTCAAACACCTCACCCCGCTGCTTCGTGCTCATGGACTCGAGCAGGGCGGCCACCGGCTTCCGCAGCCGCACCCGCACCTTGACACTGGCCTCATCGGGTCTGAGGGCCTCTTGAATCCCCAGCAGCTTCAGCCGCACCTCTAGCGGTTGCCGGGCGCCCTTTAGGTTCTCGCCTCGTGGCATATCAACATACTAGCACCGCGCCCCGCAGTGAGTCATTTCCTTTAATGCCAATTAAGGGAAATATGCTCTCCCCGAAGGCCTCACCAGGAACCGCGTCCAGAACGGCGTTTCTCGCCTGACCGCGTAAAACGGCTTTAAGCCCCCTCGAGCGAGGGGGCCGGGGGCGGACATTGGGGCGTCAGGGCTCGGTCTCGGGATCTTTCGCGTCCCCCTCATCTGTCATCCGATGACAGATGAGAGAGGGGCCGGTGTCTACCCCTTGGGGCGGTCAGGACTCCTCGGAGCCCCAAACCTCCCAGCGGGGATTCTCGTGGTCGAGGAACAGGGTGTAGCCCTGGGCGTAGGGGTTGGACTCCAGGGCCTCAGCAAGAAGGTGGTGGTACAGAAGGCGTTCCTCGGGTGGGGGACGTCTCTTATACACGTCTTACACTGCCGCCGACCTAACGCGTGTTCAAATAGTCGGTGCGCCTACCAGCATGATATAAAAAGATACGAGAGTGACATCTAATCTAATCATACACTACTATAATAAGTTGTAAGGTCGA
>NZ_RXLZ01000131.1 GCF_003970865.1 Stenotrophomonas maltophilia | reverse complement strand
TCCCGTGGACTGCGGCTGACGGCTGCGGGAACGATGACCAACCGACCGCCGTGCAGCAGTGCACCCCATATCTCCCATACCGAGAAATCGAATGCGAAGGAGTGGAACAGCGTCCACACATCCTCGGAGCCAAACTGGAACTGCGCATCAGTCGCCGCAAACAACCGTGCGACTTGACCATGCTCCACCATCACACCCTTGGGCTGACCGGTCGAGCCAGAGGTATAGATCACATAGGCCAAGTGCCTTGGCGTCATTTGTGCATTGCACGGATCCTGTACCGACGCGTTGTTCAGTTCGGCATCAGCATCGAGCACCAGCAGCGGCCGTCTTGCCTGCTGGAACCGCGCAACCAGATCGGATTGGGTGACCACCGTCATCGGCGCACTGTCGATCAGCATAAAGGCCAAGCGCTCGGGCGGTGCAGAGGGCTCCATCGGTACGTAGGCCGCGCCGGACTTGAGAATGCCCAGCATTCCGACAACCAGATCAAAGCCCCGCTCCATGCACAGCGCCACGCGCTGCTCTGGACCCGCTCCGCGCGCCCGCAGCACGTGCGCCAACTGGTTCGCGCGGGCGTTGAGCTCGCCGTAACACAGGGTCTTTGTGCCGAAGGTCAGGGCAACCGCATTCGGTCGCCGTGCGGCGGAGTGCTCGAACAGACGAACAATGGATTCCTGTTGCGGCCACGATCGATGCGCTGCGCCGAAACCATGAAGCGCCTGCTGGTATTCCTCCTTCGACTGCAAACGTATCCGGCTTGCCTGTGCTTGGTCATCGGCCACCATCGCTGCCAGCGCAGATTCGAAGTAACACGTCATCCGCCTTGCGGTATCGGCGTCAAACAGATCGCTTGCGTACTCGAGCGCCCCCACCAGCTCCTCCCCCTGTTCTGCCAACGAAAGTGACAGATCGAATTGGGCGCTGGTGTGTCCGATCGGAACCGAGGCGAGCTCCAGCTCCGGAAGTTCAGTCGGGGCAGAAGACGGGGTGTTGTCCAGTGCAAGCATCACCTGGAACACGGGACTGTGGGCCAGGCTGCGCAATGGCTTTATCGCTTCCACCACCTGTTCAAAAGGAACATCCTGGTGTGCGTAGGCGGCCAGTGTCGTGGCTTTGATCTGCCCCAGCAGCGCCGCCACGCTCGGGTCGTTCTCCAGACGCACACGCAGCGCAAGCGAGTTGACGAAGAACCCGATCATGGGCTCGAGCTCAGTGCGTGGGCGGTTGGCAACAGGAGTGCCGATAACCACATCAGCCTGGCCACTGATACGTGACAGCACAATGGACCATGCCGCGAGCAGCGTCATATGCAGGGTCGCGCCGTGGCGATGGGACAGACGCTTGACGGCAGCGATCAGGGACGCCGGCAAGTGTACGCCGACTTTTCCGCCGTGGTAACGCTGGATCATCGGCCGTGGTCGGTCCAGAGGTAGTTCAATCAACGTGGGTGCACCCTCCAGATGACTCCGCCAAAATGCGAGCTGCGCATCCAGCACTGTCCCCTGCAGCCAGCCTCGCTGCCACGCAGCGTAATCAGCGTATTGCAACGCCAATGGCGTCAACGGATCTTCATTACCTGACGTGAATGCTGTGTACAGCGCCCCCAGTTCCTGGATGAAAAGCCCCATCGACCAACCATCGGACACGATGTGATGCTGTGTGATGAGCAGCAGGTGATGGTGCTCGGCAAGGTGGAACAGTTGCCCGCGGATCAACGGACCCTGCGACAGCTGGAACGGTTCGCGCGTCTCTTGGACAATCAGTCGCGCCACCTCCGCATCGCGGTCTCGGGTCGTTAGATTCGAGAGATCCACGTGGGTCAACACAAAGCCGGAATCAATCGATTCGATGATCTGGCGCGGGGCTCCATTCACGTTTTCGAATCGAGTACGAAGGCTCTCATGGCGGGCCACGATGCGATTCAGTGCGCGCTGCAGTGCCCGCGCGTCGAGCACGCCGGTCAGGCGCATTGCCACTGGGATGTGGTAGGCGGCGCCCGCCGCCTTGTCGAGCTGGTCCAGGAACCACAGCCGCTGTTGGGACCACGACAGAGGCAGCTCCATTGCGCGGTCAGCGAGTGGGATAATGGCGACGTCATCGGGCGCCTGCAATTCCTTGGCTGCCTGGACAACGTGGCGCAGGGTGCGCTGTTCGAACAGCGCACCGAGTGTGGTGTCACAGATCTGCAGCTGTCGCGCCCTTGACACCATTTGGATGGCCAGCAGGGAGTTTCCCCCAAGCGCGAAGAAGTCGTCACCGCGCCCCACGCGCTCCAGCCCCAGCACCTCTTGCCAGAGGGTAGCCAGCGCCTGCTCCACCTCACCCACCGGCGCCTCATAGCGGCCTGCCACTACCGCTGCAATGT
>NZ_RXLZ01000130.1 GCF_003970865.1 Stenotrophomonas maltophilia | reverse complement strand
ATGCTGAAGTAACAGTCAGTGGTGTACGTTGTCTTCTGGCTGGTGAGGCATGTACAATGCTCTACCGAGTTACATACGTTGTGTATTTCGATATCGCGAGAAACTGGTGCAAAGAAATTCTACGCGGGTAAGTTCGTGGGGAGAGTCGGATGGGAAGAGGAGGCGGGGGGTGGGGGTGGTGGGTGCGTCCTCGCCCTCAGCGGGCTCGGGCCTGTAGGTGACCACGACCACACGGGGGTGAGGGCTGAGACGGGATTCAAGGTGCTCCAAACGCCGTTTCACAGTTTCAACCTCTTTAAGGGCGCGGGCTCGCGCTGAAGGGCGACCTCGAGGGCCTGTAGGCGCTGCTCGAGGTCGTGGGCCTCGGTGGCCTTGGCGTAAGACCCGGCCAGGGTAGCCAGGACGCTAGCGGCCTTGAGCTTGCGGTCTGGATCGGCTGTAGGGGCTTGGGCGATACCCTCCACCTCGAGCAGCACCCCCCACAGCACGGCGCGTAGCTGCCCCAAATCGCCGGGTTTACGGCGGCGTAAGCGTTTAGGTTTCAGCGTGCTCATCGCCATACCTCAAGGGTACCCCCTCCCCCCCTGCGGCAGCTCCCAGGCATAGCAACACCAGCAACGCGGCCGCGGGCAACCGGGAGTTTGCGCGCCATCGGCTGATTACCTCGAGAAGCAGCGGGCGGGGGTCGGAAGGTGGGCGAGGCAGATCAGCGGGCCATGCCCCCAGATCGCCCTGCTCGGCCTTCGAGAGCACCGGCAAGATGGTCCCGCTCCACCGCTCCCAAAGGAGAAGTTCGGGCTCGAGGTCGGGGTAATCGGCGAGTTCGAGGGGGATGAAGCGCTCGAACGCCCCGCTGGGCAGCCCGTCCACCACGCTGCGAAACCGGGCCCAAAATGCGCTCCAGGCGGCGCGGTGGGCCTCACGGGTCCTGGACTCAAGTTTTTCGATTCGGTCAGTCCTCATAAATCAATCGGCTCCAAGCAAAGCGGCAAAAGCAGCGTCCCCGTCGGGGTTTCGAGGCTCAAGAGCGGCTCTCCAGCCTCTCCGACGTGGCGAATGGCGCTCAGCAGGGCATCGCCAAGACCGCTTTGGAGAACAAGCTGTAGCAAATCGAGCCTGAGGGCCAACTGCGGGAATTTGCGTTCTGGACGGGTCATATCGATTTGGCGGGGTCAGGAGCGGCCACGGATGCGGGCGGCTGGGCGGCAAAGGGGCGGCTCAAGATCGAGTCGAGCGCGAAAATGCCGAAGTCCTTGGGGGTTTCGGGTGGCGAGTAGCTCCAGTTGCGCGGCTCGAAGGTGGTGGTCTCGGCTCGGTTCGAGGGCGAAAGGCCGGGCGGCACGGCAGTCAGGGGCTCGGCTGCGTCTCCAAGCTCGGCTAGGACGCGCCGAAGGGCCTCGAGCCGCCGGCTGTTCTCGATGTCACCGGTGGGGCCGGGCCAGGCACCGGGCTCGAGGGCGGCGAACGTGGAAAGCCAGCGCTCACGGGCCGAACGCCACTTGTTGATGATGCCGGGGGCCTGACGCTGGAGGGCGGCAACGGCCTTAGCAATGCCATCGAGCAGGTCTTGTAGCTCGCCCTGGTGCTGCTCCACCTCGCGGGCGATGGTGCGGGCTCGCTCGAGCAACTCCTGCCGGTGCTCACGGCGCTTAGCCTCTGAAATAGCGCTCTGGACGCTAGCAATCTCCGACTCGATGCTAGAAACCAAGTCCTGGGCGGCTCGAGCACGGGTGAGGTGGTTGAGTTTCTCGTGTAGGTCAGCGCTCTCGGCGGCTTTGGCTTGTGCAGCCTCGAGTTCGCCCTTGGCTGCGGCAAGTTGGGCCTTTAGCTCGGTAAACTTGGCTTGTAGATCGCTCATTTTGGCTCCTTGCTTTGGATTGTTGGCTCTGGGTCGGTGTGCGGTGCGCTCCATCCCCGGCAGGGCGGGCGGGGGACGCGGTCGGTGCAGGTAGTGAGTCATGGCATCCACCACCATTCACGGCGCTCTAGGTCGAGCCAGGCGATGCCAAGCGCGGGCAGCACCAAGTGCTCCACCAGCCGGTGGCCGGCGACGTGGGGCCAGTGCTGGGATGTGAGGCCCCTGAAGCGCCACCGGCCAGGGGCCAGCACCTCGAGCACGCCCTGGGCCTCGGCCAAACGGTCGTGGTAGCGCTGGATGGGCTCCTCACCGGGCTGCTCGATCTGGTGCAGCAGTTCGGCGGCGACGCTGACGGCGATGCGCCTAGGGGAGGGGCTAGAACCACGCGGTATCATCCTCAGCCTCCACCTCGCTCAACACCTCCCGGCGTACCGGCTGGGAGGGGGGGCCCGGCCAAAGGCCCTGGACCTGCACCGCCCCGGGTTCGGGGTACTGCCGGGCCGGGGCGGAGGGCACTGTCCCCACAGGGGAGGCACACCCCCCCGGGCGCACCCCCCCAAGCGGAGAACCCCCCCCCCCCCCCCCCCCCCCCCCCCCCCCCCCCC
>NZ_RXLZ01000129.1 GCF_003970865.1 Stenotrophomonas maltophilia | reverse complement strand
GCAGTACCTGTGCAACCTGATTGGCGCGGCGGTCCAGCTGCTGGTAGCTCAGCGTGGCTCCGTGGAAATCTGCTGCCACTGCCTCGGGCTGGGCTCGCACCTGCTCCTGGAAAACATGGTGGATCAGTCCATCGCGCGGATACGCGCGAGTGGTGGCCAGCAATGCCTGCTGCCGTTGAATCGAGTCAAGGGAGGCTACAAGCCGCAATTCCTGCAACGGGCGTGGAACCGTATCGCTCAACGCCTCGCACAACCGCGCTGTCGCCTGTAAAAGGCGTGATGCGAGCTCTTCGGCGTTGATGCCTTCTGCACATTGCATGGAAATGCTGAACGCTTCTCCCACGCTATCCACTGACACAACGATCGGATAGTTCGCCCGCTCCTCGCTGAGCACAACGTGTGCACCATGTGCCGCCAATCCCTCACTATCACCCTGGCCATGGCGATAGTTGAGTACCGACGTGAACAGAGGGAGGCGGGGGTCGATCGCGCTGCAACGCTGCGCCACGACGAGCGGTGCCTGCTCATGCTCCAGCAGCTCAATCAGCGTCGCGTGCGTGTCCAATGCAGCCTGCCGCGCTGTCGTGTTGCCAACATCGATTCGCACAGGCAGGGTGTTGACGAACACACCCATAACGTTGCTGGAGGCGCCGGTCATCTGCAGCCGGCCGGACAACACCGTGCCGAACACCACCGTGTTCTGATCACACAGCGCGGCCAGTACCTGGGCCCACGCCAAGTGAAAAACTGCTGCGGGAGTAATACCAAGTGCACGAGCGCGGTGGTGCAGCGTGGTGCTTAGAACGTCGGGCACCGTGACGCTGATCTCCGTGACCTCTGCTCCTGTTCCCTGCACGTCAAGCACCCCATAGGGCGCTGTCGACTCGTGGATGTCACTAAGCTGGGCGCGGAAGTGGGCTTCGTGATCCCCAGCACTTGCATCGCGGATGACGGAAATGAAATTCCGATACTGCAATGGCTCGGATAGCGCGGCGGCATCGCCGCGCAGAACAATCTGCACCTCCTCCAGCAGCAACTGGAGCGTGACGTGATCGCAGACGATGTGGTGCAGGAGCAGCACCAGCCATTGAGCTTCACCCTGCATGTCCGAGGCAATGTGCGCATGCAGCAGCGGCGCACGACGGAGGTCGATGCGCATGCAACGCGGATCCACGCGCTGCATGAGCTGTTCCAAGGGCGCCCGACGCGGATCCAGTGCGATCTCGTGCACTGGCAGCGTTACGCTGCGATGAACGACCTGGACCGGTGCGCGAAGGCTCTCCCAGTGGATCGACGTACGCAGGATGTCATGGCGGGCCATTACCTGCTCGAGCGCCACCAGGAATGCCTGCAGGCACTGCAGGTCGTCGAACCTCAGCACCGAACGAAGCAGGTAGGCATCGCCCTCTCCGCCAAGGAGATGATGAAAGAGTACCCCCTCCTGCAGCGGACCCAGCGGGTATATATCCTGGATACCTACGGCACCCTCGCGGACAGCCGCCACCAGCGTATCGATTTCCGTCTGTTCCAGCGATGCCAGTGGCAACAGGTCGGGCGTGATCCGGCCGCTGCCATCAATCTTGCTGGGCGGCACCTCGAACGAGGCCTGCGGCGTTTGCTGCCGCACTGATTCTGCCAACGCAACGAGCGAGAGCGCGTTGAACACCGTTCTGACATCAGCCTGCAGGCCGCGGTGACGCAGTTGCTCGATGACTGTGATCGCCAGCAACGAGTGCCCGCCCAGTTCGAAGAAGTTGTCGTGGCGTCCCACCTGCTCCAGTCCCAGCACCTCCTGCCATACCGCAGCGATGGCCAGTTCTGTCTCCCCCACCGGCGCCTCGTAGCCGCGAGCAGCCACGGCGCTGGCGTCGGGCGCCGGCAATGCAGCCCGGTCGAGCTTGCCGTTGCTGGTCAGGGGCCAGTGGTGGACGCGCACAAACGCGGCAGGAACCATGTAGTCGGCCAGGTGCAACAGCAGGTGGTCGCGGAGCTCTGCGGCACTGGGGTCCGACTCCGGCTCTGTGATCACATAGCCAACCAGGCGTTTGTCGCCGGGGCTGTCCTCACGTGCAAGCACTACCGCTTCGCGCACCCCATCACACGCCTGCAGGCGGGCCTCGATTTCGGCCAGTTCGATCCGGAAGCCACGAATCTTCACCTGAAAGTCGTTGCGGCCCACGTACTGCAGTTCGCCACCGGGCAACCAGCGGCCCAGGTCACCGGTGCGATACAGTCGCGCCGACGGGTCGGAGCTGTAGGGGTCGGGCAGGAAGCGCTCGGCAGTCAGCTCGGGGCGATTGAGATAGCCGCGCGCAATGCCGTCACCTCCCACATAGAGCTCGCCGGTCACCCCGATCGGGACCGGTTGCTGGTGGGGGTCCAGCACCAGGATCCTCAGATCCGACAAGGGCCTGCCGATCAGACTGCCCTGCCCGCCCTGAACGTCACGTCGCTCGATGCGACGGAACGTAGCATGCACGGTGATCTCCGTGATGCCATACATGTTGATCAGCTGGGTCTGATCGGGATCATTGCGTGCGATCCACGGTGCCAGCATGGGCAGGTCGAGCGCTTCGCCGCCGAAGATGACGTAACGCAGGCGATGCGTCGCGGTACTGTCAGCCTCCGCTGCGATCAGCTGCCGGAATGCGCTGGGTGTCTGGTTGAGCACGGTGACACCTTGCTCGATCAGCAATGCATGGAAATCCCGTGGACTGCGGCTGACAGCTGCGGGAACAACGACCAACCGACCGCCGTACAGCAGTGCACCCCATATCTCCCATACCGAGAAATCGAATGCGAAGGAGTGGAACAGCGTCCACACATCCTCGGGACCAAACTGGAACTGCGCATCAGTCGCCGCAAACAACCGTGCGACTTGACCA
>NZ_RXLZ01000012.1 GCF_003970865.1 Stenotrophomonas maltophilia | reverse complement strand
CTGTAGTCTTGCTCATGCTGTGTTTTATTTTCGTGTCATGGTACCGCGGCGCCCCGAGGTCTGCACGCGTAAGGTCGAAGGCGGGGTGGGTCCGGTGGCAGGGGCCGCTGCAAGTACGTCCATGTAAGCTCGGTCGCCGCATCCATGCGGCTCACGCCCCCGCAACCGGACCCACCCCGCCTTCGACAGTTTTCCGCGATCTGTTGGACATGCCGATGGGGTCGGATCCGTTCTCCGTAGGAAAACGGATCCGACCCCATTTTGATTGTCGATATCTGACAGATGTGTCGACCAAGGTCGACACCCACCAACAGCCGTAGAGATCTGTCAGAGGTGGGGCGGTGTCGGAGTGCGGGGTGTCAGCCGCATGGATGCGGCTGCCAAGCCTACAGGGACGTACTTGCGGCGTCCCCGCACTCCGACACCGCCCCGCCAAACCACGGATAGTCCGCTGTTGCTTCTGCCTTTGCCCATGCTTGAAGGCCTCGGCGGGTGCCGGGCGCCGCCCGGCCGACTTCCGCCACTTGCGGTGGCAGCGACGGCCCACTAGCCTTCGGCCGTCGTTCACCACCCAAGGACCGCCCGTGAAACACCGTCATCTCCTGCTGGCCTCGGCAATCGCCGCCGCCACGCTGGCCCTGGCCGCCTGCAAGAAGGAAGCTGCCCCAGGCACCGATACCGCCAGCAGCAGCGCCCCGGCCGGCGAAACCGCCGACCAGTTCGTGGCCCGCATCAATGCCGAATTCAAGGCCGCCTACCCGGAGATGACCTCGGCGCAGTGGCTGTCCTCCACCTACATCAACAGTGATTCCGAACGCATCGCGGCCAAGGCCAACGAGCGCTCGCTGACCCAGCTCAACAGCTGGATCGAACAGGCCGCCAAGTTCGACGGCAAGCCGATGAGCGAGGACAGCAAGCGCGCGATCCACCTGCTGAAACTGATGTCCTCGATGCCGGCGCCGCGCGACCCGGCCAAGCTGGCCGAGCTGACCCAGATCGCTACCCGCATGGAAGGCAGCTACGGTGCCGGCAAGTACTGCACCGATGCCAACGATCCCAACTCCTGCCGCCAGCTGGGCGAGCTGGAGCAGGTGCTGGCGCGCAGCCGCGATTACGACAAGCAGCTCGATGCCTGGCAGGGCTGGCACAGCACCACCAAGAGCATGCGCGGCGACTACCAGAAGTTCGTCGGCCTGGTGAACGAAGGCGCCAAGGGCATGGGCTTCACCGATGCCGGCCAGATGTGGCGCAGCGGCTACGACATGCCGCCGGAGCAGATCGGCCCGGAAACCGACCGTTTGTGGGAACAGGTCAAGCCGATGTACGAGCAGCTGCACTGCTACGCACGCGGCAAGCTGGACAAGACCTACGGCAAGGACAAGGCCGAAGTGGGCAACGGCCTGATCGCCGCGCACCTGCTGGGCAACATGTGGCAGCAGGACTGGTCCAACCTGTGGGACCAGCTGGAACCGTATCCGGGTGCCGGCAGCCTGGACATCACCGCGGCGCTGGAAAAGCAGTACCAGACCAACCTGAGCGCAGCGCTGGCCAAGGCCGGCAAGGACGCCAACGTGGCCGCCCAGTACAAGGCGCAGCGTGAGGCCGAACTGCGTACCGCCAAGCAGATGACCGAACGCGCGCAGGACTTCTACGTGTCGCTGGGCATGCCGTCGCTGCCGCAGTCCTATTGGGAAAAAACCCAGTTCATCAAGCCTGACGACCGCGACGTGGTCTGCCACGCCAGCGCCTGGGACATGAACATGGAAGGCGACGTGCGCACCAAGATGTGCATCAAGCCGAACGAAGAGAACTTCACCACCATCTACCACGAGCTGGGCCACATCTATTACGACCTGGCCTACAACCCGCTGCCGCCGCTGTTCCAGGGCGGTGCCAACGATGGCTTCCATGAAGCGATCGGCGACACCATCGTGCTGGCAATGACGCCCAAGTACCTCAGCTCGATCGGCCTGGTCGATGCACCGACCGAAAGCCGCGAGGCGGTCATCAACAACCAGATGCGCATGGCGCTGTCGGGCGTGTCGTTCCTGCCGTTCGGGCTGATGATCGACCGCTGGCGCTGGGGCGTGTTCGATGGCTCGATCACTGCCGACAACTACAACAAGGCGTGGTGGGACCTGAAGGCCAAGTACCAGGGCGTGGCTCCGGCCAGCACCCGTGGCGAAGAGTTCTTCGATCCGGGCGCGAAGTACCACGTGCCGGGCAACACCCCGTACACCCGCTACTTCCTGGCGCGCATCCTGCAGTTCCAGTTCTACAAGGGCCTGTGCGACGCGTCCGGCTACAAGGGCCCGCTGCATGAGTGCACCTTCTACGGCAACAAGGAAGCCGGCCAGAAGTACTGGGCGATGCTGAGCAAGGGCGCCAGCCAGCCGTGGCAGGCCACGCTGAAGGAGCTGACCGGTACCGACAAGCTCGATGCCGGCCCGATGATCGAGTACTTCAGCCCGGTCAACGAGTGGCTGAAGCAGCAGAACGAAGGCCAGATGTGCGGCTGGCAGGCCAACGCGGCCGCGGCGGCAAAATGAAAAAAGGGGCGGGTCCGCGAGGATCCGCCCCTTTCTGGTAGTGCCGGCCGCTGGCCGGCAACTGCACGGTGGAAATCCAACGGGCAGCCGGCCAGCGGCCGGCTCTACCGCAACAGCGATCAGCTGTTCTTCTTCGCGGCCATCGCCGCAGCCAGCTCGGCCTTGAACTCCTCGAAGGTCTGGCCCTTCTCCTTGGCTTCGGCCTGTGCGGCATCGCGCAGTGCATCGGAGTACACCAGGCGCACCGGCGTGCCCTTGCGCTCGTGCAGCTCACCGGCCTGCATGATCAGCGCCAGCACCTGCGCAGCGCTCTCGCTGTGGCCCGCGATGCGGCCGTCCATGCCCAGCACCCATTCGCCGTCGCGGCGCACGACACCGGCCAGCAGCGTGCGCTGCGTATCGCGCAGCTCGGCATGCGGCTCCACCGGCGAGGCCTGGGCAGCGGCCTTGTTGGCGGCCTTTTCTTCCTGGCGGCGGCGCTGGTCGCGACGGGTCTTGGAGCTGGTGGACATGGTGCGGTACCGCTGCGAAGGGGGGCGCAAGAATAGCGCACCCCGCCCGCAGCGCTGCTTCACGCGTGCCCGGTCCAGTTCGCTCAGTCCAGCACCTTGCCCTGCCGCCAGTAGCCCATGAAGGTGATCGCGCGGCGGTCCAGCCCGCAATCGCGCACCAGGTGGCGGCGGATTGCCATCACCGCCCCCGCCTCGCCCGCCACCCAGGCATACAGCGGCCCGGCCACGCGGGTATCGGCCTGCTCCCAGAGGATCTGCGTATCAACGTCGATCTCCTCCAGCGCATCGCCGACAGCCACGCCCGAGGCCGCTGCCATCCGCGCCTGCACCGCCTGCAGCAACGGCTGTCCGTAGGCGGCCTGCCCGCGCGGCAGCCAGACCAGCTCGGCGCTGGAAGGCGCCTTCAGGTGCACCGCATCACCGGCCTGCGCCACCTCCAGCAGCGCCAGCGTGCGCGGTGGGTCGACCATGGTCGACAGTTCCTCAAGGATGCCGGCCACCGCCGGCAACGCGGTTTCATCGGCCACCAGCAGCACCTGGCCGACACCGGCAGGTGGCTTCCACTCCCAGCCCTCGCTGCTCCCGGCACAGTCGGCGTCCGGAGCCAGCAGCACAACGCGGTCGCCGGGGCGGGCGTGCATGGCCCAGCGCGAAGCGGGGCCGGTTTCGCCATGGATGACGAAATCAACATCGACCTCGCCCTGCTCGGCGCGCAACTGGCGGATGGTGTAGGTACGCATCGGCGGGCGCTGATCGTCCGGCAGGGCCCGGTAGCGCGGGTACCAGTCTTCACCGCTGGGGACCTGCGGCACGTCCTGGCCGGGCAAGGGGAAGAACACCTTGATCCGTTGGTCCGGGCCTTCGGTCTTCATCCGCGCCACGTCGGCACCGGTGAACACCATGCGGTCCAGGGAAGGGGAAAGAACGCGGCGCTCCTTCAGCGCCACCTCGAACAGGCGGTAGGTCTGCTGCGCAGCCATGGGGGAACCTCATGCAACGACATCGGATTGGCTGGCTGTCGTGCATCCACGCACCGGCTGGCTGGAATGCCCAGCCTAGTCCGGTCGTCCCCTGTCGCAAGCATTGCGGGCATCGCGGCCCGCCCTACCCCTGCGCGCTGCTCAATGGCCCGTGCAGGCCGCCTGCGCCGCGCGTTCACGCTGGTGTTCCCAGTACCAGAACACGAAGCCGGCGCCGAAGAACGCGGCCTGGCCCAGTGCCAGGTGCAGCGGGCTGGCGCTCAGCAGCGGCGACACCACGCCAGCCACCACGGTGCTGATCATCAGCTGCACGAAGGCCTGCAGCGACGAGGCCAGGCCGCGCTGGTGCGGGTACATGTCCAGCACCGCCAGCGCCAGGATCGGGAAGATCAGTGCCATGCCCATGCCGCCCAGGAAGATCGGCAGCACTGCCCACGGCAGCACGAACTGCGGCGACAGCGCCACGTAGCCGACGTTCAACAGCACCGACAGCGCGCACAGGCCGAAACCAATGGACACCTGGCGGGTGGGCGTGGTGTGCCCGGCCATGCGCCCGGACAGGAACGAGCCGGTGGTCATGCCGCCGATGGTGGGGATGAACAACCAGGCGAAACCACCCTCGCCCAGATGCAGGTGCTGCATCACGAACACCGGCGCCGAGGAGATGTACAGGAAGATGCCACCGAAGCCGATGCTGCCGGCCAGCGCCAGGCGCAGGAAGCGCGGGTTGAAGCCGATCCGCACGTAGTCACGCATCAACGTGCGCGGCGACAACGGCACGCGCGCTTCAACCGGATGGGTCTCGGGCAGGTAGCGTGCAGTGGCCGCCAGCAGGACCAGCCCGAACACCACCAGGAACCAGAAGATCAGCGGCCAGCCGGCACCACTGAGCAGGATCCAGCCACCGATGATCGGCGCGATGGCCGGGGCGATGCCGAACAGCATCGACACCTGGCTCATCAGGCGCTGCGCGTCGTGGCCGTGGTACAGGTCGCGGATCACCGCGCGGCCGACGATCATGCCGACACCCGCCGACAGGCCCTGCAGCGCACGGAACGCCAGCAGCGTGGTCAGGTCGGTGGACAGCGCGCAGCCGACCGAAGCGCCGACGAACACCACCAGGCCACCGAGGATCACCCACTTGCGACCCCAGGCATCGGACAGCGGGCCGTGCGCCAGGCTCATCAGGCCGTAGAACAGCAGGTACACGCTGATGGTCTGCTGCACCGCCACCTCGTCCACCGCCAGGCGCTGGGCCAGCTGCGGGAAGGCCGGGAAGATGGTGTCGATCGAGAACGGGCCGAACATGGCCAGGCCGGCGAGCAGCAGGGCCATGCGGCGGGTGGAAGGAGCAACAGCGGCGGTCATGGGGAAGGCGTCCGGCAGGGCCATGCGCGGCACGCACGGCGGGCGCCGGTCCCCTTCTGCAGGGACAGCGCCAGATGAATTCGGGTATCCGCCCATCATAGGTGGGGATTGCGCCCGATGCCATGCAGCGGTGCACAAAACGCACGGCCGGGCCATCGGCCATTCAGGCGCGGCGACCCTGCCTGGAGGCGGCCGGCGGGCCCGCAACGGGCTATAATCAGCGGGCAACACGGTGGGAGAAGCGGAACACCGCTGCCGAAGGCGCAACGCCCGTAATCGCTCAGGCCCGATACCACCCGTAACAGAACTCTGGAGAGACCGGTTCGATCCGGCGCCGAAGGGGCACGAAGCTGCGGTCCGCCGCGCTTTTAAACTCTCAGGCAAAAGGACAGAGGGGCGCCCCGCAGACCGCCGACCGGCGGCTTGTGCCCGTGCGTGTGCCCTTTCCTGACGGATCCTTCGCCATGTCCCAGAACACCCCTTCCCTGCGTGAGCTCGAGCACCACAATGCGTTCGTCGAGCGCCACATCGGCCCCAACGACGCCGAGATCGCGCAGATGCTCGATGTCGTCGGCCACGCGTCGCTGGATGGCATGACCGATGCCATCGTACCGGCCAAGATCAAGTCGCCGGCGCCGCTGGCGCTGCCGGAGTCGATGACCGAAGTACAGGCACTGGCGAAGATCCGTGCGATCGCCGACAAGAACACCGTGCTGCGCAGCTTCATCGGCCAGGGCTACTACGGCACCCACACGCCGAACGTGATCCTGCGCAACATCCTGGAAAACCCGGCCTGGTACACCGCCTACACCCCGTACCAGGCGGAAATCTCGCAGGGCCGCATGGAAGCGCTGATCAACTTCCAGACCCTGTGCGCCGACCTCACCGGCATGGAAATCGCCAACGCCTCGCTGCTGGACGAAGCCACCGCCGCCGCCGAAGCGATGACCCTGGCCAAGCGTTCGGCCAAGTCGAAGTCGGACACCTTCTTCGTGCACGACGCCGTGCACCCGCAGACCCTGGAGCTGCTGCGCACCCGCGCCGAGCCGATGGGTATCGTGCTGCGCGTCGGCACCCCGGCCGAAGCGCTGGAAGCGGAGGCCTTCGGCCTGCTGCTGCAGTACCCGGACACCTTTGGCCAGGTGGGCGACTACAAGGCGCTGGTCGATGCCGTGCACGCACGCGGCGGCCTGGTGGCCGTGGCCACCGACCTGCTGGCCCTGACCCTGCTGGCCGCCCCCGGCGAATGGGGTGCGGACATCGTGGTCGGCAACAGCCAGCGTTTCGGCGTGCCGTTCGGTTTCGGCGGCCCGCATGCTGCATTCATGGCCTGCCGTGATGCCTACAAGCGCTCGATGCCGGGCCGCCTGATCGGCGTCTCGATCGATGCCCAGGGCAACCCGGCCTACCGCCTGACCCTGCAGACCCGCGAGCAGCACATCCGCCGCGAGAAGGCCACCTCCAATATCTGTACCGCGCAGGTCCTGCTGGCGGTGATGGCCTCGATGTATGCCGTTTACCACGGCCCGGACGGCCTGACCCGCATCGCCCGCCGCACCCATCGCCTGGCCTCGATCCTGGCCGCCGCGCTGCGCAACGCGGGCGTGCAGGTCGGTGGTGACTTCTTCGACACCCTGCACGTCACCGGCGTGCATGCCGATGAAATTCATGCCAAGGCACGCGCCGCCGGTTACAACCTGCGCGCGATCGACAGCGACTCGGTCGGCATCAGCCTGGACGAGACCACCACCCGCGCCGACATCGTCGCCGTGGCTGCGGTGTTCGGTGCCTCGCTGGACGTCGACGCGATGGATGCCAGCACCGCCGACGCGTTGCCGGCCGGCCTGCTGCGCCAGTCCGCGTTCCTGACCCACCCGGTGTTCAACACCCACCACAGCGAGCACGAACTGCTGCGCTACCTGCGTTCGCTGGCCGACAAGGACCTGGCGATGGACCGCACGATGATCCCGCTGGGTTCGTGCACCATGAAGCTCAACGCCACCGCCGAGATGATCCCGGTGACCTGGCCGGAGTTCTCGCAGATCCACCCGCTGGTGCCGGCCGACCAGGCGCTGGGCTACAAGGAACTGATCGATACGCTGGAAGCGATGCTGGTCGAATGCACCGGCTACGACGCAGTCAGCCTGCAGCCGAACTCCGGTGCGCAGGGCGAGTACGCCGGCCTGCTGGCGATCCGCGCCTACCACCGCTCGCGCGGTGAGGAACATCGCGATATCTGCCTGATTCCGGACTCGGCGCACGGCACCAACCCGGCCTCGGCACAGATGTGCGGCATGAAGGTGGTGGTGACCAAGACCGATGCCAACGGCAACGTCGACGTCGAGGACATCCGCCTCAACGCCGAGAAATACAGCGACCGCCTGGCCGCGATCATGATGACCTACCCGTCCACGCACGGCGTGTTCGAGGAAGAGGTGGTGGAGATCTGCGAGATCATCCACAAGCACGGCGGCCAGGTGTACACCGACGGTGCCAACATGAACGCCCTGGTCGGCGTGGCCAAGCCGGGCAAGTGGGGTTCGGACGTTTCGCACCTGAACCTGCACAAGACCTTCTGCATCCCGCACGGCGGTGGTGGCCCGGGCGTTGGCCCGTGCGCGGTCAAGGAGCACCTGGCGCCGTTCCTGCCGGGCAAGCTGGGTGACAACGGCCCGGTCGGCATGGTCAGCGCGGCCAGCTTCGGCAGCGCCTCGATCCTGCCGATCAGCTGGATGTACATCGCGATGATGGGCCACGATGGCCTGCGCAAGGCCACCCAGGTCGCGCAGCTCAACGCCAACTACATCGCCAAGCGCCTGGCCCCGCACTTCAAGACCCTGTACACCGGCCGCAACGGCCTGGTGGCACACGAGTGCATCCTGGACGTGCGCCCGCTGGAGAAGACCAGCGGCATCGGCGCCGAGGACGTGGCCAAGCGCCTGATCGACTTCGGCTTCCACGCCCCGACCCTGAGCTTCCCGGTAGCCGGCACGCTGATGGTCGAACCGACCGAGAGCGAATCGCTGCACGAGCTGGACCGCTTCATCGACGCGATGATCCAGATCCGCGAAGAGATCACCGCGATCGAAGACGGCCGCCTGGACCGCGAAGACAACCCGCTGAAGAACGCGCCGCACACCGCCACCGCGGTGACCGCCAGCGAATGGACCCACGCCTACCCGCGTGAACTGGCCGCCTTCCCGCTGCCCAGCCTGAAGCTGCAGAAGTACTGGCCGCCGGTGGCACGCGTGGACAACGTGTACGGCGACAAGAACGTGATGTGCGCCTGCATCCCGGTCGATGCCTACAAGGATGATGAAGTCGAGGCGTAATCCTTCGACCCATCGGAAATGAAAACGGCCCGCGCAAGCGGGCCGTTTTCGTTTCCATCCACGCATGGCGTGGATCTACTACCTGCCACGGCGAAACCGGGCCGTTTGGGTTTCCAGCCACGCGTGGCGCATTCTCCGGTAGATCCACGCCATGCGTGGATGCCTTGCCATCACGGGTCCGGCATCTGCCCCAGGCTCAGCTGCCACGACACGCCGAAGCGGTCCTGCACCCAGCCGTAGCGGTTGCTGAAGTCATAGTCGCCCACCGGCATCAACCAGTGGCCGCCCTCGCCCAGCACGCGCGCGGCACGCTCGAACTGTTCGGCGCCGGAGCACTCCACGAACAGCGAGATCGACGGCGAGAAGGTGAAATCGTGCACGTCCAGGCTGTCGAAGCACAGGTAGTGGGTACCACCGAGCAGGAAAATGGCCTGGCGGACCTGCCCGGGCACGCCGGCACCGGCGCCGTCCGGATGGCGCTGCATTGCCAGCAGGCGGAAATCGGCGAAGGCCTCGGCGTACAGGGCCAGGGCGGCCTCGGCCTGGCCGGTGAACATCAGGAAGGGGCGACTGCGCAGCATGCGGTACTCCTGGTCAACGGGCCGCTGACGGCCCACACGATCAGGATGGCACGGCGGATGTATGCCTTCTGTAGAGCCGAGCCCATGCTCGGCTGGCGGCCGCGCGAACAGCAGCCGACCGTAGGGTCGGCTCTACAGAATTAGGCCTCGCGCATGCGCCGCGCGATGGCGCTGCCAGCGGCGATCGTGGCGGTCAGCGCCACCATCGACAGGAACTGCAGGCGGGTGTGCGACTCGCTCAACAGCAGGCCGAAGATCAGTGCCAGGATCGCCAGCGCGCAGCAGGTCAGCCACGGGAAGCCGGCCATGCGGAACGGCAGCCGGGTACCCAGGCGATCCGCGCGGCGGCGCAGCACCAGCTGCGACACCAGCGACAGCGTCCACACCAGCAGGCAGGTGGAACCGACGATGTTCAGCAGCACCGGCAGCACCCGGTCCGGGAACAGCAGCTCCATCACCGTGGCGGCGAAACCGAACAGCACGCTGGCCAGCACGGCGATCACCGGCACCTGGCGAGGATCGGTCCAGCCCAGCACGGCCGGCGCTTCACGACGCTGCGCCAACGAGTACATCATGCGCGAGGCGCCGTAGAGGTTGGCATTGAGCGCCGACAGCAGCGCGATCACCGCGATCAGGGTGATGGCGGTGCCGGCGCCGGGAATGCGGGCCATATCCAGCACGGCGGCAAACGGGGACTTCAGCGCCTCGCTGGTCCACGGCACCACCGCGATGATCACGCTCAGCGAGCCGATGTAGAACACCAGGATACGCCACGCCACAGTGCGGATGGCACGGGCGATGCTGCGCTCCGGGTCTTCGGTCTCGGCCGCCGCAACGGCCACGATCTCGGTGCCACCGAAGGCAAAAACGACAACCAGCAATGCGGCGCCAATACCGGCCAGGCCCTTCGGTGCGAAGCCACCATGTTCGGTGAAGTTGCTCAGGCCCGGCGAGGTCACCTGCGGCAGCCAGCCCATCAGCAGTGCCACGCCGATGGCGATGAAGGCCAGGATCGCCACCACCTTGAGGATGGCGAACCAGAATTCGAACTCACCGAAGTTCTTCACCCCGAGCAGGTTGATCGCGGTGAAGAACAGCATGAACGCCAGCGCTGCCATCGGTACCGGCACCGAAGGCCAGACCGTGGCCAGCAGCCCGGCCGCGCCTACCGCCTCGGCGGCGATCACGATCACCAGCTGCACCCACCACAACCAGCCCACGGTGGCGCCGGCGGTGGCGCCCATGGCGTCGGCCGCATACACCGAAAACGCGCCGCTGGTCGGTTTGGCCGCCGCCATCTCGCCCAGTGCGTTCATCACGATGATCACCAGCGCACCAGCGACCAGATACGACACCAGAACCGCCGGACCAGCCGCCTGCACACCCACGCCCGAGCCGAGGAACAGGCCGGCGCCGATGGCGCTGCCCAGGCCCATCATGATCAGCTGGCGGGGCTTGAGCGAATGTCCGAGGCGGGACGGCGAAGCGGTCGGAATCGAGTTGGGCATCGGCAGGGCTGGCGGCGGGCTACAGGGGCGACACCTTACCCTGTCCCATGCCCGCGGGGATAGGCACAGCGCAGCAGGCCGCTCAGGCCAGTGCTGGCTCGCCGACACTGCCGCCGATGCGGGCGCGGTAGGCACGCGGCGAGAAACCGGTTTCAGCCTTGAACTTGCGGGTAAAGGCGCTCTGGTCGCTGAAACCGCAGGCCTGGCCGATGCAGGCGATGCTGTCGTCGCCATGCAGCAGGTGCATGGCCATCTGGATCCGCAGCCGCGTCAGCACCTGCTGCGGGGTCATCTGGAACACCTTGCGGAAACTGCGCTCCAGCTTGGACAGCGAGAAGCCGGTGATGTCCAGAAGGGTCTGCATGCGCACGTTCTCGGCGTAGTGCGCATTGAGGTGGGCCAGGGCCAGCCGGAGCTGCTCATACTGGGTGCCCAGGCTGTCCTTCTGGCCAAGGTCGCGGGAAATGCCGATCAGGCCCTCGATGGACCCATCGACCACCAGCGGACGCTTGCAGGTCAGGCACCAGCCCGGTTCGCGGTTGGCGAACAGGTGCAGCTCCATCAGGTTCTCGATCACCTCGCCGGACAGCACGCGGGCATCCTGGTCGACATAGTCCGCACTGAGGCCGGTCGGGTAGATTTCAGCCGCCGTGCGCCCGATCACGTCCTTGCGCGCGCGCAGGCCCAGCCGCCGCAACATGGTCTGGTTGACGTGGGTGTAACGCCCCTGAAGGTCCTTGATGAAGAACAGCACATCCGGGATGGCGTCGAACAGGGCTTCGATGTCGGCGGGCTCGACTCGCATGCCACAAGCATAGCCGAGGCCCCTTGCCGGTGCGATCACCCTTGCGGGACTTGCGCTTAACGCCGCCAGGACCACCGTGGGGGCCAGCCCCCACCGGAGAACCGGCCATGCCCCGCGGTGACAAGTCCGCCTATACCGAAAAGCAGAAGCGCCAGGCCGAGCACATCGAGGACAGCGAGCGCGAGCGCGGTGCCAGCGAAAGCACTGCCGAACGCATTGCCTGGGCCACCGTGAACAAGCAGGATGGCGGCGGCAAGCGCAGCGGCAGTGGGCGCAAGGCGGCGAAGAAGGCACCAGCGAAGAAGGCCGCCAGCAAGGGCGCTGTGAAGAAAACAGCGGCGAAGACGGCGCCGGCCACGAAAAAGGCGGTAAAGAAAACGGTGGTCAAGAAGACCAGCACCGCCGCCTCACATAGTGCTGCCGCGAAGAAGGCAGCGAAGACCCGTGCGGCGAAGAAGACCGTGCGCAAGGTGGCGGCGAAGAAGGCGGCACGTACGCGCGCGCGCGGCTGAGACCATCGATCAGGGCGACAGCGTCCTCATCCACGAGGCGACTTCGGCTGCAGCTGCGTCGGCACGCGCCTGCAGCAGCAGATGTGGGCCCTCCAACGACACATGCCGGGCATCGGGCAACAGGGCCTGCAGCTCGGCCACACTGGGCGGCCACAGCAGGCGGTCCTGCCGGGCATGCAGGCATAGCGTCGGCAACACGAGGTCCGGCAGCAGTGCACGAACGTCCACCTGCAGTGTCGCCGCAGCACGTTGGCGCAGGGTTGCAGCCGGCACCTGCGTGATTGCCAGGCCCAGCTCGCGCAGGTTCGTGCGCGTCCGCCACTGCCCAAGCAGCAACCGGGCCATCAATGCGAGTGGCGGCAGCGGCCACGCCGGAGCCAACATCCGTGCGCTCGCCGCAGGCAGCGGCACCGGCCGCCGTGCGAAGGTCGTACTCAGTACCAACCCGCGCAATCCAGACGGCCCGGCCACCGCCAGCTCGATGGCCAGTGGCCCGGCGAACGATTCGGCCAGCAGCACAAAAGGAGATGCCGGAAGCTGCGGGCGCAGGATCGACGCCAACGCGGTGTAGTCCTGCGGCCCTCGCGCGGGCATCGGCAGCACCTGGATCTGGATGCCCCGCGCCTGCATCGCCTCCACGAAGTGTGCCGACAGCAGGCCGGTGCCATCCAGGCCTGGCAGCATCACGACCGGCGGCATCACGACCGGCGGCATCACGGCATTCATCACATCGATCACCCTTCAGGTCTCTTCGCACGGCTCCCTGCCTGCAGCTTCACTCATTGGCTCGGCCCAAGGAAGTGCACGGCAGCGCACGCGGCGCTACGCTGATGGTCCCGACGGAACGGACAAAGCGGCATGCGCAAGCCACACTGGCTCAGCTGGACCGGCATTGCCATATGCACACTCTATCTCGCGCTGACCGCCTGGCTGGTGCTCGATGCCCAGGCCCATAGCGATCCCAAGAGCGCCTACATCCTCATGCAGCTGCCGGTGATGCTGCAGACCGCAGCACTCGACGTCATCGGCATGGGTGGATGGCTTTCCGGAAAGACCTGGACGACCGTCTACCTTCTGGTGATGCCCCCGACCCTGGCCATGCTGTATGTCGTGGGGGCCATGCTCGGCAGTGTCCTTGAACAATGATGGCGGTGTGTCCGCCTGTCTGAGCAGGCTATGGAAATACGGCCGCCCAAGGCGGCCGCATTCCTGTCGCGGGGTCAGCAGCCTGCTCAGGCTGCGCGACGCGGCACAACCGAAGCCGCTGCGCCTTCCACCCTGAACACCGACACCGACGTGGTCAGTGCATGCGCCTGTTCTTCCAGCGCGCGGCTGGCCGCGGTAGCTTCTTCCACCAGCGCGGCGTTCTGCTGGGTCACCTGGTCCATCTGCACCACCACCTGGTTGACCTGTTCGATGCCGGCGGCCTGTTCCTTGCTGGCTGCGGCGATGTCGCTCATCAGCAGGGTGGTGCGCGAGCTGGCCTGGGCCACGCGCGCGATCGCGGCTTCCGACTCAACGGTCACCGCCAGGCCACTCTTCACCTTGGCGGCAGCGTCTTCGATCAGTTCCTTGATCTCCTTGGCAGCGACACCGGCACGTTGCGCGAGCGTGCGTACTTCGCTGGCGACCACGGCAAAGCCACGGCCCTGCTCGCCTGCACGCGCGGCTTCCACTGCAGCATTCAGCGCCAGGATGTTGGTCTGGAACGCGATGCCGTCGATCACCGTGGAGATTTCCGAGATGCGTGCCGAGGACTGATCGATCTCACCCATCACCGACGCCATCTGTGCCATCGCCTGCTCGGTCTCGCGCACGGCTGCACCGGCCGCATGCGCTTCACTGTCGGCCTGGCGCGCCAGCTCGGCGTTCTGGCGCACGGTGGAGGTCAGCTCCTCCATCGATGCAGCCGCTTCTTCCAGATTGGCGGCCTGCTGCTCGGTGCGGCGCGACAGGTCGTTGTTGCCGGCGGCCAGTTCCTGCGCCGCGTTGTTGATGCTGTCGGCGGCCACCTGGATGCCCCGCACGATGCCGGTCAGCTGCGCGGTGGTGGTGTTGGCGTCGTCGCGCATACGGGCGAACACGCCGTCGTACTCGCCATCCATGCGTGCGGTCAGGTCGCCGTGCGAGATTGCACGCAGCACATCGGAGACATCGGCGATGCTGGCCTGCGAACTGGCCATCATGCCGTTGAGGTGCTCGACCATCGCCTTGAACTGGTACTGGAACGCAGCGGCATCGCCACGCATGCTGAAATCGCCGGCGCGAGCGGCGCGGGCCAGTTCATCAATCTGCGCATTGATCGCCATCAGGCTCTGCTTCACCGCGGCCAGGGTGCGGGTCAGCGTGCCCTTCTCGCCCGGGAAGTCCGGCAGGTCACGGCTGAGATCACCGATGGCGTAGCGCTGCATCACCTCGGCCATCAGCAGTTCCACCTGCACGTGCGATTCGACCAGACTGTTGGTGGCCTGCACCATGCGGCCGAAGTCACCGGGGAACGCGGTGACGTCCATGCGATAGCGGATCGCGCCCGCCTCATGCTGCTCTGCCATCTGCAGCTGTGCGCCGATCGCCGCCTGCACGCTCTGCCGCACGCTGGCCATGGCTTCACCCAGCTGGGTCAGTTCGTCACGGCCGCCGAGGCGGAATTCCTGGTCCAGCTGTCCCTTGGACAGGCGTTCGGCCAGGTTCACCGCGCGGGCCAGCGGACCGGTCAGGCTGCGGCCGATCATCACCGAGGCGCCGATGCCCACCAGCAGCGCAACGCCGCCCAGCACCAGCAGCTGCAGCAGGCTGCGCT
This sequence comes from Stenotrophomonas maltophilia, assembly GCF_003970865.1. Classification (GTDB taxonomy): domain Bacteria; phylum Pseudomonadota; class Gammaproteobacteria; order Xanthomonadales; family Xanthomonadaceae; genus Stenotrophomonas; species Stenotrophomonas maltophilia_AR. The sequence goes on along the minus strand of NZ_RXLZ01000012.1, from coordinate 70,168 downwards.
CGCCCAGGCGGATCGCCTCAGTGGCCGCATCGCGGCTTTCCTTCTCTTCGAAGTCCACGCCATCGGACAGCGCCTTGTTCCAGCCATTGGCCGCTTCCTGCACCGGGCCCAGGGTCAGCGCCACGGCGCCCGGGTAGTCGCCCTGCTCCATCAGTTCGCTGGTCTGCTTGTTGAGCGGGCGCGCGATGGCTCGCTTGGCCGCAATGGTTTCGGCAATGGCTTTGCCGTCGACGTCGCTGGGCAGTGCCTGGTAGGCGGTCCAGCTGGCCTCATAGCGTTTGACCAGGTCGGCGATGCGCTGCTCGTCGCTGCCGCGGTCTTCGCCCTGGCGGATCAGCATTTCGCGGCGCACGACCATCATCTGGTTGTTGGCATCGAGCATCTGCGACAGCAGGCGCACCTTGGCCACGCTGACGTCGACCACCTGCTGCATCGCGCTCTTCTGCACGACGCTGGCGGTGGCGCCGGTGGCCACCACGGCGGCAACCAGCAGCAGCAACAGGCCAAAGCCCAGCCCAAGACGCCAGGCAACCCTGACGTTCCTCAAGTAGTTCATGGGGGTATCCAAAACGGGGGGATGCGCCCTTATCGGCGGCCTGGCAGGCAATCTTGATCGCCGCCCATCGGCGGCGTCGGCCACCGTTCACCTTGGTGAGCACTGACCTGCCTATGCCTGCACACGGGAATTGGCTGCGGTGGCCACGACTGCTCATGCGGGCGTCAGATCCCTTTCACGGCGGCTCGGCGCCGGCTGCGGGCAAGGTGGTGGCGTACCTGCTGGAGATCCCAATGCCCTCATCTGTGTCCCGATCCACCCTGCTCGCAATCTCGCTGTTGGCGTCGCCGGCCTTCGCGCAGGCGCCGCCGCCCAACCTGCCCGCGCCCATTGCCGAAACGACCGGACCGGACACTGCGCCACGCTCCGCCCTGCACGCCCAGGTGCTGCTGGATCGCGCGAATTTCTCCCCTGGCCAGATCGATGGCGAAGTGGGCAGCAACCAGCGACGCGCGGTGTCGGGCTTCCAGGCGGCGCATGGGCTGAGCGCGACCGGTGAACTGGATGACACTACCTGGAAGGCCCTGCAGGCCGATACGATCACGCCGCTGGCCGGCTACACGCTGACTGCTGAGGATGTTGCCGGTCCGTTCCAGGCCACACCGAAGGGACCCGCCGCCCAGGCCAAGCTCAAGTCGCTGGGCTTCAGCAGCGTGGAAGAAGCCCTGGGCGAGCGCTTCCATGCTTCCCCAGAGCTGATGAAGGTGCTCAATCCCGGCGTGGATCTGGCCAAGGCTGGCAGCCGCATCCAGGTGCCCAACATCGCACCGGCGGCATTGCCGAAGGCGGCGAAGATCGTGGTCGACAAATCCGACTCCACCCTGCAGTTGCTGGATGCGCAGGGCAAGCTGATCGCGCAGGTGCCAGTGTCATCCGGCAGCCAGCACGACCCGTTGCCGATCGGCGAATGGAAGATCCTGGGCGTTTACCGCGACCCGCCGTTCCACTACAACCCGAAGCTGTTCTGGGATGCCCGCAAGGGCGAAAAGAAAGCCACGCTGCCGCCAGGTCCGAACAATCCGGTCGGGCGGGTCTGGATCGATCTGTCCAAGCCGCATTACGGTCTGCACGGCACGCCCGAACCCGGCCACGTGGGCAAGACCGAATCGCACGGCTGCGTACGCATGACCAACTGGGACGCGCTGCGCGTGGCCGACGCCGTGGATACCACGGTACCCGTGGTGATGCAGGAGTGAGCCGATGCGTCTTTCGCAGCTGATCGTACTGGGCGTTCTGCTGGGACTGGGTGCAGGTTGGTGGCTGCACCGTGATGTGGGTGAGCCGGTGACCGCTGCGCCGGTGCAGGGGCCGGAAGTGTCGCGCGCAGTTGCCCCACCCGCCCCCGCCGCCGCGCATTCGACCGTGCAGGCTGCGGATGCACCGCCCGGCCTGCTGCTGCCGGTGCAGGGCATCCAGGCCTCCCAGCTGCGCGATACCTTCACCGATGCACGCAGCCAGGGCCGCGTGCACGATGCCATCGACATCATGGCCGATGCCGGTACGCCGGTACTCGCGGTGGCCGATGGCACGGTGGAGAAACTGTTCGACAGCGAGCGCGGCGGCTTCACGATCTACCAGTTCGAGCCCAGTGGACGCTGGTGCTACTACTACGCGCATCTGCAGCGCTATGCCGATGGCCTGGCCGAGAAACAGGTGATCAAGCGCGGGGAGGTGATCGGCTACGTGGGCAGCACCGGCAACGCCAGTGCCGACGCGCCGCACCTGCATTTTGAAGTGCACGTGCTGGGCCCGGGAAAACAGTGGTGGAAGGGAGAATCGATCAATCCCTATCCCCTGCTGAAGTCGGCGGCGCTGATGCCCGGCGCTGCCAGCGCCGCAAAGTGATGGTGAACGCCGCCAAGGCAGCACCCGGAATCAGCAGGAACAACGCCGCCACCTTCCAGAAGAAGAACGGCCATAGCCAGAGGTAATCCAGATCGGTCAGCTTCAGCAGATCCAGCGGTGGCTGCAGCTCGATGTCTGCCGCGTGCCCCACCAGCGCCGGGTCCACCTCCAGTACGGTTACCCGCAGCCATGAGCGTCCGCGTGGCAATGCGTCGCCGCGGCCATAGCCGAAGTAGGACGCCATGAGGCCGCTGGATTCAACCGATGCCAGCCTGCGATTGATGCTCTGCCCGGCCACTCCCGAACGCTCCCCTGCACGGAAGTCTCCATGATCGGTGGGAGTTTCGATGCGCAGCAGCACCTCGGGGTCAGCCTCTGTACCGTCTGCGGCATAGCGCAGGCGCAGCCGCAGTTGGTCATCGATGAGGCGGTAGACGGTGATCTGGGCGGTTGCGCCAGGAGTCAGCACCAACGGCACCGTCTGCGTGCGCGAAGCCAGGGTATTGGCAGCCGCACCCAGCACCAGTACCACGCAGGCGATGCCCCACAGGCTCCAGAACACCCACAGGGTGATCCGTATCACCGTCGTGCCCTTCACGCTGACATCCTGGTCATCGCGTCGCTTCCCCGCTGGCCCTGCCCCCACAGTAACGAAAAAGCCCCGCTTGCGCGGGGCTTTTCCTGTCACCTACGCCGGGCAGCGCCCGGCGCTACCTCAGGCAAACGGATCCTGCAGGACCATGGTGTGGTCGCGGTCCGGGCCGGTGGAAACGATGCTGATCGGGCAGCCGGCCAGCTCTTCCAGCGAACGCAGGTAGGCGCGTGCGGCCGGCGGCAGGTCGTCCCAGTTGGTGATGCCGTGGGTGTTCTCGCTCCAGCCCGGGAACTCCAGGTACACCGGGGTGCAGTCTTCCCAGCCCTGTGCGTCCAACGGCGCGTACTCGGTGCGCTTGCCGTTGTATTCGTAGGCGATGCAGACCTTCAGCTTTTCCATGCCATCCAGCACGTCCAGCTTGGTGATGCACAGGCCGCTGATGCCGTTGATGGCCACGGCGCGCTTCAGCGCGACGATGTCCATCCAGCCGCAACGACGCGGACGGCCGGTCGAGGCACCGTACTCGGCGCCGCGGTCACGGATGCCCTGGCCGACTTCGTCGTCCAGCTCGGTCGGGAACGGGCCGCCGCCGACGCGGGTGGCGTAGGCCTTGGCGATACCCAGCACGTAGTCGATCGAATCAGCGCCGACGCCGGAACCGGCCAGCGCACCACCGACGGTGGTGTTGGAGCTGGTGACGTACGGGTAGGTGCCGTGGTCGATGTCCAGCAGCGCGCCCTGCGCGCCTTCGAACAGCACGCGCTTACCCTGCTTGCGCAGGTCGTGCAGGATGCCGGCCACGTCGGACTTCATCGGCTGCACGTATTCGCCGAAGGCCAGCGCTTCGTCGAAGGTCTTCTGGAAATCGACGGCGTCGGTCTTCAGGTAGTTGGTCAGCACGAAGTTGTGGTAGTCCAGCGCAGTGCGCAGGAGCTCTTCCAGCTGCTTCGGGTAGTGCAGGTCGGCGATGCGGATACCGCGGCGCGCCACCTTGTCTTCGTAGGCCGGGCCGATGCCGCGACCCGTGGTGCCGATCGCCTTGCCGCCGGCAGCGCGTTCGCGCGCCTGGTCCAGGGCGATGTGGTACGGCATGATCAGCGGCGCGGCCGGGGAGATCTTCAGGCGCGAACGCACTTCCACGCCGGAGGCTTCCAGCTCGGCAATTTCCTTCTGCAGCGCGGCCGGCGAGATCACCACGCCGTTGCCGATCAGGCACAGCGCGTCGTCACGCAGGATGCCCGACGGGATCAGGTGCAGGACGGTCTTCTTGCCGTTGATGACCAGGGTGTGGCCGGCATTGTGGCCGCCCTGGAAGCGCACGACGGCGCCGATTTCCTCAGTGAGCAGATCGACGATCTTGCCCTTGCCTTCATCGCCCCACTGGGCACCAAGCACTACGACAGACTGACCCATGACGGGCTCCTCATATGTTGCGGCCATCGGGGCCGCGGACGGGTAAACCGTGGCGGGGCTGGCCAGCACCTGGTGGGCGGCTCCAAACGGGGAGCGGCCGGCGATGGAAGGCCCAGACACGGAAAAAGCCGAACGGGGAGGCCCGTCCGGCTTTTGTGCATTATCCGGGTTTCCGGGGTCCGCTGCCACCTTTCCGACGGACGGCTTCACCGGCCGGTCAGCCGCCCCGCCCGGTGGTACCGACCGCTGGCCGGCAATGCCAACCAAGGTTGGCATCCACCAGAGCCGGGCCACACATGTGCCGGCCGGTCAGCCGCCCCGGTAGTGCCGGCCGCTGGCCGGCAATGCCAACCAAGGTTGGCATCCATCAGAGCCCGGGTCACGCATGTGCCGGCCGGTCAGCCGCCCCGTCCGGTAGTGCCGGCCGCTGGCCGGCAATGCCAACCAAGGTTGGCATCCACCAGGGCCGGGCCATGCAGGTGCCGACCGGTCAGCCGCCCCGCCCGGGATTGCCGGCCAGCGGCCGGCACTACCCTTTCAATGCCGCACCCACCACAGCAGGCTCAGGCCGGCCAGCAGCACCAGGCCGCCGAAGCTGCGCAGGGCCGGGCTGGGCAGATCCAGCAGACGTTCGGCCATGCGCTTCCAGGCGAACGGGGCGACGAACAGGAACAGGCCTTCCAGCACCGCGACCAGGCAGACGGCGGCGAACAGATCTTTCATGGGGAACTCCGGAAAAAGCACGGGGCCCGGCAACTGGCCGGGCCCCGTGGGGTACTGCCCTGCGACCTCAGCGGTCGTTCTTCAGGTACTGCAGGAACGGGTCGTTCTTGTCCAGCACGATCACGCCGTTGCCGTCGGTCATGGAGCCACGGTAGGCCTCCAGGCTGCGGTAGAACGCATAGAACGACGGGTCGGCCGAGCCGGCCTTGCCGTAGATGCGGGCCGCATCGGCATCGCCTTCACCGCGCAGGCGCTGGGCATCACGCTCGGCCTCGGCGATCAGCACGGTGCTGTCACGGTCGGCCTGGGCACGGATGGTCAGCGACTGCTCCTCGCCTTCGGCGCGCAGCTTGGCGGCTTCCTGCTTGCGCTGGGCGCGCATGCGCTCGTACACGTCGTTGATCACCTGGCTGTCGGTCGGCAGGTCCACCTGCTTGATGCGCAGGTCGATCATCTGCATGCCGAGGCCAGCCACCGCTTCGTTGATCCCCTTCAGCTGCTCGGCGATCAGCTCGCTGCGGTCGCCGGAGACCAGCTGCTGCAGGGTGCGCGAGTTGATCTGGTTGCGCAGCGAGTCGGTGATGATCGGTGCCAGGCGGGCATTGGCGATACGCGGATCGCCGCCGGTGGCACGGAAGTAGTCACCCACGTTGGAGATGTAACCGATGGCGAAGAAGTCGACGCTGACGTCCTTCTGCTCGGCGGTGAAGTAGCGCGCCGGCGCGGTGTCGAGCACCTGGAAGCGGCGGTCGAAGACCTTCACCGTTTCCACCACCGGCACCTTGAAGTGCAGGCCCGGCTTGATGTCCGAACGCACCACCTTGCCCAGGTTCAGCACCATGGCGGTCTGGTCCTCACGGACCACGTACACCGAGCCGAGCAGGCCCAGTACCACCGCCACGATCACGGCGATCCAGATAGGACTCTTCATCGGCTGCCCTCCTCACGGCCGCTCGGTCGCCCGGTCGGGCGGCCCACCGGCCGGCCCGGATCACGGGAAGCTTCCACCGCTGCACCCGGCAGCGACGGCATCACCACGTCCGGGTTCGCCACTGCGGCCGGGGCCGAGGTGCTGGGACGGGTGTCGCCGGTCATCGGCACGTAGATCAGCTGGCGGCCATCGCCACCGATCACCTTGCGGTTCTCGCTCAGCACCTGCTGCACGGTCTCCAGCCACAGGCGCTTGCGGGTCACTTCCGGGGCGTCCTTGTACTGGGCCTGCAACAGGCTGAAGCGCTGCGCGTCACCTTCGGCCTTGGACACCACGGCCTGCTTGTAGCCTTCGGCGGTGGTACGGGCACGCGAGGCCTGGCCTCGGGCTTCCGGCACGACCTTGGCGGCGTAGGCCTGGGCTTCGTTGATCAGGCGTTCCTTGACCTGCTGGGCACCGTTGACCTCGTCGAAGGCCGGCTTCACTTCCTCCGGCGGACGGGCGTCCTGCAGGGTCAGGCCGGTCACGGTCAGGCCGGTCTTGAACGCCTTCAGCAGCGCCTGCAGGCGCTCTTCGGCAGCCACGGCCAGCGGGCCACGGTTGTTCAGTACCGCGTTGAGGTCGGCCCGGCCGACTTCCTCGCGCACCGCGCTCTGCGCCGACTGCTCCAGCACCTGGTTGGCATCAACGGTGCCGAACAGGTACTGCTGCGGGTCGTCGATGCGGTACTGGACGTTCAGCGAGACGTTGACGATGTTCTCGTCGCGGGTCAGCACCGGCACCTGGATCGAGAAGGTCTTGATCTCGGTGGCGTTGACCTTGGTGACCGATTCGATCGGCCACGGCAGCTTGAAGTTCGGGCCGGGCTGCAGGATGCGGGAGAACTGGCCGAAGCGCAGCACTACGCCACGCTGCTGTTCGCCGATCAGCTGGAAGCTGGAGAACAGCACCAGCAGCACGACAGCCGCCACCACCCAACGCATGATGCCGCCGTCGAACAGGTCCTTCAGCGGCCCGGGCAGTCCGCCCCAGCCACCACCATTGCCACCGCCGCGCGACCCGAACGGCCCGCGTCGATTGTCCTCGGGGCCTTGTCCGCCCTTGTTGCCGCCGGGTGTATTCCAGGCCATGCACGCTCCATCAAGATTTGGGCTGCGGCGCGGGCCCTTCCCGCACCACCAGCCGTGAAACCATCACCGATCATACAAGATGGGGCGGATCGGCAGGATCGAAAGGGGGGCAACGGGGTAAGGTGGCGTTTTCCTCGAAGTCAGGCAACGCCGATGGCCCCCACCACCCCGTTCACCGCCTTCCGCATCGAAAACGACGACGCCGGCTACCGTAGTGGCCTGGCCCTGCTCAATGTCGACGACCTCAACCCCGGCCAGGTGCTGATCCGCGCCCACTGGTCCTCGGTCAACTACAAGGATGCCCTGGCCGGCACCGGCAAAGGCAGGATCCTGCGCCGCTTCCCGCTGGTGGGTGGCATCGACGTGGCCGGCACCGTGGTCGCCAGCACCGATCCGGACTGGCGTGAAGGCGACGCGGTGCTGGCCACCGGCTGCGGCCTCAGCGAGACCCGCGACGGCGGCTACAGCCAGTATGTGCGCCTGGAATCGCGTGCGGTGATCGCCCAGCCGACCGGGCTGACCCCACGCGAGGCGATGGTGCTGGGCACCGCCGGCTTCACGGCGGCCCTGGCCCTGCTGCGCATGCAGGACAACCGGCAGACCCCGGAACTCGGCCCGCTGGCGGTCACCGGCGCCAGCGGTGGTGTCGGCGCGCTGGCGCTGTCGATCTTCAGCCGTGCCGGCTATACCGTGCACGCGGTCAGCGGAAAACCCGAACAGACCGGTTTCCTGCGCGGCATCGGCGCCACCGAGGTGCTGCCACGTGACGCACTGGCCGACACCGCCCCGCTGCAGTCGGCCCGCTTCGGCGGAGGCCTCGACAATGCCGGAGGCGACATGCTGGCCAGCCTGCTGGCGCAGACCGTGCCCTATGGCAGCGTGGTCAGTGCCGGTCTGGCGGCCAGCCCGACGCTGGACATGACGGTGATGCCGTTCATCCTGCGCGGCGTCTCGCTGCTCGGCGTGTCCTCGGCCAATGCACCGCGCGGGCTGCGCGAAGAAGTGTGGTCGCGCCTGGGCGGCGAATGGAAGCCGCAGCATCTGGACCGCATCTGCACCGCCGAGGTGGGGCTGGATGGCCTGCCCGCCGTGTTCGATCGGATGCTGGCCGGTGGCTCGCTGGGCCGCACCGTGGTGCGGATCGACTGAACGTCGCAGGCAGGCGACGGACGGCAGAGGCGGCCCTCCCACCGGTAATGGGCCCGCACTACACTGCGGGCATTACATGGGGAACAACATGGCACGCATTCTGATCGTCGACGACTCACCGTCGCAGCTGTTGGGGATACAGCGCATCGTCGAGAAGCTCGGGCACCAGATCCTGACCGCCACCGATGGCGCTGCCGGGGTCGAAGCCGCCAAGGCCGAGCTGCCCGACCTGGTCCTGATGGACGTGGTGATGCCCAACCTCAATGGCTTCCAGGCCACCCGCACCCTCGCCCGCGACGAGGCCACCCGGCACATTCCGGTGATCCTGGTGACCACCAAGGACCAGGACACCGACCGCATGTGGGGCATGCGCCAGGGCGCCAAGGCGTACATCACCAAGCCGTTCTCGGAAGACGAACTGTCCGAAGTGCTGGAGCGGGTGTTCGCCGGGCAGGGCTGAGCCCGCCCTGGTAGGTGCCAACCTTGGTCGGCACATCGCTCCGGTGGGTGCCAACCTTGGTTGGCACGCTTTGAACGACCGGAAGGCGTGCGGACCAAGGTCCGCACCCACCAAATTCCATCTCAGATCGTCTCGCCAAACGCCTTGGCCAGGTTCCGGTACGCCTTCTTCTGCGCCTCGTCGGTCGCGGCCGGGGCCACGATCTCGATCTCGACGATCTGGTCGCCATCCGGGTTGCCCGGCAAGCCACGCCCGCGCAGGCGCAGCTTGCGGCCGGCATCGGAATCGGCCGGAATCTTCAGCTCCACCGCACCGCCCAGGGTCGGCACGCTGATGCTGGTCCCCAGCGCGGCCTGCCACGGCGTGACCGGCAGCGTATAGAGGATGTTGCGGCCATCGACCTCGAACTGCGGGTGGGCGGCGTATTCCACTTCCAGCAGCAGGTTGCCGCCATGGTTGCCCTGCCCCGCCAGGCGGATCACCTGGCCCGGACGGATGCCCTTGGGCACGCGCACGTCCAGCTGCTTGCCGTTGACGGTGATGCGCAGGCTGTCGCCGCTGTAGGCCGCTTCCAGCGGTACCGACAGCTTGGCGCGGGTGTCGCGGTTGGGAGCATGCCCCTGGCTGCTGAAGCCCGGCCCCGGACCAGCGCCGCCACCGCCACGCTGGCGCGCGAACAGGCTTTCGAAGAAGTCGCTGAAGCCGCCGTTGGGGCCGCCGCCGCCGAACACTTCCTCGAAGTTGAAGCCACCGGCACCGCCGTAGTTCGGCGGCACGTTGAATTCCTCGCCCGGGCGGTAGCCCTGCGCGCGCAGCTGGTCATAGGCCGCGCGCTTCTCCGGGTCACGCAGCGCCTCGTAGGCCTCGTTGACCGCCTTGAACTTGTCTTCGGCCCCGGCCTCCTTGCTGACGTCCGGGTGGTACTTGCGTGCCAGCCGGCGGTAAGCGGTCTTGATCTCCGCCTCGCCCGCGCTCGGTTCCACCCCCAGGGTGGCGTAGTAATCCTTGAATTCCATCCAGCTACCTCGATTCGCTTCGGCCGCGCCGGTGGCGCCGCCCCGGGTTCATTCTACGCGCCGGCGATGCTACGCCGCCCCTCGTGCGGCGCCGGTGAGGCCGACTGATCCTGCGCAATGCGGCTGCCATCGCCCTGCCCCAGGCTGTGGCTGGAAGCCCATGCCGCGAAGCCTGAAGATGGGGCCTGCACACCGGGTTTCCAATGTCTTGACGCCCCTGTCCCATCCAGCCCACTAGCCTGCCCCAGCAAGGAGTTCCCCATGACCATCCATGTCGGCGACCGCATTCCGGAAGTGACCCTCAAGCGCATCCGCGAGGGCATCGAAACGCTCGATACGCATTCGCTGTTCGACGCGCGCAAGGTGGTGTTGTTCGCCGTGCCCGGTGCGTTCACCCCGACCTGCTCGGCGCGCCACCTGCCCGGCTACGTCGAGAAATTCCAGGCCTTCCGCCAGCGCGGCATCGACGTCTACTGCATGGCCGTCAACGACCCGTTCGTGATGAAGGCCTGGGCCGCCGACCAGAGCGTGCCCGACGGCCTGCTGATGTTGTCCGACGGCAATGCCGAACTGACCCGCGCGCTTGGCCTGGAGCTTGACGCCAGCGCTTCGGGCATGGGCATCCGATCGCGCCGCTTCGCCCTGTACGTGGTCGATGGCGTGGTTCGTGCGGCATGGATCGAGCAGCCAGGCCAGTTCGAGGTGTCTTCGGCCGAGTACGTGCTGGAGCACCTGCCTACCTGACCCCCCACCGCAAGAGGAAACGGCCAGCCATGTCCAGCAAGCCAGCCAAAACCGCAAAGCCCGCCGCAAAGGTGCCCGGCATCAGTAACCGCAAGACCCTGCGCGAACGCGCCCGGCGCAACATCGAAGACGGGGCGATCACCGGCAGCTACAGCGCCGACCGCAAGGTGGTGATCAAGCTGCTCAACGACGCACTGGCCACCGAATACGTGTGCGTGCTGCGCTACTACCGGCACTACTTCATGGCCAAGGGCATGCTGGCCGACGCGGTCAAGGCCGAGTTCCTCGAGCACGCGCAGCAGGAACAGGCGCACGCCGGCAAGCTGGCCGAGCGCATCGTCCAGCTCGGCGGCGAGCCGGATCTCAACCCGGATACCCTGACCGCGCGCTCGCATGCCGAATACAAGGAAGGCAGCGACCTGCGCGACATGGTCCGCGAGAACCTGGTGGCCGAACGGATTGCCATCGACAGCTACCGCGAGATGATCAACTTCATCGGCGACCGCGATACCACCACCAAGCGCATCCTCGAAGAGATCCTGGCGCAGGAAGAGGAACACGCCGACGAGTTTGCCGACCTGCTGGATGGGTGGATCGGGGAATAGCGGCCCCGCATACGCCTTGGTAGATGCCCACCTTGGTGGGCGCATTTATCGCGCGCCAACCAAGGTTGGCACCTACCAGAGCATGGATGCGCCGGGTCGCCGGCCCATTCCCAGCACCTACCGCAGGACGTTGAACCGCACCTGCGTCCATGCGCCGTCAGCCGCCAGCGCAGTCAGGGTGTGAGCGCCGGGGTCAGCGAACTCGTGCTGCATCAACTGCGCGCCGCGGGTCTGCGCGATCCAGCGGCCATCCAGCAACCAGTCCACCGCCTGCTCGCTGCCCAGCGCGCGCAGCTGCAGCCGCACGCCGTGTTGGGCATTGGGCGCCCGGGCCAGGGTGGCACCGTTGTTGAGACCATCGATATGCAGGGCCACACTGGCATCGCGTCCGTCATCGCGACAGTCCGGCGACAGTGCTGGCAACTGCGAGGCCTCGCGCGTGGCCTTGGGCAACCACGGCGACAGCAGCGCCGGCCAGCGCGCGATCTCGCGTGGTACTTCCTCATGTGGCGCGCGGCAGTCGGCCGATACACGCAGGCCGGTCCGCGCATCGGCCAGGTAACGTTGCCGGCCCGGCTGCCAGCGCCGCGCCTCGCGCTCGGGGAAGGTCAGCGGTGCTGCGCCGTCCAGCAGGTAGGCCGACATCCGCCGCTGGCAGAGTGCCGCAGGCAGGCCCTCGGCACGTTCGCCAGTCGGCCAGCAGATATCTTCCTGGCTGACACTGGCCGGCATCGGTGCAGCAGCGGAATCGCCACGCTGGCGCGGCAGGCTGTCCACCACTTCGAACATCAGCGGCAGTGCGGTGACTGCACCATATTGGCCCGGCAGCGGCGTGCCGTCCGGCCGCCCCACCCACACGCCCACGGTGTAGTGGCGGGTACTGCCGATCGCCCACGCATCGCGATACCCGTAACTGGTGCCGGTCTTCCACGCCACACGCGGGCGGCCACCGACATCGAACGTACCGACGCTGTAGCCTGGGCGCGGATTCGATTCCAGCATCTCGCGCACGATCCAGCTTGCGCCGGGCGAAGCGAGGCGCCGCTCGATCATCGGCTCGTCGTCGGTGTAACGCACACGGCCGGCGATGCCGTTGCGGTTGAGCGCGGCGAACGCGCCGACCAGGTCTTCCAACCGCGCGCCGGTGCCGCCCAGGATCAGCGACAGGTTGGGCGTGCTGCCCGGCGGGAAGCGCAGCTGGATGCCGGAGTGCGACAGGCGTGCGGCGAAGCGCGCAGCACCGACCCGCTGCAGCAGATCCACCGAGGGCACGTTGAGCGACAGGCGCAACGCGCTGGAGGCGCCGATCGGTCCGTTGAAGGCCATGTCGAAGTTGCCAGGGCGGTAGCTGCCGAAACTCTGCGGCGCATCCACCAGCAGGCTTTCCGAATGGATCAGGCCGTCATCCAGTGCCATCGCATACAGGAACGGCTTGAGCGTGGAACCCGGCGAGCGCCAAGCCTGCACCATGTCCACGTGCCCCAACCGCTGGCGGTCACCGAACGCCAGCGTGCCAACGTAGGCACGCGCCTGCAGGGTCTGGTTGTCGACCACCAGCAGGGCCGCCGAGGTGCGCTCGGGCAGCGTCGAGAAATAGCTGGCCACGCGCTCTTCCAGCGTGCGCTGCAGGCCGATGTCGATGCTGCTCTGGATGCGTGCCTGGCCCGGGTGCGCCGAATGCAGGCGCTGCGCCAGCAGTGCGGCGTGCAGCGGCGGCCGCAGCGAGCGCGCCACCACGTTCTCGATGCGCGCGTCCTCCACTTCTTCCGGTGTCCACGCACCCAGTTCGGCCATGCGTGACAGCACCTTGTCGCGCGCCTTCTGCGCCGCTTCCGGATGGCGGTCCGGGCGCAGCCGGCTCGGCGCCTGCGGCAGCACCGCCAGCAGTGCGGCTTCGGCATGAGACAGTTGCGCCGCCGGCTTGCCCAGGTAGGCCCAGCTGGCCGCTTCCACGCCTTCGATGGTGCCGCCGTAAGGCGCGCGTTCCAGGTACAGGGCCAGGATCTGCTGCTTGCTCAGGTGCACTTCCAGCTGCACCGCGCGCAGCATCTGCTTGAGCTTGCCCCAGGGCGTGCGCGTATGTGGATCGAGGATGCGTGCGACCTGCATGGTCAGGGTCGAGCCACCGGACACGATGCGGCCGCCGCGCAGCAACTGGCCGCTGGCACGCAGGATCGCCAGCGGGTTGATGCCCGGATGGCGCCAGAACCAGCGGTCTTCGTAGGTGAGCAACGCCTGCAGGTACAGCGGCGAGACGCTGTCGATCGAGGCCGGATAGCGCCACACGCCCTCGGCATCGGCAAACGCACGCAGCGGGGTGCCATCGGCAGCCACCACCAGGGTGCTGGTATCGCGCTGCTTAGGCAGCGGCGGCGGGAAAGCGAAGTCCAGCACCAGCAGCAGCGCCAACGTGGCGGCCGTACCCCAGCGCAGCCATGGCCACAGCGGCCGCAGCCGGCGGCGCAGGGCCGCCAGCCGGGTTGTCATCGTGTTCTTCATTGCAGGTTGCCAGCGGGACGGGCCGCGCCGTCGCGGCCCGTCCGCGCGGTCACGGCTGTACCACCGTGATCGTGGTCGGGTTGCTGCGACCGACGCCGCGCAGCTGCGGCCGGTACATGTCCTCCACCAGCGGCGGCGGCACCGAGTAGGTACCCGGGGTCACCGCGCGCACCAGGTAGAACACGTTGGCCTTGCTGCCACGCGAGAGCTTCAGCGCGGCCACGTAACGGTCGTCGCGGAACTCCTCGTGCTTGGTATCGGCGGCTTCACCACGGTCGCTGATGGTGATGCCATCGACCACCACGTCGGCCCACTGCTTGGCATCGCCCAGGTTGAAGTTCTCGATCTCCAGGCCGGCCGGCAGCAGGTCGGTCAGCAGTGCATCGGGCATCGTGGTGTCAGCGGTGACGGTGACGCGCACGATCAGGGCTTCGCCTTCCTTCAGCGGGCGCGGCGACCACGGCTTGCCATCGGTGCCGTAGTAGCTGCGCTCCACGCCCAGCACACTGTTGTCCGGCGCCGGTGCGCTGCGCGGGATGCCGGCCACGTCGATGCTGGCGAACATCGGCGGCTGCCCCTGCGGGGTGAAGCGCACGCCGCTGGCCAGTTCGCTGGCGGTGAAGTTGCGGCCGAACAGCTTGCGCTCGCCGACGGACTCGCTGTTGCCACCGATCACCAGTTCACCGGCCACCAGTGCCTTCTGGTTGGCCGCCAGGGCCTTGCCCAGGCGGGCAATGGCTACCTGTTCCTGCGTACTCAACCACATCCAGCCGGCACTGCGGCGCGCATCCAGGCCACGGCCGAGATCGACCGCACGCGCATCCCAGGCCGGCTTGGCCAGCTTGTTTTCGTGGGTCAGCGCGATCATCAGCGCGTCATCGCGAATGGCACTGCCGTAGTCACCGAAGTACGACGGGCGTTCGCTGCTGGACTTGGCGAAGGCCGCAGTCAGCGCGGCCTGGCCACGCTTGGCATCGCCCTGCAGCGACAGCGCCACGCCCAGGTGGACCAGCGACAGGCCACCGACCGCCTTGCTGCGCTCGTTGTCGTACAGCGTACGCAGGGTACCCAGCGGCGCACGGTTGACCCGGGCCAGCACATAGCCCGAATATGCCTGGTTGGCGAACTTCAGCTTCTCGCGGTCATCCTGGCCGTAGAACTGGTTGCCGCCGGACAGCAGATCCTCGCTGAGACGGTTGAGCGCCTTCTGCAGCACGTTATCGGGCACGGCGAAACCGGCATCCTTGGCGTCGAGCAGGAACTCGGTGATGTACGGAGTCAGCCACGGGTTCACGTAGCCGTCGTCACCCCACATCGAGAAGTTGCCGTTGGCCACCTGCATCGACGCCAGGCGACCGAACGCGCCTTCCATGCGTTCGCGACGGGTCTTGGCATCCAGCCCGTCCGCTCCGAGCATCGACGACGTCGCCTGGTCCAGGATCAGCGCGGCGTAGCCCTTGCTGGTGGTCTGCTCGGCACAGCCATACGGGTAGTTCAGCGCGCCCTGCAGCGCACTGGCGAACGGAATCGGCGGCAGCGGGCTGACCAGCAGGCGGGCATTCACCGACTCGGACATCAGGCCATCGGTCAGGCTGTTGTCGAGGCTGACCGCCGCCAGCGGATCAAGCGTGCGCACCTGCGAACGCAGCACCTGCGGCCACGCCGCTCGCACCGGCAGGTCATAGCGGCGATCGGCCTTGAAGCCGTTGCCGTCCACCCGTACCCGCACCTTGGCCACGCTGTGGCCCTCACGCGCGGACAACGGGAAGCTCAGCGTGGTCTTGGCATCGGCATTCAACTGCACGCTGCGGCTGCCCTCGCCCAGGTTCAGCGGGCCTTCGCTTTCCACCTTCACGTTGAACTGGCCCGGCTTGCCGGTGAAGTTCTGCACGTCCAGGGTCACGGTGCTGCGGTCGCCCGGGGCCAGCACGCGCGGCATGCTGGCTTCGGCCAGGATCGGCGCACGCACCACGGTTTCCACATCGCGCTTGCCGTACTGGTCATCGCTGTAGACCAGTGCCGACACCCGCAGGGTGCCGTTGAAGTCCGGCACCTTCAGGCGGATGCGGGCGATGCCCTTGGCATCGAGCTGCACCGGGCCGGAGAACAGGTCCACGGTCTGCACGCGCGCGGTCGGACGCTTGGCCTGCGGCAACGCCTGCAGCGCCATGTCGCCACCGAACTTCAGCTTGCCGGCACCGCCGTCAAAGCTCTCGATCACCCGGCTGTAGATGTCGTAGGCATCGATGCCGAGGCGACGCTGGGCGAAGAAGTGCGCACCGGCGTCGGGCACCGGGAAACGAGTGATGTTGAGGATGCCCACGTCCACCGCGGTGACGGTGACGTGCGCCATCTTGCCGGCCAGCTGCGGTGCGCTGACCGTCACCGGCAGGTCCTGTTCCGGTCGCATCTGCTTGGGCGCGGCCAGGCCGACGGCCACGGTGCGGCCCTTGCGGTCCATCGGCACGTGCACCACGCCCACGGCACGGGCCGGGGTGATCTTGCTCGGCGCACTGCCGCCACGGAACACCAGTGCGGTGATGTAGACGTCGTGGCGCTCCCAGTCGGCGGTGACCGGGATCTTGAAGGTCGAACCCGGCTTGGCCTCGATGTCCTGCACGTACAGCATGCGGTCGGTCTCGACCATCAGGATGCCCTTGCCGGCATGCGGCGGGGTCACCGTCACCTCCAGCGTGTCACCGGCCTTGTAGCCGGTCTTGTCCAGGCCCAGCTTGACCTTGTCCGGGCGTGCGTCCAGGCCGCGGTTGTCATCGCCCCAGCTCCAGCCGGCGCGGAACGGATAGCGGCTGGTCAGGCCAGTGGACGGATCGAACACGTCCACCCGGTACTCGCCCCACTCCACCGGGAAATCGAAGGCGACCGCGCTGCTGCTGGCGTCGACGGTGCGGGTTTCCTTGTTCTCGAAACGGCGGGTGAAATCGTAGTCCCAACGGTTGTCGTTGAAGGTCCAGTGGTAGTCGCGCAGTTCGCGCACCAGGGTGATCTTCAGGCCCTTGGCCGGCTGCGGTGCGCCGGCGGCATCCACGCGCATCAGTTCGAAGCGCGCATTGCCGTTGGAATCGGCGCCGTCCTCGGGGTTGAACAGCGGGCGCACGCCCACCAGCGCATTGGCCGGCCACATCACCCGCTTCAGGGTACGGGTAACCGTGCGGCCACCGGTTTCATACAGGCTGCCGGACAGCACCACGGCAATCGGCGCCTTGGCCTTGGCCGCCTCTTCCGGCAGCGCCACATCCTCACGCAGCTGGCCGTTGCCCGGCAGCGTGGTGTCGATCACGTCCTTGGCTTCGCGCGGCAGCTGCAGGGTCGGGTCACCGAAGAAGTAGCCCGGCAGGCCTTCCACCGGCGTCTGTTCGGCGGCCACCGCCATGCGTGCGGTGAAGCGGTTGCCATCGGCCGGTGCCCCGTACAGATAGGCACCATTGGCCTGCAGGCGCAGGTCCTCACCCGGCTTCAGCGTCTTCTGCGCGCTGTCCAGGTCCAGCTTCATGCGCTCGGGCAGGAATTCCTCGATGCGCAGGGTCATGCCCTGGATCGCTTCCTTGCTGGCCGGGTCGGTGCGGAACTCGACCTGCCAGCGCCCGGTCGGCGCCTCGGCGGGGATCACCTGCTCGAAGTTGATGTAGCCCTGGTCACCCGGCTGCAGACGGGTCTCGCGGAAGGTCTTGCCGTCGGGCTGCTTCAGGCGCAGGAACACCGGTTGCGCCTTGACCGGCTTGCCGTCGTTGTCGCGCAGCAGCGCGGACAGGCGCACGGTCTCGCCCGGGCGGTACAGGTCGCGGCCGGACCAGGCGTAGACGTCGAACCACGCATTGTCACGGCCGGCCACGGCGAATTCGCTCAGATCCAGCGCCGGCTGGTTGAACGGCAGGAAGCTGGTGTCCTTGCCAGTGCTGGCGACCAGCACGTGGGTGGCATCCAGGGTGTAATTCAGCAGCGCATTGCCATTGCCGTCGGTGCTGCCCTTGAGCACTACCTCGCCCTTGGCATCCAGCACGCGCAGGTCGATGCCCTTCAGTGGCGCACCGTCCTTCAGGCCGGCGGTGTGGACGAACAGCTTGTCCTTGTAGGCACGGGTATGCAGGCCGATGTCGCTGACCGAGAAGAACGCGGTATCGAATTCGCCTTCGTAGTCGCCGGTGCGCTTGAGCAGGGCGAAGTACAGGCCCGGCTCCTGCAGTTCCTTGATGTCCTGGGTTGGCAGGTAGGTCAGCACCCGCTCGTTCTTCTTGCCGCCAAGAATGAAGCGGTTGACGTAGACCGGCTCGGCCAGCTTGTTGATCGGGCTGCGCTCGTAGTCGCTGCTCAGTTCCCAGCTACCACGGCGGCCGCCACGCTGGTACTGGCTGAAGAAGGTTGGCAGGTCCTTCTCGCGCACGCGCAGGAACTCGACATCGACCTCCGGCACGTTCACCGACACCACCGGCAGGCCACGGCTGTCCTTGGCCGGCAGCACGCTGCCCTGCGAAGCGAAGCCAACTACCGGCTTCAGCTCGCCGCTGAACACCTTCTGCTTCAGTTCCTTGCCCAGCCGGCTGCCATCGGCGGCCAGCAGGTCGGGCGAGACCACCAGGCTGAATTCCTTGCCGGCCTCGACGAACGGGTAGCGCAGGGTCAGGCCGTCATCGGACAGCGTCCAGCTGCTGTCGTCGGTGCCGACCTTCTCTTCGAAGCGCACCAGCTTGTCGAAATCCTGGGTGCCGACCAGCGGGCGCGAGAACTCCAGCGCCAGCGACAGGCCGTCATTCTTCTGGTCCGGGTAGGCACGCAGCAGGGTGAATTCCTTCACCTGCTCGGCCTGGGTGGTGATGGCTTCACCACTGGCCTTGGGCAGCTGCCCGCTGTCGTTGCGGCAGCCGGCCAGGCCCAGCAACAGGCCTCCTGCCAGTACAGCCGCCGCCCATCCCCACCGCTTCCGCCGTGCCGGACCGCTCATGTCGTCACTCCTTGATCGAGGTGGCCATTATAGGCAGGCCGCGTCAAGGTGTTGACGCGAAATCGGCAATTGCCCCGGGTGCGGGTAGCGCCGGCCGCTGGCCGGCAGTCCGGTAGCCGCCAACCTTGGTTGGCACCTACCAAAGCGGGTCGAGCCACGTGCCCGGCAAGCAGACGTGGCGTCAGATCCACCAGAGCGTTGCTACCCCGGCAGGTACAGGTCCACGTAGTCGGTCACCGGCATCGCCGCCAGCGCCACCGGGTCCAGCGAAGCGGCCCAGATGCGCTGCTGCTGGGCGGTCGGGAAGCGATGGGCCAGGTGCCGGCGGAACTTGTCCATCAGCAGCGGAATGCCTTCCTCGCGGCGCCGGGCGTGGCCGAGCGGGTATTCCACCAGTACCTCCGGCAGTTCGCTGCCATCGGTGAAGCGCACGCCCAGGCCGTTGGCGATGCTGCGCTTGTCCGGGTCCAGATAATCGGCGCTGAGCTGCGGATCCTCTTGACAGGTCATCTTCGCGCGCAGCGCGTCGATACGCGGATCGGCGGCAACGTCGTCCTCGTAGTCCTCTGCCACCAGCCGCCCATGCAGCAATGCGATGGCGACCATGTACTGCACGCAGTGGTCGCGGTCGGCCGGGTTATGCAGTGGGCCCTGCTTGTCGATGATGCGGATGCAGGCTTCCTGGGTCCGGATCGCGATATGCGCGATGTCCTCGACCCGTCGCCCGATCGCGCGCAGCTGCTGGTGCAGCGTGATCGCCGCCTCCACCGCGGTCTGGCCGTGGAACTCGGCCGGGTAGCTGATCTTGAACAGCACGTTCTCCATCACATAGCTTCCCAGCGGTCGCTCCAGCGCCAGTGCCTGACCGTGCATGGACACCGCTTCAAAACCCCAGGTCGGTGCGCTGAGCACGCTGGGGTAGCCCATCTCACCGCTGGCTGCCATTAGCGCCAGGCGCACGCCACGGCTGGTCGCGTCGCCGGCCGCCCAGCTCTTGCGCGACCCGGTGTTGGGCGCGTGCCGGTAGGTGCGCAGGGCCTGGCCGTCCACCCAGGCCAGCGACAGCGCATTGAGCATGCGTTCGCGATCCAGCCCGAGCAGCTGCGAAACCACGGCCGTGGTGGCCACCTTGACCAGCACCACATGGTCCAGCCCAACGCGATTGAAGGAATTCTGCAGCGCCAGCACGCCCTGGATCTCGTGCGCCTTGATCATCGCCAGCAGCACGTCGTGCACGGTCGGCGGCGGACGACGCAGGGCCTGCGCGTTGCGCCCCAACCAATCGCAGACGGCAAGAATCCCGCCGAGGTTATCGGAAGGATGGCCCCATTCGGCGGCCAGCCAGGTGTCGTTGAAATCCAGCCAGCGCACCATTGCGCCGAGGTTGAAGGCCGCCTGCACCGGGTCCAGCACGTAGTGCGTGCCCGGTACGTGCGCGCCGTTGACCACACTGATGCCCGGCACCAGTGGACCGAGCAGTTTGCTGCAGGCCGGGAAGGACAGCGCTTCCAGGCCGCAACCCAACGTATCAAGCAGGCAATGATGCGCGGTCTGGAACGCCAGCGGCGAGTCGATGCGGGCGTCGCGTACGTAGTCGACGATATCCACCAGCAGCGTATCCCACGCTGCACGCTCGTTGGATGGGGTGTGGTTGTCGGACATCGTCGATCTCCTCGTTGCGGTGCACCGTTGCCCGTGCACCATGCCAACCAAGGTTGGCATCTACCAAAGCAATCGGTCTCTGCGGCCCGGTAGTCGCCAACCTTTGGTTGGCGTTTACCAACGCATCACTCGGCCGGCACCCGCACCTTGCCTTCCATCAGCACGCGGGCGCTGCGGCTCATGATGGCCTTGGTCACTGTCCACTGGCCGTCAACGAAACCGGCCTGCGCGCCCACGCGCAACGTGCCGGAAGGATGACCGAAGGTCACTGCCTCGCGTTCGCCACCACCAGCCGCACGATTGACCAGGGTGCCCGGAATCGCCGCTGCAGTGCCGATCGCCACTGCAGCGGTACCCATCATCGCGTGGTGCAGCTTGCCCATCGACAGCGCACGCGCATGCAGGTCGATCGCCGAGGCCGGGATGGCCTTGCCACTGGACGACACGTAGTCCTGTGCCGGTGCCACGAAGGCCACCTTCGGCGTGTGCTGGCGGGTCGCTGCGTCTTCCAGGTTCTTGATCAGACCCATGCGCAAGGCGCCATAGGCGCGGATCTTCTCGAAGCGCTCCAGCGCTCCCCTGTCCTCGTTGATCGCCGGTTGCAGCTCGGTGCCGGTGTATCCCAGGTCGGCAGCGTTGAGGAAGATGGTCGGGATGCCAGCGGTAATCATCGTCACCTCGAAGCTGCCCACGCCGGGCACCTCCAGGGTGTCGACCAGATTACCGGTCGGGAACATTGCGCCCGCGTCGCCGTCATCGGACGGATCGATGAATTCCAGCTGGATCTCGGCCGCCGGGAAGGTCACGCCGTCCAGCTCGAAATCGCCGATTTCCTGTACTTCACCATCGCGCATCGGCACGTGGGCGATGATGGTCTTGCCGATGTTGGCCTGCCAGACGCGCACGGTGCACAGGCCATCGCGCGGCACACGGGCCGGATCGATCAGACCGTTGGCGATCGCGAACGGACCCACCGCGGTGCTGAGGTTGCCGCAGTTGCCGCTCCAGTCGACGAAGGCGGTATCGATCGAGACCTGACCGTACAGGTAGTCCACATCGTGGTCCGGCACAGAAGCGGTGGAGATGATCACGCACTTGCTGGTGCTGGACGTTGCACCGCCCATGCCATCGGTCTGCTTGCCATACGGATCGGGTGAGCCGATCACGCGCATCAGCAGTGCATCGCGTGCGGCGCCCGGCACCTGTGCGGCTTCGGGCAGGTCCTGCAGGCGGAAGAACACGCCCTTGCTGGTGCCACCGCGCATGTAGGTGGCGGGAATACGGAGTTGCGGGAGGAAGGTCATGGATCAGTATCCTGGATGCGACGAACCAATATCGGGGTTGAGCTCCTCGTCTTCGAACACTGCTTCCATGCCCCGCGAAGCGTTCCAGATGCGCACGATGGAAACGTGCGCAGGTAGCTCCACGTAGTAGACCAGGTAGCCGTCGAAGCGACGAACCGGATGAAAACGCAATGGCGCTGGCAGCGAGGGCAACAGATCCGCATGCAGTGCGGAATCAGCACCTGGGTGGGCCTCGATCAGCTTGACGACGGATTCCACCGCATCGATGAAGCCGATTTCCAGCACTTCTCCGCCCTGAACTGCATACCAAGCTGCTGCCTGGTCAAGATCTCGAACCGCTGCAGGGGACCAGTGCGAAGGTTTCACTTGCGGTTCCGTGCACGCTCACGGAGCTTGTCGAAGTGATCCGGCGCCAGAGGCGCCGAAGGACCAGAAGCCAGCCCCTCGGCAATCAGCTGCTTGAGCAGTTCTTCGGCCTTGCTGCGCTGGCGCTGGCGGATCAGGTCACGCACATAGTCCGACGTACTGGAGTAGCCGCCTTCGCGCACTTCTTCGTCCACGAACTGCTTGAGCGGATCGGTCAGCGAAATGTTCATGGTGGCCATGAAACTCTCCTTTGGCAGTTTTTGCCAAGTCAGTGTGCGCCCCGCTCTGGTGTCGGACAAGCCCGCCCCCGGCCTCCGGGGGCAGGCATTCAGCCGGCTATCACGCCACCTTGGCGCCTTCCAGGAAGTCTTGGGCGAAGCGCTGCAGCACGCCGCCGGCTTCGTAGATCGCTACTTCCTCGTCGCTGTCCAGGCGGCAGGTGACCGGCACGATCACGTCCTGGCCGTCGCGGCGGTGGATGACCAGGGTCAGTTCGGCACGCGGGGTACGCTCGCCGATCACGTCAAAGGTCTCCGTGCCGTCGATGCCCAGGGTCAGGCGGGTGGTGCCCGGCTTGAACTCCAGTGGCAGCACGCCCATGCCGATCAGGTTGGTGCGGTGGATGCGTTCGAAGCCCTCGGCCACGATCGCCTCCACGCCAGCCAGACGCACGCCCTTGGCGGCCCAGTCACGCGAGCTGCCCTGGCCGTAGTCGGCACCGGCGATGATGATCAGCGGCTGCTTGCGGTCCATGTAGGTCTCGATCGCTTCCCACATGCGCATGACCTTGCCTTCCGGCTCCACGCGCGCCAGCGAACCCTGCTTCACGCTGCCGTCGTCGTTGCGCACCATCTCGTTGAACAGCTTCGGATTGGCAAACGTGGCGCGCTGCGCGGTCAGGTGGTCACCGCGGTGGGTGGCGTAGGAGTTGAAGTCTTCTTCCGGCAGGCCCATCTTCGCCAGGTATTCGCCGGCGGCACTGGACGCCATGATCGCGTTGGACGGCGACAGGTGGTCGGTGGTGATGTTGTCCGGCAGCACCGCCAGCGCGCGCATCCCTGCCAGCGTGCGCTCACCGGCCAGTGCACCCTCCCAGTACGGCGGGCGGCGGATGTAGGTGCTCTGCGGGCGCCAGTCGTACAGCGGGCTGACCGCCGCGCCATGCTCCACGCGCACGTTGAACATCGGGTTGTAGACCTTGCGGAACTGCTCGGGCTTCACCGAGGCCTTCACCACCGCGTCGATCTCGGCGTCGCTCGGCCAGATGTCCTTCAGGCGCACCTCGTTGCCATCGGCATCCACGCCCAGCACGTCCTTCTCGATATCGAAGCGGACGGTGCCGGCGATGGCGTAGGCGATCACCAGCGGCGGCGAGGCCAGGAAGGCCTGCTTGGCGTACGGGTGGATGCGGCCATCGAAATTGCGGTTGCCAGACAGCACAGCCGTGGCGTACAGGTCACGGTCGATGATTTCCTGCTGGATCTTCGGGTCCAGCGCACCGCTCATGCCGTTGCAGGTGGTGCAGGCGAAGGCGACGATGCCGAAGCCAAGCTGCTCCAGGTCCGGCAGCAGGCCGGACTCTTCCAGGTACAGCTGCACGGCCTTCGAGCCCGGCGCCAGCGACGACTTCACCCACGGCTTGCGCTGCAGGCCACGCGCGTTGGCGTTGCGCGCCAGCAGTGCGGCGGCAATCACGTTGCGCGGGTTGGAGGTGTTGGTGCAGCTGGTGATGGCGGCGATGATCACCGCGCCATCGGGCATCAGGCCCTGCGCCTGCTCGGCCCTGCCGGCTTCCAGCTTCGCTTCGTCGGCGATGCCGCGCTCGGCCAGCTCGGCGGTTGCCACGCGCTTGTGCGGGTTGGACGGGCCGGCCATGTTGCGCACCACGCTGGACAGGTCGAAGCGCAGCACACGCTCGTACTGCGCGGTGGCCAGATCGTCGGCCCACAGGCCGGTGGTGCGTGCGTAGTTCTCCACCAGCGCCACCTGCGATTCCTCGCGACCGGTCAGGCGCAGGTACTCGGTGGTCTGCGCATCGATGTAGAACATCGCGGCGGTGGCACCGTATTCGGGGCACATGTTGGAGATGGTGGCGCGGTCACCGATGGTCAGCGCCGCGGCACCCTCGCCGAAGAATTCAAGCCAGGCACCGACCACGCGCTCCTTGCGCAGGAACTCGGTCAGGGCCAGCACCACGTCGGTGGCGGTGATGCCCGGCTGCGGGCGGCCACTCAGTTCGACACCGACGGTATCGGGCAGGCGCATCCACGACGCGCGGCCCAGCATCACGTTCTCCGCTTCCAGGCCGCCAACACCAATCGCGATCACGCCCAGTGCATCCACGTGCGGGGTATGGCTGTCGGTGCCCACGCAGGTATCCGGGAAGGCCACGCCGTCCTGCACGTAGACCACCGGCGACATCTTCTCCAGGTTGATCTGGTGCATGATGCCGTTGCCCGGCGGAATCACGTCCACGTTCTCGAAGGCCAGCTTGGTCCAGTCGATGAAGTGGAAACGGTCTTCATTGCGACGATCTTCGATCGCGCGGTTCTTCTCGAACGCCTGCGGATCGAAACCACCACATTCCACTGCCAGCGAGTGATCGACGATCAGCTGCACCGGCACCACCGGATTGACCTTGGCCGGGTCACCGCCCTTGTCGGCAATCGCATCACGCAGGCCGGCCAGGTCGACCAGCGCGGTCTGGCCGAGGATGTCGTGACACACAACGCGCGCCGGGAACCACGGGAAATCCAGGTCGCGACGGCGCTCGATCAGCTGCTTCAGCGAATCGCTGAGCGTGGCCGGATCGCAGCGGCGCACCAGGTTCTCGGCCAGCACGCGCGAGGTGTACGGCAGGGTGGCGTAGGCGCCGGGCTGGATCGCATCGACAGCGGCACGCGCGTCGAAATAATCCAGCGCGCTGCCGGGGAGGTTCTTGCGGTAATCGGTATTCATGGGCTGGCGGAGTGCTTGAGGCGGGCCGGGTGCCGGCGGTGCGGCGGCGAAAGCATCCGGCCGGCACATTGCCGGCCGGATGGGTACAGCAGGTGGATCAGGCGCGCTTGTCGATGGCGACGAAGTCGCGGTCTTCCGGACCGATGTAGTTGGCGCTCGGACGGATGATCTTGCCGTCGATGCGCTGCTCGACGATGTGCGCGCTCCAGCCGGCGGTGCGGGCGATCACGAACAGCGGAGTGAACATCGCGGTCGGCACGCCCATCATGTGGTAGCTGACGGCGCTGAACCAGTCCAGGTTCGGGAACATCTTCTTGATGTCCCACATCACCGATTCCAGACGCTCGGCGATGTCGTACATCTTCATGCTGGACTGCTCTTCGGACAGCTCGCGGGCCACGTCCTTGATCACCTTGTTGCGCGGATCGGAGACGGTGTAGACCGGGTGGCCGAAACCGATCACCACTTCCTTGCGCTCGACGCGGGCCTTGATGTCTTCCTCGGCCTCATCGGGGGTGTCGTAACGCTTCTGCACTTCGAATGCCACTTCGTTGGCACCGCCGTGCTTCGGACCGCGCAGGGCACCGATGCCACCGCAGATCGCGCTGTACATGTCGCTGCCGGTACCGGCGATGACGCGGCAGGTGAAGGTCGAGGCGTTGAACTCGTGTTCGGCGTACAGGATCAGCGAGGTGTGCATCGCCTTCACCCACGATTCCTGCGGCTTCTCGCCGTGCAGCAGGTGCAGGAAGTGGCCACCGATCGAGTCATCGTCGGTTTCCACGTCGATGGCGCGGCCGTTGTGGCTCCAGTGGTACCAGTACAGCAGCATCGAACCGAGGCAGGCCATCAGCTTGTCGGCGATGTCACGCGCGCCCGGATGGTTGTGGTCATCCTTCTCCGGCGCCACGCAGCCGAGCACGGACACGCCGGTGCGCATCACGTCCATCGGGTGTGCCGACGGCGGCAGCTCTTCCAGCGCCGCCTTCACCGCAGCCGGAATGCCGCGCAGCGACTTCAGCTTGGCCTTGTACGAAACCAGCTCGGCGCGGGTCGGCAGCTTGCCGTGCACCAGCAGGTAGGCGATTTCCTCGAACTCGCTGGTGTTGGCCAGATCCAGGATGTCGTAGCCACGGTAGTGCAGGTCGTTGCCACTACGGCCCACGCTGCACAGCGCGGTGTTGCCGGCAGCGGTGCCGGACAGGGCCACGGACTTCTTCGGCTTGAAGGTCGGGGTTGCAGTCGTATCGTTCATGTTTTCCCTCCGAAAACTGATGGTGCAGGGTACTGCTTATTTCTTGGCGGCGAACAGTGCATCGAGCTGCTGCTCGAAGGCGTGGTAGCCGATGCGGTCGTAGAGTTCTTCGCGAGTCTGCATGGTCTCCACCACATTGCGCTGATGACCATCGCGGCGCACCGACTGGTAGACGTTCTCGGCGGCCTTGTTGGCTGCGCGGAAGGCCGACAGCGGGAACAGCTGGATGGCAACGCCGGCCGACGCCAGTTCATCGCGGCTGAACAGCGGGGTGGCACCGAATTCGGTGATGTTGGCCAGCACCGGCACCTTCACCGCGTCGACGAAGCGGCGGTAGGTGTCCAGGTCGTAGGCGGCCTCGGCGAAGATGCCGTCGGCACCGGCCTCGACACAGGCAATGGCGCGCTCGATGGCCTTGTCCACGCCGTCCACCTGGATGGCGTCGGTACGCGCGATCAGGAAGAAGTCCGGATCGGTCTTGGCATCGGCGGCAGCCTTCACGCGGTCGACCATTTCACCCTGCGAGACGATTTCCTTGCCCGGACGGTGACCGCAGCGCTTGGCGCCAACCTGGTCTTCGATGTGGCAGGCGGCCGCGCCGGCCTTGATCAGCGACTTCACGGTGCGCGCGATGTTGAACGCGCTCGGGCCGAAGCCGGTATCGATGTCGACCATCAACGGCAGGTCGCAGACATCGGTGATGCGGCGCACGTCCACCAGCACGTCTTCCAGGGTGTTGATGCCCAGGTCCGGCAGGCCCAGCGAGCCCGCGGCAACACCGCCGCCGGACAGGTAGATGGCGCGGAAGCCGGCGCGCTTGGCCAGCAGGGCGTGGTTGGCGTTGATCGCGCCGATCACCTGCAGCGGCGATTCGGCAGCCAGCGCCTCACGGAAGCGGGCACCGGCGGAGAAAGGAGTGGAAGCGGTCATGCGGCAATCCAGGTTGAAGTACAGGATAGAGAGCGCAAACACCATGCCAAGCTGCAAGCCGTTGATTTCACGGGAATGACGCCCACGCAACAGTGAAACATATGAAACATTGAAACAGATGTATCATGAAACACCCCGCCCACCTCCTGCCGCCATGTACCTACCCCGCTCGCCCCTGCGCCACACCGATGCCGACCCCGGTCGCCCGGTGATCTGGACCGTCAGCGTCTCGCGGCTGACCGGACTGCTCGGCGACGTCATTCCCGAATTCGACCGCCGCGCACGCATCGAGCAGATCAACCTCGGATTCGAGGAAGCGGTGGACGTGATCGGCCAGCGCCTGCGCCGCGAGCATTGCGATGTGGTGATTGCCGGCGGCTCCAACGCGGCCTGGCTGCGCGGCCGGCTGGAGCTGCCGCTGGTGCCGATCCAGGCCAACGGCTTCGACCTGATGGAAGCGCTGGCGCGTGCGCGGCGCATCGCCAGCCGCATCGGCCTGGTCACCCACGCCAGTGACGTACCGGTGTTCAGCAACTTCCAGCAGAGTTTCGGCCTGGATATCGAGCATCGCCGTTTCGTCACCCGCGAGGACGCGCGCGACTGCATTGCCGACCTGCGCGCCAACGGCATCGAGGTGATCGTCGGCACCGGCATGGCCATCGACCACGCCGAACAGGCCGGCCTGCCCGGCGTGCTGCTGTATTCGGCCGACTCGGTGCGGCAGGCATTCGAACATGCGCTGGAATTGACCCAGACGCTGGCCCGCTCCAGTGGCAACCG
Organism: Stenotrophomonas maltophilia; assembly: GCF_003970865.1. Lineage (GTDB taxonomy): Bacteria > Pseudomonadota > Gammaproteobacteria > Xanthomonadales > Xanthomonadaceae > Stenotrophomonas > Stenotrophomonas maltophilia_AR. The sequence continues at coordinate 42,290 of NZ_RXLZ01000012.1, read as the reverse complement.
ATCCGCCCCACGCCGGCGCCCGGCAGCGCGTGCGGACACGCATGAACTACTCGGCGACAGCGATGCGATGGCACAGGTACGCGCACAGATCGCACTCTATGCACCGCACGACAGCACCGTGCTGGTCAGCGGCGAAACCGGCACCGGCAAGGAACTGGTGGCACGCCAGCTGCACGCCGCCAGCGGTCGTCGTGGGCGCTTCGTCGCGCTGAACTGTGGCGCCATCAGCGAATCGCTGCTGGAGGCGGAGCTGTTCGGCTACAGCGATGGCGCCTTCACCGGCGCACGTCGTGGCGGCCGTGTCGGCCTGGTCGAGGCCGCAGACGGCGGCACCCTGTTCCTGGATGAAATCGGCGAACTGCCGCTGCCGCTGCAGACCCGCCTGCTGCGCGTGCTGGAAGAGCGCGAAGTGCTGCGTGTGGGTGCTACCGAACCGACCCCGGTGGACCTGCGCGTGGTGGCCGCCACGCTGCAATCGCTGGAGCAGCGCGCTGCGGCCGGCAGCTTCCGCCGCGATCTGTACTACCGGCTGGCCGCACTGCGAATCGCCCTGCCCGCGCTGCGCGCACGCCGCAGTGACATCCCGCTGCTGGCGCAGCATTTCTTCCGCCAGCTGCGTGGTATCGACGGGCCTCTGGATGAGGATGCACTGGCGGTACTGGCCGCCGCAGGTTGGCCAGGCAACGTGCGCGAACTGCGCAATCTGGTGGATCGCCTGCGCATCCACTGGCAGCCGGCTGAAGGGCTGATTGATGCTCCGCGACTGCTGCAGCTGGCACCCGAGCTGGTGCATGAGGGCGCCGCTGCGCTACCGGTGGAAAGCAACGGCAAGCGCCCGCCGCGTGCACAGCTGGAAGCGCTGCTGCAGGAACATCGCAGCGATCGCGAGGGTATGGCACAGGCGCTGGGCGTATCACGCACCACACTGTGGCGCTGGCTGCGCGCGGAGGGATTGTAACCACTCGTTGCCTGGTGGGTGCGAACCTTGGTTCGCACCGCTTTTCCCAAGCACCCCATCCACGCATGGCGTGGATCTACTGGAGCGCCCAGGCGCTACAGCACGCTCGTCGGCCGGGCGCAGAAGAAGGTGCAATCAGCGTGCCCAGCGCGCTTCGATGGCGAACCGTCCACTCCCCACTGCGGCAATCCACAACAGCAGCACACCCAGCGGCACTTCGCTGAGATAGAAGAACCAGCTCAGCCAATCCGGCACGCTCAGCCCGGCAGGAATGCGCGCGATGCCATCAGTCAATGCAGCCACCGCGCAGATACCTGCCAGCAGCAACGCCGAGGGCCGGCTGAGCACGCCCAGCACCAGCAGGCCGCCCGCAATCCATTCAATGCCGCCGAGCACCGGCGCACTGAACACCGGGAACGGGATCCCCGCATCGACCAACGTATGCACCATGCGCTCGCGCCCCGCATCGGTGAACACCTTGTTCCAGCCGGACACGCAGAACATCACGCCGGCGACAATGCGGGCAAGCAGGAGCAGGAGTGCTTCCACGCCGTGACGCGGCGGCAACGCAAACAGGCAACGCCAGGAGGGCATGGCAACTCCGGAAGTAGAGGACATTCGTTGGAGTGTGCCGGTTGCTGGCCTGCCCGCAGATGAAGCGGATGGGTCTGAGTGCAACAATCCGCCCTTGGTAGACTCGAGCCATGCTCGGCTGCCTTGCGCGCCAGAGCAACAGCAGCCGAGCATGGCTCGACTCTACAACAGCCGCCCGTCGGCCAGCAGCAGCTCGATTTCCTCTACCTGCACCACCGGCACCTGCCACGGGTGATGCGGCGCGATGCCCTGTTCGAAGATGCGCTGCAGCCGCTGCGCGTCGCGTGGCAGGCAGAATTCCAGGCGCACGCTGGCGACCACTTCGGTGCGACCCGCCTCACCCTGTGCGGGCGACGCACACACGCGCGGGCGGAACTGCTCGAACCCCGGCGCCGACCACCACATACCGTGTTCGTAGTCGCCGGCCGCCAGCGCGTCCACCGCCAGGATGCCCTGCTTCACCGCATCCAGTGCTACCGATGGCACGAACACCACCACGCGGTACAGCGGCAGGCGTTGCATCGGGCAGCCTTACGGGTACAGCAGGCGCTTGCTCCAGCGCCCTTCGGCACCGGCCTCATAGCGCCAGCGTTCGTGCAGGCGGAACTGCGCGCCGTACCAGAACTCGATGCGGTCGGGCACCACGCGCAGGCCGCTCCAGCCCTCCGGGCGCGGCACGTCCTTGCCCTCGAAGCGGGCTTCGACCTCGGCCACGCGCGCGTCGAATTCCTCGCGCGTCGCCAGCGTCTTCGACTGCTGCGAGGCCCACGCGCCGATCTGGCTCATGCGCGGGCGGCTGGCGAAATAGGCATCGGCTTCGGCATCGGCGACCTGCTCCACACGGCCTTCAATGCGCACCTGGATGCCGGCCTCGCGCAGGCTGCGCCACAGGAACAACAGCGCGGCCTGCGGATTGGCCTGCAGCTCCTGGCCCTTGTGGCTGTCCAGGTGGGTGTAGAAGACGAAGCCGCGCTCATCGAACGCCTTCAGCAGCACGGTGCGTGCCGAGGGACGGCCCTGCGTATCAGCGGTGGCCACGGTCATCGCGTTCGGCTCGACCTCGCGGCTCTGTTTGGCCTCTTCGAACAGGCCGGCAAACGTGGACAGGGCTTCGGCGTACAGGTCGCTCATGATTGCGTTCTTCTCACACGGATTGGGCTATTGTGGCTGCATGGCCGCTGCTGCGTATATGCCCCAGGTGAAAGGATTCCCCGAAACATTGGCCGAACAGGTGCTGGACGATGCACTGGGCAGCGGTGCAGCGGTTCCAGTATTGGCGATCAGCGGCCTGCAGGGGAGCGGCAAATCGACGCTGGCCACACAGGTGGTGGCGCGCGCCCAGTCACGCGGCCTGAATGCGGCCACGCTGTCGATTGATGATGTCTACCTGACCCGCGCACAGCGCCAGCGGCTGGCCCGCCAGGTGCACCCTCTGCTGATCACCCGCGGCCCGCCGGGCACCCATGATCTGCCGCTGGCCCACGCAGTGCTGGACGCCGTGGCCGCACGCCAGCCTTTCGCGATGCCGCGCTTCGACAAGCTGGCCGATGAACGCCTGCCCGAAGCGCAATGGCCGCAGCTGCAGCAACCGCTGGACCTGCTGGTCTTCGAAGGCTGGTTCCTGGGCACACCCGCGCAGGATGACGACGCGCTGGACAGCCCGTTGAACGCACTGGAACGCGAGGCCGACGCCGATGGCCGTTGGCGGCGCTGGTGCAACCAGGCGCTGGCTCGCGACTACCCGGCACTGTGGCAACGCTGCGACCGCCTGTGGTTCCTGCAGCCGCCGGATTTCTCGGTGGTACCGCGCTGGCGCTGGCAGCAGGAGCAGAACCTGCAGGCCGCGCAGCCGGGCCGGCACGGCATGAGCCGGCCACAGCTGGAGCGCTTCGTGCAGTACTACGAGCGGGTCAGCCGCCAGGCGCTGCGTGCCCTGCCCGCCCTGGCCGACCACGTGGTGGTGCTGGACGGCCAGCGCCAGGTGCAGGACGTGCGCTGAGCGCGCTTATTCCACCAGGAAGGTCACGCGCAGATTGACCCGCCACTCGGTGATCTCGCCACTGCCATTGGTGACCACCTTGGTCTCGTTCACCCAGGCGCCCTGGATGCCCTTGACCGTCTCGGAGACCTTCTTCAGCCCGCTGCGCACGGCGTCCTCCACGCTTTTCGGCGAGGAGGCGGTGATTTCGATGACCTTGGCGACCGTCATGGCCTGTACTCCGGCTGGCGCGGGAGACCCCGCAGGAAGGCCTACCCTGACGTGAAGAACGTAAAGGCCAGGGCACGGAGGTGTTAGCATCAGGGGGCATGAATCCTGCTCCGAACCTGATCCTGATCGGCCCGATGGGCGCCGGCAAAACCTGCATCGGCCGCCGCCTGGCCGAGCGCTTCACGCTGGACTTCGTCGATGTCGACCAGGCCATCGTCGATGCCGCCGGCGCCAGCATCCCGACCATCTTCGAGCACTCCGGCGAAGCGGGCTTCCGCAGCCATGAACGCGAGGCGCTTGCGCGCGTGCTGGAAGGCCGCGGCCAGCTGGTCTCCACCGGCGGCGGCGCGGTGCTGGATCCGGACAACCGTGCACTGATCGCCCGGCGCGGCTTCGTGGTCTACCTGCGGGTCAGCGTGGCCGCGCAGCTGGAACGCCTGGCCCGCGACAAGGGTCGGCCGTTGCTGCAGCGCCCGGACCGCGAGCAGGTGCTGCACGATCTGGCCGCACACCGCGACCCGCTGTACCGCGAACTGGCCGACCTCACCCTCGATACCGACCCATACACCGCTGCCGACGCGACCGCCCACCTGGTGGTCAAGCTGGCCACGCAATGGCAGCGCCAGGACCTGACCGCATGACCTCCCCCGCCCTGCTGCAGGTCGCCGTTGGCGGCGACCGCCCCTACTCCATCACCATCGGCGCCGGCGCCCAGGCCGATGGCGCCGCGCTGGCGTCGCACGTGCGCGGCCGCCACGTGCTGCTGCTCAGCGACAGCGAAGTGGCCCCGCGCTATCTGGCGTCGGTCAAGCAGACGCTGCTGGCTGCGCGGCCCGACCTGATCGTCGGCGAGCACGTTCTGGCCGCCGGCGAAGCCTCCAAGACCCTGGCCGAATTCGGCCGCGCGATCGAAGCACTGGCCGCGCTCGGCGCCACCCGCGATGCCTGTGTATTCGCCCTCGGCGGCGGCGTGGTCGGTGATCTCGCCGGCTTTGCCGCGGCCTGCTGGATGCGCGGCGTGGACTGCGTGCAACTGCCGACCACCCTGTTGGCGATGGTCGATTCGTCAGTGGGCGGCAAGACTGCGGTCGACATTCCGGCCGGCAAGAACCTGGTCGGCGCGTTCCATCCGCCGCGTGCGGTCATCGCCGATACCCGCGTGCTGGCCACCCTGCCGCCGCGCGAGCTGCGTGCTGGCCTGGCCGAAGTGGTGAAGTACGGCGCGCTGGGCGATGCCGTGTTCTTCGAATGGCTGCAGCAGCATGCCGATGCGCTGCTGGCCGGCGAAGACAACGTGCTTTCCGAAGCCATCGCGCGCAGCTGCCGGCACAAGGCCGCCATCGTCGAGCGCGATCCGTTCGAGAAGGGCGAGCGCGCCCTGCTCAACCTGGGCCACACCTTCGGCCATGCCATCGAGACCGAACAGGGCTATTCGGCCCCGGGCCGCGATGCGCTGAACCACGGCGAGGCCGTGGCGGTGGGCATGGTACTGGCCGCGCAGCTGTCCACCGACCTCGGCCTGGCCGACGATGCCGACCGCGCGCGCCTGCAGGCGCTGCTGGAACGGCTCGGCCTGCCGGTGGCGATCCCGGCCGGCTTGGACCCGCAGGCCCTGCTCGGCCGCATGCGGCTGGACAAGAAGAATGTGGCCGGCCGCCTGCGCCTGGTGCTGTGGCGTGGCATGGGCCGCGCTGAAGTGGTGCCGGACGTGGATGAAGCAGCGGTGCTGAAGGTGCTGTCGGTCCGGTAATGCCGGCCGCTGGCCGGCAATCCTGCCACGCAGCCTGGTAGTGCCGGCCGCTGGCCGGCAACTCCGGTAACGGCGAAGCCGGCCAGCGGCCGGCACTACCACGTTGCGGCCGGGGTCACCCTGGCCCCGCTACAATCGGCACCATGCACGTCTACCTGCAACATCCCGACGCCGGTGCGCAGGCACCGCGCTTCCTGCGCCTGAGCCTGCAGCCGGACCTCTTCGGCGGCTGGGAACTGCTGCGCGAGAGCGGCCGCGTCGGCAGCCGCTCGCAGCTGCGGCGCGAGTTGTTCCTGCAGGCCGACGAAGCCCGCCACGCCTTCGAGAAGGCCCGCGATGCCGAACTGCATCGTGGCTTCCAGATCCTTTCGCACGGCGACTGACGCCGCTGCCAACTTTCGTCCAAGGAATGCCCATCGTGACCAGCCCTCTCCGCAACGATCGCCTGCTGCGCGCCCTGCGCCGCGAACCGGTGGACTGCACCCCTGTCTGGCTGATGCGCCAGGCCGGCCGCTACCTGCCGGAATACCGCGCGACCCGGGCCAAGGCCGGCAGCTTCCTGGCCATGGCCAAGAATCCGGAGATCGCCTGCGAAGTCACCCTGCAGCCACTGCGCCGGTTCCCCTTGGACGCGGCCATTCTGTTCTCGGACATCCTCACCATTCCCGATGCGATGGGCCTGGAGCTGTACTTCGTCGAAGGCGAAGGCCCCAAGTTCCGCCACCCGGTACGAGATGAAGCGGCCATCGCCAAGCTGGCGGTGCCGGACATGGAACAGGACCTGGGCTACGTGATGGACGCGGTGCGCCTGATCCGCCGCGAGCTGGACGGCCAGGTACCGCTGATCGGCTTCTCCGGCAGCCCGTGGACGCTGGCCTGTTACATGGTGGAAGGCGGCGGCAGCAAGGACTTCGCGCGCATCAAGGCGATGGCACTGAACCATCCGCAGGCCCTGCACCGCCTGCTGGAGGTCACCACCGACGCGGTGATCGCCTACCTCGGCGCGCAGCGCGCGGCCGGTGCGCAGGCGCTGCAGGTGTTCGACACCTGGGGTGGCGTGCTGTCGCCGTCGATGTACCGCGAGTTCTCGCTGCGTTACCTGCAGCGGATTGCGCAGGGCCTGGAGCGCGGCGAAGGCAGCGAGCGCACGCCGCTGATCCTGTTCGGCAAGGGCACCGGCCTGCACCTGGAAGCGCTGTCGCAGACCGGCGCCGATGCGCTCGGCCTGGACTGGACGCTGGACCTGGACGAGGCGATGCGCCGCACCGGCGGCCGCGTCGCCCTGCAGGGCAACCTCGACCCGACCACCCTGTACGCCTCGCCGGATGCGATCGCCGCCGCTGCGGCACGCGTGCTCGACACCTATGCCGCCGGCAACGGTGGTTCGCGCGAGGGCCATGTGTTCAATCTCGGCCACGGCATGTCGCCGGACATGGACCCCGCGCATGTGCAGGTGCTGGTAGACGCGGTGCACGCGCACAGCCAGCGCTGAACACTGCGCATGCGGTTGCGGCGCGATGTTGATCGCGCCGTGACCCGCAGTGCGCGATCATGGCCTCCCCCACGTTGCACCGGCCGCACCCCATGTCCACATCGCCATCGACCTACAACCGCCAGCGCCCCCTGCTGTGGCTGGTTTCGTTGGCGATCTTCATGCAGATGCTGGACTCGACCATCGTCAACACGGCGTTGCCGGCGATGGCCGCCAGCCTGGGCGAAAGCCCGCTGCAGATGCAGTCGGTGGTGTTCAGCTACGCGCTGGCGGTGGCCACCTTCATCCCCGCCTCCGGCTGGATCGCCGACCGCTACGGCACCCGCCGTACCTTCCTGGTGGCGATCATCCTGTTCACCCTCGGCTCGCTGGCCTGCGCGCTGGCCCAGCACCTGCACCAGCTGGTCGGTGCGCGCGTGCTGCAGGGCATCGGCGGTGCCATGCTGCTGCCGGTCGGCCGGCTGGCGGTGATGCGTTCGGTGCCACGCGAGGATTTCCTGCGCGCGATGAGCTTCATCGCCATCCCGGCCCTGGTTGGTCCGCTGATCGGTCCCACGCTGGGCGGCTGGCTGGTGGAGATCGCCTCATGGCACTGGGTGTTCCTGATCAACCTGCCGATCGGCGTGATCGGTTTCATCGCCGCGATGAAGATCATGCCCGACCACTACGCCAGCCATCGCACCCGTTTCGACCTGCGTGGCTACATCATGCTGGCCTTCGCAATGGTGGTGCTGTCACTGGCGCTGGACGGCATCTCCGGGCTCGGTACGCCACATGCGCTGGTGATGCTGATGACCGTGGCCGGCCTGGCGGCGCTGGTGGGCTACTGGCTGCACGCCGCCAACTCCACCGCGCCCTTGTTCTCGCTGGCCCTGTTCCGTGTGCCCAGCTACCGCATCGGCATCCTCGGCAACCTGTTCTCGCGCATCGGCAGCAGCGCCATGCCGATGCTGATCCCGCTGCTGCTGCAGGTCGGCCTGGGCCTGGGCCCAATGAACGCCGGCCTGATGATGGTGCCGGTGGCGGCGGCCGGCATGGTGTCGAAGAAACTGGCGGTGAAGCTGGTCGAACGCTACGGCTACCGCCGCGTGCTGATGGTCAACACCGTGCTGGTGGGCCTGGCGATGGCCAGCTTCATCCTGATGACACCGGGCCAGCACCTGGCCTGGCGCCTGTTGCAGCTGGCGTTCTTCGGCGCGGTCAATTCACTGCAGTTCACCGTGATGAACACCGTGACCCTGCGCGATCTGGACCGTGAATTCGCCAGTTCCGGCAACAGCCTGCTGTCGATGGTGATGATGCTCGCCGCCGGTTTCGGTGCCGCGGCGGCCGGCAGTCTGCTGGCCGCGTTCGGCAGTCACCTGGACAGCAACAGCGCCACTGCGGCGCTGCATGCGACGTTCCTGTGCGTGGGCGCGATCACGCTGACCTCGACGATGATCTTCTGGCAGCTGCCCGATACCAAGCCCGAACCGCGGCAGGTCGAGCACGTCGCGGAGTGAAGGGGTTCGGCAGGGCCTGCGACCCTGCACCCGCTACACGCAACGGCAACAGCTGAAGCAACAGCCAAAGCAGAATTCCGTGGGATGGCGGGGTACTGTGGGTTTGCGGGGACGCCGTAAACCCGTCCATGAAGTGACCCCCGGGGCTTTGTCGCCGCTTGCTCGTGTGCGCTTTCCTGCGCACACGGCAAGACCGGGGTTGGGCGTCCTGCCCAACCCGCCCGAGGCATGCCTCGGGCCCATGCGGCTCACACCCCGCAAACCCACAGTGCCCCGCCTTCGACAGATTCCGGCGGCTGTTGGTAGGTGTCGACCTTGGTCGACACATCTGTCAGATATCGAATGAGTCATCCACGCATGGCGTGGATCTACTGTGTCGACCAAGGTCGACACCCACCAGGGCAATACGTCGTTCCAACAGATCGCGGCCAACTGTCGAAGGCGGGGTGGGTCCGGTTGCGGGAGTGTCCGCGGCATGGATGCCGCGGCCAAGCCCCCATGGACGGGTTTACGGCGTCTCCCGCAACCGGACCCACCCCGCCTACCCTCAGGAAACCAGCTTCTGCTGTTGCTGTTGCTGTTGCTCTGGATCGTAGCGGGTGCAGGGCGCAGCCCTGCCGAGCAACCCTATACTTGCCGCCGTGACTGCCTTCCCTGCCCTCGTTCCGCTGGATGCGCCGCTGCTGGTGGGCTACAGCGGTGGTGTCGACTCCACCGTGCTGCTGCACTGGCTGTGGCGCTGCGCGCAGGCCTCCGGCACTGCGCTGCGCGCGGTGCACGTGCATCACGGCCTGCAGCCCGATGCGGATGACTGGGTGCTGCACTGCCAGCAGCAATGCGACGCCTGGGGCATTGAACTGGCCGTGCACCGCGTGCAGGTCGAGAACGGCACAGGCCTGGGCACCGAGGGTGCCGCGCGACTGGCGCGGCGCGCCGCGTTCGCGGCCGAACTGCGCGACGGCGAAACGCTGGCGCTGGCACAGCACCAGGACGACCAGGCCGAGACTTTCCTGTTGCGCGCCCTGCGCGCTTCCGGCGTCGATGGCCTGGCGGCGATGTCCACGCACAGCCGCCTTGGCGAACACCCCTTGTGGCGGCCGCTGCTGGCGGTCCCGCGCAGTGCACTGCTCGATTACGCGCGCCACCATGCGCTGCACTGGATCGAAGACCCCAGCAATGGCGACGACCACGCCGATCGCAACTTCCTGCGTCTGCAGGTGCTGCCGTTGTTGCGCCAGCGCTGGCCGCATGCCGCTGCGGCGCTGGCGGGCAGCGCGATGCACTGCGGGCAGACCCGCGAACTGCTCGACGAGGAGGACGCCGAGCTGATCGCGCATCTGGAGGTGGCACCGCGCGTGCTGTCGCTGCAGCTGCTGCGCCAGGTCTCACCGGGGCGCGCCGCACGCGTGCTGCGTGCCTGGGTGGCCGGCCACGGTGCGGCGCCGCTGCCGGCCACGGTGCTGCAACAGGCACTGGACGAGCTGCTGCCCGCCGGCAACGATCGTCAGGCCCGTGTGAACTGGCACGATCACGCGATCCAGCAGTGGCGCGACCACGCCTACCTGCTGCCGGCCCAGCTACCTGCGCTTCCCCTCGAGTGGCAGGTCGAATGGGATGGATGCGCACCGCTGCCGCTGCCCGATGGCGGACAGCTGCGCCTGCAGGGCACCCCGGCCTTCGAACGCCCGCTGCAGGTCCGTGCACGCGTGGGCGGTGAGCGCATTCTGCTGCCCGGTCGCCAGCATTCGCACGCGTTGAAGGACTGCCTGCAACGCGAACACCTCGCCCCGTGGCGACGCGCGCAGCTGCCGCTGATCTTTGATGGCCCGCAGTTGCTGGCCGCCGCCGATGTGGTCATCGCCGCACCGCTGCGGGCCTGGCTGCAGGCGCATGGCGCACAGTTGCAGTGGCGCCCGGGCGGCTGGTGAATTGACCCCCGCGCGCGGCCCGTCCACACTTGCCACATGGCCAAGAAGTCCCCCGAAAACGCCTCCCCGGTTGCCCAGTTCGAGCAGTCGCTCGAATCGCTGGAACAGCTGGTGGAGCAGATGGAAACCGGCGAGCTGAGCCTGGAAGCCTCGCTCAGTGCTTACGAACGTGGCGTCGGTCTGTATCGCCAGTGCCAGCAGGCGCTGGAGCAGGCCGAACTGCGCGTGCGCCTGCTCAGCGATCCGGCACAGCCGGAAGCCTCCGAGCCCTTCGATCCGCCCAGCCATGACGGCTGAGGTTCTGTTCGCGCGCTGGCGCGACCGTATCGAAAGCCAGCTCGACGCCGCTCTGCCCTCGCCTGCCGAAGCACCGCAGCGCCTGCACCAGGCCATGCGCTATTCGGTGCTGGGCGGTGGCAAGCGCATGCGCCCGCTGCTGGTCTACGCCAGTGGCCACCTGTTCGGTGCGCAGCCGGAAAGCCTGGATGCGGCGGCCATGTCGGTCGAACTCATCCACGCCTACTCGCTGGTGCATGACGACCTGCCGGCGATGGATGACGACGCGCTGCGCCGTGGCAAGCCGACCACCCACATCGCCTTCGACGAAGCTACCGCGATCCTCGCCGGCGACGCGCTGCAGACCCGTGCCTTTGGCCTGCTCGCCGATGCGCCGCTGCCGGCCACGCTGCGCGTGGCCTGCCTGCAGACCCTGGCCCACGCCTCCGGCGCGTCCGGCATGTGCGGCGGCCAGGCGCTGGATATCGACGCCACCGGCCAGCAGCAGACGCTGGCAGCATTGACCCGCATGCATGCGCTGAAGACCGGTGCACTGATCCGCGCGGCGGTACGCATGGGTGCGCTTTGCGGGCAGGCCCACGAACCGCAGCTGGCCCAGCTGGACAGCTTCGCCGATGCACTCGGCCTGGCCTTCCAGGTCCGCGACGACATCCTCGATGTCGAGGCCAGTTCCGAGCAGCTGGGCAAGACCGCCGGCAAGGACCAGGCGCAGGACAAGAGCACCTTCCCGGCCCTGCTTGGCATGGACGGCGCAAAGGCCCAGCTGCACGAGCTCGCAGCGCGCATGCAGTCGATCCTGGCCGGATACGGCGAAGAGGCCGATGCACTGCGTGCGCTGGCGACGCTGGCGGTCGAACGCGATCATTGATCGCTGCTCGCTCGCCGGGCACCGCCCGCCGCTCCCCGCACATGAAAACGCCCGGCAATGCCGGGCGTTTTCAGTTCCACATGCGGCCGGTCTTACTTGATCAGGCGCAGGGTGAACGGGTAGCGGTAGGCTTCGCCGTTGTTGGCCTTCACAGCAGCAATGATGCAGAACACCAGGTTGATGACGCCGACGATCGGGGCCAGGATGCCGCCGATGATCACGATCATCAGGATGATGCTGATGACCATCGCGATGGTCACGGTGATCTGGAAGTTCAGGGCTTCCTTGGCCTGGTCGGTCACGAAGGCCTTGCCAGCATCGTCCTTGTTGATCAGCCAGATGATCAGCGCGCCGATGAAGCCGGTGAAGATGCCCAGCAGGTGGGCAGCCAGGGCCATGGTGCGCTGGTCGGCCGGCACGTCGGTGGTGGCCGGCGGCGGCGGGACGTTATCGAATTCGCTCACGACAAAACTCCTTTTCATTGGGTGGTCTTGACCCACCAGCACCAAGCTGGTTGCGTCAGGCGGGCATAGCTTACGCCATCGACGCCATCAATCATTACCGGCGATGGTCATCCGCCCCAGCAGGATCGAACCGGTCCGGATGTGCGAGCGCGGGTCGACGTCGCTGCCGACCGCCTCGATGCTGCTGAACATCTCGCGCAGGTTGCCGGCGATGGTGATGCCATCCACCGGGTACTGGATCTCACCATTCTCGACGCGGAAGCCGCCGGCACCGCGCGAGTAGTCGCCGGTCACCCCGTTCACGCCCTGCCCCATCAGTTCGGTCACCAGCAGGCCATCGCCCATCTGCCGGGCGATTTCCTGCAGGGAGCCCGCGTTGGCGGCCAACTGCAGGTTGTGCACGCCACCGGCATTGGCGGTGGTCTGCAGGCCCAGCTTGCGTGCCGAGTAGCTGCCCAGCACATAGCGCTGCAGCACACCGTCGCGGACCAGGGCCGAAGCACGGGTGGCCACGCCGTCACCGTCGAAGGCGGCCGAGCGCAGGCCACGGCGCAGGTGGGGCAGTTCCTCGATCTGCATCCAGTCCGGGAACAGCTGCTGGCCAACGCTGTCCAGCAGGAAGCTGGCCTGGCGGTACAGGGCACCGCCGGACACCGCCGACAGCAGGTGGCCGACCAGGCTGCGCGCCACTTCCGGGGCGAACAGCACCGGCATGCTGCCGGTGGCCATCGAACGAGGCTGCAGGCGGGCGACGGTGCGCTCGGCAGCACGACGACCGACCAGGCCCACCTCTTCCAGATCCTCGCGGGCCAGCGCGCTGGTGTACCAGCCATCGCGCTGCATGCCATCGCCCTGGCCGGCGATCAGCGCACAGCCCACCGAATGATGGGTGCCGCGCTCACGGCCGAAAAAGCCATGCGAGTTGGCGTACACCGACAGGCTCTGCATGCTCGACACCGAGGCGCCGTCGGAATTGCGGATCTGCGCATCGGCCTCACGACCTGCGTTCTCGCAGGCCAGGGCCAGGTCCACCGCCTCGTCGGCCTGCAGCGCCCAGGGATGCCAGGCATCCAGGTCCGGGAAATCGGTGGCCATCAGCGTGGCCTCAGCCAGGCCGGCGGCCGGGTCGTCCTCGGTATGCCGGGCGATCGCACAGGCCTGCTCGACCGTGGCGGCAAGGCTGGCCTCGTTCAGGTCGCCGGTGCTGGCGCTGCCCTTGCGTTGGCCGAAATAGACGGTGACGGCGATACCGCGGTCACGGGTGGACTGCACGGTCTCAACTTCGCCAAGGCGGACATTGACCTCCAGGCCACGGTCCTCGCTGCAGCTGACCTCGGCCTGGCTGGCGCCCAGCGCACGGGCACGGTCGAGCAGCTGCTGGGAGAGGTCGGCCAGCCGTTCCAGCCGGGCCGGGCTGTCGTCGCCGACAGCGACTTCAGGGGCGATCACGTTCAATGCTTTATCCTGTACGGGTTGGGCCCGGCATCACGCCGGGCGACTTTTTTTGAGATCAGGTAGGAACGATGCGCGGACGCGACGAAGAAACCGGTGAATTCCACGACAAGAGCCGCAGCCAGAACCGGCGCGACGCGCTCGACGTGCTGGCCCTGGGCGAGAAGCTGGTGTCGTTGACCCCGGCCCAGCTGGCACGCCTGCCGATCCCGGAAGACCTGCTGCCGCATATCGCCGAGTGCAAGCGCATCACCGCCCACATCGCCCACAAGCGCCAGCTGGCGTTTCTGGCCAAGCACATGCGCCGCGAAGATGACGCCACGCTGGATGCGATCCGCGATGCGCTGGACGCCAACAGCGAAACCGGCCGCCGTGAAGTGGCGATGATGCACCGCGCCGAAGACTGGCGCGACCGCCTGCTGGCCGAGGGTGACAAGGCGCTGGCTGCACTGCTGGACGACTACCCGCAGGCCGACCGCCAGCAGCTGCGCACGCTGGTGCGCAATGCGCAGGCCGAAAAGGCCAAGAACAAGCCGCCGCGCGCCTACCGCGAAATCTTCCAGGTGCTGCGTGCCCTGATGCTGCCGGCCGCGCTGGGCCTGAAGGCCAGCGCCGAAGACGCCGACCCCGTCGAGAGCGACGAAGCCGACGAGGACTGAGTCCGCGCCGGCCGGGGCGGTGGCGCTGGCCATCGCCCGGCTCAGGCCTGGGTACCGCCGACGGTGATGCCCTCGATCAGCAGCGAGGGCTGGCCAACACCCACGGGCACGCTCTGCCCGTCCTTGCCACAGATGCCCACGCCCTCGTCCAGGGCCAGATCGTTGCCGACCATGCGTACCTTCTGCATGGTTTCCGGACCGTTGCCGATCAGCGTCGCACCCTTCACCGGCGTGGTGATGCGGCCATCCTCGATGAGGTAGGCCTCGGTGGCCGAGAACACGTACTTGCCGCTGGTGATGTCGACCTGGCCGCCGCCGAAGTTGACCGCGTACAGGCCCTTCTTCACCGAACGGATCATTTCCTGCGGGTCATGCTGGCCGGCGCGCATGTAGGTGTTGGTCATGCGCGGCATGGTCAGGTGCGCGAACGATTCGCGGCGGCCGTTGCCGGTCGGCGCCATGCCCATCAGCCGTGCGTTGAGGCTGTCCTGCATGTAGCCGACCAGGATGCCGTCCTCGATCAGGGTGGTGCACTGGCTCGGGTGGCCCTCATCGTCGATGTTCAACGAACCACGACGGCCGTCGAGCGTACCGTCGTCGACGATGGTCACGCCCGGCGCCGCGACGCGCTCACCGATGCGGCCGGCATAGACACTGGTGCCCTTGCGGTTGAAGTCGCCTTCCAGACCATGGCCGACCGCTTCGTGCAGCAGCACGCCGGGCCAGCCCGGACCGAGCACCACCGGCATCACCCCGGCCGGTGCCGGAACGGCATCCAGGTTCACCAGCGCCTGGCGCAGCGCCTCGCGGGCAAAGGCCTCGGGGCGGCCGTCGGCGAACAGTTCCTCATACCCATAGCGGCCACCACCGCCGGCATAGCCGGACTCGCGGCGACCGTTGTGCTCGACGATCACCTGCACGTTCAGGCGCACCAGCGGGCGCACGTCAGCGCCCAGCACACCGTCGCTGCGGGCGATCAGCACCGTATCGACGCCGCCGGACAGGCTCACCATCACCTGCTTCACGCGCGGGTCGGCGGCGCGCAGGTAGCCATCCAGGCGCTTGAGCACCTCGACCTTGGCCTCGTTGCCGATGCCATCGATCGGGTCCAGCGCCGGGTACAACGCGCGCGCGTTGCCGCGCAGCAGCGATCGCCCGGACTGGGCGCCACCTTCACGCGAGATCGCGCGCGCCGACTGCGCCGCCACCCGCAGCGCATCGGCATGGATGTCATCGGAGTAGGCGAAACCGGTCTTCTCGCCGGAAATCGCCCGCACGCCCACGCCCTGCTCGATGGAATGGGCACCGTCCTTGACGATGCCGTCTTCCACGCTCCAGCTCTCGCGGCGGGCGTGCTGGAAATAGAGGTCGCCGAAGTCCACACCGGGGCCGAGCAGCTGGCCGAAGGTGCGCTCCAGGCCAGCGGTATCCAGGCCGCCGGGGCGCAGCAGGCGGTCTTGGGCAAGCGTCAGGGCGATATCAGTCATGGTTCTCGATCTGGGGATGCGGGGGCGCTCAGGCAAGCCCCGTGAACAGGAAAGCCGCGCTCAACGCGAGCGCGGCAGGCCGGTGACGGTCGGCGGGATGGCCGGCGCCGGTGCCGGCGCGGGTGGCGGAGCCTTGTCGCGGCTGCGCTCGATCACTTCCACCTTCGGTTCCTTCCATGGACCGGTCACCTTGTAGGTACGGGCGCCAATCTCGCCCAATGGTTTGGACAATACCGCATTGGTGGCCGCGCCCAGCGCCGCCCCCACCGGGCCACCGGCCACCGCCCCCACTACGGTCAGCAGATTGCCGGCGCGCGGGTTGACGTCGATGGTCTGGTCGAACTGCTGGTTGCGCAGGTCGGCCTGGCCGCGGATGGTGATGTTGGCTGCCGGGCCTTCGATCAGCACCTTGTCGGTGCGCGCCATGCCCTGGCCGAACTGCATGCTGCCGTCGATCTGGTTGAACGCGAAGCCCTTGGAGAAGAAGTCGCGGAAGTCGAACATCAGGCGCCGCGGCAGCTGGGTCACGCTGAGCAGGCCCAGCACGCGGCCAGCGCCCGGCTCCAGCTCCAGCAGCTGGCCATTGCGTGCATGCAGGTCCAGGCGGCCCTGCAGGTTGCCCAGCTGGAAGTCCGACGGCCCCCCGCTCCACGTGGCCTGCAGCTGCGCCTGGCCGGAACCGCCACGCAGCTGGCCGCCGTAGTCGAGGTTCTGCATCAGTCCGCCCAGGTCCTCGCTGCGCACCTGTGCGGTCAGCTCGGTGCGGGCACCACCGGTGCGGCCCAGCCAGCGACCGCTGATGTCGATTTCCTGGTCGGGCGCACGGAAGCGCAGCTCGTCCACGTTCAGGCCATTGGCCAGTGGCCGCGTACGCAGCACCGCCTGGCCCAGCACCACCTTGCCGAACTTCAGGTCGGCGATGTCCAGCGCGAACGGCGGCAGCTTGGCCGGGTCCATGTCGTTGGCGCCGGCCTGTACCCGTGCCGGTGCGGCCGGTGCACCCGGAGCCGCCGGCAGTGACTGCCAGTGCACGCGGTCGAGCTGGCCACTGATGGTGCCGCCGTCTGCATTGGGGACGGTCAGGCGCCCGGCCAGCGACGGGCCGTCCAAGCGTACATTCAGTGCCTGCGGGCCCGGCTGCAACTGCAACCGGGTCTGTTCGAAGACGCCGCCAATCAGCATCAGCTTACCGACCTGCACATCCACCGCACGCAGCGGCATCGTGTCATCGTCACCGCCCCCACGCGCCAGGCTGATCCACTCCAGCGCATCCAGGGTCGGACTGCGACCGTTGACGGTCAGCCCGCTCGGCGGCGGCTCGCGATCGACATGGTCGCTGCCCAGCGTCACCTGCACACCCGTCTGGTTGTTGTGGCTGCGTGCTGCCAGGGCCAGACGCTGGCCGAAGGCCACATCGATACGGCCGGCGCCCATTGGCAGCTGTGCGGCCACCGTGGTCGCCAACGGCTCCCCGGCAGGTTTATCCAGCGGTGCCGGCAGGTCCAGACGGGTGCCGACCAGATCCGAGCTCAGCCGTAGTTCGCTGGGAGGCGCCGGTGCACCGGGCGCGACCTTCGGCAGGTTCACCGCGATGGTCCACGGCGAGGTGCCGGCGATGTAGGGCTTCAGCCAGGCCATCTCCGGTGCACGGTCGATCAGCACGCCCGCATCAAGCGTGGCCGACAGCTGCGATTCAAAAGCCAGTTTGCTGTCATGCACGTAGCCACCGGCACGCAGGCTCAGGCGGCCGTCCTGGCCGAGGTGGCGCACCGTCAGTTCCTCGGCGCCGAAACCGCCATTGCTGTAGCGCGCCTGCCCGTGCATGTTGTCAAAGGTGAGCTGGAAGCGCTTGTCGACCAGCTTCACGCCGGCCAGATCGACCGTCCCCTGCAGATGGCCGCCACCTTCATCGTGGTGCAGCGGCTGCAGCAGATCGAAGGTCACATGCGCCGGGCCCGCAGCGGTGAGGTTGTCCAGGGTGTCGCCATAATCCTTGTGCAGCGGGCTCTGCCGCAGCATGGCCAGCAGCCTGCCGGCCTCGCTCTGCGCATCGGCACGCACGTACAGCGGCTGCTGCCCGAAGTCCTGGATGCCCGCCTCGAATTTCTGCACCGCCACGCCGGCCAGATCGCCGCGACCGTGCATGTCGAAGCCGGGGCCGATGAAGGCGATATCGGCGTCGACCTGGCGCATCAACGGCCAGTCGTGCTGGAAGCGGATGTCACCATTGGTGATATGGCCGGTGGCCTCGAAGCGGCCATCGTTGTTGTCGAACGGCCAATCGTCCAGGTCGCCACTGACCAGGCCGATGCCATTGCGCACCTGGCCGCCGGCCAGCGCCATGTCCAGCCAGTCGGTGGCCCCCTTGCTCATCTTGGAGTGGATCCAGAAGCGCTTGGCCGCGGTCATCGGCACGTCGTCCAGCTTGGCCGCCAGCTGCAGCCACGGCCGCGTACCGTCGCCCTGGAACCAGACGCCACCGCGCACGTCTGCCGCATAGTCGGTGCCTTCCACGCGCATCGCCGCCGTGCCGATGCGCCAGCCACCGCCTTCATCGCGCCAGCCCACCACCTGGCCCGCCAGGTGCAGATCGTGGCGCACGCCGAAGCCGGTCGGCCAATCGAACTGCAGCTGGCGTTGCGGCTGCAGCTGCAGGCTGAAGCCATCCGCGTCGCCTTCGAAGCGTCCGCCCAGGCCACGCAGGCCGGGCGAATTGCCCACGCTGGCGAAGCCCAGCGACTGCAGTTCGCCCTGTGCCCACAACGGGCCATCGCGTTCGCCCGCCAGCTGCAACTCGCGCACGTCCAACTGCGGCCTGGACAGGAACAGCCAGCGACGCAGGCCCGGTTCAAGACGATCGCTCAGGGCCAGCGCACGCAGCGCGATGCCGGCCTGCACTTCACCGGAACGGACCCGCAGCTGCTTGCCGAGCTGCAACTGCAGGCCATCGAGCTGCTGCTCGCCGTCTTCGGTTTTCAGGCGCAGGCGCGGCACCTGCAATGCCCAGCCATCGGCCTGGCGCTGCCAGCGCAGGCGTGCCTGCAACCGCTGCAGCTGCAGCTGCGGAGCCGCCATCGCGGGCATCGGTGCGCCATCGATGCGGACATCACGCAGGTCCGAATCGGTGGTCACCGCCACCGGTGCGAAATCGCGCAGGGTCAGCCACAGGTTGAGTTCGCCCTTGCCTTCGCGCAGGCGCACACCGCCGGCCGCCAGCAGCGGCGACCAGGCATGAAAATCGACCGGATCGGCGCCCAGCCAGGCCTGGCCATTGCCGCGCACGCGGTCCACGTCCAGCACCGCCGTCAACGGCAGCGCTTCGCTCTGGGCCCAGGCGCGCACACCGACACGCAGGCGGTCGCCGTTGACCCGCAGGCGCACGTCGATGCGTGGCAGCGTGGTATCGATCCCCAACCCCGGCGCATGCACGCCCAGGCGGCCTCCGATCACCTGCAGTTCGCCCAGCCGGCGCAGCGCATCCAGCGGGTCCCCGCCATTGGCGGCCTGCGGCAGGCCGCGCACCGACCAGCGACCGTCCTCGCCCTGCTGCAGGTCGAGCGCCAGGCCACGCAGGCGCAGCTCGGTCAGCGACCGGCCAGGCAACAGGCCGCTGTACATCGATACCAGCACCTCGGCCTCGCCGATCGCCAGGCCTTGGCCGGCGCCGATGCGCAGGCCCTTGAGCTGCAGCAGCGGACCACGCCGGGTCCAGGCGGTCTGCAGCTGGTCGAAACGCACCGGCTGGCCAGCGCGTTCGCTCAGCCAGGCAGCAATCTTCTCGGGATGGCGCTCAGCCAGCGGCAGCAGCTGGCTGAGGGTGCCCACCAGCAGTGCAAGCCCGACCAGGCCCACCGCGCAGGCGGCAATGAAATGACGGCGGATCCTTCGCAGTCGCAGGCGCGGCGGCGCGCTCATCGGCCACCGCCGGCCTGCGGCCGGCGAGGATCAGAGCAGAACGACATCGAATTGCTCCTGCAGGTACTGCTCGTCCGCCTGGAAGCGGATGCTCTTGCCGAGGAATTCCTCCAGCTCGGCCACCGCCGCGGATTCCTCGTCGGTGATGCGCGCGACCACCTTGGTCGAAGCGATCACCAGCAGGCGCGCGGCATCGAACTGGCGCACGGCGCGGGTGATCTCGCGGAAGATCTCGTAGGTCACCGTCTCGGTGGTCTTGATGCTGCCGCGGCCGCTGCACTGCGGGCACGTTTCCGACAGCTGGCGCTCCAGGCTTTCCACCGTGCGCTTGCGGGTCATCTCCACCAGGCCCAGCGGCGAGAAGTCGTACACCGTGGTCTTGGCATGGTCGCGGGCCAGCGCCTTTTCCAGCGTACGCAATACCTGGCGGCGGTGCTCGGCATCATCCATGTCGATGAAATCGATGATGATGATGCCGCCCAGGTTGCGCAGCCGCAGCTGCCGTGCCACCGCCTGCGCCGCTTCCAGGTTGGTGCGGAACACTGTCTCTTCCAGGTTGCGCTGGCCAAGGAACGAACCGGTGTTGACGTCGATGGTGGTCATCGCCTCGGTCTGGTCGATCACCAGGTAGCCACCGGATTTCAGCGGCACCTGCTTGTCCAGCGCGCGGCCGATCTCGTCCTCCACCCCGAACATGTCGAAGATCGGGCGATCACCGCTGTACAGCTCGATCTTCTCGGCCAGCACCG
Source organism: Stenotrophomonas maltophilia (assembly GCF_003970865.1). Classification (GTDB taxonomy): domain Bacteria; phylum Pseudomonadota; class Gammaproteobacteria; order Xanthomonadales; family Xanthomonadaceae; genus Stenotrophomonas; species Stenotrophomonas maltophilia_AR. Next base: position 21,966 of record NZ_RXLZ01000012.1, on the reverse strand, counting down.
GCATGTACTTGGCAACAAAGGCCTGCAACTGCGCGAAGGTCTCCTTGGAGTCCACCTTCACCTTGTCAACGTCCTTGCGGATCAGGTCGCGTACCGATCTCAGCGGCAGGCTCAGGTCTTCATAGATGTTGCTGCACGAGGCCGCTTCGCGGCCACGACGCTCGACCACGTTCCATACGCGCGACAGGTAGGCGATGTCCTCGGCGATGGCCTCGGCCGGCTGGCCCTCGGCATTGGTACGCACGATGTAGCCGTAGCCCCCATGCTGCGCCGACAGTTCGGTCACCAGGGCCTTCAGGCGGGCGCGCTCGGTTTCATCCTCGATGCGCGCGGACACCCCCACCACCTTGGACTGCGGCAGCAGCACCATGTAGCGCGAGGGAATGCTGATCTGGGTGGTCAGGCGTGCGCCCTTGGTCCCGATCGGGTCCTTCACCACCTGCACCACGATGTCCTGGCCGTCGCGCAGCAGCTCCACGATCGGCACGCTGGAGGGCGGCGGCAGCGTGGTGTTCTCGGTATCGGCACTGGCCACCGGCGCCGGCCGCACCACGTCGTTGGCGTGCAGGAACGCGGCGCGCTCCAGCCCGACTTCGACGAAGGCCGCCTGCATTCCGGGCATCACCCGCTGCACCTTGCCCTTGTAGATGTTGCCGACCACACCCCGGCGCCAACCGCGCTCGATGTGCAGTTCCTGCAGCATGCCGTTCTCGATCACCGCGACCCGGGTTTCGCGCGGGGTCACATTGACCAGGATTTCCTCAGACATCGGCAGCCTCCCTGGCGGCATCGGCAGTTGTGGCCGGCACGCCGCAGCGCGCCAGCAGACGATCGGTATGCAGCAATGGCAGCCCCATGACGCCAGAGTAGCTGCCGGAAAGATGTTCGATCCAGCGCTCGGCACCGCCCTGGATGGCGTAGGCCCCGGCCTTGTCCAACGGCTCGCCGGTGGCCACGTAGGCGGCGATGTCGGCAGCGTCGATCGGGGCGAAGGTCACTTCGGAAATGACCAGTTCGCTGTCCAGCCCGTCCGCGCCGACCACCACCACGGCAGTCATCACCTGATGGGTACGCCCGGCAAGACGCGCCAGCATCGCCCGCGCATCGGCAGCGTCGGTGGGCTTTCCGAACACGTCGCCGTCCAGCACCACCTCGGTGTCCGAACCGAGCACCCGCGCCTGCGGGTCATCGGCCAGCACCCGGGCCAGGCCGGCACGCGCCTTGTCGGCAGCGACGCGGCAGACATACTGTTCGGCGCTTTCGGCGGGCGCGCGCTGCTCGACGACCTCCAGGTCCAAGGCCTGGAAGGGGCGTCCGAGTCGGGCCAGCAGCTGGTTGCGTCGGGGGGAGCGGGAAGCAAGGTAGAGCATCGGCACAGCATAACCTGAGGCCGCCACCTGAATCGTCGGCAACCCGTCCCGGAACGTGCCCAACCCCGAATGGGCTCACAGCGCGTTCATCGCTACGACACCACCCTCAATGGCACAACAAGGAGTTCTCCATGCGCCTGACCGCCACCCCGCTGCTGCTCGCCCTGTCCCTCGCCCTTGGAACCTCGATGACCGCCCATGCTGCCCCGTCGTCGCCGTCGATCGCCGCTCCGGCCGAAGGCACCCTGCTGAACATCTCGGCCAATGCCGAGGCGACCCGCGTGCCGGACGTGGCCACCCTGTCGGCCGGTGTGGTCACCCAGGCCGCCGATGGCAACAGCGCCATGCGCCAGAACGCCCAGCAGATGGACAAGGTACTGGCCGCGATCAAGGCCGCCGGCATTGCCGAGCGCGACGTGCAGACCAGTGGCGTCAGCCTCAACCCGCAGTACCGCTATGCCGACAACGAAGCACCGAAGATCACCGGCTACCAGGCCAGCAACACGGTCAGCCTGAAGGTGCGCGACATCGCCAAGCTGGGCAAGGTGCTGGACGCACTGGCTGCGCAGGGCGCCAACCAGATCAACGGCCCCAGCTTCGAGATCGACCAGCCGGAACCGGTTTATGACGAAGCCCGCCTGGCTGCACTGAAGAAGGCCCAGGCCCGCGCCCAGACCTATGCGAAGTCGCTGGGCCTGCAGGTGCGCCGCATCGTCAGCATTTCCGAGAACGCCGGCGGCGGCTACCGCCCGATGCCGATGATGCGGGCCATGTCGGCCGGCGCGGCGATGGACAAGGCCACCCCGGTCGCACCGGGTGAATCGACCGTCTCGGTCAACCTGGACGTGGTGTTCGAACTGGGTCGCTGATCCCGTTCGCCATTGCCGACAAAGGCGGATCCCGCAGGGGGTCCGCCTTTTTTCATGCCCGCAGCCGGCATTGGCTGAAGGCCAGCCCAACGATCGCCCCCCTGCCTCTAGGCAGTGGCCGCCATGTCGCGCTACTGATGGACTGCCAGCCGCGTGCGGCAACCCCGCCACGGGCCCTGGTGCGTTGAGGACTTCGTCACTGGCATGGAGGTGGACCATGGTTCGTACGTATCCCGTTGCATCCCCGCACTTCGACCCCGCCCGCGTTGCCGCCTGGAGCGCGGCCATCGCCCTGCATCTGTTGGCCTTCCTGTTGCTGCTGATCCCGGCGACCTACCAGGCCGTGCAGGTCCCGCGTGACAAGACCGCGGTCAGGCTGATCGAGAAGATCCCGCCACCGCCCACGCCGCCGGTTCCGATCACGCCGAAAGAGATCGCCCAGGTGATGCCCAAACCCCGGACGCAGCCGGTAGCACCGCCCCTGCCCGCACCTACCGCGACCGTGGAGGAAACTCAGGGCATCGCACTGCCGGCCGCCGAACCGGCCCCGCCGCAGCTCGCACCAAGCATCGACAGCTCAACACCGCTGTCCGGAGCACAGCTGCAGTACCGCAGTGCTCCGCCGCCGACCTATCCGGTGCCGGCCCTGCGCAATCATGAGCAGGGCACGGTGCTGCTGCGGGTGGAAGTCGACAGTAGCGGGCAGCCGGTCGCGGTCAGCATCGAGCGCAGCAGTGGCTCGCGCAGCCTGGACCAGGCCGCGCGTCAGCAAGTGCTCAAGCACTGGCGCTTCGAACCGGCCCAGCGTGATGGCGTTGCCGTGCCGGCCATCGGCATGGTGCCGGTGCAGTTCTCGCTGCCGGACTGAAGTGATCGCCGGCCCGGCGACCTGCCGGGCCGGCCCTTCCGTCCGGGCGGGTACGGACGGAACAGGATCAACTGTTATCAATTAAGCAAAAATTCACGACTTCGTCACCTGCCGGAAACCTAGATTGGTCCGTCCCGGAATACTCCGGAGACAGCCCTCAACGCTACGGTTTTCCAGTTAGGAGAGAAGCTGTGAAACACCTGATCCAACGGCCCGCCAGCCGCCGCCGCACCACCCTGGCATCGTCCATCACCCATATCCTTACCGGCGGCACCCTGCTGCTGGTTGGCGCCGTGGCTTCCACCTCCGCTTTCGCGCAGGAGAAGGCCACCAACCTTGACCGCATCACGGTCACCGGCTCGAACATCCCGCGCACCAACACTGAAACACCGTCCCCGGTGCAGGTGGTGACCCGCCAGGAAATCGACCGTACGGGCAAGACCACGGTTGCCGAATACCTGCAGACCATCACCGCCAATGGCGCCGGCTCGATTCCCAAATCGTTCGGCAACGGCTTCGCCGGCGGTGGTGCCGGCATCTCGCTGCGCGGCCTGGGCGCGGGTTCGACCCTTGTCCTGTTGAATGGCCGCCGCATGGCCACCTACGGCCTGGCCGATGACGGCCAGAAGGTCTTCACCGACCTGAGCACCATCCCGCTCGACGCCGTTGAACGCGTGGAAGTACTGAAGGACGGCGCCTCGGCGATCTATGGCTCCGACGCCATCGCCGGCGTGGTCAACATCATCCTGCGCAGCGATTTCCAGGGCGCGATCCTTCGCGGCTCCTACGGTATGTCCGGCGACAGCGATGGCGATACCAGGAAGGCGACCCTGACCGCCGGTACCGGCGACATGGCCACCGACGGATGGAACGCCTTCTTCAGCCTGGATGTCGGCAAGAGCGACGCGATCAAGATCAGCGACCGCAAGAACCGCAAGTGGATCGGCACCGGCGACACCCGCCAGTGGGGCTATGGCAACAATGCCCAGTTCCTGGGTGGCGCCTTCCTCAGCGGCAAGACCCGCGGCGGCGTTGGTCCGAATGGCTCGGTGTACGACGACCGCGATGTCACCGACACGAATCCGGCCACCCTCGTGCCACTGCCTGGCTGCCAGGGCCTGACCACCATCGGTGGCCAGACCGACGCCTCGGTCGCCGCGCAGGGCTGCCTGTGGGATCCGGCACAGCTGTATCGCGACATCTCGCCGGAAGAGAAGTACGTCAATGTGTTCGGCCGCGCCAGCTTCGCGTTCGGCGAAGGTGGCGAAATCTACACCGAGATCGGCTACTCGAAGAAGGAAACCACCTTCAGCAACACGCCGTCCGCCGCGTCCGGCGGCTGGGGTTATCCCGGCGGTCCGGTCAACGGCAACAGCGGCCCGGGCGCCGTGGTACTTGGCCCCAATCATCCTGACCGGCCTGCCGGCCTCGGTACTGGCCCGTTGCGCCTGCGCTATAGCGCCTGGGACGTCGGCCCCCGCGTGACCGACAACACCAACGAGTTCAACCGTTTCCTGGTCGGCGTCAAGGGCAACTGGGGTGATTGGAGCTACGACACCGCCTACCTGCACTCGGGCACCGACCTGGTCAACGAGCGCACCGGCTTCCTGCGCTACAGCGCGGTGAAGTGTGCACTGGGTGATGCGAACTGTGCCGGTGGCGTATGGCGCATTGGCGACAACGCCAACCTGAATTCCCAGGCGTTGTACGACTACATCTCGCCGAAGATCAGCGCACGTGCCAAGTCCAGCCTGGACATGTTCGACTTCACCGTGTCGCGCAGCCTGATGGACCTGAAGGGTGGCCCGCTGGGCCTGGCGATCGGTACCGAGTGGCGCAAGACCAGCAACAGCCTGACCCCGCAGACCTACACCGACACGGGTGACATCATCGGCCTGGGCTACTCGGCCTATGACGGCACGCAGAACGTGTACGCCGGTTACGTCGAACTGTCGGCACCGGTGCTGGAGCAGTTGGAACTGTCCGCTGCACTGCGCTACGACAAGTATGAGAGCGGTGAAGGCAAGGCCACGCCGAAGCTGGGTGTGAAGTGGACGCCGGCCGACTGGATCGCCCTGCGCGCCAGCTACGCCGAAGGCTTCCGTGCGCCGAACCCGGCCGAGAACGGCGACGGTGGCCTGGCCGCCTTCTCCACGGCCTCGGATCCGATCCGTTGCCCGGACGGTGAAAACCCGGCCCCGGGTGCTTCGCCGGACGACTGCGGCTCGCAGTCGGTTGCGATCATCACCCGCCCGAACAAGGACCTGAAGCCGGAAGAGTCGAAGAGCTACTCGGTGGGTATCGTGCTGCAGCCCACCCGCTCCACCTCGCTGACCGTCGATGCCTGGGAAATCAAGCGCACCAACGAGATCGCCCAGGGCGATACCGATGACGCGATCCGGGCTGGCAACGTCCTGCGCGACAACAACCTGCTCAACGGCGTCGCCGGTACCGGCAGCATCCTGGCCGTCAACACCGCCTACATCAACGCCAGTTCCTCGCGCGTTCGCGGTATCGACACCGACATCCGCCAGACCTTCGACATCGGTCCGGGCCAGCTGGAGATGGATCTGCAGTGGAGCCACCTGCTGAAGTTCGAGCGCACCAGCGGTACCAGCACCGATGACTTCCTGGGCACGCACGGCAACTGCGACGTGACCAACTGCATCGGCACGCCGAAGGACCGCATCAATTTCGGTACCACCTGGAAGCAGGGCCCGTGGAGTGTCAGCGGCGTGGCCAACTACATCTCCAGCATGGAAAACACCGACAAGCGCGGCGGCAAGTACCAGTTCTTCTATGCCGACGGCTCGCCGGTGAAGAAGATCTCTTCGTTCACCACCTTCGACCTTTCCGGCCGCTGGGCAATCACCGAAGCGTTCGAGCTGAATGCTTCGGTCGAGAACGTCTTCGATCGCATTGCTCCGCTGGATCCGCTGACCTATGGCGGTGTGAACTACAACCCGATGCACTTCAGTGGTGCCATCGGTCGCTACTTCACTGTCGGTGCCAAGTACACCTTCAAGTAATACAGGCAACACGCTTCAACGCATCAGCTTCGAAGGCCCGGGCAGCTGCCCGGGCCTTCGTCGTTGCGCCCCTTGCAGGCATGTTCACGAGCACAGGGCTACCGTGTGAACGCGGCATCACCGCCGCAGGGGATTTCCATGGCCGCGACATCACAGCGCCTGGGCCTGCCCGCGTTGACTGCACTGGTGGTCGGCTCGATGGTCGGCGCCGGCATCTTTTCATTGCCGCAGAACGTGGCGCGCAGCGCCGGCCCGGCCGCCGCGCTGATCGGCTGGGCCCTGAGCGGCGCGGGCATGCTGATGCTGGCCTTCGTGTTCCAGGCCCTGGCCAACCGCCGGCCTGATCTCGATACCGGCATCTACGCATACGCGCGCGAAGGCTTCGGCAACTACATCGGCTTCTCCGCTGCGTGGGGCTACTGGGTTGCCTCGGTGCTCGGCAACGCCAGCTTCTTCGTGCTGATCTTCAGTGGCCTCGGCCACTTCATGCCCGTGTTCGGCGAAGGCAATACCCCGGCCGCCGTGGCCGCATCCTCATTGCTGTTGTGGACCGTGCACCTGTTGGTGCTGCGTGGCCTGCGCACCGCAGCCATCGTCAACGGCCTGGTGACCGTGGCCAAGCTGCTGCCCATCGCGCTGTTCCTGATCCTGGCCGCCGGCGCGTTCCGCATGGACGTGTTCCACGCCGATTTCCTCGGCACGCCTGCACTCGGCGACCTCGGCCAGCAGCTGCGCGGCATGATGCTGGTGACCGTGTGGGTGTTCATCGGCATCGAAGGCGCCAGCATCTATTCGCGGCGCGCCGCGCGCCGTGCCGACGTCGGCCGTGCCACGGTGATCGGTTTCTTGGGCGTCTGGCTGCTGCTGGTGCTGGTCAGCCTGTTGTCGATGGGCGTGCTGTCGCAGGCGAAACTGGCCGGACTGCCCAATCCGTCGATGGCCTACGTGCTGCGCGCCATTGTCGGCGAATGGGGCGCGACGGTGATCATCATCGGTTCGATCATCTCCGTTCTCGGTGCATTGTTGGCCTGGGTGCTGCTGTGCGCCGAAGTGCTCTATGCCGCCGCAGGTGACGGCACCATGCCCGCCTTCCTGGGCCGTGAGAACGCGCGCGGCGTGCCGGCCAATGCACTGTGGTTGAGCAACGGCCTGATCCAGTTGTTCCTGCTGCTGGTGCTGGTCAATTCCGGCAGCTACACCGGGCTGGTGCTGCTGGCCGCGTCGATGAGCCTGGTGCCCTACTTCCTGTCCACAGCATTCGGCGTGCAGCTGGCCTGGCGCGGGCAGGCCTACGCCGGTGAGCCGGGTGTGCGCTGGCGCGACTTCGGGGTGGCACTGCTGGCCAGTGCGTATGCGCTGTGGCTGGTGTATGCCGGTGGCCTGGACAATCTTCTGTTGTCGGTGTTGCTGTACGTGCCCGGTGTGGTGTTGTTCGCGGTGACCCGGCGCCAACGCGGCGAACAGGTATTCACGCGTTGGGAGTGGGTGCTGTTCGGCGCGATCCTGATCGTGGCGATCGCCACGCTGGTGGCGTTCTGGCGAGGCAATCTCACACTGTAGAGCCGAGCCCACGCTCGGCTGGTTCATCCGCAGCAACCGAGCATGGCTCGGCTCTACAACAGCGGTCGAGCAAGCTCGACTCTACAAAGACGCAAAAAAAAACCTGCATCTTGCGATGCAGGTTTCTCAAGGTGGCGCCCGAAGTTGGACTCGAACCAACGACCCCCTGATTAACAGTCAAGTGCTCTAACCGGCTGAGCTATTCGGGCAGACGACTAGTATAACCACTCTTCACGCGCGATGGTAGGGGTGATTGGCAATCATTGCGGCAGCCCGATACAGCTGCTCGGCCACCACCAGGCGCACCAGCATGTGCGGCAGCGTCAGCGGTCCGATCGACCACTTCTCGTCGGCCAGCGCGGATACTTCCGGCGAATGCCCTTCCGGGCCACCGATCAGGAATGCCAGGTCCCTGCCCTGCCCGCGCCAATGTTCCAGGCGCTGTGCCAGCTGTTCGGAACTGAGCTGGCGGCCTGGCACATCCAGCGCCACCACATAGGCATTCTTCGGCAGCGCAGCGATCACCCGCTTGCCTTCCTCTTCAGTGGCGCGGCGTGGATCACGCCCCTTGCCACGCAGGCCGGGCTCGATTTCCACCAGCTCGAACGGCAGCCAGTGCGACAGCCGCTTCTGGTACTCGGCGAAGCCCTGCGCCACCCAGCTGGGGGCGCGTTCACCGGTGGCGATCAGGCGGGCTTTCATCAACGGTCCTCCAAAACGTCGACGGCGCCATCGGCGCCGTCGAAGGGATGCATCAACGTGTGGCTCAGGCCACTTCGTCGTCGCTGGACGGCGGCTGGTCGCCGACGGTCCACAGGCGCTCGAGGGCGTAGAACTCACGCACGCGCGGCAGCATCACATGGACGATCACGTCGCCCAGATCGACCAGCACCCACTCGGCTTCGCGCTCGCCTTCCACGCCCAGCGGCATCACGTCGATGTTCTTGGCGAAGCGCACGACTTCATCGGCAATCGACTTGACGTGGCGGGTCGAGGTGCCCGAAACCACGATCATGTAGTCGGCAACGCTGGACCGGCCGCGCACGTCGATCTCGACCAGGTCCTTGGCCTTCAGGTCTTCGGTGGCTTGGCGGACGCTGGCCAGCAGTTCCGGCACGGACGGCGGCGGGCTGGGCAGATCGACCTTGATGGTCTGGGGCTGGGTCTGGTTGCTCAAAGTGGATCGACTCGATAAACGTGGGGGCGATTATACGGGGATGGCGCCGCTGCGCCATTCACGGCCTGGCCGGGCGGTACAGCCCGTGTGCAGCCACATAGTCCGCCACGCCAGGTGGCAGCAGGGCGCGCCAGGGGCCACCGGCGGCGATCTGCGAGCGCACGGCGCTGGCCGATTCCTCGCGCAACGGGTGGTGCAGGCGCAGGATGCGCCCGGCCGGGCTGGCGAACAGGGCCTGCTCGCTGTCGGCCCAGCGCCCTTCCAGCGCCCGGCCCAGCTCGCCATCCACCGCAGCCTGCAATGGGCTGCCCGGGCGCTCCGCCACCACGAAATGAGCCAGCCCGAACAGCGCCTCCCATTCGTGCCAGCGGGACAGGCCAAGCAGGCTGTCGGCGCCGACCAGCCAGGCCAGCGGCCGGCTCGGACCCAGCTCGCCGCGCAGCTCGCGCAGGGTGTCCACGGTGTAGGACGGCCGACCGGGGAAGCGCACCGCGCGATCCAGCTCGCGGCGGTCCAGCAGCAGGCCCGGTTCGTCGCCGATGGCCAGCGACAGCATGGTGCAGCGCTGCTCGGCCGTGGCGCCCGGCACCGCACGGTGCGGCGGATCGGCGGCCGGCAACATGCGCACGGCAACCTGCAGTTCGTCACGGGCAGCCCGCGCGATCGCCAGGTGCCCGAGGTGCACCGGATCGAAGGTGCCCCCGTAGTAGATCCGCAGGCTCATTGCTCAGGCCCGCGCCAGCAGGCGCACGGCACGCGGTTCGGCCACAGCCACCAGCAGGCGCTCCAGCGCCAGCCAGGCATCACCGTCGGCGCGCCCCTTGGCGATGCGGTCGACCAGCCCGGCTTCGGCCACGAAGCGTTCCCAGCGCTTGCTTTCCGGATGCCGCTGCAGCGCGCGCTTGTACGGCGCCTGCCGCGATTCCCAGATGCCACGGGATTTCATTTCGGCGGCCAGGTTGCCGCCACGGGCCTGTACCCGGGCCAGGCCAGCACCGGCCAGCAGCTCGCGGATCACCATCGGCATCAGCGCAGCCACCGCCTCACCCTCGCCGCGCAGGCCGGCCAGCATGCGCAGCACCGCAGGCGATTGCCCGGAGAACGTCGCCTCCACCAGCCGGAACACGTCATAGCGGGCGGCATCGGCCACCAGCGACTCCATGCGCTCTGCATCCAGCGGCTGGCCATCGGCCAACAGCGCCAGCTTGTCGATTTCCTGGGCGGCAGCCAGCAGGTTGCCCTCCACCCGCTCGGCCAGGCGCTGCACGGCGGCCGGGTCCGCGCGCAGGCCCTTGCCACGCAGGCGGCGCTCGATCCAGTCCGGCAATTCGTGCGGCTTGATCGCCCACGCCACCGACAGCACGCCGATGCGGTTGACTGCATCGGCCCACTTGCCCTGGTGGGCCTTGCTCCATTCGTTGGCGGTGATCATCAGCACCACGTCCGGCGCCGGACTGGCGCAGAACTGGCTGATCACCTCGGCACCATCCTTGCCCGGCTTGCCGCTGGGCAGGCGCACCTCGACCAGGCGACGGGCGCTGAACAGGCTGGGCGCATTGAAACTGGCGTCGAGCTGGTTCCAGTCGAAATCACGCCCATCGGCGTCGAACACCTCACGTTCGCCGATGCCGGCGGCGCGTGCCCGCGCGCGGATGGCGTCGGCCGCCTCCAGTACGCGCAGGGTTTCCGGGCCGGCAATCAGGTAGACCGGCGCCAGCGCGGTATCAGCGCCCTGGCTGGCCAGCTGCTCCGGACGCAGTTCCATGCGTCGCGGCTCAGTGCTTGGCTGCGGGGACCGGCTCGGCCGGTACCGCGTCTTCGATCGGCTTGTTCTTCGGCGCCGACAGGCTGCCGCCCTTCTCGATCTCGGCACGCACCACGCTGTCGATGCGGCGGATGATCGAGGCGGACATTTCCCGGCGCAGTTCATTGGCCAGGATTTCACGTTCGGTGGTGGTACCGGTGGCGTCGGTCGGCGGCGACACGTAGTCGCGCGACAGCTCGATCACCTGCTGCGGCACCAGCTCGCTGCCGTCTTCGCGACGGAAGATGAAGATCACCGCGTAGCGCAGGCTGTATTCCTGCGCACGGCCCTGCGAGTCGATGGCGATCGGCAGGTCGCCCCAGCGCTCGGACAGTACCTGCAGCTGGGCACTGGGCTCCTTGCTGTCCTCATCGGCCAGCTTGGCGCCGGAGGCCAGCAGGCTGCGGTTGAGCAGCTTGACCAGTTCGCTGTACGGCGCAGTGGAAACCACCTTCACCGGTGCCGTGTCGGTCGGCAGCATCAGCTTGTTGCGCAGATGGAAACCGCAGCCGGCAAGGCCGAGGACAAGAACGAGGGCAAGCAGGATTCGGGTCATGGAGACAGTCTGGCGGAGCCGGGCGATCACGGCAACACACAGCGTGCCCGAAGCCGCGTGAATGCAGGGCCATCAAACGCCTGGCCCTGCACCGGAATGGCACCGGCCACCACATGGGTGGCCGGTGCGGGGGTACATCAGGCGACGACGATGTTCACGATCTTGCCCGGCACGATGATGATCTTGCGCACCGTCAGGCCTTCCATGAACTTGGCCGCGTTGGGCTCGGCCAGGGCCAGTGCCTCGACCTGCTCGCGCGCGGCGTCGGCCGCCACGTCGATGGTGCCACGCAGCTTGCCGTTGACCTGCACGGCCAGGGTCAGCGCGTCGCGCACCAGCGCACCGGCATCGGCCTGCGGGAACGGCTGGTCTTCCAGCAGGGTCTCGCCGTGGCCCAGCACCTGCCACAGGGCATGACTGGCGTGCGGGGTGATCGGGTTGAGCAGCAGCACGATGGCCTGCAGCGCTTCCTGGCGCACCGCGCGCGCCTGCGCGCTGCCGTCCTCGAACTTGGCCAGCGCGTTCATCAGTTCCATCACCGCGGCAATGGCGGTGTTGAAGCTGTGGCGGCGGCCATAGTCGTCACCGACCTTGCCGATGGTCTCGTGGGTCTTGCGGCGCAGTGCCTTCTGGTTGGCATCCAGTGCTGCAACATCCAGCGCCGGAGCGGCACCGTCGGCAGCATGCTTCTGCACCTGGGCCCACAGGCGGCGCAGGAAGCGGGCCATGCCGTCCACGCCGGCCTCGTTCCACTCCAGCGACTGCTCCGGCGGCGCGGCGAACATCGAGAACAGGCGCACGGTGTCGGCGCCGTACTTGCCGACCATCGCCTGCGGATCCACGCCGTTGTTCTTCGACTTGGACATCTTCTCAGTGCCACCGACCACCACCGGCTGGCCGTCGGCAATCAGGGTGGCGCCGGTGATGCGACCGCGCTCGTCGCGCTGCACTTCCACGTCGGCCGGGTTGATCCAGTCCTTCGAGCCGTCCGGGTTCGGGCGGTAATAGGTTTCGGCGATCACCATGCCCTGGCACAGCAGGTTGCGCGCCGGCTCGTTGCTGTCCACCATCCGCGCGTCGCGCAGCAGCTTGTGGTAGAAGCGGAAATACATCAGGTGCAGGATCGCGTGCTCGATGCCACCGATGTACTGGTCGACCGGCAGCCAGTAGTTGCCGCGCTTGTCGACGGCATCACGGGCACCCGGCGAGGTGTAGCGGGCGTAGTACCAGCTCGACTCCATGAAGGTGTCGAAGGTGTCGGTCTCGCGCTCGGCGGCACCGCCACATTCCGGGCAGGTGGTCTTGCGCCATTCCGGATCGGTCTTGATCGGCGAACCGGTACCCGAGAACGCCACGTCCTCCGGCAGCACCACCGGCAGCTGTTCTTCCGGCACCGGCACCGCACCGCACTTGGCGCAGTAGATCACCGGAATCGGGCAGCCCCAGTAGCGCTGGCGGCTCACGCCCCAGTCGCGCAGGCGGTAGTTGACGCGGCGCTGGCCCTGGGCCTTGCGCTCGAATCGTTCGGCCAGGGCTTCGAAGGCACCCTGGAAATCCAGGCCATCGAACTCGGCCGAGTTGACCAGCTCGAAGGCACGGTTCTTGTCGCTGTACCAGTCCTGCCAGCGGCTGCCATCCCAGGTGCGCTCTTCTTCGGTACGCGCATCCTTCAACGCGATCACCTGCTTGATCGGCAGGCCGTACTTGTTGGCCACTTCGTTGTCGCGCTGGTCATGACCCGGCACGGCCATCACCGCACCGGTGCCGTAGCCCATCAGCACGAAGTTGGCGACCCACACCGGTACCGGCTCGCCGGTGACCGGATGCAGCGCACGCAGGCCGGTGTCCATGCCGCGCTTTTCCTGGGTTTCCAGTTCCGCCTCGGACACGCCACCCTGCTTCAGGTCGGCCAGCATCGCGGCCAGTTCCGGGTTGTTCTTCGCCGCATGCAGGGCCAGCGGATGTTCGGCGGCGATCGACACGAAGGTCACACCCATCACGGTATCCGGACGGGTGGTGAACACGCGCAGCGGATCCAGCACGCCGCCGTCCACGTCACGTACGTCGAACTGGATTTCCAGGCCCTCGGAGCGGCCGATCCAGTTGCGCTGCATGGTCTTGACCGAATCCGGCCAGCCGTCCAGCTCGTCCAGGCCGTCCAGCAGCTCCTGGGCGTAATCGGTGATGCGCAGGAACCACTGCGGGATCTCGCGCTTCTCGACCAGGGCGCCGGAGCGCCAGCCGCGGCCGTCGATCACCTGCTCGTTGGCCAGCACGGTCTGGTCGACCGGGTCCCAGTTCACCACCGCGTTGCGGCGGTAGGCCAGGCCCTTGCGCATCAGGCGGGTGAACATGCGCTGCTCGTGGACGTAGTAGTCCGGGCGGCAGGTAGCGAATTCGCGCGACCAGTCAACGGCATAGCCCATGGCCTTGAACTGGCCACGCATGTGCTCGATGTTCTTGTAGGTCCAGGCCGCCGGTGCGGTCTTGTTCTTGATCGCGGCGTTTTCCGCCGGCAGGCCGAACGCGTCCCAGCCCATCGGCTGCAGCACGTTGTGGCCGGTCATGCGCTTGTAGCGGCTGATCACGTCGCCGATCGTGTAGTTGCGCACGTGGCCCATGTGCAGCGCACCGGACGGGTACGGAAGCATCGACAGGCAGTAGTACTTCGGCTTGTCCGAAGTCTCGTCGACTTCGAAGGCACGGGTGGCGTCCCAGTACTGCTGGGCGGCGGATTCAACCTGCTGCGGGTCGTAGGCGTTGGTTTCAGCGCTGGTCATGGAACACGCGGATGCGGCGGCAAAGCGGTACAGCGTACCGCAGTGCGGCAAACGTCTCCAATCCCGCCTGCTGAAGGCAGGCTCCGCCAGCGCCCGCGGCCCGTCTCAGCGCGGCCGCGACAACGGCAGGGCCAGGGCCAGCCAGGCCGCCCAGCAGGCGAATGCAAGCCGTTGTGCCAGCGGCGCCGGCAGCACGCCCTGCAGGGCAAACGCCGCCAGCGCGGCCAGCACGCCACAGGCGAGCGCCACGGCGCCCAGCGCGCGGCCATGCGCCTGGCGCAACTGCGACGTGCCCAGCAACAGGGTCCCGGCGACAAAACCCAGCACCCAGATCATCCAGGCGCTGGCATGCAACTGGCTGGCCGGCCCGTGCAGGTCATCCACATCCAGCGGCAGCAGCCCCATCGCGGCGAACGCCAACCCGGCCAGCAGCAGCATCTGGCTGCCCACCCGCGGCGCCCAGCCGGCGGTTGCCGGCAGCGCACGGCGCAGGCACTCGGCCACAACCACCGCCAACAGGCCCGGCAGCACGAAGCCCAGCAGATTGAAGGCCAGCGCATGCGGCACCCCCTGTGCGCCCAGCAGCGCTACCGGGTGGCGGGCCTGCGCGTAGCCGTCCAGGCCGGCGCCGAAACCGAGCGCCGCCAGCACGAACAGCAGCGCGGCGACCAGGCCGGACAGGCGCAGCAACGGGGACAGGGACGACATGCAGGCTCCGGAAAGAACGGCGACAGGAAGCCTGCATTGTCAGGCATTTACTACAACCCGGGTTGAGACCGGCATCGATCGTCACCATAGAATCGGTCTCCAGACGCCAAACGATGCTTCCCCCCATGACCGAGACGACCTACGTATTCGACGCCACCACTGCGACCTTCGAGGCCGAAGTTCTGCAGAAGTCGCTGCAGACGCCGGTGCTGGTCGACTTCTGGGCCACCTGGTGCGGGCCGTGCAAGACCCTGGGGCCGATGCTGGAAAAGCTGGCTGCCGAGTACAACGGCGCCTTCGAACTGGCCAAGGTCGACGTCGACAAGGAACAGCAGATCGCCGCCGCCTTCCAGATCCGCTCGGTGCCGACCGTGTTCCTGGTCAAGGGCGGCCAGCTGGTGGACGGCTTCCCGGGGGCCATCCCGGAAGGCCAGCTGCGTGAATTCCTGGCCCAGCACGGCATCGTGCCGGCCGACATCGGCGACGCCGTCGCCGAAGACGAAGCGCCGCTGGACCCGCAGGCGCAGGTGGATGTGCTGCGCGCGCAGATCGCCGCCGAGCCGGACAAGGACGAGCTGAAGCTCGACCTGGCGCTGGCCCTGCTGCAGATCGGTGGCGTGGATGAAGCCGGCCTCCTGATCGATGGCCTGCCCGCCAACCTGGCCACCGACGACCGTGCCGTGCGTGCACGCGCCCGGCTGGCCTTCGCCTCGGCCCTGAAGGACGCCCCGGCCGCTGAAGTGCTGGACGCCCGCATCGCCGCCGATGGCAAGGATCTCAAGGCACGCCACCTTCGCGGCGTGCAGCTGCTGCTCGGTGGCCACGACGAAGCCGCGCTGGCCCAGTTCCTGGAAATGCTGCGGATCGACCGCACGTTCGAGGACGGACTGCCGCGCAAGGCCCTGATCGACGCCTTCAATGTGATCTCCGACGAGGACCTGGTCGGCCAGTACCGCCGCCGGATGGCCTCCCTGCTGTTCTGAACGGAAACCCACTTCGTTCAGAATCCCTGCACTGAACGCGGGCAATAATGCGCGGGATGGCGGCCGTACGGCCGCCACGATCCGTTCGGGGGGATGAGGTCGGGGCCATGGGGTCTTGCAGCTGCGCCCCCGCATTGCCGGGATTGCAAACTGTGACCTTCGTCCGCTCGCTGTCGTTCGCCATGCGCTTCCAGGGCGCGCTGCTCTGCGCTCTTCTCTTCCTGCCGGCCATCGCCGCCGCCCAGGACTGGAACTACCGGGTCCGTCCCGGCGATACCCTGTGGGATCTGGGAGGCCTGTACCTCAAGCCCACGGTGCGCTGGCAGCAGCTGCAACAGCACAACCGCATCGACAACCCCTACCAGCTGCCGCCGGGCCAGCTGCTGCGCTTCCCGATCAGTTGGCTGCGCATCGAACCGGCACCTGCCCGCGTGCTGTCGGTGCGCGGCAAGGTGGAACTGTCCGGCGCCGATGGCAGCGCCACGCGCGCGATACTCGCCGGGGAACAACTTCGCATCGGTGACACCGTGCAGACCGAAGGCGACTCCAGCGTCACGCTTGAATTCGCCGACGCCTCGCGCCTGCAGCTGCGCGAGTATTCCCGGCTGCGTCTGGACCAGCTCAGCCGCTACGGCCACACCGGCATGGTCGATACCCGCCTGCGCCTGCAGCAGGGCCGCGCCAGCAACCGGGTGACACCTGCCCGTGGCCCGGCCTCGCGCTACATCATCGATGCACCTACGGCGACCAGCAGCGTGCGCGGTACCGTATTCCGGGTCAGCGCCGGTGACACCAGCCATGTGGCTGCCACCGAAGTGCTGCAGGGCAAGGTGCAGGTCGGCAACACCCACGGCAAGCGCCTGGTCCAGCCTGGGCAGGCCAGCCGCAGCAGCAGCGCCGATGCCGCACCGGACGCCGTCTCCGCCCTTCTTCCAGCGCCGCAACTGCGCAGCGACGACCTGCGCTTGGCGCCCCTGCCGACCCTGCTCGCCTGGGACCCGGTCGACGGCGCCGCGCGCTACCGTGTGGAAGTGGTGCAGGCAGCGACGCCGGAAATCCTGCTGTTTGCCGCCACTACCGCCGACACCCGGCTGGCGATCGGCGACCTGCCCCCCGGCCAGTTGCGCATCCTGTTGCGCGCCGTGGATGCGCAGGGCGTGGAAGGCCTCGACGCCAACGCCGATTTCGAACTCAGCGACCAGCCCCCGCCGCCGCTCACCGTGGCCCCCCTGCATGGGCAGACCGTCAACAGCGACCGCCCGCGCTTCCGTTGGAGCCAGGCGCCGGGCGCGCGCAGCAGCGTGCTGCAGATCGCCGCCGAGCCGAGCTTCGTGCAGCCGCTGCAGGAACAGAGCACCCAAGGCACCGACCTGCGCCTGGCGCAGCCGCTGCCGCCCGGCGAATACTTCTGGCGCGTGGCGTCGCGCGATGGCAACGGCCACCAGGGCCGCTACGGCCAGGCCCTGCCCCTGCAACTGAGCAATGAACCGGTCGACCCTGCCCTGCAGCCGCCTGAAGCCGCGCATGGCGAGCTGACCCTGCGCTGGCAGGCCGGCAGCGAAGGCCAGCAGTACCGGGTGCAGGTGGACCGTCGTGGCGACTTCAGGTCCCCCCTGGTCGACCAGACCGTGAGCGAGCCGCAGGTCAGCTTCAAGCGGCCGTGGAGCGGCACCCTGCATGTGCGTGTGCAGTACATCGACGACGACGGTCATGCGGGTGAGTACTCGCCGGCCCAGCAGATCAAACTGCCCTGCCGCCTGTGCTACGGCGCCGGTGGCGGCGCCCTGTTGTTGTTGCTGTTGTTATGAGGCGCTCGCCGCTGCCGTGGTCGAAGCGGATCCTGCTGGCACTGCTGGCCGGCGTGCTGACGGTGATCGCCAGCCAGGGCCAGTGGCTGTGGCGGCAGGACGAAGCTGCCTATGACGCGATGGTCGGCAACTGGGACTACCGCCCCGACCCCAGCGTGCTGATCGTGGCCATCGACGAGGGCAGCCTGCAGCGCATCGGCCAATGGCCCTGGCCCCGCTCGATCCATGCCCGCCTGCTGGACCGGCTGACCGACGCCGGTGCCGAGCGCGTCGCACTGGACCTGATGCTGTCCGAACCTGATCGACGCGACAGCCGCCAGGACGATGAGCTGGCCGCAGCGATCCGCCGCAATGGCCGGGTGGTGCTGCCGGTGCTCGCGGCGCCGGCCGCCGGCGACCGCATGGCCGAGGAAATGCTGCCGATTCCGCAGATCGCAGCCAGTGCCGCGGCCATCGGCCATACCGATGTGGAAGTGGATGGCGATGGCGTCGCACGCGGTGTGTATCTGCATGCAGGCATCGGCCAGGCTCATTGGCCGGCACTCGGCCTGGCGCTGGCCGACCTGCCGCCGGGCGCGGTACACGGCCTGCCCGACCCCGATCCGGAGATCGGTTCGCCCTACCAATGGCGGCGCAACGACTACGTGCGCGTGCGCTATGCCGGACCGCCCGAGCGCCTGCCGCAGGTGTCCTACGCCGACGTGCTGGATGGCCACGTGGACATGGCGATGCTGCATGGCCGCCGCATCGTGGTGGGCATGACCGCCAGTGGCATCGCACCGCGGCTGCTGACCCCGACCACCCGCGAGTTCTGGATGAGCGGCAGTGAGTACCAGGCCAACATCGCTTCGATGCTGCTGCAGCACAAGCAGATCGATCTGCTGCCACGCCTCTGGCAGCACGCCATCAGCGGCGTGCTGGTGGCGCTGTGCGTGATCCTGCTCGGCCTGCGCCTGCCATGGCTCGCGGCGCTGTGCTCGCTGCCGCTTCCGGCGCTGCTGAGCTGGTTGCTGTTGCGCGCCGGCGACCTGTGGTGGGCACCGGCCAGCGCAATGCTGGGCATCCTGCTGGTGCTGCTGGCCTGGGCGACCTGGCGAGTCTCGGCCTGGCACCGCCTGGCCAACCGCGATGCGCTGACCGGTCTCGGCAATCGCCTGCGTTTCGAGCAGTCGCTGCAGCAGGAATGCGATGCCGCTCGACGCAGTGGCAAATCCCTGAGCCTCGCGCTGATCGACGTTGACCATTTCAAGCGCCACAACGACCGTCACGGGCATCAGGTCGGCGACCGCGTGCTGCGCGATGTCGCCCGCCTGATCGGTGCACATGCGCGACGTCCACGCGACATGGCAGCGCGCTACGGTGGCGATGAGTTCGCACTCGTGCTGCCGGATACCCCGGCCGAGGGCGCGCGCCAGGTCATCGAGGACCTGATCGCCTGCGTGCGTGCACTGCCGGCGCCCGGTGACGGCAGCGAAGCAGGCGTCACCCTCACCATCGGCGTGTTCACCCGCGTACCCGACGGCACGCTGCAACCGCACCATTTCGTCGAAGGCGCCGACACCGCGTTGTACCAGGCCAAGGCCAACGGCCGGGACGGGTATGTGATCGACGGCGAGGCGTGACCCTCGCCGCCCGGGGTGCAACATACGCATGCGAATGGTTAGACTGGGCGCCTCGCCCTGTGCCCCCGGACCCGCATGAACGCCCGCCTGTTCCGCTTCGGTATCAATCTCTGGCCGCCGTTCCTGTTCACCGGCATCCACGTCACCCGCATCACGCCGGACTACCGGCAGATCGATGTCGAACTGCGCCTGCGGCCATGGAACCGCAACTACGTCGGCACCCACTTCGGCGGCAGCCTGTTCGCGATGACCGATCCGTTCTGGATGCTCGGCCTGCTGCACATCCTCGGCCGCGACTACTACGTGTGGGACCGCGCCGGCGCCATCGACTTCCTCAAGCCGGGCCGTGGCATCGTGCGGACGTCGTTCCGCATCGACGACGCGCTGCTGGACGAACTGCGCGCCGAAGCGGCCAGTGGCGAGAAGGTGCTGCGCTGGTTCAGCAACGACGTGATCGATGAAAGCGGCGAAGTGGTCGCCCAGGTCCGCAAGCAGGTCTATCTGCGGTTGAAGCCGCACGCACGCTGATCAACGGTGGGGCGCTATCCTCTGGCCTCTGCCATGGAGGCCCCGATGCGCCCGTACACCCTTGCTGCGCTGCTGAGCACCCTGCCGTGCGCGGCCCATGCGCTGGACCTGCCACCGGTGCAGTACCCGACGCTGCCGGCACAGGCTGCCACTGCCGCCGGCTTCGTGCCCAACGGCTGGACGCTTGAATCCAGCATCGAAGGCGATCTCGACCAGGATGGCCGCGCCGATCTGGTCCTGGTACTGCGCCAGCAGGACCCGCGCAACGTCATCGAACACGATGGCTTCGGCCCCTCGCCGCATGACAGCAACCCGCGCATTCTCGCCGTGGCCTGGTCGCGCCCAACCGGCTATGTGCTGGCGGTGCAGGACCATCAGCTGATTCCGCGCCCGGAGAACCCGGTGATGAGCGATCCGCTTGAAGAAGGAGGTGTCAGCATCCAGCGTGGCACGTTGAAGGTCGCGCTGTTTTCATTTGCCAGCGCCGGAAGCTGGTCGATGGGTACCACCGCCTTCACTTTCCGCTGGCAGGACCGCGCGTTCGCGCTGATCGGCTACGACCAGGATTCGGTGATGCGCAATTCCGGGAAGACCGAATCGCTGAGCGTGAACTTCTCCACGCGCAAGGTAAGGCGTGCCGAAGGCAGTATCGAGAACGACAAGGACAGCGTGCGCTGGCAGCCACTCCGCGGCAGCCGCCGCTGGACGCTGCAGACCGTCGGCGATGGCTGGGCATTCGATCCGCAGGCCGGTACCGACTGAGCCATGGCTCAGTCGCGGGCAGCGGCAGTTGCGCCGGCGCCGGCCATCAGCGGTACGGACAACCAGGGGCTCTCAGCGTCGCCACGCGGCGGCGAACGACGCGGCACCTGCAGATGGCGGCCATCGGCGGACAGCTGCGGTGACCGCACCGGCGAGCGGAACTGCGCCGGCAACCGCTGCAGCGCCTCAGCCGGGTCTTCCGCCTGCTGCCGCAACCAGCGCTGTGCGCCCAGCAGGCGCAGCATCGCCGCCGCATCCTGGGACCGTGACGAATACGCGGGATAGACCGGCGCGGCGATCTCGGTCAGCACGCAGCCCATCACATTGGACAGGCAACCGAAATCCCGCTGCGGCGGCGCCTGTACCGGCAGCGGCCGATCGGCCTCCAGCGCGGCCATGGCGGCTGCGCCACAGGCCCAGCCAAGATTGCCGGCCACGCGCGCCAACGTGCTGCTCCG
Source organism: Stenotrophomonas maltophilia (assembly GCF_003970865.1). Taxonomy (GTDB): domain Bacteria; phylum Pseudomonadota; class Gammaproteobacteria; order Xanthomonadales; family Xanthomonadaceae; genus Stenotrophomonas; species Stenotrophomonas maltophilia_AR. Next base: position 1,084 of record NZ_RXLZ01000012.1, on the reverse strand, counting down.
ATCCAGCACCAGAACGCCACCAAATTCCTGGGCCGAGGACTCGATCGCCGCCCGGCTCATCGCGTACTCGCCCTGCATGGCACGGCACAGGCTCTGTTCCTCGGCCCGCAGCGGCTGCATGGCCTGTTCGCACTCCGCCGGCAAGGGGTGGTCGGCAGGCAGTTCGACCAGCATGTCGGCCAGCAGCTGGGCATTGGCCTGCACCAGGCTGGCACCGATGATGCTCTCGACCAGATAGCTGCCGCCGGGCACCAGCCGCCGGCCCAGCTGCAGGCCACGGCAGGCACCACGCAGGGCACCGTCGATGTCACCCTGCACATAGGCCAGCGCGCGTGCACTGGTGGCGTCCATCACCACGCCATAGGTCGGCAACGGGACCAGAATGCCCTCGCCCTTCGGCTGGAACGGCGACACGAAGTAGTCCGCTTCGGCGAGCTGATCCAGCCGCGCATGCAGCTGCTGGTGCCCGGCGTGGGCCTCCACGAAGCGTTGCGGGTCCGCGCGGACCTGGGCAAGGCAGCCACTGGCGGCCGGCCCGCAACTGGCCCCGGGCCGCGAGTGCAGCTCGGCATGGTTGGCCACCAGGTGTGTCTGGCCGCTGCTTCCGCCATGTGCATCGGCTTCCCAGCGCCGTACATCCTCGGCCAGCGCCTGCTCGCGCTGCCGGGCATCCAGATCGTCGAACGGCAGCGTCCACAAGAGGGCATAACCGTTGTGGCCGGTCGCCGGCAGGCGTGCTTCCAGTCGCTGCTGCGCCTGCAGCCGCGATTCCGGCACGGGCCACATGCGCGAGGCGCACCACACCACGATGGCCAACACCAGCAGGCCTGCAAGGGTCCAGCCCAGTCCGCGCAGAATCTTCAACACAGCTTCCCTTCCATGTGCCGTTGCCGCAGTCGATTCCCCAGCGTAATCGACCGGCCGTGACCGCTACAATGCGCGCATGTCGCTTAAACACCTCTCCGGGCCCACAACCCGGCCTCCCACCCCGTTAGCCGTTTCCGGCTCGCTAAAAAATCACATGCAGGGCCACGCCACGACACCAGTTGGGTGTGGCCGGGGGCCCCACGAAGGGCCCCCGGCC
>NZ_RXLZ01000128.1 GCF_003970865.1 Stenotrophomonas maltophilia | reverse complement strand
GTTCGCCTCCGTTGGGCAGCCTGACATCGCGGGCTCCCGGACGACCGAGACCCCCCGCGCGCGGCGCGTCGCGACGAGTCGCACGCTTAGTGAATGTTTTGAACAGTGAGGCATTGCAGCCCTGACCCGGCTTCAAGCCAAGGGGGGACCCACCCCGCCATCCCACGGAATGCCGCTTTGGCTTTGGCCGTTGCCGTTGCTGTTGCCTCTGCAGGTGCAGGGCGCAGCCCTGCCGAACACCTTTTACAGCGGCAGGGGCGCCTGCGCTGGATCGATCCGCCCTTCACCGCGGGTGATCTTCTTGAACTCCGCGCGACTGACCGATACGTAGCGGTCGTTGCCGCCGATCTCCACCTGCGGGCCGTCCTGCACCGCGTGCCCATGCTCGTCCACGCGCACCGTCATCGTCGCCTTCTTGCCGCTGTGGCAGATGGTCTTGATCTCCTGCATCTCGTCGGCCCAGGCCAGCAGGTACTGGCTGCCTTCGAACAGCTCGCCGCGGAAGTCGGTGCGCAGGCCGTAGCACAGGACCGGAATGCGCAGCTGGTCGACCACCTCGCTGAGCTGCCAGACCTGGGCGCGGGTCAGGAACTGCGCCTCGTCCACCAGCACGCAGCCCATCGGCCCGTTCGTCGCCAGGTCCTGCTCGACCCAGCGTTGCAGGTCGGTATCGCGGTCGAAGGCCATGCCATCGGCGCGCAGGCCGATCCGCGAAGCGACCACGCCGGCGCCGGCACGATCGTCCAGGCGCGGGGTCAGGATCGCCACCCGCATGCCGCGCTCGCGGTAGTTGTGGGCGCTCTGCAGCAGGGTGGTGGTCTTGCCGGCATTCATCGCCGAATAGTAGAAGTAGAGCTTGGCCATCGACGGATTGTACGCCGCAGCCCCGCTTCGCCGAAGTCGTTCAGCAACCCCACCGGCGGCCCGCTGTGGTCGTCACCCGGCCCCGCTACAATCCCCATCCCATGCACGGTCTCAATCCCCCCCAAGCCGCCGCCGTCCTGCACATCGAAGGTCCCTTGCTGGTACTCGCCGGCGCGGGCAGCGGCAAGACGCGCGTGATCGTGGAAAAGATCGCCCACCTGATCGGCTGTGGCCGCTATCCGGCGCGCCGCATCGCGGCGATCACCTTCACCAACAAGTCGGCCAAGGAAATGCGCGAGCGTGTGGCCAAGCGCCTGCGCGAGCAGGACGCCGACGAGGTGACCATCTGCACCTTCCATGCGCTGGGCCTGAAGTTCCTGCAGATCGAACACGCGGCCGTGGGCCTGAAGCGTGGATTCTCGATCTTCGATGCCGATGATGCCGCCGCGCAGATCAAGGACCTGATGTACGGGGCCAAGCCCGACGACATCGAGGACATGAAGAATCTGGTGTCGCGCGCGAAGAACGCTGGCCTGTCGCCCGAGCAGGCGATGGCTGCCGCGCGCAGCAACCGCGAGAAGGAAGCGGCCAGCGTCTACGAGCGCTACCAGCTGCGCCTGACCGCGTTCAATGCGGTGGACTTCGATGACCTGATCCGCCTGCCGGTGCAGGTGCTGGAAGAGAACCCGGACATCGCCGTGGCCTGGCGCGAACGCATCGGCTACCTGCTGGTGGACGAATGCCAGGACACCAACGACGCGCAGTACCGGCTGCTCAAGCAGCTGGCTGGTGACAAGGGCAATTTCACCTGCGTGGGTGACGATGACCAGTCGATCTACGCCTGGCGCGGCGCCAACCCGGAAAACCTGCAGCAGATGGGGCGCGATTACCCAGCGCTGGAGATCATCAAGCTGGAGCAGAACTACCGCTGCTCCAACCGCGTGCTGCGTGCGGCCAATGCGCTGATCGCCAACAACCCGCACGAGCACCTGAAGAAGCTGTGGAGCGACCAGGCCGACGGCGAGCGCATCCGCGTGTGGGAATGCCGCAACAGCGAACACGAGGCGGAAAAGGTCGCGGCCGAGATCGCCTTCGTGGCGCAGTCGCGCAACGTGCCGTGGAGCGATTTCTGCATCCTGTTCCGCGGTAACTTCCAGTCGCGCCCGCTCGAAAAGGCGATGCAGCTGCTGCGGATTCCCTACCACCTGACCGGCGGCACCATGTTCCTGGAGCGCCAGGAAGTGAAGGACACGCTTGCGTGGCTGCGGCTGCTGGTGAACCCCGACGACGACACCGCGTTCATGCGTGCGGTGCAGTCACCCAAGCGCGACGTCGGTGCCGGCACGCTGGCCAAGCTGGCCGAGCTGGCGCAGGAAAAGGACATGCCGATGGCACAGGCCGCCGAGGCGATCGGCGCCCTGCAGCAGTTGCCGCCGCGCGCGGCCAACAGCCTGGCGCGCTTCACCGACATCCTGCGTGACCTGCGTGCACAGACCCGGCAGGTCACTTCCGGCGACATGATCCGCAAGGTCGCCAAGGAATCCGGCCTGCTCAGCGAGCTGCGCCAGCAGGCCAAGGAAGAGGCCAGCTACCAGCGTCGCGCCAACAACATCGAGGAACTGGCGCAGTGGTTCGAGGGCGGCCCACGTGGTGCTACCGCCGCCGACCTGGCCGGCCAGCTGGCGCTGCTGTCGCGCAGCGACAAGGACGAGGGCGGCAACCAGGTGCGCATGATGACCATGCATGCTTCCAAGGGCCTGGAATTCCCGTACGTGTTCATCGTCGGCTGCGAGGATGGCGTGCTGCCGCACCAGGTCAGCCTGGACGAGGGCAACCTGCAGGAAGAGCGGCGCCTGCTGTACGTGGGCATCACCCGCGCCAAGATCCAGCTGTGGATGAGCTACAGCAAGCTGACCCGCAAGTTCGGCGAGCACGTGCGGCTGAAGCCGAGCCGGTTCTTCGAGGAGATTCCGGCCGAGGAGATCCAGCGTGATGGCGCCGATCCGGTGGCGGATGCGGTGCGCAAGAAGGAACGGGCGAGTGCGGGGTTGGCGGCGATCGAGGCGCTGTTCGATTGACCGGCGAACGGCGCAGCCCCTCGTGGCTGGCGTCGTCCGCAGTGCATTCGTGAGCGGGCCAGGCGGGTGCCCTTATACACATCTCCGGGCCACCGAGCGGGACCCCAATTCCGTTGCCGCGCTTTGTCTTGCAAAAAAAAAAAAAACAAAAAAATTTAAAAATCACAACCTAAA
>NZ_RXLZ01000127.1 GCF_003970865.1 Stenotrophomonas maltophilia | reverse complement strand
TAACTTTCTTGCTCGTGCGGTTGCATTCTGCTGCTACAGTCTCTGTCTATCTTTTTGTCTATTAATGGTCGACGCGCCACTCAGACCACCAACGGTAAGTGCCTCGGCACCGTCAGATGGGTAAAAGGGCCAGCCCCCCGGTAGATCCACGCCATGCGTGGATGCCCCAGGCGCCACACCTAAAGTCCCCCGACGAGGGGCCGATATCGAGCCTGACACCGGGACTTCCGGCAGAACCAGGACCCCTCGATGAACGACAAGACCAGCTCCACCGCCAGCGCCGGTGGCGAATTCCTCAGCTTCACCCTCGGTGCCGAGCACTACGGCGTGGACATCCTCAAGGTGCAGGAAATCCGCGGCTATGACGCGGTCACCCGGGTGCCGGATGCGCCGGACTACATCAAGGGCGTGATCAACCTGCGCGGCACCATCGTCCCGGTCATCGACCTGCGCCTGAAGCTGCGCCTGGACGATGCCCGCTACGACGCCTTCACCGTGATGATCGTGCTGAACGTCGACGACCGCGTGGTTGGCATCGTGGTCGACAGCGTCTCGGACGTGATCCCGCTCTCGGCCGAGCAGATCCGCCCGACCCCGGAATTCGGCGCCGCCGTCGATACCCGCTTCATCTCCGGCATCGGCACGCAGGACGACCGCATGCTGATCCTGCTCGACATCGAGACCCTGCTGGACAGCGCCGACATGGGCCAGGCCAACGTCGTTGAAGACGCCGCCGCCTGATCGAACGGACCTGCTTCACGTTCTGGTCACACAACCCTTCAGTTCCCTCCGGCAGTGCCGATAGGGGGACAGAAGCCGGTCGCGCAGGAGCGCGCAGAACCGGAACGACCATCACCATCCCCGGAGATACACCTCGATGAAGTCCCTGCTTGCGTTCGTTTCGGCCGCTGTCCTGGCCACCACCGCTTCCGCTGCGTTCGCCCAGTCGGCCGACATGATCCCGCCGGAACTGGCACCGCGCTCGGTCGGCAAGGACGGCATGGTCTGCGGCAAGGTCGAGAAGGCCCGCTACGCAGAAGGTTCCGAAGGCCAGCCGACCTTCCTGTACATGGGCGGCGCCTTCCCGCGCCACACCTTCTCGGCCCGCATCGCCGGCGAGAACCGCGGCAAGTTCTCCTTCCCGCTGGAAACCCTGGAAGGCAAGACCGTCTGCGTGATCGGCAAGATCCAGCGCGACGCCTCGCGCGCGGAAATCGAAGTCAGCTCGCCGGCCGGCCTGAAGCTGGCCAACATCAAGTAATCCGCTGTCCGTCGAACCACGCCGGACCTGGCGCCGGCGTGGTTTCTGCTGCAACCGGGCCCGATGCCCGGACGCGTCTGCCTTAGGAGATCGCAACGCCCATGCCGTGGATCAACAACCTCAAACTGATGCCGAAGCTGCTGCTGACCTTCGGTGTCCTCCTGCTGGTGATGTTGCTGCAGGGCATCGTCGCCTATCGCGGCCTGCATTCGCTGAACAATGTCACCACCGAGCTGGCAGGTTCTCGCATGGAGAGCATCCGCATGGCCGGCGAGATGCGCGGCATGCTGGGTGAATACCGCAACGCCGCCTACCAGCAGCTGATCCGCGCCAGCGACGACGTCAAGGCTGATGCACGCAAGCAGACCGTCGAGCTGCGCGAGAGCATGGACAAGTCGATCAAGGGCTATCCGACCCTGGTCGACAATCCGCAGCAGAAGAAGCTGTTCGACACCTTCGCCAAGGAGTGGAAGGACGCCCTGGCCTCCTATGACAGCGTCACCGAGATGCTGGAACTGGACCTGCCGGACGACGCCATCGATACCTTCGTCGGCGAGACCCGCACCAAGCACCGCAAGGCTGCCTCGGCGCTGGAAGCCCTCATCGCCGAAGACAACCGCCTCGCCCGCGCCTCGCGCGAAGAGGCCGAATCCACCTATTCCGCCTCGGCCGTGCTGACCGTGATCGCCCTGCTGGGCGGCGCCGCGCTCGGCCTGGTGCTGGTCTGGCTGTTCGCCCGCGCCCTGGTCGGCAGCGTGCGTGGCGCCGTGTCGGTTGCCAACGACGTGGCCGGCGGCAAGCTCGATGGCCACATCGACGTCAGCCGCCAGGATGAAGTGGGCGAACTGATGCAGGCCATGCAGCGCATGCAGCGCGACCTGCGCGAGCGCATCGAAACCGACCAGGCCGTTGCCCGCGAGAACCTGCGCATCCGTACCGCGTTGGACTACAGCTCCACCGGCGTGTACCTGACCGATACCAGCAACACCATCGTCTACACCAATCGCGCACTGCAGCAGACCCTGAGCCAGTATCAGGACGAAGTACGCCGCGACCTGCCGGACTTCGACGCGCAGGCCTCGCTGATCGGCAAGCCGGTCACCGTGCTTGAACACCGCGGCGAGATGGACCAGACCCTGCTGGGCAACCTGAAGGCACACGGTGTTGCCCGTCGCCCGATGCAGTACGGCGATGCCCAGTTTGCCCAGGTGGTCTCGACCATCCGCAATGAAGGCGGCGACACCGTCGGCTACGTGGTGGAATGGCGCGACCGCACCCAGGAAGCGCAGGTGGAAGCCGAAGTGGCACGCGTGATCGCCCAGGCTGCTGCCGGTGACCTGTCCGGCCGCATCGATTCCAGCGACAAGGAAGGCTTCTTCCTGCAGCTGGCCCAGCAGATCAACGGCCTGCTGGACGCCAACGCTGGCAGCATCGAACAGATCTCCGGCCTGCTCGCCGCGCTGTCGCAGGGTGACCTGACCGTGCGCATGCATGGCGATTACCAGGGCGTGTTCGCCCGCATGCGCGACGACGCCAACGCCACCGCCGCGCAGCTGAGCGAAATCGTCACCCGCATCAAGCAGTCCAGCCGCGCGATCAGCTCGGCCGCCGGCGAGATCGCCTCGGGCAACAGCGACCTGTCGCGCCGTACCGAACAGCAGGCCGCCAACCTGGAAGAAACCGCTGCCTCGATGGAGGAACTGACCTCCACCGTGCGCCAGAACGCCGAACACGCCCGCCAGGCCAACCAGCTCGCCATCGGCGCGCATGGCGTCGCCTCGCAGGGTGGTGAAGTGGTCGGCCAGGTGGTCACCACCATGTCGGCCATTGAAGCCTCGTCGAAGAAGATCGCCGAGATCATCAGCGTCATCGACGGCATCGCCTTCCAGACCAACATCCTGGCGCTGAACGCCGCGGTGGAAGCCGCACGTGCCGGCGAACAGGGCCGTGGTTTCGCCGTGGTCGCCAGCGAAGTGCGCACCCTCGCCCAGCGCTCGGCCGCTGCCGCCAAGGAGATCAAGGGCCTGATCGACGACTCCGTCGGCAAGGTCAACGACGGCTCGGCGCTGGTACACAAGGCCGGCGCGACCATGGGCGAGATCGTCGCCTCGGTGCAGCGCGTGACCGACATCATGGCCGAGATCTCTGCGGCTTCGCAGGAACAGAGCGCCGGCATCGAGCAGGTCAACCAGACCGTGGTGCAGATGGACGAAACCACCCAGCAGAACGCCGCGCTGGTGGAAGAAGCCA
>NZ_RXLZ01000126.1 GCF_003970865.1 Stenotrophomonas maltophilia | reverse complement strand
CGACCTGGTCGACCACTGACAACTTGAAGGCCAGCGAGTAATCCCGTTGGCTGCGCCTGATTGTTGATTTCATTGAACATTCCTTTTCCAGAGGGAAAAGGTGTCAACCCAATTCAGGACGGGTCACTGCAACGGAAAAGGCCGGGCAATGCCCGGCCTTTTCTTTTACCTGCAGCGCTGCGGTTCAGTGCGCAGCGGCGAAGCCCGCATCGCCCAGAGGCGGCAGCACCGACGCGCGCGGTTCGTTGTCCGTGCTTTGTCCCGCGGCGGTCAACGCCTGCTGGTAGGCCTTCGCGGTGGCAGTGTTGAACGCCACCAGCACGATGCGCATCGGCTGTGCATGGCTGCGCTGCCACGCCAGTGTTTCGGTCACTGCGATCTGCGCGGCCTGGTACAGCGGATAGCCATACACGCCGCAGCTGATCGCCGGGAACGCGATCGACTTCACGCCCAGCGACTCGGCCAGCTGCAGCGATTTCCAGTAGCAGTTGGCCAGCAATGCCGGTTCGTCGCGCTGGCCGTCGTGCCAGACCGGGCCCACCGTGTGCAGTACATGCCGCGCCGGCAATGCATAAGCGTCGGTGGCGCGCACTTCGCCGGTCGGGCAACGCACGCCTGCGCGCAGTTCCGGCAATCGCTCGCACTCGGCCAGCAATGCCGGGCCGGCTGCGCGATGGATCGCGCCGTCGACGCCGCCACCGCCGAGCAGTGTTTCATTGGCCGCGTTGACGATCGCATCCACCGCCAGGGTCGTGATATCGCCCTGCCAAACTTCGATCTTCATGCGTCCGTCTCCTGCCTGTGAGGTGTTCCGCGCAGCATCTGCGCCGGCTGTTCCCACGGTAGGGGACAGGGCATCGATACTGCGTCATGACCGTCTCACGCGCTGCGATCCGACGGCCTTCACGCACGATGGCGGGCGACGCCTTCACGCAGGCTGAAGCAGAAGGGGATCAGAGCCTTTTCCCGACGGAAAAGGGATCCGACCCTGTGCATTACGGCAGGCCGGCCAGCCAGTCGTCGTCGGAACCCTCATTCACATCGGCGAACAGCGGCGTGGAGAAATAGCGTTCACCGGTGTCCGGCAGCATCGCCAGGATCACCGAGCCCGGTTCAGCACGGGCCGCCACGTCCAGCGCGCTGGCCACGGTAGCGCCGGCGGAGATGCCGACGAAGATGCCTTCTTCCGCAGCCAGTCGGCGTGCGGTGGCGATGGCGCGGTCATCTTCCACCGTCACCAGTTCATCCACCACATCGCGGTTGAGCACGTCCGGCACGAAATCCGGCGTCCAGCCCTGGATCTTGTGCGGCTTCCAGTCATCACCCTTCAACAGTGCGGCGCCGGCCGGTTCGGTGGCGATGATGCGGGTCTGCGGTCGCGCGACCTTCAGCACTTCGCCAACACCGGTGAGCGTGCCGCCGGTGCCCCAGCCGCTGACGAAGTAGTCCAGCCGCTTGCCGGCGAAGTCGCGCAGGATCTCAGCGGCGGTGGTGTTGCGGTGGTACGCCGGGTTGGCCGGGTTGGCGAACTGGCTGGCCAGGAACCAGCCGTGCTGCTCAGCCAGTTCGGCCGCCTTGCGCACCATGCCGCTGCCGCGTTCGGCGGCCGGGGTCAGGATCACCTTGGCGCCATAGGCGCGCATCAGCTTGCGGCGCTCCACCGAGAAGGTTTCGACCATGGTGGCCACGAACTTGTAGCCGCGCGCGGCGGCGACCATCGCCAGTGCCACGCCGGTGTTGCCTGAAGTAGCTTCGACGATGGTGTCGCCCGGCTTGAGCACGCCACGCGCTTCGGCGTCGAGGATGATTGCCAGCGCCAGGCGGTCCTTGACCGAGCCGCCCGGGTTGAACGACTCGACCTTGGCGTAGACGCTGACCTGTGGGGGCGCCAGGCGCTGCAGCCTGACGATGGGGGTGTTGCCGACGGTATCGAGGATGGAGTCGTACAGGGCCATGGAAGCGCTCCGGAAACGGGGCCGCGCCGGGCTTCGGCGGGCGAAGGGGGAGGGCTGGCTGTTCAGGCCAGCGGCTGCCGGCTGACCGTAGCGCCGGCATATGACGCCCGGAAATGACCAGATACCTTTCTTAAACAACCTTTGGTTATAAGCTGGTGACGGCAATTGACCCTAGAGTGGACCTCCGCCCCCACATCGCCCGCCTGCCATGACGCTGACCCAGCTGCGCTACCTGGTTGCCATCGCCGACGCCGAGCTGAACATCACGCTCGCCGCCTCGCGCGTGCATGCCACTCAGCCTGGCCTGTCCAAGCAGCTCAAGCAGCTGGAAGACGAGCTCGGCTTCCTGTTGTTCGTGCGCAAGGGCCGCAGCCTGGAGTCGGTCACCCCGGCCGGCACCGAGGTGATCGCCCGCGCCCGCGCGGTGCTGGCCGAGGCCAACAACATCCGCACCTACGCGGCCAACCAGCGCCGCGAGAGCCAGGGCCAGCTGATCCTGACCACCACCCACACCCAGGCGCGCTTCGTGCTGCCGCCGGCGGTGGCAGCGATCAAGCAGGCCTACCCGCAGGTCAGCGTGCACCTGCAGCAGGCAGGCGAAGCCGACGCGCTGGATCGCTTGAACCAGGGTGACGCGGATATCGCCATCATCAGCACCGCTGGCGGTGAGCCGACCGATGGCATCGCGGTGCCGCTGTTCCGCTGGCGACGCTTGGTGGTGGTACCCAAGGGCCACCCGCTGGACCGTGCGGGCCGTGCACCGGACCTGGCCGCGTTGGCCCGCCAGCCGTTGATCAGCTACGAATCCTCGACCCGCCCGAACTCGTCCCTGCAACGCGCCTTCGCCGCCAATGGGCTGGTGCCCGACCTGGCACTGACCGCGCTCGATGCCGATCTGATCAAGACCTACGTGCGTACGGGTCTGGGCGTAGGCCTGCTGGCCGAGATGGCGGTCAGTTCCAACGACGACGACCTGAAGGCGTGGCCGGCGCCGGACCCGATCAGCGAGTGCATTGCCTGGGCGGTGCTGCCGCGCGACCGCGTGCTGCGTGACTACGCGCTGGAGCTGGTGCACGTGCTGGCCCCACAGATCGATCCGCGCGACCTGCGCAGGGTGCTGGATGGCAACCAGGCGGCCGCGTGGCCGGTGCCACCGACCTGGGAGTCACTGACCCAGACCATCACGGTGTGAGGTTGGTCGAGCAGGGCTTGCAGCCCTGCACCTGCTGAATCAATGGCAAAAGCCGAAGCAACAGCAACAGCTGGCTTCTGTGGGGGGGCGGGGCGGTGTGGGCAGGCAGGACACGCCGTAAACCCATCCCTGGGGGCTCGATGGCGCCATCCATGGCGCCAACGGTCCTGCCTGCCCACACCGCCCCACCTCTGACAGATTCCTGCTGCTGTTGGTGGGTGTCGACCCTGGTCGACACGGTAGATCCACGCCATGCGTGGATGAATTTCCATCGAACTCGAATATCTCGAGAATTGAACGAAGAGCATCCACGCGTGGCGTGGATCTACTGAAGATCGCGGAAGACTGTCGAAGGCGGGGTGGGTCCGGTTGCGGGAGTGTCCGCGGCATGGATGCCGCGGCCAAGCCCCCATGGACGGGTTTACGGCGTCTCCCGCAACCGGACCCACCCCGCCATCCCTCAGGAAACCA
>NZ_RXLZ01000125.1 GCF_003970865.1 Stenotrophomonas maltophilia | reverse complement strand
TGGACGAGTGTGTTTGTCGAGAGCTCGTGCCCACAGCGAGTCCCAGGAGTAAGGGGCGCGGCAAGCTCATGGGTCTCAGAGGGGACGGCGACGGCGACGGCGACGGCGACGGCAAAAGCAAAAGCGGCCATTCCGTGGGATGGCGGGGTGGGTCCGGTTGCAGGGGACGCTGCAAGTACGTCCATGTAAGCTCGGTCGCCGCATCCATGCGGCTCACGCCCCCGCAACCGGACCCACCCCGCCTTCGACAGTTTCCGGAGATCTGTCGGTATCGGGTTGTGGGTAGGTGTCGACCTTGGTCGACACGGTAGATCCATGCCATGCATGGATGAATCTCGATTGAAAAACGCTCAACCGACTTCGTACAACTCCAGCGGCAGGTCGTCAGGATCGGCGAAGAAGGTGAAGCGGCGGCCGGTGTATTCGTCCACGCGGATCGGTTCGCAGGCGACACCATGCGCGGCCAGGCGCTGGATGAAGGGTTCCAGTGCAGTCACCCGGAACGCGAGGTGGCGCAGGCCCTGGGCTTCCGGGCGGCTGGGACGGGGCGGCGGTGAGGGGAAGGAGAACAGTTCCAGCTGGCCGCCGTCGGGCAGGGCCAGATCGAGCTTCCAGGAACCGCGTGCGGTGCGATGGTTCTCCGCCAGCACGCGCAGGCCGAGGATGCGCACGTAGAAATCCTTCGAGCGTGCATAGTCGCTGCAGATCAGTGCTGCGTGATGGATGCCCAGCAGGGCGTCGGCATCGGAAGTCATTGCAGGGTGTCCAGCCAGCGCTGGGCGATCTTCTGCGCCAGCGGATAGGGTTCGGGGTCGTTGCGGTTGGTCAACACGATCACGGTCAGGTGCTTCTCCGGGTGGCGCACGATCACGTTGCGGAAGCCGATGCTCTCGCCGCTGTGCCATTGCACGGGGCCATTCAGGCGCCAGCCGAAGCCGTAGTGCGGTACATCCGGTTCGGGTGTCGATGTGGCGGGGCTGAGCATCGCGCGGCGCGAAGCCTTCGACAGCAGGCGGTCGTCGTACAGCGCCGCATCCCAGCGGGCCAGGTCGTCCAGCGAGGAATAGATGCCGCCGTCTCCCAGTACGGCGCTTGTGGTGCTCTGGTCGGTGCGCTGCCAGCGGCCGTCGGTCCGGCTGTAGCCATAGGCGCGTGCGGCAACCGTGTCCACGCCGTCCTGGTGGGCCACGGTATGCGCCATGCCCAGTGGGCGGAAGATGCGCTCCTGCAGGAAGGTCGCGTAATCCTTCCCGGACGCGCGGCCGACGATCAGTGCCAGCAGCGCATAGCCGCTGTTGCTGTAGCGGTACTGCGTGCCGGGTGCGAAGTTCAGCCGGTCCTGGTGCGACAGCAGGGCCAGCACATCGGCATCGTGTACCTGCCGTGTGTCCGCCGGGTCCATCAGGTCTTCGTAGTCGAGCAGGCCGCTGGTATGCGAGAGCAGCTGGCGGATCGTGATGGCCGCTGCAGCCGGTGGCAGCTCGGGCAGCCAGCGCCGGGCCGGCTGCTCCAGCCCAAGCCGGCCGTCCTCCACCAGCAGCAGCACCGCCGCAGCGGTGAACTGCTTGCTGACCGAGGCCAGCCGGAAGTTGCTGGCCGGGGTGACTGCGGTGCCGTCTTCCAGCACCGCCAGGCCGTAGCCGCGGCGGAACACCGGTTGCCCGTCATGCAGCACCAGCACCGCGGCGCCGGGTACCTGGCCGTCGTAGGCCTGCATCAGGCCGTCGATGCCCGCATCCGGAGGGGTCAGCACCGGTGCGGCGGCGCCCGCCAGAGGCAGCAGGCCCAGCACGGCGGCGAACAGGGCGACGGCAGGGCGCATGGCGGCTCCGGAAGGGTCAGGGTGATGGGGCGGGCGTGGCGCTGGCTGGCTGGGCCATCCAGCGCTCCATCTTGCGGTCCAGCACGTCCAGCGGCATCGAGCCGTCCTTCAGCAGTTCGGCGTGGAAGCGGCGCAGGTCGAAGGCGGCACCCTGGCGTGCCTTGGCCTTGTCGCGCAGGGCGACAATGGTCGTCAGGCCGGCCACGTTGGACAGCGCCTGGCCGGGCTGGGCCATGATCCGCTCGACTTCGGCGTTGGCGTCGTCACTGCTCATGTCCACGGTCTTCTGCAGGTAGGCCACGGCCTGCTGCTTGCTCCAGCCCTGGGCGTTCACGCCGGTGTCGGCCACCACGCGGGCAGCGCGCAGCAGGCGCGAATACAGGTAGCCGATGCGGTCGTAGGGATCGGTGTAGATGCCGAGGTTCTCACCCAGCGTTTCGGCATACAGGCCCCAGCCTTCGACGAAGGCGAGATCGCCACCGAGGCGGCGGAAGCGCGGCAGCTTTGCCAGTTCCTGCTGCAGGCCCAGCTGCACGTGGTGGCCGGGAATCGCTTCATGGAGATACTGCACCGGCACGTTCCAGCGCTTGCGGCCGGGCAGGTCGCGGGTGTTCACGTACAGCACGCCCGGCTGCCCGGCCGCAGACGGCTGGTAGGCCGCTGCCGCAGCGGTCAGCGCACGCTCCGGTTCCACTGCGCGCACGTCCAGCGTGGACGTGGGCAGGGTATCGAGCACCTGCGGCAGGCGTGCGTTGACCTGCTGCTGCACCTGGCGGTAGCGGTTGATCAATGCGTTGGCGTCACCGTACTGGAACTGGCGATCGTTGCGCATGCTGCGCAACAGCTTGGACGGCGTGCCGCGCAGCTTGGCATCCTTCATCACGGTGGCGATCTGCGCCTGCAGCTCCTGCACGCGCTGTTCGCCCAGCGCGTGAAGCTGCGCGGCGGTCTGGTCGCTGGCGGTGGTCTGCACGATCAGGTTGGCGTACCAGGCCTGGCCATCGGGCAGTGCGCCCAGGCCGCTGCTGGTGCGCGAGGCGGGCAGGTATTCGGTGGCGATGAAACCGCGCAGGGCGCGGTACGCCGGCATGATGCGCAGTTCGATCATGCGCTTGTATTCGGCGCTGATGCGGGCCTTGTCCTCGGCCGCGATGGTGTTGGGCATGGTGCGGATCGGCGACCAGAAGATGCTCTCTTCAGCGGTCGGCTTGATCACCGCATCCAGCTGCGGCAGTACCTTTTCCATCAGGTCGCGTGGCTGCACCACGCCTGCCTTCATGCCCTGGCGCATGTTGTCGATGGCCTGGTCGAACAGCTCGGGAATGCCCAGCGAGCGGCGCGACCAGGTGTCGTAGTCCTGCACGGTGTTGAACGGCTGTGCGCCGGCACCGGCGCCGAGGATCGCCATGATGCTGCCGACGTTGTAGTACTGGCTGATCGGCATCATCCAGCTCGGGTAGCGCTCGGCGGCCAGCGAGGCGCGCGCATCGCGCACGAAGATCTCGTAGCTGAGCAGATCCTGGCCCTGCAGGCCGTCGCTGCCGAGTTTCTCGACCTTGCCCAGCCACTCGGTGGTGAAGTCGTGCGATTGCTGGCGCCATGCGGCGGACAGGATGTTGGGCAGCTGGTCGTTGTAGCGGGCCTCGCCCTGGAAGGTTGCCTGCAGCGGATTCAACCGCATCGAGGCATCCCAGTATTCGTCGTACAGGCGCTCCAGCTGCACCTGCTTGGGTACGGCGCGGGCCGGTGCGACCGGACGCGGCGTGGCGCGGCGCGCCGAACTGCCGCGGGCCGGGGCCTGGCCCTTATACACACCTGACGCGTCCGACGACCTTACGCCGGTGCGTTTACGTGGTGGCGTGTCCCCTGAAAACAAAAAAGACACTGCTCACCAACATCGATGAGCATGCATACATACAGAACTAATTAAGTTGCGTAGCA
>NZ_RXLZ01000124.1 GCF_003970865.1 Stenotrophomonas maltophilia | reverse complement strand
CTGGTGCTGTCCCTTGCTCCTGCGCAGTCCCACACTCGTACTGCCGCGCGGTTGCCGTTCTGTATCCATCCTGTGGCGCTTCTCGTGGGAGTTTTGTGTTTTAGTGCATATGCTGCCGCGTCCCCACGGAGCCACACGGGTAAGCACGCCGGCGGGGGGCGATGTGTTTAACACAGCGGTACGTGGTTGCAGATGGTGCCGATCTGCGTGGCGCTGGCCGTCATCGGGATCGGCGTGGGCCTGGCCTGGCCTCACCTGCTGACACGCGTTCTGACCTCTGCACCGCCGGAGGAACAGGAGCGCGCCGGGGCATCGATCACCACCATCCAACTGTTCGCCACCGCAGCCGGGGCAGCGCTTGCCGGTATGGTCGCCAATGCCGCGGGACTGATCGATCCGGGTGGAGCCGAGGGAACCACGCGTGCGGCAAGGTGGCTGTTTGCCACATTCGCGCTGGCGCCGATGCTGGGGATGCTGCTGGTGGAGCGGTGCCGCCTGCAGGTGGATGTGAACTGAGCAATGGAGGAGGGCGCAGCGACCTTGCCGGGCCGCTGCGCCATGCCATCAGTTGCTGGCCGCCTTCACGGCTTCCGCCGCGTCCACGATGCCTGGCCCGCAACCCCCCGGGCAGTTTGCTGCCGCGATTGGGTGCGCGGTTCGACGCAGGATCTCCTTGACCTGGTCGGTGGTCTTGGGCACCGGCGCCACCGCTTGCATCAGCGCGACGATGCCCGCGATGTGGGGCGCCGCCATCGAGGTGCCGGACATGAAGTCGAAGGCGTTGTTGCCCACCGTGGACAGAATGCCCTGTGCCGGATGCTGGCGGGTCGGTGCGCAGTTGGTCTGGTTCGGCGGCGTGGCCAGCGGCAGGAACTCGCCGACGGACGCGCGGCAGGACCAGGTTTCACCACCGGGTGCGGTGATGTGGATGCCTGCGCCGTAGTTGGAGTAGAACGCACGACGACCGCCCTGGTCGTTGGCGGCAACCGCAATCACGCCCTTGCAGTTCGCCGGAGCAAACTCGGACACATCCAGATTGCTGTTGCCGGCGGCGACCACCACGATCGTGCCCTGCGCGGTGATGTCGTCGATTGCATCCTGCTCGGCCGGCGAACAGGCCCGGCGGCCTCCCAGGCTGAGGTTGATGACTTCTGCCGGGTTGGCATTGGCCGCGACGTTGGGCACGTTGATGCCGGCACTCCAGAGCATGCCGTCGATGATGTCGGCGGAACCGCCATTGCCTTGGTTGCCGAGTACGCGCACCGGCACGACCTTCGCGTTGTAGGCCACGCCGGCGACGCCGATCTGGTTGTTGGTGACCGCAGCGACCGTTCCAGCGACGTGGGTGCCGTGTGCAATGCCCGAGGCATCGAAGGCATCGGCGTCGCGTCCATCGCCATCGTCGGAGCCACCACAGCCGGGATTCATTCCCCCGATGATGCACTGCCAATCACTGAACGGGCGGGTGGACGAGATCATGTCGTAGCCCGGCAACAGGTTCGCCTGCAGGTCGTTGTTGTTGAGATACCCCGAATCGACCACGGCCACCACCACGCCCTGGCCGGCGGAGCGGTCCCACGCAGCCGGCAGGCGCGCACCACTGGTCGGATTGCTGTAGTGCCACTGCTCGCCGTAGCGCGGATCGTTCGGTGTGGCGAACGCGCTCATCATGTAGTTCGGCTGCACGTACTCGACGTCCGGATCGTCGGCGATGCGCTGCATCAGGATCTGCGCTTCCGGAAGGTCCAGTGCCTTGTCCGTAGTAATGACGTCGGCACCACCACCCATCCGGCGCTGGTGGGTCACTGCTGCGGCCGGCGCAGCGCCGATCGAGCGCTTGCTGCGTTGTTGGATGCCGAGGCGTTTCTTCAGCGCATCCTGGGCGGTGGTGGCGGAGACGCGCTTGCTGCTGCCGTCCCGGTACTTGACGATGAAACTGCTGTACTGCTCGTTGCTGGCCATGCCTCGCGTCCATACCCGTTCGGTGGGTTGGGCGAAGGCGGGGGCGCTGGCCAGGACCAGGGTGATGGCGCTGGCAAGGGAAACCCGAAGCGACGTACGCATGGATACAGTTCCTTTGTGAAAGATGTGTCGAACAGGCCGTGCCTCTCGGGCGCGGCTTGATGTGAAGGGTGCAGGTGTCCCGTGGTCTCCTCTTGATGGCGACCAAGGACGAACGGCTTCGCGGACACATCCCCCCCAAGGAGAGGGTGGGAAAATTCTGAAGTGATTTAGTGATGTCGAAAGCGAGAGAAGATGCGCGGTGCCGACATTGCTTGACGGCATCGGACCGCGATTGCGCTGCGGCGTCGAATTTCGTAGCGACGTAGAGCAGCCAATAAAAAAGCCCGGAAACCCACGTTGGTGGAATTTCCGGGCTTCTCCGGTCCTTTACGGACCGTTCGTTGGTGGAGGTGGGCGGAGCCGATTGACGCCCTCTGGTAACTCATTGATCTTGCGCGATTCTTGAGCAAGACATGGCGCCAGATTTGATACCTCGAATGATACCCCTGCACCGTGCCGGGGTGCAAAAGCACAACTGTGAGGAGCAGTTGTGCGGATCTCATTCGTGGTGGTGGTCGTGGCTCTTTTGGCCTGCGGGCAAGCTTGGGCGCAGGGCGGTTCAATTCCGCCCACCGGAATTGAATTAAAGACGGTTCAAGCCAAGGCATGGCCGGTGGCGACCTACACCAGTGAACCCGGCGAAGCCAAAGAAGCGTTCTTGCTCCGCATCGCCCCCGAAGTTGCCGCCTGGACGGCAGAGAACCAGGCTGAAGCCTGCGCCTTTGTTGCCACCGATGGGCAGCGGTGGGGGCTGAAGCTCATCACCCTGAGGAGCCAATTCGAGTGCGTGTTCGCCTATGGCGTGGTCCCCGAGGGCATGACCACCACCAATGAGACGTTTCACTCCCACCCTCCTGCCGATGGCGGCGGTTACATCACCCTTACGGAAGGCACCAAGGCAGCAGCCGCTGCTTTGGGAGATGCCTCCTTGGGCCGGGTTCGGCAACTGCGGGTGGAGAACGGCGGCGAGTTCTCCGAACGGGATTTCAAGGCCGGCCCCGGCTACCTGATCACCAACGGTCGTCTGTTGTTCCAGAACGGGCGTAGCAAGAAGAACCGGCGGGACGTAGGCCCCGCCGGCTAAGCGTCACTGTCCCACGCATTGGTAGGTGTCAATGGACACGCCCGGCATGAACACTGGCGGGCAGGCCGCACGGGTCAGCCTGTAAAGGTATGTCTGCCCCTCGACGGCTGCCGAGCAGCTCGGGATTGAGGAACCAGGCACTGTTGCGCCGTTGTAGGTATAGCTCGCGGAGGTGCACATCATCCCGCTGTTGAGGATGTCTCCTTCATGCTTGACCAGCTTCCAGGCGTAGGATTTGGAAGAAACACAGGTGTTGGATGTCGTGGCCCAACCGGTGATCGGGGTCCAGTCCGACCACCCTGACCATCCACTCCAAGCCGGTGAACCGGTCGGCGCGGGGCAGTAGGCGAAGCGTGCCTGGTTGCGCTGCTCTTGCCTGGTTTGCACGATGGAACCGGTCTGACCAGCAGGGCATCCTAGGGTTTGAGAGACGGTCTTGGATTCGGTATCGGTCACGGTGCTGGGCGAAGGAAGCACGCATGCGGGGGCGCAGGTGTTGGAAACAGTGATCCATGGGCCATAGGTCGCCGTGTCCCAGGCTTCGTAGGGCCCACCCACCTCGCCGCAATAGCCCACACGTTGCTGCGTGACAGTCCCAATCTGTCCTGCGGGGCAGTTCAGGTTTTGCGTCTGCGTCGGTGGCGCCGTGCACGGTGCCACCGATGGGATCGGAGGGGGGGCTGGCCGCACAGGCGGTTCGGCCGGAGGAGTGGTCGGCGTTACCGGCGTGATGCCAGGAAACTGCTCCTTTTACACACTTTACGCGGCCGCGGCACTCCCGGGTGTGGTCCCGGGGGCCGGCCCCCCCCAAAAAAAAAAAAAAACACAACAAAACAAAACAAAACCCAACGG
>NZ_RXLZ01000123.1 GCF_003970865.1 Stenotrophomonas maltophilia | reverse complement strand
TGTTTTTGTTGTGGTGTTTTTGTTTTGGTTTTTTTTTTTTTAAAGCAAACGGGCCCCCCCGATCTCACCCCGCAAATACCGTCGGCCGCGTCGAGTTTGTATAAGGGACAGGTCCAGTGAACCGATCCGCGACCCGGCCAGCGATCATCTGCTGACCCCGCAGAATTCCACCTTCATCATCATCGACTACCAGCCGGTGCAGGTGAACTCCATCGCCTCGATGGACCGCCAGCTGCTGGTCAACAACATCGTCGGCACCGCCAAGGCCGCTGTGGCTTACGGTCTGCCGATCGTGCATTCGACGGTGAACGTCAAGACCGGCCTGAACAAGCCGCCGATTCCGCAGCTGCGCAAGGTGCTGGGTGACTACCCCATCTACGACCGCACCACCATCAACTCCTGGGAAGACGTCGAGTTCCGCAAGGCGGTGGAGGCCACCGGCCGCCGCAAGCTGATCATGACCGCGCTGTGGACCGAGGCCTGCCTGACTTTCCCGGCCTTGGATGCGTTGAAGGAAGGCTATGAGGTGTATGTGGTGGTCGACGCCGTCGGCGGCACCTCGCTGGCCGCGCACGATGCGGCGCTGCGCCGCATCGAACAGGCCGGTGGCCAGCTGATCAGCGTGCCGCAGCTGTTCTGCGAGCTGCAGCGCGACTGGGCCCGTTCGGAAACGGTGCCGGCCTTCATGAACCTCTTCATTGAAACCGGTGGTACGGCAGGCATCCAGTTCTCGTACGATCGTACCGAGTGATTGGGTGGCGGCGCCGGTCCTGGCCGGCGCCGCCTTTTGGAGCAGTCGAGCATGGCTCGACGCCACAGACAGATGGAGAACGTGATGGCCTACGCACGCATTGTTTCAACCGCCGACAACTACCTGCACCACATCAGCAATGGCACATTCGCCGTGGATGCGGACGAGCCCGCCTCGCTGGGCGGCCAGGGCAAGGGCTTCGCACCGTTCGACCTGTACCTGGCCTCGCTGGCAGCCTGCACCGCCATCACCCTGCGTATGTATGCGCAGCGCAAGGGCTGGGAGCTGGGCGAGTTCCATGCCGAGCTACGCTCGGAACGTGACGCGGATGGTCGCTTTCATGTGCACCGCGTACTGCATGCCAGCGCCGAGCTGAGCGATGCGCAGTGGCAGCGGTTGCTGGAGGTGGTGGAGAAGACCCCGGTGACCCTGGTGATGCGCGAAGGTGCACGCATCACCAGTGAGCGTGGGAGTGCAGCGTAACCCCATCCACGCATGGCGTGGATCTACATAAGGCTCAACGCCGTGAATGCAGCACGGTGCGCTGGCGCATGGCGTTGAACTCCTGCTCCACCTGCTGGATGTCTTCGGCCTGGAAACCGGCCGCATCCAGCAGCTGGTCGGCGGCGGCGGCGGCCAGCGGATCATCGTCACGCTGACGCCAGCAGCGCGCCGGCAGGAAATAGCCCACTTCGCTGCGCCCGCGCATGATCACCACCGGCCGGCCCGCATACAGCAGGAACTCGGCCAGGTGCTGGCGCAGGCCCTCCACGGAAACATAGGCCGGTCCAACACCCAGCATCTGGCTGGACGGTTCGGGACTCTCGAACAGCTTGCGACGGCTCATCCACTCCTCCTTTTGAACAACGCGTGGTCTCCTTTCCTTAGACGGGCGCATCGCTGCGCCCCCGCCACGCACTACGTGATCCGCATCACGCCCGCCACTCAGAAGCCGGTATTGAACTCCAGCTGGAACACGTCGATCGACAGCGGCGCGCCGGACACTTCCTTGGCCGCCATCCACTTGCCGCTGATCCAGCTGCGTGCATCCAGCGCGTAGGCGCCGCCCACGTAGTAGCCGCGGGCGTTGGTGCCGCCCAGGTGGAAGTTGGGATCGTTGTAGGCATCCGGCAGTGCGTCGGCCTCGATGTGCTTGTAGCCCAGCAGCGCCTGCCACTGGCCCTTCTCCTTCAAGTCAGTGGCACCGAAGGTGGCCTGCACCATCCAGGCGGTGTCGCCACTGCGGAAGGTATCGATGCCGACAGTATCGCCGGCGCCGTAGTTGTTGACGATGCCGTTCTGGGCGCGACTGAACATGGCCTGCTTGTCGTAGGCCAGGTTGCGGATGTAGTCGCCATCCAGGCGCAGACCGATGCCCTGGGCCAGTTGTGTATCCCAGCGCAGGTTCAGCGTGGCCAGGCGGAAGGCCGAGGCCAGGCCGACATACTGCGGGGTCGGCGTACCGGCCGGGTCCTCCGGATTGCGCGCTATGTTGCGGATCAGCATCAGGGTGTTGCCCTTCTGCATGAACGCCGGGCGCGACCAGTCGGTGTCACAGCCCACCGCACCCGCGTACAGGGCGCACGGTGAGGACAGGCGGCCGCTGATGTTCTTGAAGTCGTAGTAGCCCAATGCAGCGCGCAACGTATTCTCGTCATTGAAGCGCCAGTTCACACCCACCTGCGCACCGGACAGCCACTTGTTCTCGTTCGGAGTCTTGACCTTGCTCTGGCTGGGCGAGCTGTCGGAGGTGTACTCCAGCGGTACCACCGCGAGGTTGGCGAACAGGCCGAGGTCACCGCCGTCGAAGTCGTACTTCAGGTTGGCGGCCAGGCCATCGAAGTTGAGGTCGCTGGAGAACAGCGTGTCGCTGGTCCAGAACGGATTGCCGAAGCGGCCGCCACGCACCGTCACCCAGTCGGCCGGGCTGTAGGCCAGCCAGGCCTGGTCCAGCCACACGTCCTTCTTGCTCAGGCCGCCACCCAGCTGCTCGGTGGTGGACACCGGGCCATTGCTGCTGCCGCTGGCCAGGCGCACGCCGGCCGTGGTGTGCTGGCCGATGGTGGCCTCGATGCCCAGGCGCGCGCGGATGCGCCACAGGTTGCGGCGGTCCTGCCGGGTGTTCAGCAGCGGCGGCAACTGCAGGTTGGTGTTGGTGTTGGTGTCGAAGCCGTTGCCGGAATTGATCGACGACCAGTTGCTCACGATGTCGCTGTTGCGTTCGGAGAAGAAGCGCGACTCGCTGCGCACGCGCATGTCACCGGTGACCTTGATGCGCTTGGTCCATTCGGCCACTTCGTTCGGTGCCGCCCAGCCTTCGGACTTGGCCTGCGCCATCACGTCCTGGCGCACCTCGTCACGGATGCCGTCGCGCACGCTCTGCGGCACGTAGGGCACGCGCACGTCACCGGCTTCCAGGGCCACGCCACCGCTGGCGGCCGAAGGTGCGGCGGTCGCGGTGCGCGATGCGGCCGCTGCTTCAGCCTCCGCCTGCACCAGCAATGCCTGGCCGTCTTCGGGCTTCAGCGCACCGCTGGCGATCAGGCCCTTGATCAGCTTGACCATTGTGGTTTCGGCGGCCATCGCACCGGCCGGGGCGGCCAGGCTGAGCAGCACGGCGCAGCACAGCAGCGCCCGTCGGGCCGGCCGCGGGCGGCGGGAGTCGGTTCGTGCGCGGACGTGGTCGTTCATCACGGTTCTCATCGAAAGAAGGGAAATCACGGAGGTCGGGAGTCAGGCCCCGGGCCGGCGGCCCTGGATCAGCACGCGGGCGGGGAAATCGAGCGACGGCGGCGGTGCCTGGTCGACCTTGCCGATGCGTCGCAGCGCATCGAGCACGGCCGCGTCGGCCTCCTCGTTGCCACTGCCGCGCACCAGCTCGACCTTTTCCAGGCGGCCGTCGTTGGCCAGCCACACATTCACCTGCAGCTGGAACGCCAGACGCTTGACCTTGTCGTCGCGCGAGATCGCCTGCTGCATCAGGTAGCCCAGGTAGCGGCCGTAGGTAGCGTTGCCGGCGCCACCACGGCCAACGCCGGACGAACCGCCACCACTGCCGGACTGGATACCGAAGTTGTCACCACCGGCCTGCGCATCGGCGTTCATCGTCACCGGATCGGCATTGTCCGGCGTCGGCGTGGGCTCTTCGGCCGGCGTCGGCTGATCCAGCGGCTCCGGTTCGGGCCCCGTCCCTCCGGGCGGTGGTTCCGGTTCCGGCGGCTTTTCCCCCGCGCGCCGGGGCGGGGCGCGGGGGCCGGGCGGCGCCCGCCCGCGCCGGCGCCACCCCCCGCCACGGGCGCGGC
>NZ_RXLZ01000122.1 GCF_003970865.1 Stenotrophomonas maltophilia | reverse complement strand
TCTTAGTGTATAGCTGCCTGTCATTCATGTTGAGATCACCTTCCGTCCGTCAATGCTTCTCTGTGTGTTATTTCGTTGCATCACACGGTACCCCGAGATACTACCACGTATCTATTCGTGGGCTGTGTCGATTGTCTAAAGGGGCAGGAGTTGAGCCACACCACGCGTGGATGGGGCCGCCCCGCTCCCTGCCCCGGTAGATCCACGCCATGCGTGGATAGGCAACGGCCCATCACGGAACAGTTCTTGCACGCACCCCGGCATCCCCTGCCGCAGTGCCCGTGATGTCCGAGAACGAATCCGCCGGCGAAAAGACCGAACAACCTACCGAAAAACGCCTGCGCGACGCCCGTGAACAGGGCAACCTGCCGCGCTCGCGCGAACTCGGCACCGCCGCCGTGTTCGGTGCCGGCGTACTGGCGGTGATGGCCATGAGCGGCTCGATCGGCCGCGGCGCCAGTGCCTGGATGAAGCACGCGCTCAACCCCGAACAGAGCCTTCGGCAGAACCCGAAGGAACTGTTCGGCCACTTCGGCGACCTGCTGCTGCAGTTCATGCTGGTGATCGCGCCGCTGGTGCTGGTCTGCCTGCTGGCCAGTTTCGTCGCCCCGCTGGTGATGGGCGGCCTGCGCTGGTCGCAGAAGGCGCTGCTGCCCGACATCAACCGCATGAACCCGATGAGCGGGATCAAACGCCTGTATGGCCCCGAGGCCATTGCCGAGTTCACCAAATCACTGCTGCGCGTGGCCTTCGTCGGCGTCGCCGCCGGGCTGGTGGTCTGGACCGGCTTCGACACCCTGCGCGGACTGATCCACCACCCGCTGGAGACCGCCATCACCGACGGCCTCGGTTTCACCCTGCGCCTGCTGCTGGCCACCGCCGGCGCGATGCTGGTGCTGGCCGCCATCGACGCCCCGTACCAGCGCTGGAACTGGATGCGCAAGCTGAAGATGACCCGTGAAGAGCTGCGTCGGGAAATGAAGGAAAGCGAGGGCAGCCCCGAGGTCAAGGGCCGTATCCGCCAGCTGCAGCAGCAGATGGCCAACCGCCGGATGATGGAAGCGGTGCCCACTGCCGACGTGGTGGTGGTCAACCCCACCCACTACGCGGTGGCGCTGAAGTACGAGGGCGGCGCCATGAACGCCCCCACCGTGGTCGCCCTGGGCGTGGACGAGACCGCCCTGCGCATCCGTGAAGTGGCCGACGGC
Source organism: Stenotrophomonas maltophilia (assembly GCF_003970865.1). GTDB lineage: Bacteria > Pseudomonadota > Gammaproteobacteria > Xanthomonadales > Xanthomonadaceae > Stenotrophomonas > Stenotrophomonas maltophilia_AR. The sequence continues at coordinate 2,975 of NZ_RXLZ01000122.1, read as the reverse complement.
AACAAGGTCGCGATCGTCTCCGCCCCGCCTTTGGCACGCGCCTTGTATCGGGAAGGCCAACCCGGAAAGGAAATCCCCGTGAGACTGTATTCGGCCGTCGCCCAGGTCCTGTCCTACGTCTACCAGCTGCGCGCCTGGCGCACTGGCCCGATGCCGGACGCCCCGCACATCCAGGTGGATGAATTCGGCAAGGGAGGCCGCCCGTGAGCGCCCAGCCCTCCTCCGGTTTCAACACCCGCCGCGCCCTGGAAATGATCCGCCAGGGCCTTGGCGCGCCGCTGATCGTGCTGGCCCTGCTGGCCATGGTCGTGGTGCCGCTGGCCGCGCCGGTGCTCGACGCGCTGTTCACCTTCAACATCGCCATCTCGCTGATGGTGCTGCTGGCGGTGGTCTACGTGAAGCGCCCGCTGGACTTCACCATCTTCCCGATCGTGCTGCTGATCACCACCATGCTGCGGCTGGCGCTGAACGTGGCCTCCACCCGCGTCATCCTGCTCAACGGCCAGAACGGCCACGACGCCGCGGGCAAGGTCATCGCCGCCTTCGGCGAATTCGTGATCGGCGGCAACTACGCGGTGGGCATCGTGGTGTTCGCGATCCTCACCATCATCAACTTCGTGGTGATCACCAAGGGCGCCGGCCGCGTCTCGGAAGTGACCGCGCGCTTCATCCTGGACGCGATGCCCGGCAAGCAGATGGCGATCGACGCCGACCTCAACGCCGGTTTGCTGACGCGTGAAGAAGCCAAGCTTCGCCGCGAGGAAGTCCGCGAGGAAGCCGACTTCTACGGCGCGATGGACGGTGCCAGCAAATTCATCCGCGGCGACGCCATCGCCGGCATCCTGATCCTGTTCATCAACATGCTCGGCGGCCTGGCCGTGGGCGTGCTGCAGCATGGCATGCCGTTCGGCGACGCGGCGGCCACCTACACCCTGCTGTCGATCGGTGACGGCCTGGTGGCGCAGCTGCCGGCCCTGCTGGTCTCCAGCGCCGTGGCCATGCTGGTCACCCGTGCCTCGCGTTCGCAGGACATGGCGCAGGCCATGACCGGCCAGGTGTTCGGCCAGTACCGCGCGCTGGCGATCACCGCCGGCATCATCGGCGTGGTTGGCCTGGTGCCGGGCATGCCCAACGTCGCTTTCCTGACGCTGTCCGCGATCCTCGGCTTCATCGCCTGGAAGGTGTACCGCAAGGGCAAGGCCGCGGCCACCGATCCGGCAGCCGCCGGCAATGACGCTGCCGCGCTCAACGCACTCGGCCGCCCGGCTGCACCGGCACCGACCGCGGAGCTGAGCTGGGACGAGCTGCGTCCGGTCGATCCGCTGGGCCTGGAGGTCGGCTACCGGTTGATCCCGCTGGTGGACGCCAACCAGGGTGGCGAACTGATGGCGCGCATCAAGGGCGTGCGCCGCAAGCTGACCCAGGACGTCGGCTTCCTGATCCCGTCGGTGCATATCCGCGACAATCTGGAACTGCCAGCCAACGGCTATCGCGTGCTGGTGCACGGCGTGCCGGTGGCCACCGCCGAGATCCACCCCGACCGCGAGCTGGCCCTGGACCCGGGCAGCGCCCTCGGCGCGCTGGAAGGCATCGCCGGCAAGGACCCCGCGTTCGGCCTGGATGCCACCTGGATCCAGCCGCACCAGCGTGCCCAGGCAGAAACGCTGGGCTACACCGTGGTCGACCCGGCCACCGTGGTTGCCACCCACCTCTCGCACCTGATCCGTGAGCACGCGCCGGAACTGCTCGGCCACGAGGAAGTGCAGCACCTGCTGGCCAACCTGGCCAAGAGCGCGCCCAAGCTCGTCGAAGATCTGACGCCGAAGGCGCTGCCGCTGTCGGCGGTGGTGCGCGTGCTGCAGAACCTGCTGATCGAACGCATTCCGATCCGCCAGCTGCGCAAGATCGCCGAAGCACTGGTCGAACACGCGCCGAACAGCCAGGACCCGGCCGTGCTGACCGCCGCCGTGCGCACCGCACTGGGCCGCTTCATCGTGCAGGAGATCGCCGGAATGTCGGCGGAGCTGCCGGTGTTCACCCTCAACCCGCAATTGGAACGTGTCTTGCAGGAGTCCACGCAGGGCAACGGCGCCGCGCTGGAACCCGGACTCGCTGAGCGACTGCACCAGAGCCTGGCCGAATGTGTCAGCAAGCAGGAAGCCCGCAACGAGCCCGCGGTCGTGCTGGTACCTGGCCCGGTGCGCGCCGCGCTGGCCCGCCTGGTCCGCCCCAGCGTTCCGGCGCTGTCGGTCCTGGCCTACAGCGAGGTGCCGGAGGACAAGGGCCTGAAGCTGGTCGGAACGATCAGCTGACGCCGCCCTCCGATGCGCCAGAAAACAGACACCCCTTTCGAACCAACGCAACAGACAGATACCAAGGGGAACCCGCACCGTGCAGACCACCGACCACCCGAGTTCCCCGACCGCCACCCCGCCGTCTTCGTCCCGTGACCACAGCATGAAAATCAAACGATTCGTCGCCGCCGACATGCGCTCGGCCATGAACCTGGTGCGCAAGGAACATGGTCCTGACGCCGTGATCCTGTCCAACCGCCGGATCGAGGAAGGCATCGAGATCGTCGCCGCCGCCAACTACGATGAGAGCGCCGTGCAGCGTGCACTGGAAGCCTCGCGTCGTGACATCGCTCCGCCGCCGGCGCCGAAGCCGCGCACCGCCGCCGACGCGGTGATCGCCGCGGTCACCCGCCGCCGCAGCAGCACCCCGGCGCCGGAACCGGTCGCCGCCACCACCTCGGCGGTGCCCGCCCTCGCCCGCGCTGCGTCCGCCGCCACCGCCCGCACCCTGGACCCCGCCCCCCAGACCGGGCCACCCCCCGGCACCCCCGGCTCCCCCGCCCCCCCGCCCCCCCCCCCCCCCCCCCCCCCCCCCCCCCCGCCCCCCACTTCGCCCCCGTTTCCCCGGCCCCCCCCCCCCCCCCCCCCCCCCCCCCCCCCCCCCCCCCCCCCCCCCCCCCC
>NZ_RXLZ01000121.1 GCF_003970865.1 Stenotrophomonas maltophilia | reverse complement strand
TATAAGGGCCGGGGTCCCCACTGCCCCCCGCCCGGTGGCGCCCGCCCCCCGGGACCCCCTGGGGTGGTTTCGCCGTGCATATCGCGGTTCGGGGGGAACAAGCCCCTCTGTTGAGGGGCTGCCCCGACAGGGGCGGGGAGAGGCAGGCAAAGGGAGGGGCCCAAAGGTTGCGCAGCAACGTTTGGGGCGAAGCGCGCGCAGCGCACTTCGCGTCCCGCGCCAGATAACTGAAAAAGGCCGCCCCTGAGGGCAGCCTTTTTCAGTTATCTGGCGGAGAGAGGGGGATTCGAACCCCCGAAGCGCGGTTTAGACGCTTACACACTTTCCAGGCGTGCTCCTTCAACCACTCGGACACCTCTCCGGATCCCTGCCATCGGCAAACGCCTCAGCAGGGGCGCAGATTCTAGCGGGCCGCGCGGCACTTCACAAGCACCCCAGTCAGGAACCTGCGAAGGACGTGCCGGAGGCGAGGGGGCTGGACAGGCATGGCACAATGGAACATCCGATGGAAAACGGTGGCCTGATGTCCTATCTCGTCCTTGCCCGCAAGTGGCGTCCGAAGCGTTTTGCCGAGCTCGTGGGCCAGGAACACGTGGTCCGTGCGCTCAGCAATGCGCTGGACAGCGGTCGGGTCCACCATGCGTTTCTGTTCACCGGTACCCGCGGCGTGGGCAAGACCACCATCGCGCGCATCTTCGCCAAGTCGCTCAACTGCGAGCAGGGCACCAGCGCCGACCCCTGCGGCCAGTGCGCGGCCTGCCTGGACATCGACGCCGGCCGCTACATCGACCTGCTGGAAATCGACGCCGCGTCCAACACCGGTGTGGATGACGTGCGCGAGGTGATCGAGAACGCCCAGTACATGCCCTCGCGTGGCAAGTACAAGGTCTACCTGATCGACGAAGTGCACATGCTGTCCAAGGCGGCGTTCAACGCGCTGCTGAAGACGCTGGAAGAACCGCCGGAGCATGTGAAGTTCCTGCTGGCCACCACCGACCCGCAGAAGCTGCCGGTCACCGTGCTCAGCCGCTGCCTGCAGTTCAACCTCAAGCGACTGGATGAGGATCAGATCCAGGGCCAGATGACCCGCATCCTGGCGGCAGAAGAGATCGAGGCCGACGGCAGCGCCATCGTGCAGTTGGCCAAGGCCGCTGATGGCAGCCTGCGTGACGGCCTGTCGCTGCTGGACCAGGCGATCGCCTACGCCGGCGGCGCGCTGCGCGAGGACGTGGTGCGCACCATGCTGGGCACGGTCGACCGTACCCAGGTGGCAGCGATGCTCGATGCGCTGGCCGAGGCTGATGGTCCGCGCCTGCTGCAGGTGGTGGCTGCGCTGGCCGAATTCTCGCCGGACTGGAGCGGCGTGCTGGAAGCATTGGCCGAAGGCCTGCATCGCATCCAGGTGCAGCAGCTGGTGCCGGGTGCCGCAGCAGCTGCCGAAGGCCTGGACGCGACGGCGTTCGCCGAACGCCTGCGTCCGGAAGTGGTGCAGCTCTGGTACCAGATGGCCTTGAACGGCCGCCGTGACCTGCCGTTGGCACCGAGCCCGCGCGCGGGCTTTGAAATGGCCGTGCTGCGCATGCTGGCGTTCCGCCCGGCCGCAGCGGTCCCGCCGGTGCCGAAGTCGGTGGAGGGTGCAGGCAGTACGCCGGGTGGCACTGCTGCCGGTGGTGGCAGCGGTGCGGGTACCCATGAAGCGACGACGGCCGCCGCCGCCGCTTCGGCAAGCCCGACCGTGGCGGCGCAGGTGGCCGCTCCGGTGCAGGCCGCGCCGCGTGAACCTGAACCCGAACCTGAGCCGGTCCCGCAACCCGACCCTGAGCCGACGCCGGAGCCCGAGCCCGAGCCGGTTCCGGTGGAAGAGCCCGTGTCACCGCCGCCGATGAAGGCCGAAGCAGCGGCGCCGCCGTCCGTTGAAGCAGAAGCGGGCGACGACCTGCCGCCGTGGGCCACCGACGAAGCCGAGGCGCGTGACGAGGCGCTGGCGGCCGAGATGGCTGGGCCGGACGCCGCCATGGTGGCGCCCTGGCATGAACCGCCAGCTCCCGTCGCGGCTCCCAGCGAGCCTGCACCGTCCGAGCGCCCGTTCCGCACTGAAGGCATTGCCATCGCGCCGGCCGAGCCCGCGCCAGTGCAGGAGACCGTGCCGCTGGAAGGTGTCAGCGACCTGGCCAGCGCCGAGGACTGGCTGGATCTGGTCGCCAACAGTGGCCTGAGCGGCCCGTCGCGGCAGCTGGCGGCCAACGCTGCCTTCATCAGTTGCCAGCACGGGACCTTGAAACTGGGCCTTTCGCCCGGATTTGAATACCTGCGTTCGGAGCGCGCGCTGGCCGCCCTGGGCGAGATGCTGGAGAAGGCCCTTGGCCAGGCGCCGAAGATCGTGGTCGAGACCGTGGAAACCGAACACGTTCCGGCCGAGACCCTGCACCAGCGTGCCGATCGCCAGCGTGGCGAGCGGCAGCAGGTGGCAGAGGCTGTTTTCATGGACGATCCGGAAGTGCAGGTGCTGATCCAACAGCACGGTGCCCGGGTTGTTTCCGATTCCATCCGTTCTTTTGACGAGTAAGACACCATGCGCGGAAACATCGCCCAACTGATGCAGCAGGCCCAGAAGATGCAGGAAAACCTGCAGAAGGCCCAGGAAGAAATCGCCAAGATCGAAGTGACCGGCAGTGCCGGTGGCGGCATGGTCAGCGTGACCCTGACCGGCGCCAAGGAATGCCGCAAGGTGCGCATCGACCCGTCGCTGGCCAGCGACCCGGAGATGCTGGAAGACCTGATCGCCGCCGCCTTCAACGATGCCTCGAACAAGATCGATGCCGAGTCGAAGTCGAAGATGGGTTCGGCCACCGCTGGCATGCAGCTGCCGCCGGGCATGAAGCTGCCGTTCTGATTCTTGGCGGGGGCGCCTGTTGCTGCAGGCGCCCGCTGCAACCCTCAGTCGAGCATGGCTCGACTCTACAAACAGCTGTCGAGCCTGCTCGACGCAATGAAAGCCTGCCGCCGTGTCCGCACCCCTGCTTGAACAATTGATCGATGCACTGCGGGTGCTGCCTGGCGTGGGCCAGAAGACGGCGCAGCGCATGGCCTACCACCTGCTCGAGCGCGAGCGCGAAGGTGGCCAGCGCCTGGCCGAGGTGCTGGCGCTGGCGGTGGAACGCATCGGCCACTGCGCGCAGTGCCGCGATTTCAGCGAAACCGAGCTGTGCCCGACCTGTGCCAACAGCAGTCGCGAGCGCAGCCAGCTGTGCGTGGTCGAATCGCCGGCCGACCGCCTGGCCATCGAAAACGCCACCGGCTTCCGCGGTGTCTACTTCGTGCTGCAGGGGCGGCTGTCGCCGCTCGATGGCATCGGCCCGCGCGAGCTGGGCCTGGAGCAGTTGGAGCGACGGCTGGCCGAAGGCGAGGTGCAGGAGTTGATCATCGCCACCAGCGCCACTGTCGAGGGCGAGGCCACTGCGCATTACCTGGCGCAGCTGGCGCGCGCACGCAAGGTGCAGCCCAGCCGCCTGGCGCAGGGCCTGCCGCTGGGCGGCGAACTGGAATACGTCGATCGTGGCACGCTGTCCCACGCGTTCGGTACGCGCAGCGAATTCCGCGATTGAGCAACGGCCGGCATGGCCGGGCGTGAGCGGCCTACAATGCGGGAGACATCCCCGCCGAGGCCGACCATGAGCAACGAAACCCTCTTCAGCAAGATCATCCGTCGCGAGATCCCGGCCACCATCGTCTACGAGGATGACGAGGTGCTGGGTTTCAAGGACATCGCACCGCAGGCGCCGGTGCACGTGCTGTTCATTCCGAAGAACGAGATCATTCCGACCCTGGATGACCTGCAGCCGTCGCAGGCGCACCTGATCGGGAAGCTGGCGCTGGCTGCCGCCGAGTACGCGCGCCGCGAGGGCTTCGCACAGGACGGCTACCGCATCGTGATGAACTGCCGCGAGGATGCCGGGCAGACCGTGTTCCATATCCACATGCACCTGCTGGCCGGCGCGCCGCTGGGGCATTTCGGTGCGCCGGGGCGTTGAGCGCCCGTATCCACGCATGGCGTGGATCTACCGTTTTCCGGCGTAGATCACGCATGAGCGCCAGGAGCGCCCCGCTGTAGATCCACGCCATGCGTGTGACTCGTCCTGCCATAGGTTGACACCTATGGGGTGGATGATCCGGCCGCCGTCAGGCGACCAAGGACGCCCGATGCATCGCATCGGGCGTCTGCATTTTAAGGGACAGGTGGGGTCGCTCGGCG
>NZ_RXLZ01000120.1 GCF_003970865.1 Stenotrophomonas maltophilia | reverse complement strand
CCGCCAAGCGGCGTAGGGACTGCGGCGGCTGACGGTTGTGAAGAGGGCCAGCATTGGAGAAGTGGCCGGGGGGGGCGGCCAGGCCCGGGCCCCGCCGCTGGGCCGGGCCCGGCGCCCCCCACCGGCAACTTCGACAATGGCCGTGTCCTGGCCTACACCTGCCAGGGGTGCCATGGCATCACCGGCTACAAGAACGCCTACCCCAGTTACCGGGTGCCGAAGATCGGCGGCCAGACCCAGCAGTACCTGGCCCAGGCCCTGACCGAATACCGCCAGGGCAAGCGCCGGCATCCGACGATGCAGGCGCAGTCGATGAGTTTCAGCGAACAGGAGATCGCCGATCTCTCTGTTTACCTGTCCACCGTCAAGTAAGGCCCGCCCATGTCGAAAGCCGCGCATCCGATGCGTCACGCCATCGCCCTGTCCGTTGCCCTGCTGCTGGCCGCCTGCTCACAGTCGCAGGTGGAAAACAGCGAGAAATCCGCCGCCGACCCGGGCCATGCCAGCGGCGAACACGGTTCTTCGTCCTCTGCCGGCCTGCCGCCGGGCCGCGAGGCCGCCGGTGAAGCCCGCGCCAAGGTGAAGGGCAAGGCCACCAACCAGAGCTGCATCGACTGCCACGGGGCCGACGGCAATGCGCCGATCGATCCGACCTATCCGAAGCTGGGTGGGCAGTACGGTGACTATCTGGCCCATGCGCTGCAGGCCTACCGCGCCGGCGACCGCCAGCACATGCTGATGACGCCGCAGGCGAAGGACCTGAGCGATCAGGACATCGCCGATCTGGCGGCGTACTTCGGCAGCCGGCCGAGCCAGCTGCGGGATCTGCACGGGGTCAAATGACCGCCGGCCCCCGGTGGGTGCGGACCTTGGTCTGCACGGACCGTTGGTTGGTGGGTGTGGACCTTGGTCCGCACGGACCGTTGATTGGTGGGTGCGGACCTTGGTCCGCACGGATGCAGACATCCACGCATGGCGTGGATCTACTGCAGCCGGGCATGACCCGGCTCCCGCTCAGCCTTCCAGCTCTTCCCAGCGCGCGTAAGCGGCATCCAGTTCGGCCTGCACCTTGGCCAGCTGCTGGGTGTGCGCGGTCACTTCGGCGCTGCTGCGGGTGTAGAACGACGGGTCGTTCATCGCCGCGGTCAGGCCTTCGACATCGCCTTCCAGCTTCTCGATGGTCTTCGGCAGCTGCTCCAGTTCGCGCGCTTCCTTGTAGGCCAGCTTGCGCTTGGGCGCCGCCGGAGCAGTAGCCGTGGCGGCCGGTGCAGCTGCTGCCGGCTTGGCTGCCGGAGCCGCAGCAGGCGTCGCCACACTGGCTGCATAGCGCTGCCAGTCGCTGTAGCCGCCGACGTACTCACCGATCACGCCATCGCCTTCCATCACCAGCGTGGAGGTCACCACGTTGTCGATGAAGTCACGGTCGTGGCTGACCAGCAGCAGGGTGCCGGTGTAGTCGCCCAGCAGCTCTTCCAGCAGCTCCAGGGTTTCCACGTCAAGGTCGTTGGTCGGTTCGTCCATCACCAGCAGGTTGGACGGCTGCGCGAACAGCTTGGCCAGCAGTAGGCGGTTGCGTTCGCCACCGGACAGGCGGGTGATCGGCGCACGCGCACGTTCCGGGGTGAACATGAAGTCCTGCAGGTAGGCATGCACATGCTTGCGCTTGCCGTTGAACTCGAGGAAATCGCGGCCTTCGGCCACGTTCTCGATCGCGCTCCAGTCTTCGCGCAGCACCGCGCGGTACTGGTCGAAATAGGCGATCTGCAGGTTGGTGCCCGCATTGACCTCACCCTTGGCCGGCTGCAGTTCGCCCAGCAGCAGTTTCAGCAGCGTGGTCTTGCCGCTGCCGTTGGGGCCGATCAGGCCGATGCGGTCGCCGCGCAGGATGGTGGTGGAGAAATCACGGACCATGGTGCGATCGCCGAAGGCGAACGAAATGTCCTTGATGTCGATGACCTTCTTGCCCGAGCTGACACCCTGGGCCGCTTCCATCTTGACGTTGCCGCTGAGATCACGGCGTTCGGAGCGCTCGTTGCGCATCGCCTTCAGGCGACGCACGCGACCTTCGTCGCGGGTACGGCGGGCCTTGATGCCCTGGCGGATCCAGACTTCTTCCTGCGCCAGCAGCTTGTCGAAACGGGCATTTTCCTGCGCCTGCGCGTTGAGGCGTTCCTCGCGGCGGCGCTCGTAGTTGGCCCAGTCGCCCGGCCAGCTGGTGACCTGGCCGCGGTCGATCTCGACGATGCGGGTGGCCAGTGCACGCAGGAAGCGGCGGTCGTGGGTGACGAACACCACGCTGCCGCTCCACCCCTTCAGGAACGCTTCGAGCCAGTCGATGGCTTCGATGTCCAGGTGGTTGGTCGGTTCGTCCAGCAGCAGCACATCGGGGCTGGAGACCAGCGCACGAGCCAGCAGCACACGGCGCTTCATGCCGCCGGACAGGCGGCCGAATTCGGCCTCGCCGTCCAGATCGAGCTTGGTCAGCGTTTCGCTGACGCGCTGGTCCAGGCCCCAGCCGTTGGCGGCGTCGATCTTGGCCTGCACGTTGCCCAGGGCTTCACCGTCGAAGACCTCGGCATGGCTGAGGTGGTGGAATTCGGCCAGCCACTGGCCCAGTTCGCCGAGGCCATCGGCGACGACGTCGAACACCGAGCCGGCCGCGCCGTGTGGCACTTCCTGCTCCAGGCGGGTGACACGCACGCCCTGCTGCACGCGGACTTCGCCGTCATCGGGCTTGTGGTCGCCGGACAGCAGCTTGAGCAGGGTGGATTTGCCGGCGCCGTTGCGGCCGATCAGGGCGATGCGTTCGCCCGGCTCGATCGACAGTTCGGCCTTTTCCAGCAACAACGGGCCGCCGACGCTGAAGTCGACGTTCTGTAGGGTAATCAGAGGCATCCGGATATTGTACGGGTTGGGGGCGTCGGCCGGGTTGCACCCGGCACCCGCAGAGGCCACGGCCACAGCCAAAGCAACGTCAAAAGCTGGTTTCCTGTGGGATGGCGGGATGGGTCCGGTTGCGGGGGACGCCGTGAATACGTCCATGTAGGCTCGGTCGCCGCATCCATGCGGCTCACGCCCCCGCAACCGGACCCACCCCGCCTTCGACAGATTTCCGCGATCTGTCGGAACGGCATTCTGCTCTGGTGGGGGCCGACCTTGGTCGACACGGTAGATCCACGCCATGCGTGGATGAGCGCCACAAGAACTGTCGATGGATGGGGTCGACTGGGGTTCTGATGAATTACCCCACGTCCCCCAGCAACGCCTGCAACCCAGGCAGCCACTGCTTGCCGGGATGCCGTACCAGCCACAGCATGCGCTGCAGTGCCGGCAGCGGGGTGTCCAGCACGCGCAGGCGGCCGAGGGCCAAGGGTTCTTCCAGCGCGTGGCGCGAGAGGCAGGCCAGACCGAGGCCGGCGATGGCGGCCTGCTTGATTGCTTCGGTATTGCCCAGTTGCAGGGTCTGGGCGAAGCCGCGCAGGTGCGGCAGCAGGGCCTGTTCGACGGCTTCGCGGGTGCCGGAGCCGGGCTCGCGCAGCAGCCAGCGTGCGCGGCGCAGTTCGTCCAGCGACCAGCGAGCGGGGGCATCGGCGGCAGCCACGATCACCAGCGGGTCCTGCTGCCAGGCCGTGACCTGCAGACCGCGTTCGTGGCACGGGCCTTCGATCAGGCCGGCATCGACATCCAGCCGCTGTACGGCGGCAACCACGCCGGCACTGTTGTCGATGCGCAGGTCGACCTCGGCCTGTGGCGCCTGGCGCAGCAGTTCGGCAATGCGCGGCGGCAGCAGGTAATTGCCGATGGTGGTACTGGCGGCCAGCACCAGCCGCAGCGGTGCACCCTGCGACGGGTCGCCGCCGGCGGCCAGCTGCCGCTCCAGATCGGCGGCGTTGACCAGCAAGGTACGCGCCGGCTCCAGCAGTGCGCGACCGTGCCCGTTCAGCGCCAGGCGGCGGCCGATGCGGTCGAACAACGGGGTGCCGAAGTGGGCTTCCAGCTCCTGCAGGGCGGCGCTGCTGGCCGATTGCGAAAGCGCGATGGCCTGGCCGGCGGCGGTAGTGCTGCCGTGATCGGCGATGGCGACAAAGACCTGCAACTGGCGCAAGGTCAGGCGCATGGCACTTACCTTCTTGATGGGTAGGTTTCACCCATATTATTCGTTTTACAGGTCATCGTCCCGGGCGCACGCTTGCCCCCATCACTCCAGCCCTGCCCCTGTCCCTTATTCACATCTGAGCCTTCCGACGATCTTACCCCGGTAGATCTCGTGTGTCCGGGCTCCCGTAAAAACAAAAGAACAAAAAAAAAAATAATCAACCCAATATAGCCACACTGATTTTCCCAACACATTAATTTT
>NZ_RXLZ01000119.1 GCF_003970865.1 Stenotrophomonas maltophilia | reverse complement strand
TGTTTTATTGTATGTCGCTCTGGTGTTGGTATCTATTTTTTGTTTTTTTTTTTCCAGGCGAAGGCGGCAAACGGGGTTGGGGTCCGGCTTGGTGGCTCGGAGATGGGTATAAGGGACAGGTGGTGGTGGCCGCTCCGGCGGTGGCGGTGCTTCGGGGGGCTGGTGATGATCCAACGACTGTGTCGTCATGTGTTTTCGCCGTCGGTACGGCGCGCATTCCCGCCGGCCACGCTGCAGGCGATCACCGAGGCCATCGCGGCCGGTGAGCAGCGCCACGGTGGGCAGGTGATGTTCGCGGTGGAAGCGGACCTGCCGCTGGCCGCGCTGTGGCACCGGGTCACCCCGCGGCAGGCCGCCGAGCATGCGTTTGCCCGCCTGCGCACCTGGGATACCACCCACAACAATGGCGTGCTGATCTACCTCCTGTTGGCTGACCACGCCATCGAGATCGTTGCCGACCGTGGCCTGCAGGGCCGGGTCAGCCCGGCGCAGTGGCAGCGGGTCTGCACCCACTTGCGCGAGGGCCTGCGTGGTTCCCATCCGGTGGAAGCGCTGCAGGATGCCATCGACGAAGTCTCCAGCCTGATCGAAGGGCACTTTCCGGCCTCGACACGGTCGAACGATGACGCGTTGCCGAACTCGCCCCAGCTCCTTGGTTGAGCCGGGGCGGCACTGGCCCGAGAATAGGCGTTCAACCGCAAGGCACCTTCCATGATCTATTTCCACGACATCGACCCCATCGCCCTCTCGCTGGGGCCGATCAAGGTGCACTGGTACGGCATCATGTACCTGCTCGGCTTCACCGCGGCCTGGCTGCTGGGCCGCAAGCGCATTGCCGACGGGCGCCTGCCGGGCGTTGATGCCAACGGCTTCTCCGACCTGCTGTTCTACGCCATGCTTGGCGTGGTGCTGGGCGGGCGCATCGGCTACATGCTGTTCTACGCGCTGGGCGATTTCCTGCACAACCCGCTGCTGCTGTTCAAGGTGTGGGATGGCGGCATGAGTTTCCACGGCGGCCTGCTGGGCGTGATTGCGGCCTGCTGGTGGTGGTCGCGCAAGCACAAGCTGCATTTCTTCGACACCATGGATTTCATGGCGCCGCTGGTACCGCTGGGCCTGGGCTTCGGCCGTATCGGCAACTTCATCGGTGCCGAGCTGTGGGGCAAGTACACCGACGGTACCTGGGGTGTGGTGTTCCCGTCCGGCCTGCCGGCACCGCTGAACCAGCTCGACCACGCCACCCTGCAGGCGCAGTTCGCCACCGGCGCGTTGAACCAGTTCGCCCGCCATCCCTCGCAGTTGTATGAAGCGTTGCTGGAAGGCCTGGTGATGTTCGTGGTGCTGTGGGCCGTGTCGTCCAAGCCGCGCCATCGCTATCTGGTCGGCGGCCTGTTCGCGCTGATGTACGGCCTGTTCCGCTTCGCGGTGGAGTTCGTGCGTATGCCCGACAACGGCGTCTACGTGGCCTTCGACTGGCTGACCCGCGGCCAGATCCTCAGCCTGCCGCTGATCGCTTTCGGCCTGGTGCTGCTGGTGATGTCGCGCCGTGCGCCGGTACTGCAGCCGCAGCTGCCGGTGGCTGCCGAGGGCAAGGCATGAAGGCTTACCTGGACCTGCTCTCGCATGTGCTCGAGCACGGCGCCGAGAAGAGCGATCGCACCGGCACCGGCACCCGCAGCGTCTTTGGCTGGCAGATGCGTTTCAACCTGGCCGAAGGCTTCCCGCTGGTCACCACCAAGAAACTGCACCTGCGCTCGATCATCCATGAGCTGCTGTGGTTCCTGAAGGGCGACACCAACATCGGCTACCTGAAGGACAACCAGGTACGGATCTGGGACGAGTGGGCCGACGAGAACGGCGACCTCGGCCCGGTCTACGGCAAGCAGTGGCGCAGCTGGGCCACCGCCGACGGCGGCGAGATCGACCAGATGCAGTGGCTGGTGGACGAGATCAAGCGCAACCCCGATTCGCGCCGGCTGGTGGTCAGCGCCTGGAACGTGGGCGAGCTTTCGCAGATGGCGCTGATGCCGTGCCACAACCTGTTCCAGTTCTACGTGGTGGACGGCAAGCTCAGCTGCCAGCTCTACCAGCGCAGCGGCGACATCTTCCTCGGCGTGCCGTTCAACATCGCCAGCTACGCGCTGCTGACCCACATGGTGGCGCAGGCCACCGGCCTGGGCGTGGGTGATTTCGTGCATACGCTGGGCGATGCGCACCTGTATTCGAACCACTTCGAGCAGGCGCGTGAGCAGCTGTCGCGTGAACCGCGCGCGCTGCCGAAGTTGTGGTTGAACCCGGAGGTGACCGATCTGTTCGGCTTCCAGTTCGACGACATCCGCATCGACGGCTACGATCCGCACCCGACCATCAAGGCACCGGTGGCGGTATGAGTACCCGTCTGATTTCCAGCGGCCTGCTGGCGCTATGCGGCATGCTGCCGCTGGTCATGGTGCAGGCCGGACCGGCCGATGCGCTGTCGTTGGCCCGGCAGGTCAATGAGCAGATCGTGCACAAGCACATGCGCGAGGAAGTGCAGGCGTTCGCCGGGGCCTTCAACGGCAGTACGATGATGCCGCAGGATGTGCCGGAAGGCTGCCGGGCGCAGATGCGTGAGGCGGTAACCGGCATGTACACGGCGATGACCGAGCACCTGAAGGCTGGTATCGAGGATCCGGCCTATCAGCGCACGCTCGAGCAGCAGCTTGCCACCGTCTATTCCAGTGACCAGTTGCAGGCATTCCTGGCACGCCGTGCCAGCACCGACACTGCCGCGTTGTCGGCAGACATCCTGTCAGGACCGGGCCTGAAGGACATCGAAGAAGCGCAGAAGCAGAAGATCCTCGGTGGCCTGGATGAGCAGTCCACGTCCAGCCCTGCGCTGGCGGCGGCGTTGCGGGCCGCCAGTGCCGCCAACGCTGCCTGCGAACGCCTGCAGATCGATGCCAGCTGAGGAGGTGGTAGCAATGAAGCTGTCGATGATCGTGGCGCTGGACCGCAACCGTGGCATCGGCCAGGGCAATGCAATGCCCTGGCACCTGCCGGATGATTTCAGGCACTTCAAGGCGCTCACGCTGGGCAAGCCGATCCTGATGGGCCGCAAGACCGCCGAATCGATCGGCCGCGTGCTGCCGGGGCGGACCAACCTGGTGCTGACCCGCAGCGGCCAGGTGCCGTTCGAGGGCATGCGGGCGGTGGCGTCGCTGGACGAGGCGAAGGCGATTGCCAAAGGCGAGGGCGCCAGCGAGCTGTGCATCATCGGCGGCGGCGAGATCTTCCACCAGCTGCTGGACCAGGCCAGTGACCTGTACCTGACCTGGGTGGATGCCGAAGTCCCCGCCGATACCCATTTCCCCGAAGTGGACGTGCAGGACTGGCGGGAAGTGAGCAGCGAGCCGCACCCGGCCGACGAACGACACGCCTACGCGTTCCGCTTCGTGCACTACGTGCGCCGCTGATCGCAACGCATCTGTAGAGCCGAGCTTGCTCGACAGCTCTTGGCGGATACACAGGGCATAGTCGAGCAAGCTCGACTCTACGGCCCGGGCATCCGGTAATGCCCGATGATGGCGTGCTGGAACAGCAGGTTCTCTTCGCGCGTGCCGCGCGCGATGTTGTGCAGCACCAGCGGTGTGCCATTGGCCAGGTGCCGGTCAGAGACGATGCCCACATGCAGCAGGCCGTTGCCGTTGAGCTTCCAGGCAACGATGTCGCCGGCCGCGTAGTCGGCGGCGGCGGCCGTGATCGGCTGCTGCCAGCCCTGTCGCTCGAACCAGCGCATCAGGTTCGGCACGCGACGATGATCGATGTTGCGATCCGGCCGTGACAGGCCCCAGATCGCGGGATAGGCGCTGAAATTGCCGCGCATGTCTTCATGCACCTGCGCCTGCAGGTCCAGGCCCTGGCTGCGCAGGGCACGCACCACTACGTCGGTGCACACACCGCGATCAACCGGGACGTCTCCGCCGGGATAGGCCAGCACCTGATAGGCAGGGTCGTAGCGGGTGGTGACGCCGATCTGCGCGCGCGCTGCAGCCACCAGTGGCGGCGAAGGCGCCTGCGGTTGCGATGGCGTGTGGCCGGTGTTTCCGCCGCCGGTGGGGGCAGGGGCAGAAGTGGGCTGGCAGCCGCTGGCCAGGGCCAGCGTCAGCAGCACCATCCATGGTGCCCAGCCGCGCCGCGTCATGCCTGCGGCGGGGGACTGTTGTTGCCGGGGCCCGCAGAGCCACCACCACCACGGCGGCGACGACGGCGCGGGCCGCGGTTGCCCGGGGGGGCGGCCGGAGCGTTGCCGCCGCCCTGCGCCTGTCCTTTATACCCATCTGACCCTGCCGACGACTCTACGGGTTCGGTTGTGGTGGGGCGCCGGTGACTTTGTAAACAAAAACGACATGACGGCATTACGATTACTCGCCTCTCAACAGCATCAAGACACGAACGACTGCGACA
>NZ_RXLZ01000011.1 GCF_003970865.1 Stenotrophomonas maltophilia | reverse complement strand
CTAAATTTGTGGTTAATCATATTGCTGCTTGTACATGTTGTCTACTGCCATTTTGTTTTTTGCACGCAACGTGGGCATACGGAAGCGGAGGCCGTCTCGTGGGCCCGGAAATGTGTAAAAGAGACAGGGTGCGGGCGGATGACCATGTTTCCTGACGCCGTACCCGCCCCCGACCTGCTGCACGCGCAGGCCTGCCTGATCGATGCCCTCTCGATGTCGCTGCAGATGCGCGACGCCTACACCCGCCACCACTGCGACCGCGTCGGCCTGTTCGCGCAGCGCCTGGCCGCGCACTGCGATCTCGATCACGAGGCCTGTGCGCAGATCGGCCTGGCCGCGCGCTTCCACGACATCGGCAAGATCGGCATTCCCGACGATGTGCTGCTGGCACCGCGCCGGCATACCGATGAGGAGCGCGCGATCATGCGCGAGCATCCGGTGCGCGGTGAGCACATCTTCCTGGCCACCGGCCGCAGCGACGCCGCGCCCGTGGCCCGACTGATCCGCGCCCATCATGAAGCCTTCGATGGCAGCGGCTATCCCGATGGGCTGCGCGGCGAATCCATCCCGCTGGGCGCGCGCATCGTCACCATCGCCGATGCCTACGACGCGATGACCAGCGTGCGCCCGTATCGCGATGCGATGGAGCATGAAACCGCACTGCGGATCATCGAAGCGCAGTCAGGCGGGCTGGTGGATCCCTACGTGCTGCAGCGCTTCCATCGCATGTTGGCGCGGGAGCCCGAGCTGGCCTGAGATGTCCACCAGGCATGGCCTGGCACTACCGGCCGCGCAAAACAAAAGGCCCGGCATTCGCCGGGCCTTTCGCATCACGCATCACGGATGATCGATTACCAGATCACCACGCGCTTGTCGTCGGCACGCACCATCGCGTCGCCGGCCTTGCACTGGAATGCAGCGGCATAGGACGGCATGTTCGACGGTGCACCGTTGGCACGGAAGTTGGCCGGCGCATGCGGGTCGGTGTTGAGGCGGACGCGCAGCTCACCGTCGGTGAAGTTGCGGCGCCACACGGTGGCCCAGTTCATGAAGAAGCGCTGGTCCTGGCTGTGGCCATCAACTTCGACGTTTGCCTTCGGATCTTCCTTCAGCGCCATCTGCAGCGCGTCATAGGCCACGGTCAGGCCGCCCAGGTCGCCGATGTTCTCGCCCAGGGTCAGCTTGCCCTTCACGAACACGCCCGGCACCGACTCATAGCCGTCGAACTGTGCGACCAGCTGGTCGGTACGCTCGGTGAAGGCCTTGCGGTCGGCGTCGGTCCACCAGTTGTCGAAGTTGCCGTTGGCGGCGAACTGGCTGCCCGAGTCGTCGTAGCCGTGCATCATCTCGTGGCCGATGACCGCGCCGATGCCGCCGTAGTTCAGCGCCGGATCGGCCTTGGCGTCGAAGAACGGCGCCTGCAGGATCGCCGCCGGGAACACGATCTCGTTCTTGGTGGCGTTGTAGTACGCGTTGACGGTCTGCGGGGTCATGCCCCACTCGGTCTTGTCCACCGGCTTGCCGATCTTGTCCAGCATGTAGCGGTAGTTGAACGCACGTGCCGCCTGCATGTTGCCCAGGTAGCTGTCACCGTTGGTCTGCAGGCCCGTCCACTCACGCCACTTGTCCGGGTAACCGATCTTCGGGGTGAAGCTGGCCCACTTCTCCAGCGCCTTCTTCTTGGTTTCTTCGCCCATCCACGGCAGCTGCTCCAGGCGCGCCTTCAGCGCCACCGAGAGGTTCTCCACCAGGTGCTGCATGGCCACCTTGGATTCGGCCGGGAACACGGCGTCGACGTACAGCTGGCCCAGGGCTTCACCCATGCCACCGTTGACCGACTCCAGCACGCGCTTCCAGCGCGGCTGCATCTCCTGCTGGCCGCGCAGGGTCTTGCCGAAGAACTCGAAGTTGGCCTTCTCGAACTGGCTGCTCAGGTACGGCGAGGCGTCGTCGATGGTGTGGAAGCGCAGGTAGGCCTGCCAGGTGCTGGCCGGCACATCGGCCAGCATCTTGTCCATTTCACCGAAGAAGCCCGGCTGGGCCAGCGAGAACTTCTGTGCGGCCGGCACCTTCAGGGTGTCGAACAGCGCGGTCCAGCTGAAGTTCGGGGTCAGCTTGTCGGCGTCGGCGGCGCTGAGTGGGTTGTAGCGCTTGGCCGGGTCACGCATTTCGATGCGCGACATCGAGGCCTTGGCCAGGCGGGTTTCAAAGGCCATCACGGCCTTGGCCTGCTCGGCCGCCTGCGCGGCGTCCACGCCGGACAGGGTCAGCACCTGCGCGATATAGGCCACGTAGGCATCGCGGATCTTGGCCTGCGCATCGTCGAAGTAGTAACCCTTCTCCGGCAGGCCCAGGCCGCCCTGGCCGACGTAGGCGATGACGTTGGCCGAATCCTTGTAATCAGCATTGGCGAACAGCGAGAACAGCACGCCCTTGCCCTCGGCCTGGCTGTCGCGCAGGTACTGGGTGATGGCGGCGGTGTCGTTCAGCGCGGTGATCTTGTCCAGCTGCGGCTGCAGCGGCGCCAGGCCGGCGGCTTCGATCTTGGCTTCATCGTTGCCGGTCTTCCAGATGTCACCAATCTTGGCTTCCACCGAGCCGGCCTTGGCCTGGCTGGCGGCGGCCTGCTGCACCAGCGCGTGCTGCACTTCCAGCGAGCGCTCGCGCAGGATCTCGAAGCTGCCCCAGGTAGTCTGGTCGCCCGGCACCGGGTTGGCCTTCAGCCACTTGCTGTTGACGAAGCCATTGAGGTCGGTACAGGCAGCGATGGACGGATCCAGGTCGGCGCTGTTGAGCGAGATCAGCGCGGTCTTGATCTGCGACTGATCGAAGGCCGGCTTGGCGTCGGCACTGGCCGCCGGAGCGGTTTCGTTCTTGCCACAGGCGGCCAGCGAGGCAGCGATGGCGATGGTCAGGCCCAGCGGGACCAGGTTGCGGACGTTCATGAGGCTCTCCTGCGGGTAATTTCACAGGGTAGCCGGGGGAGCCCACGACACGGACCGGCCAAAGGTCACGAGCCCGTAGCGTCGCCAACCCACTGCATGCCGGTATTCTTGTCCTTACGATCACCGGACCTCGCGCCCATGGACGAAGCTGCGCTGCTAGTGGCCCTCGACACCTGTGAGTATCTATTCCTGACGGATATTGGCGAACTGGAGGCCAACTGTCTGCGGCTGGTCATCGACGAGGGACGAGTGACAGGAGAGCCCCGTCGGGTGGATCTCGGCCAGGGACATTCAATCGATGGCGTGCGTGCGATAGAGGTGACGCCCCACTCGCAGCGGTTTGAACTGATCTGGGACCACTACATCAGCTATGCCGTGCACAACGAGTCCTATCAAAGCTGGGACGACTCCGAAGCCTGGAGCGGAAACCTGTTCCGCCGCTACAGCCGTTCGAAGTTCCTCGATTATCTGGACCATGCCACCTTCGCTGATAGCCGTTACCCCGGCCCATTCGCGCACTATCAAGTGATATGCCAGGACCACGTCATCGACATTGCTGCATTGCAGCCGCCGAAGGTGCGCCTGCTGGGTCCTTCGTAGCGGACAGAAGCAGCCACCCATGGGGTGCTCTACTGGGGTGCGGCAGCGGCAGCCGAGCATGGCTCGACGCTACAAAAAGCGAAGGCCGGCATGCGCCGGCCTTCTGCTTCTTACTTCGCCCTACCCTGGTTGGCCACGGCTTCGGCGGCCTTGCGCGCCGCTTCCGGGTCGCCCAGGTAACGGAACGACTGCACGGTCAGATCATCGTTCAGTTCGAACAGCAGCGGGATGCCGGTCGGGATGTTCAGCTCGAGGATTTCCTCGCGCGAGACATTGTTGAGGTACTTGTACAGCGCGCGCAGCGAGTTGCCGTGGGCGGTGACCAGCACGGTCTTGCCGTCCTTCAGCTGCGGTGCGATGGCGTCGTGCCAGTACGGCAGCACGCGATCCAGGGTGGTGGCCAGCGATTCGGTACCCGGCAGCGCGTTGCGGTCCAGGCCGGCGTAGCGGCGGTCATGGATCGGGTGGCCCGGATCTTCCAGCTCCATCGGCGGCGGCGGGATGTCGTACGAACGGCGCCACACCTTGACCTGCTCCTCGCCGTGCTTGGCGGCGGTCTCGGCCTTGTCCAGGCCCTGCAGGCCGCCGTAGTGACGCTCGTTGAGGCGCCAGGACTTGTTCACCGGCAGCCAGTCCTGCTCCAGCTCGGCCAGCGCACCCTGCAGGGTGTGAATGGCGCGCTTGAGCACGGAGGTGTGGGCGACGTCGAACTGCAGGCCTTCCTCGCGCATCAGGCGACCGGCGGCGGCCGCTTCCCGGCGCCCCTGCTCGGTCAGGTCGACATCGACCCAGCCGGTGAAGCGGTTGTCCAGGTTCCACTGGCTCTGGCCATGGCGCAACAGTACGAGTTTACGGGTCACTGCAGGGTCTCCAACGCGAGGAAAGGCAGGCCGCCATTGTAGCCCCGGCCGCCACTCACCGGGCCGTGGCGCCACCCATGCGATGCTGTGACCAATGAATACGGTGATCGACCCCGGACGCTGGGAAGGCAGCGTCGGCGCCGCCCGCGAGCAGCAGATCCAGCTGGCCGGCCGCGTGGAGCGCCAGGACCGCCTGCCACGCAACGTGCGCTGGCTGGCCGGGCTGGATGTTGGCTTCGAGGACAACGGCACCATCACCCGCGCCGCGGCGGTGCTGCTGGATGCGAAGACGCTGCAGCCCGCAGCGCAGGAGATCGCGCGGATTCCTACGGTGATGCCCTACATCCCCGGCCTGCTCAGCTTCCGCGAGCTACCGGCGCTGCTGGCCGCGCTGGCGCTGCTGCCGCGCACGCCGGACCTGGTGTTCGTCGATGGCCACGGCATCAGCCATCCGCGCCGGCTGGGCGTGGCCGCGCATCTGGGCGTAGTCACCGACCTGCCGAGCATCGGTGTGGCCAAGTCGAAACTGGTGGGCCGGTTCGTCGAACCAGGTGCCGAGGCCGGTGCGCATACGCCGCTGCTGGAGGGCGATGAACAATTGGGCTGGGTGCTGCGCAGCAAAGTGCGCTGCAAGCCGCTGTTCGTGGCCGGCGGCCATCGGGTCAGTGCCGATACCGCGCTGGCCTGGGTGCAGCGCACCCTGCACGGTTATCGGCTGCCGGAGCCGACCCGGCTGGCGGATCGGCTGGCCTCGCGTCGGGACGAATGACCGCACCGGGCATTCCCCGGTGCGGCCTTCATCTTCATTCAACGATGCACGTGACCGCGATGGCCCTGCGCGTCCTCGCCGTGGTCGTGGCCCTCATGGCCTTCGTGCTCGCCGCCCTTGGCCGGCGCCGGCTCACCACAGGCTTCGCCGCAGTGGTCCGCTTCGAGCTGCAGTGTCACGTGCTCGATGCCGAAGTCATCGTGCAGGCGCCCGCCCAGCTCACGGCGCAGCGCATCGGCATCGGTGCCGTCGCGCATCACGATGTGCGCGGTCAGCGCCGGGGTGCTGGAGGCCAGCGCCCACACATGCAGGTCATGCACGTCCAGCACCGCAGCGTGGCCGGACAGGCTGTCGCGCACCTTGGCCACGTCCATACCCTTGGGCACGCCTTCCAGCAGCACGTTGATCGCCTCTCGCATCAGTACGTAGGTGCGCGGCAGCACCCACAGGCCGATCAGTACCGCCAGGATGGGATCGATCGGCTTCCAGCCGGTCCACTTGATCAACAGCGCGCCAGCAATCACTGCCACCGAGCCGAGCATGTCCGCCCACACTTCCAGGTAGGCGCCCTTCACGTTGAGGCTCTCGCCGCTGCCGGCCTGCAGCAGGCGCATCGAGATCAGGTTGATGACCAGGCCCGCCGCGGCAATCACCAGCATGCCCGACGAGGCAATCTCCTGCGGCTCGCGGAAACGTCCAATGGCCTCCCACAGGATGTAGCCGGCGACCACGAACAGCATCGCACCGTTGATCATCGCGCCCAGCGCTTCCAGCCGCGCATAGCCGTAGGTGCGACGTGCATCCGGCGGGCGCCGGCTCAGCCGCACCGCGACCAGCGCGATCATCAATGCCAGTGCATCGGTGGCCATGTGCGCCGCATCGGACAGCAGCGCCAGGCTGTTGGTCCAGAACGCGCCCACCACCTCGACAACGAGGAAGGTGGAGGTCAGGCCGAGCGCCCACCACAAGGGTTTCTCGTGGCGGATCTCGGATGGCAGGTGATCGTGGTCGTGGCCCATGGCAACAGCTCCTTTGCGATGGAGGCAGGCTACGCCGACGGCCGTGGGGAAACTATCACGGTGTTTATAACATTGCAGACTGCACGCCGCGGCTCGCCGCAGCTTGCGCCCGTGCCGGGCCACACTATGATGGCCGCATCCCCTCTGGATGGGGAACGGGCAGCCGGATCGCTTCGGTGTTGCTGCCCGCAACGGACACCCAAGCACAAGGAATCCGGAACATGTGGACTACCAAGACTCCCTGGGTCGCCGTCGCCGTGGCCTGCGCGCTGGGCACGGCCGCAAGCGCCTCGGCCAAGACCTGCCAGCAGAACTTCCAGGCGGTAGGCGACCCCCGCAATGGCCAGTTCTTCACCTCCGAGGTCACCCTTCCCGGCCTGAAGCCCCGCAGTGCGCTGGGCCAGCTGCGCAAGGCAGCGCTTGATGAGGGCAACAACTTCGTCAGCGGTGACGTCATCACCGAGACCGAAGGCCAGATGTACGTGCTGCAGACCGACACCAAGATGCCGCTGGTCAGCATCATCACCGCCTCCAATGGCGGCAACGTGGTGGTCGGCACCAAGCTGTCACGCGGGCAGACCGCCAAGGAAGAGGACGCACGCAGCGCGCTGTGTGGCTGGCTGGACAAGCTCAAGACCGGCCCCGAAGGCGAGGCGATCGCCGAAGCCGTGCGTGTTTCCAGCGGTTTCGACAAGCCGATCCAGGCCACCGCGGTCGGCATGTCCACCGAAATGGGCAAGGACTCCAAGCGGCTGCAGCGGGAAATCAACACCGCACCGCTCAGGGCGCTGTTCTCCGGCACCAGCACCCCGCCGGATACCGATGCGATGTACCAGCCGTTGCTCGTCAAGTATTTCGGCCGTCGTTTCGTCATCGATGGCCAGGTCTACACCGCCCAGGCCAACCGCTTTGCCAAGACCTTCGAGGTGGGCTATCTGGTCACCAAGATGAAGGGCATCGGTGGCATCGGCGGGCGCCAGTCGAACGACGACAACAACGCCAACTTCACCGTGCACTGTGCGCTGGCCCCGGATCAGATGGCACTGGGCGCCACCCTGCGCGAGAACGACTGGGTGAAACTGGAAGGCGTGGTCGACAAGATGGACACCGGTGGCGTCCACCTGCGCGATTGCCGGCAGGTGAAGTAACCCCCCAGGCTGCGCCGGGGAACGCCCCGGCGCAGTTCTCATCGGATCAGAACCCGAAACGCAGGCTGGCCCAGTACGCGCGGCCCGGCTCGTTGTAGGTTGCCGCGCCGGCATCGCTGCTGTTGGCCTCGCGGAACAGGCGCTTGTCGGCCAGGTTGTTGACGCCGAAGCCGAAGCTGACCGTCTCGGTCACCTTGTAGCGCGCGCTCACGCCCCAGATGTTGTACGCACCGCGATCCTGCAGTGCGATCGACGGGTCGCAGGTGCCGGTGCAGCGCGGATCATTGTTGATGTTGGTGGTGGCCGGCTTCTGCTTGCCGTAGAACGTGCCGGTCAGCAGCAGCGACAGCTTGTCGGTGGCCTGCCAGTCCAGCATCGTGTTGACGGTGTACTTCGGAATCACCGACAGCGGCTGGCCGGTGCTCTTGTTCTCGTTTTCCACCATGTAGGTGAAGTTGTTGCTCCACTTCAGGCGGTTGCCCTGCTCGCCCAGCAGCGGGATCACCAGGTTACCCTCAAGCCCCTGCACGATCGCCTTGGGTGCGTTCTCCCAGCGGAAGATGCGGCCCTTGGTGTCGGCAGTCAGACCGATCTGGTTGTAGCCGGCCTGGATCTTGTCCTTGTAGTCGTTGTGGAAGTAGGTCAACGACGCCTGCCAGCCGCTCTGCGGTGCCCACTCGATGCCCAGCTCCTTGTTCAGGCTGGTTTCCGCCTTCAGGTCCGCGTTGCCGCGCATGTAGCAGCCGGCGCCCAGGCTCGGCAGTGCATTCGGGCAGCCATTGCCACGGGTGTAGTACAGATAGTCCGGATTGGACTGGTACAGGTTCGGTGCCTTGAATGCACGGGCGATACCGCCCTTCACCACCCAGTCACTGTTGATGCGGAACTGCGCATTGAGGCTGGGGCTGGTGTTGTTGCCGAACTGGCTGTGGTGGTCGAAGCGCAGGCCCGGGGTGACGATCCAGCGCTCACCCAGGTAGATGTTGTCTTCCACGAACACGGCCGTGGTCTGCGCGTCGGACTTGCCGCGTGCGCGATCGGCCGACAGTCCCGGGAATCCGCCGCCGCTGCTGCTGGACTGGCTCATCGAATACGGGTCGGTCAGGCGGCTGTCGAGGTACTCGAAGCCCAGCGTCCAGATGTTCTCGGCACCACCCAGCGTGGTCGGGAAGCTCACTTCGCCGTCCAGCTGGTAGTTGCGCAGGCGCGAGGTCGACCAGTCGGTGCCGTTGAAGCTGCCTTCCGGACCACCAGCCAGGCCTTCGTTGATGCGCGAGTTGTTCACCGCCTCCACTGCGGCCGTCACCCGCGAGGTCACGTCACCCCAGCGGCCGCGGTGGGTGATCGCGCCGGTGTTGCGGTACATGCGGTTGGTCTCGGCCTGCTGCTCGGCCAAGGCCCCCAGATCGATCGGTGTCGAGGTACCGGTGGTGCTGACCGCGCGGTCGCCAGCATAGATGTTGCCCTGGCGGCTGGTGCCGGCTTCGAACTCGACCACCTGGTTGGCGGTCACGTCCCAGCGCAGCAGCGCGTTGATGTCGCGGTTCTTGACGCCCTCGCGGCCGGCCGGCGGCACCGCGTTCGGATTCGTCGCGAAGTCACGGTTGAGTTCCAGCGAATCGGCGTCGGTCTTGTTGAGATTGCCGTACAGGCGGAACGACAGGGTGTCGGTCATCGGCCCGCTCAGCTGCAGGCCGACGCGCTCGCTGCCGCCTTCGGCGCTGTGCTCGGGCACCAGGCCGTACAGGTCGACCGCACCGGTCAGGTCGCCAGTCGGGCGCTTGGTGATGATGTTGACCACGCCGCCAGACGCACCCGAGCCATAGCGTGCCGCCGCCGGGCCGCGCAGCACTTCGATGCGCTCGATCATTTCCGCCGGCACCCAGTTGGTGTCACCGCGGGTATTGCGCTCGCCGCTACGCCCCATGCGCACGGCATCGCGTGCGCCGATGCGCTTGCCATCGACCAGGATCAGGGTGTTTTCCGGGCCCATGCCACGCAGATCGATCTGGCGGTTGTTGCCGTACTGGCCCGAGGCACTGTTGCCGGTCAGGTTCACGCCCGGCATGGTCCGCAGCAGCTCGGCGATGTCATTGGCTGGCGGGCGCCGGGCGATGTCCTCGGCGGTGATGGTCGAGGTACCCAGCGCCTGACGCGCGATCTGCGAGGCGGTGACGTGCACCGTGTCGATATCGGTGGCGTCGGTTTCGGCCTGGGCGGTCAGGGCGCTGCCCGCCAGCAGGGCGGCAACGGCAAGCGCCAGCGGGCGCGGCGAAAGGACAACGGCAGGAGACATGATCAGGACCTTCTGGCAGGGCTACGGGGCCTCTGGCAAAGGGCTTGAGGCAGCGACGAGGGGGGAGGCGGAGCAGTCCTGCAGGCACCTGCAGCCCGTTCCGTACGCGCATTCTCCCACCAATGCGATTGATTCTCAAATGCGTTCACTCATTGCCGCAGCGGCGCCGCTGTGGTTTGCGCACCGTGCAACCCTGCACCGCGCGTAAACTGGCCGGCTAACCCGCCATCAACCGTATGCCGCCGCGGCCGATACCCGTGGTTTGCCGTACGCAGTCAGAGATCGACGTGGAACCACCCCAATTGGACGATGCCAGCCAGCCGCTGGCCGAGGCCTGGCAGCACTGCCTGCTCCAGGCCGGCCCTGCCGCCACCGCGCTGCTCAAGGCCGCTGCCACCGATGCCCCACCCGCGCTGGCCCAGCGCTTTTACGAAGTGCTGCTGCAGGACGGGCGTGCACGCCGCTTCCTGTCCCACGACCAGGTCAAGCAGCGCCTGCAGCCGGCCATGCAGCGCTGGCTGGTGCAGCTGCTGACCACCGACGCCCCCGGCATCGCCACCACCGTCGCCTCGCAGCGGGTGATCGGCGACGTACACGCGCGGGTCGGCATCCCGGTCGACCTGGTCACCCGCGGTGCACGCGTGCTCAAGCACGAGCTGTTCGTGCGCCTGCGCGACGACGCGCCCGACAGCGCGACCGCGTTCGCCGCCATCGACTGCCTCAGCGCGATCATGGACATCGCCATGGAAGGCATGACCCTGGCCTACACCCATGCGCGCGATCGTTCCACCCGTGCCGACGCCGCCTACCGGCTGTTCTCGCTGGTACAGAACGTCGGTACCGAACGCGAGCGCCAGCGCGCACTGCTGCTGGACTGGGAGAACGCCCTGCTCTACGCACTCGCCGGCCACGTGCAGGCCAGCGACAACGCCAGCCTGGCCACCTCGGAGTTCGGCCTGTGGTTCACCCACAAGGGCATCCCCAGCTTCGGCGAAAGCAGCGAAACGCAGCAGGTGGGCCAGTTGATGGCCCGCATTGACGGCCACCTGCAGCGCGCCAGCGGCGATGCACCGGCGCAGCGACTGGCGGTACTGCCGGCCATCCGCGAGGACCTGGCCGCCATCCGCACCCTGATGACACTGCTGTTCGAGCGCATCGGCGAACTGGATGCCGGCAGCGACGCGCTGACCAACCTGCTCAACCGTCGCTTCCTGCCCACCGTGCTGCGCCGGGAAATCGAGCTGGCCACGCGCAACCGCACACCGTTTTCGCTGCTGCTGCTCGACCTGGATCATTTCAAGGCAATCAACGACGGCCATGGCCACGATGCCGGCGACCGCGCATTGCAGCACGTGGCCGGCCTGCTCGGCCAGCTCACGCGTGGCAGCGACTACCTGTTCCGCTATGGCGGCGAAGAATTCGTGGTGGTGCTGGTGGCCGCCAGCGAATCACAGGCGACCGTGATCGCCGAGAGCCTGCGCCGGCAGATCGCACAGTCGCCGGTAGCACTGGCCAATGGCCAGGTGCTGGAACTGACCGCCAGCATCGGCGTGGCCGGTCACGATGGTCATCCGGATTACGAGCGGCTGATGGCACGTGCCGACGCCGCGATGTACGAGGCCAAGCGCAGCGGCCGCAACCGCGTGGTGGTGGCCAGCGAGGCATTGCAGGAAGCCCCCGGGCGCCGTGCGCTGCAGCGATGACGGCAGGACAGGTAGAGTCGACCGCTGGTCGACTATCGCGCGCAGCGCGGGATTTTTCGCACACTGGGCGAAGAGCGGTCGACTGACAGTCGACTCTACCGACAGCCGGCTCGACCGATACGGCGCCCAGCCGCTGCTTTCACTGCCCCCACCCGCCATGCTGCCCACCACAGCAGCGCCAGCAACGCGATGCCTGCCCCCAGCAGGCACACTGCGGGCCAGCCATGCCGCACCTGCATCCAGGGCCCGGCCGCCGCCCCCGCTCCACTGCCCACCGCATAGAACAGCATGTACAACGCCACCAGGCGCCCATGCTGTTCTGCCGGTGCACGCAGCAACAATGCCTGGTTCGAGACATGTAGTGCCTGGCCGCCCAGGTCGAGCACGACCACACCCAGCAGCAGCAAGGACAGCGACTGCGGCAGGCCCAGCAGCGGCCACCACGCGACCAGCATCAACAACAGCGCACCGAGGCTGACCCGATGCGTGAAGCCGCAGTCCATCCAGTGCCCGACACGTGCCGCCATCAACGCACCGACCACGCCGGCCAGGCCGAGCGCGCCGATGGCTGCGGTTGACCAGTGCAGCGGTGGCATCGACAGCGGCAAGGGTGCCGCCGCCCAGAACACATTGAGGCCGGCAAACAACAGCAATGCCAGCGGCCCGCGTTCGCGCAGCGTTCGATCCCGGCGCAGCATGCCCAGCATCGAGCCCAGCAGCTCGCGCCAGCGTGGAGGAACCGACGGCACCGGTACTGCGGGCAGGCGCCGCCACAGCAGCGCCGCCAACACCGCCATCACCACCGCTGACAGCAGGTAGACCGTCTGCCAGCCCAAGGCCGCCGCCACCGTACCGGACACCACGCGCGCCAGCAGCAGGCCGATGAACACTCCGCCCTGCACCACACCGACCACGCGACCGCGCTGCTCGGGCGGTGCCAGCATGGCGGTATAGGCGATCAGGCCCTGGGTCAGCGCGGTGCCCAGCAACCCAGCCAGCAGCATGCCCGACAACAGCCAGCTCGCCGTGCGTGACGCCGCCAGCCACAACAGGGCCAGTACCAGCGCGATCAACTGCAGCCGCAGCAGGCGTCGCCGGTCGCCGCGGTCCGCCAGCGGCAGCAGGCCAAGCAACGCCAGCACGCTGCCGGCCTGGGTGGCAGCCAGCACCGCGCCGGCCACGGCCCGGTCCAGCGCAAAGGCGCGTGCAAGCTGATCCAGCAGCGGCTGCGCGTAGTAGACGTTGGCGACGCTGGCGCCTGCGGCAACCGCAAGCAGGACCAGCAACGGGCGGGGAATAGATGCGGCACTCATTTTTGGTTGCAATTTGAAACCAGATGCAGGCTATCGCCATTGGTTTTAAACTGCAACCACATTCGGAGATACCCAGCATGCACGCCGACAGCCCCTGTCCTGTAGCCCGCAGTGCCGACCTGCTCGGTGACCGCTGGGCATTGCTGGTGATCCGCGACGCGTTCGACGGCATCACCCGCTTCGGTGATTTCCAGCGCAGCCTCGGCGCGGCGCGCAACATCCTCAGCGACCGCCTGCGCCGGCTGGTCGAGGCCGGCATCCTGCAGCTGCAGCCGGCCTCCGATGGATCGGCCTACCAGGAGTACGTGCTCACCGCCGCAGGCCTGGAACTGTTCCCGCTGCTGGTCGCACTGCGCCAGTGGGGAGAGCGCCATCGCTTCGGTGCAGGCGAAGCCCATTCACAGCTGATCGAACTGGCAACGCGGCGGCCGCTGCCCTACATGCAGCCGCTAGACGCAGCTGGTCATGCTCTCGCGTCAGGCCAGACGGTCGTGCTCAAGCTCGTCTGAAGCGCGCGCTTCCGCCAAACGAGGATCGGTTCTTCTACAACGTCTCGTAGGGGGCTCTCTACTCGTGATGCTAGACGGTGACCACTGCTCATACCTCGGCCCAGTGGGCATTTGTTCAAGCGCCTTTGAGCTTGCCCTTGTGGCACACGACGCCTCCAAAGCAATTGGCGCATAGCACCCACAGCTCGAACGCCACTGTGCCGAATACAGCACTCGCTGATCTACCCACTTCCAGGTCACTCATCACCACCAGCCCAATCAAAAAAGGCAGATTGAAATTTTCAGATGTACTCAACCCAAGCACGACGTTCTAGTTCTTTTGCAGCGGACAGATACGCAATTTGATCGGCCTTATCAAAGTCATCTCAATATCTGAGACGAAGATCTCCGATGCTCGAGGCCCATTCCGCCCGTGCATCAAACATGACAGACAAAGACCAGTACCCTGAGATCCCCAGCACCCGCATCTTGCTGCTTCGTATCAAACGTCCGAAGCAGGTTATACCCCTCAGCAAGGCGGAAAACTACGTAGTTGGCAGCATGGTCGCGTTGTTCCTTCTGAGCCTTGGATGCATGGCACTTCTGAAGGCAGATCAGATCACTCAGCAGGCTGCCAAAGTGATCGTGCTCCCGCTGACGGGGATTATCATGTTCCTGGGGCTAGTATTCTTTGTCATTCAGGTCGTCCAGTTCTTTCTGCTGTTCAGGCATGGCTTCAACAACATGGCGGATCGCGTGGATGTCTCTGCTGACGCAGATTCCGCCCTTGCCGAAGATCTTTCGCACTGCAATACCCAGCATTTGGACCAGCGCTCAAAGCTTCTGGAGCAGGAATCCAAGCTCCTCACAAGGCGTGCTGGATTGGCATCTGCAGCAACCGCCATCAGCGCACTGATCATCAATCTCTTGAGCACCGGGAACGGCGACAAGGCCGCGCAGTGGGTGTCAGACGCCAAGCTTCTGATCACCTGTTGCAGCTTGGGTTTGCTGGCGGGAGCAGTGATCGTGATTATCTTTGCAGGGAAGCTAGAGAAGATCTCCACATTGCTGAAACTTGCTTCAGAGAGGGGCTCGCAACGCAAGCTAGAGCGAGAGATGGCCGATTGAAACTCCAAGGGCCCGCGCGGCAGGATCGCACGGTCGGTCACATGCCAACGTAACCCGCGGATACGCGGCATCACGACGGGCCTTCTGGGCCCCCGGCCGACGTTCTTGCCGATGGCCTATCCAGACGACTTCACTTCCATGACCCGCCCGTTCGCGCACAACACCACCCGGTCACGCCGGTTAGCATCAGACCTTTCCGCCACTGGATGCCCCCGATGTCGCGCTATCGCCCCTCCCTGCTGACCGCCCTGCTGTTGCCGCTGCTGGCCTGCGCCACAGCAACCACGCAGGCCCGCGAGGTTGCCGCGCCCGCCGACCACGTGCAGGCCGATGGCCCCTATGTGTTCCGCCAGGGCAACCAGCTGCAGGCCAGATGGATCTGCGACGACAAGGTCGAGTCGCACACGCTTGCCACGCAGGCCGCAGGCACCGACATCGCCCCGCGTTGCGGCTACGAACACAGCGTGCACGTGGCTGCACCCAATGCACCGTCGATCTCGGTGCTGCCGGCCGTGCCGCGTATCGTGGCGCTGTCCGACATCCACGGCCAGTACGGGCTGCTGGTGCGCCTGCTGCGCGCCCACCAGGTCATCGACGCACAGGACCGCTGGGCGCTGGGCAAGGACACCCTGGTCATCGCCGGCGATGTGTTCGACCGCGGCCCGCAGGTGACCGAAGCCTTCTGGCTGCTGTATGGCCTGCAGCAGCAGGCGGCCGCCGCCGGTGGCGCAGTGCACTTCGTGCTCGGCAATCACGAGACCATGGTGCTGTACGACGACCTGCGCTACGTCAACCCGAAGTACCTGCGCAGCGCCCAGCTGCTCGGCCGCAGCTACCCGCAGCTGTACGGTGCCGATTCGGTGATCGGGCAGTGGCTGCGCACCCGCCCGGTGCTGCTGAAGATCGGCGACACCCTGTTCCTGCACGGCGGCATCTCGCCCGAGGCAGTGCAGCTGGCACTGGACCCGGCGCGCACCAACGCGGCCTACCAGGCCTCGCTCGGCCTGCCCAAGGCCGAAGTGAAGGCCGACCCGGCCACCGCACCGCTGTATGACGGCAAGACCAGCCCGATCTGGTACCGCGGCTACTTCGATGGCCGCCTCGACACCGCGGGGGTGCAGACCGTGCTCGATCGCCTGCAGCTGAAGCGCATCGTGGTCGGCCATACCTCGATGCCACACGTCAGCAGCTTCCACGGCGACCGCGTGATCGCCATCGACAGCAGCATCAAGAACGGCGAGAACGGCGAACTGCTGTTCATCGAAGATGGCAGGCTAAGCCGTGGCCTGCTGGACGGCTCGCGGGTGCCGCTGGCGCAGGGTGAGCCGGGCCTGCAGGACTGAATGGCGGGACAGCGCGACGGCACCGGGCGGTGGCGGCGCGCTCCACCTTCACCCGGTTTGCGGCTACCCTCGGCAGCCGAGAGAGGCCCCCGTCCACCCGGTGGGCCTGACCGTTACAGGAGCCCCCGCGCATGCGCGTTCTGATTGCTGAAGACGACCCGGATATCGCCTCCGGCCTGTGCGCCTCGCTGCGCCGGCAGGGCCATGTGGTCGACCACGTCGACAACGGCGCGCACGCCGACGCCGCGCTGGGCTCGACCCAGTACGCGCTGCTGGTACTGGACCTTGGCCTGCCACAGCTGGATGGCCGCGACGTGCTGCAGCGCCTGCGCCAACGCGGCGATGGCCTAGCGGTGCTGGTGGTGACCGCCCGTGACGGCCTGGCCGAGCGCGTGCGTGTGCTCGACCTCGGCGCCGACGACTACCTGGTCAAGCCGTTCGCACTGGACGAGTTCGAAGCCCGTGTACGCGCACAGCTGCGGCGGGTCACCAGCAATGGCAACCCGGACCTGCGCATCGGCCGCCTGCGCCTGGACCTGGCCGGGCACCGCGTGTGGATCGACGACCAGTCACTGGAACTGACCGCGCGCGAATTCGGCCTGCTGTCGGCGCTGGCGGTTCGCGCCGAGCGCATCGTATCGCGCGCGCAACTGGTGGAAGCGCTGTGCGACTGGGGCCAGGATCTCACCGACAACGGCCTGGACATCGCCCTGCACCGTCTGCGCCGCAAGCTGCAACCCGGCGGCATGGGCATCCGCACCGTGCGCGGGCTGGGCTACATGCTGGAAGACGCGCAGGACGAAAGCGCCTCGTGATCAGTGGCCCCCCCAGCCTGCGTCGGCGCCTGCTCGCCTTTCTGGCGCTGCCGATGCTGGGCCTGCTCACCTTCAACACGATCCTGGCCTATTACGTCGCGCTGGACTATTCCAACCGCATCCACGACCGCAACCTGATCGACGACACGCATTCGTTCGCGCAGATGCTGAGCACCATGCCGGTGACCAGCGACCTGTCTCCACAGGCGCGCTTCCTGATCGAGTACGACCCCGACGGCCATCGCTACTTCAACGTCGACAGCAGCCGCATGGGTACCCTCAGCGGCAATGCCGACTTCAGCCCGTACGCCCCTTCACAGGACTGCACCGGCGTGCATCCGGCGCTGTACGACGGCAACCTCAATGGCCAGCAGGTGCGCATGGCCACCGTCTGCACGCAGGCGATGAACGATCCACAGGACCAGCTGGCGGTGACCGTGGCCGAGAGCATGGCCGACCGCCGACAGCGTGCGCGCGAAATCCTGATGATCATCATCCCGCTGATGACCATGCTGGCGCTGGGCACTGCCGCGCTGGTCTGGTTCGGCGTGACCTACGGCCTGCGCATCCTGACCCCGCTGAGGACCCGCCTGGCGCAGCGCCGCGGCGAGCTGGCACCGATCTCCGATGCCGACGTACCGGAGGAGATCCAGCCACTGATCAGCACCATCGACGATCTGTTTGCCCGCCAGGCGGAAATGATCACGTTGCAGAACCGCTTCATCGCCGATGCCGCGCACCAGCTGCGTTCGCCGCTGGCGGGCATGGCCCTGCACGTGGACCAGGCACTGGCCCACGGTGACCCGGACACGGTGCGCGAGGCGCTGCAGCACATCCGCCGGCTCAACCAGCGCACCGCGCGGGTCAGCACCCAGCTGCTGGCGCTGAGCCGGGCGCAGACCGTGCCCGATACCGTGGAGGCGCTGGATCTGTGCGAGCTGGTGCCGCAGTGGGTCGGCATGCGCGTACCGGAGGCGATCCGCGATGGCATCGACCTCGGCTACCGCGGCAGCCCCCATCCGCTGCGTGTACTCGGCAACGGCGCCATGCTGCAGGAGGCGCTGGACAACCTGATCGACAATGCCCTGCGTTATGCCGGCCGCAATGCGACCGTCACGGTGGGCGTGCACGCGCTGGACGACAATGATGTTGAACTGTATGTGGAAGACAACGGCCCCGGCGTGCCCGACGACGTGATGCCACGGCTGGGCGAGCGCTTCTTCCGGGCACCGGGCACCGCTGCCAGCGGCACCGGCCTCGGCCTGGCCATCGCGCACGAGGCGGTGGAGCACTTCGGCGGCCGCCTGAGCTTCCTGAACCGCCCCGGTGGCGGACTGAAGGTCGCCATCACGCTGCCGCTGCTGAAGGCGCCCTGACCCGGCCCGGGGCGCTGAAAGGCTGGCGAAAATCGCGCTTGCGATCCTGCCATCCCCACTGCCGTCCCGGAGCCGCCAGGTGACCGAATCGCACGACTTCTTCCTCCCCGGTGGCCCACAGGGCGTGCTGCTGGTCCATGGCCTGACCGGCACCCCGGCGGAAATGCGCATGCTGGGCAAAGGGCTGAACAACGCCGGGTTTACCGTGCACGGCGTGCAGCTGCCCGGCCATTGCGGCAGCGTGGATGACCTGCTGGCGACCACCTGGGAACAGTGGTACCAGGGCGTGGAAGATGCGGCGGCAACCCTGCGCGGCAAGGTCGACCAGCTGTTCGTCGGTGGCCTGTCGATGGGCGCGGTGCTGTCGCTGGCCCTGGCTGCACGTCGCCCGGAGTGGGTGTCCGGGGTCGGCGTATACGGCGCCACTTTCCGCTACGACGGCTGGAACATCCCCGCCGTGGCCCGCTTCTCGTTCCTGCTGCCGTGGTTCAAGCGCTTCAACATCGGCCGCGACCGAATGTTCATGGAAGAACCGCCGTACGGCCTGCGTGACGAGCGCCTGCGCGCGCAGGTCAGCGCCGCCATGCTGTCCGGCGACAGCGCCGCCGCCGGACTGCCGGGCAACCCCTGGCATGCGCTGGCCGAGATGCGTGCGCTGAGCAACTGGACCCGCCGCCATCTGCACCAGGTCACCGCACCGTGCCTGGTGATGCACGCCCGCGAAGACGACGTGGCCAGCATGGGCAACGCCGAGCTGGTGATGTCGCGGGTCAGCGGCCCCAAGGAACTGGTGGTACTGGAAGACAGCTACCACATGATCACCATCGACCGCGAACGCCGCGATGTGATCCGTCGCAGCGCGCGCTTTTTCACCGAGATCGGTGAACGCACGGGCGTGCTCAAGGCGGTGGCCTGAAATGGGTTCACTTGCCACACTGCTGTGGCTGGCCAATGTAGTACTCGATACCGGTGGCCAGCTCGCCTTCAAGGCCGCCGCCAGCGATCCGCAGGAAGGCGAAGGACTACAACGCTGGAAGCACATGCTCAGCCGGCCCTGGCTGTGGATCGGCATCGCCTGCTACGTGCTTGAGTTCGTCGCCTGGATTGCGTTCCTGTCGCTGGTGCCGCTGTCCAAGGGCGTGCTGCTCGGCTCGATCAACATCGTCGCGCTGATGGTCGCCGGTCGTTTCCTGTTCCGCGAGAAGCTCACGCCGCTGCGGGTGACCGGCATGCTGCTGGTCACCGCGGGCGTGGCGGTGGTGGGGGCCGGCTCATGAGGCGTCTGTATGTGATCGGCTTCCCGCTGCTGATGGCCTTCGACACGCTGGCCCAGCTGTGCTTCAAGTATGCCGGTGATGCCGCGCTGCCGGTCGAGGCCAACACCGCCTGGCTGCTGCGCGTGCTGTCGCAGCCGTGGGTGTACGGCGCCATCCTCGGCTACGTGGGTGCGTTCTTCACCTGGATGAGCCTGCTGCGCCATGCGCCGATCGGCCCCGCGTTTGCCGCATCACATCTGGAAGTGATCAGCGTGCTGCTGCTGTCGGCGTGGCTGTTGAACGAGCCGCTGACCCTGCACCATATGCTCGGTGCGGTACTGATCGTGGCCGGCATCGTCTGCCTCGGCCGCGCTGAAGCGGACGACCCGCACAGCCCCGCCGAAAGCGCCTCGTGAGCGCGCTGCGATGAGCCTGTTCGCGCGCGAACTGCCACCTACCGCGGGCCTGCCGATGCAGGCCAGCGATTTCCTGCCCGGTGGTGGCGACCTGCGCGAAGTCCTGGCCAGCCAGCTCGGCACACCGCCGCTGCAGTTGACCTGTTCCGGTACGCATGCACTGCTGATCGCGCTGCGTACGCTGCGCAAGCGCGCGCCAACGCGCGACACCGTGATCATGCCGGCCTATACCTGCCCGCTGGTGCCGATCGCGGTGCACAGCCTGGGCCTGCGCGTGCAGCTGTGCGATACCCGTCGCGGCCACTTCGACTTCGACCCCGGCCAGCTCAGGCGTCTGGCCGATGCGCGCACGCTGGCGATCCTGCCGACCCACCTGGGCGGGCGCATCGCCGATGTCGAGCTGGCCTGCGAAGTCGCCCGCAACGCCGGCGCCTGGGTCATCGAGGATGCCGCACAGGCACTCGGCGCACGGGTCGGCAACAGCAGTGTCGGCCTGCGTGGCGATATCGGATTCTTCAGCCTGGCTGCCGGCAAGGGCCTGAGCCTGCATGAAGGCGGCCTGCTGGTCAGCCGTGACGACGAGCTGCGTGCTGCGCTGGCCGAACATGCCGTCCAGCACGTTCGCTCCAGCCTGCGCTGGGAGCTGCTGCGCAGCGTGCAGTTGATGGGCCTTGCTGCCTGCTATCGCCCTTCGCTGCTGTCACTGGTGTATGGCAATCCACTGCGCAGCGCGCTTCGGCGTGACGACCTGGAAGAAGCGGTCGGTGATATTTTCCCGCTTGATATACCGCAGCACCGGGTCAGCCAGTGGCGGCAGAACATCGGCGCGCATGCCGCGCGGCGCTTGCCGGCGTTCCTGCAGGCCGGTCGCCTGCGTGCGTTGCAGCTGCGCGTGCAGCTGGCACAGCTGCCAGCCATTGAGGTGGTCGACGGCCTCGCCGGTAGCGGTGGCACCTGGCCACTGCTGATGCTGCTGCTGCCCAGCCAGCGCGCACGTGATGCCGTATTGAAGGACCTGTGGCCACGCGGGCTCGGCGCCAGCCGCATGTTCATCCATGCCCTGCCCGGCTATGCCTACCTGCGCGGCATCGTGCCGCAGGACGACATGCCCAACGCACGCGACTTCGCCGCACGCATGCTGACCCTCGGCAACAGCGCCTGGCAGACCCGTGAAGAGACCGCCGGAATACTGCAGGCACTGGCCCGCGCGTGACCTCGAGACGCATGGATGGACTGCGCTTCACGCATTCATCCATGCACCTTCCTGAACGCTTTCCGCGCCCTGGGATGAAGGCTTTCAACAGGAAAGGAACGAGAAAGGCTGCCTACCTACATTGAGCCTGCCCCGGCATCGGGCCGGGCGTTTCTTTCATCGACGGACCTGCCCATGCACTGGAGCATCCTGTGTGACTTCGACGGCACCATCAGCCTCGAAGATGTCATCGACTCGCTGCTGGAAAAGTACGGCCAGCCGGGCTGGCAGGAACTGGAAGACCAGTGGAAAGCGGGAAAGATCGGCTCGCGTGAATGCATGCAGGGCCAGGTGCGGCTGCTGAAGCTGGACCCGGCCACGCTCGACGCCCATCTGGACCAGGTGCAGATCGATCCTGGATTCGCCGCCTTTGTCAGCCGTGCCGAACAGCTGGGCGTGCCGCTGCGCATCGTCAGTGACGGTCTGGACTATGCGATCCACCGCATCCTCGCCAACCACGGCCTGTCGCGACTGCCGGTGGTGGCCAACCACCTGCGCTGGTGCGATGACCACTGGGAACTGGAATCGCCCTACCAGGCCGAAGGCTGCCGCAGTGGCACCTGCAAATGCACCTGCGCCGCGCAGGCGCGCGCCAACGAAGCACCGCGCGTGCTGATGATCGGCGACGGCAGCTCGGATTTCTGCGTGTCCGAAGACGCCGACTTCGTGTTCGCCAAGCGCCGCCTGATCACCCATTGCACCCATGCCGGCATCGAGCATGCCGCCATCGATACCTTCCACGATGCAATCGCACTGCTGCCGCGCTTGCTCGATGGCAGCCTGCTGCAGCCACGTCGCATCGACACCAGCCCGCAGCCCGCCGCACTGCCCCTGCTGCTGGCCACCGCCTGAGCACTCCCTTCCAGGCACGCCCCCGTTACCTCTTTCGAACGTCCTTCACGGAACCGAACTGCATGAACATTTTTGACAAGAACGCCGACGCCGCTGCCTCCGACGCGCAGCTGCTGGCCGACGAAGCCCGCTACAGCTCCTTCGGCGATACCGTCCACTACGTCGACCCGCCGAAGATCTTCCAGCGCGGCGAAGGCAGCTACATGTTCGATGGTGCGGGTGTGCCCTACCTCGACCTGCAGATGTGGTACTCGGCCTGCAACTTCGGCTACAGCAACAAGCGCCTGAACGATGCGCTGAAGGACCAGATCGACACCCTGCCGCAGGTCGCCAGCCAGTACCTGCACCCGACCCGCGTGCAGCTGGCCAAGACCATTGCCGTGGACATGCACGAGAAGTTCGGCCTCGACGGCCGCGTGCACTTCAATGTCGGCGGCGCGCAGGCCATTGAAGACTCGCTGAAGATCGTGCGCAACGCGCGGGGTGGCAAGAGCCTGATGTTCGCCTTCGAAGGCGGCTACCACGGCCGTACCCTGGGCGCCTCGTCGATCACCTCCAGCTACCGCTACCGCCGCCGCTATGGCCACTTCGGCGAGCGCGCGATGTTCATCCCGTTCCCGTACCCCTTCCGTCGCCCGAAGGGCATGACCCCGGACGAATACTCCGACCACTGCGTGTGGCAGTTCGAGCGCCTGTTCGAAAGCGAGTACAACGGCGTGTGGGACCCCAAGGTCGGCCAGGCCGAGTACGCCGCGTTCTATGTCGAGCCGATCCAGGGCACCGGCGGCTACGTCATCCCGCCGCGCAACTTCTTCACCGGCCTCAAGCGCGTGCTGGACAAGTACGGCATCCTGATGGTCGTCGATGAAATCCAGATGGGCTTCTGGCGCACCGGCAAGCTGTGGGCCATCGAGCACTTCGGCGTGACCCCGGACGTGCTGGTGTTCGGCAAGGCGCTGACCAACGGCCTGAACCCGCTGTCGGGCCTGTGGGCGCGCGAAGAACTGATCAACCCGACCGTTTTCCCGCCGGGCTCCACCCACTCCACCTTCAACTCCAACCCGCTGGGCACCCGCCTGGGCCTGGAAGTGCTGAAGCTGGGCAAGGAAATGGATTACGAGCGCACCGTGCCGGAAAAGGGCGCGTACTTCCTCGACGGCCTGCGTGGCCTGCAGAAGCGCCACCCGGAAATCGGC
The DNA here is from genome assembly GCF_003970865.1 of Stenotrophomonas maltophilia. Lineage (GTDB taxonomy): Bacteria > Pseudomonadota > Gammaproteobacteria > Xanthomonadales > Xanthomonadaceae > Stenotrophomonas > Stenotrophomonas maltophilia_AR. The sequence continues at coordinate 70,886 of NZ_RXLZ01000011.1, read as the reverse complement.
GACGTCGACGGCCTGGGCCTGGCCCTGCGCGCGGAAATCTGCCAGACCGACGGCTACACCCCGAACAAGGAACTGCTGGACCGCATGGTCGACATCGGCCTGGCTGGTGACCTGCTGCACGACGGCAAGCGCATGGGCCTCGTGCTGGACGTGGGTGGCTGGTACAAGAACGTGATCACCTTCGCGCCGTCGCTGGACATCAGCTACGAAGAGATCGACCTGGCGATCACCCTGCTTGACCAGGCACTGACCAAGGCCAAGGGCTGACGTCGATGCGCTGCCGGTTCCCGTGCCGATGGAAATGACGTCACGCGCGTCCAGCACCGCGCTGGAACCGGCCGCGCTGCTGGAGGGCTTCCTGGCCCACCCGCCGCTCGGATTCGAGGCAGGTCGCCTTCCCAGCGGCCTGCCGACCTTCCGTGCGCCGCTGGACCTGACCACGACGATGGATGACGGGCTGCGCGGCAGGCTGCTCGGCCTGCCGCTGTCGCGCCTGTGGCGGCCGTGGATCACCTGGAAGACCCGTTTCGTCGGTGCCACCAGCACCGAGTACACCCCGCTGCCGGCACACATCGCGCCTGAGGCGCTGGCCGAGGACGTGACGCGTCACGCGATTGGCGATACCCGGCTGCTGGTGGTCAAGGACCTGGCCATCGATTCACCGCTGCTGGACGATGCCGCCAACGCACACAGCGGCGCCTTCCTGCAGGCATTGCTGGCACGCGGCTTCGTTGAACTGGAAGGCATGCCACTGGCCTGGGTGGCGATCGATTTCGATTCGCTCGATGGCTATCTTGGCCGCCTGTCGTCCTCGCGCCGCAAGAACATCCGGCGCAAGCTCCGTTCGCGTGATGACCTGCAGATCGACTGCATCGCCACCGGTGATCCGGCCCTGGCCGACCCGCAGCTGCAGGCCGAACTGTATGCGCTGTACCTGGGCGTATATGCGCAGAGCGCGGTGCATTTCGACCAGCTCGACCTGCCCTACTTCCAGCATCTGCTGGCCGACAGCCATGGCCAGGGACGGATGTTCCTGTATCGCCACCAGGGCCAGTTGATCGGCTGGAACCTGTGCTACATCCACGCCGGAAAGCTGGTGGACAAGTACATCGGCCTGGCCTACCCGCAGTCACGCGAGCACAACCTGTATGCGGTGAGCTGGATGCACAACCTCGAGTACGCGCTGCTGCACGGCCTGAGCCACTACGTGGCCGGCTGGACCGACTCGCGGATCAAGGCCGAACTGGGCGCCCGCTTCACCTCCACCCGGCATGCGATCCACGCACGCTCCCCGCTGCTGCGCGCCGCCCTGCGCAGGCTGGCACCGTACCTGCAGGGCGAAGCTGATGGAGGCGGTTGAACGATGCCGTTGCGTTCCCCGCTGATCCTGGACCTGGACGGTGGCGTGCTGCCGCTGCCACAGGCGCAGACGCTGGCCCTGCCGCAGTGGCACGATCCACTGCGCTTCGCCTGCAGCAATGCAACCCTGGACCGTTTCGCCGCCGAAGTGCTGGCACCGCTGCCCGCGCAGCTCGGCACCGTGATGCTGGGCAGTGGCGACTTCCATCACCTCAGCCTGCCGCTGCTGCAGCGCATGCGCCCGCAGCAGCCCTTCCAGCTGGTAGTACTGGACAACCATCCGGACAACATGCGTTTTCCGTTCGGCATGCATTGCGGTTCATGGGTGAACGCCGCCAGCAAGCTGCCGCAGATCTCGCACATCCACGTGCTCGGCATCACCTCCAGCGACATCGGCCTCGGCCATGCCTGGGAGAACCACTGGCGTCCGCTGATGGGTGGGCGCCTGACCTACTGGTGCATGGACGTGGACGTGGGCTGGGGCCATCGCCTCGGCATGGGCCACGCCTTCCGCCGTTTCGAGCACCCCGAAGCGCTGGTGGCCGCGTTTGCTGCCGAACAGGCCAAGTCGCCGCAGCCGACCTACCTGTCGATCGACAAGGATGTGTTCGCCGAGGACGTCGTCCGCAGCAACTGGGACCAGGGCCGTTTCCAGCTGGAAGACGCGCTGGTGGTGATCGAAGCGCTGCGTGCGGGCGGCCTGGTCGGCAGTGACATCACCGGTGAGGTGTCGCTGGCCCACTACCGGAGCCGCTTCAAGCGCTGGCTGTCGTCGCTGGATGGCCAGCCGGACATCAGCGCCGAGGATCTGCCGGTCTGGCAGGCGCGGCACCAGCAGGTGAACCGCGAACTGCTGGCCGCAATGGCCGCCGTACCAACCGCCTGCTGACCGCGCCGGTAATGCCGGCCGCTGGCCGGCGTGGCTTCGGTAGTGCCGGCCGCTGGCCGGCAATGCCAACCAAGGTTGGCATCTACCAGACCAATGCCGGCCAGCGGCCGGCACTACACTGGGTTCCTACCCCAGGAGCCGCCGCCATGCCCCAGACCGTCATCCCGCAACTGCGCATGCGCCACGCAGACACCACCCTGCCGTTCTACGTGCAGGGGCTGGGTTTCGTGGTCGACTGGGAACACCGCTTCGAACCCGGCTTCCCACTGTTCGCCCAGCTCACCCGCGACGGCCAGACGATCTTCCTCACCGAACACAGTGGCGACTGCGAGGTCGGCGGCGCGGTGTATTTCATCGTCGACGACGTCGACAACCTGCACCGCGCCTTCAGCGCCGCCAACGTGCCGATCGAGCAGCCCCCGCATGACACCGAATGGGGCACCCGCGAAATGCTGCTGCGCGACCCCGATGGCAACCGCCTTCGCTTTGCCAGCGACGCCGACTGAATCGGACGGGCTTGAGGGGGATATACGAATCACATACGATTCGTATATCCACGCTTCCAGGACCGCCCATGGGCATCGTCAACATCGATGACACCCTGCACGACCAGCTGCGCCGTGCCTGTACCGTCTCCAGCCGCTCGATCAACGCCCAGGCCAACTTCTGGATCCGGGTCGGCATGCTCTGCGAGCTGAACCCGACGCTGAGCTTCCAGGACATCGTCGCCAGCGAGCTGCGCGCGGCCGGCGTGCAGCCGCCGCTGCTGCCGCCGGGCCAGGTCTGAGCCGATGGGCATCATCAAGCGCCCCGACGAGATCGCGCTGATGGCCGAATCCGGCCGCCTGCTGGCGCAGGTGTTCGCCGCGCTCGACCAGATGCCGCTGCAGGGCCGGAGCACCATGGAGATCAACGATTTCGTCGAGCGCATGATCGTCGATGAGCTGCAGGCGCGGCCGGCCAGCAAGGGCCAGTACGGCTTCCCGTACGTGCTCAATACCTCGATCGACAACGTCATCTGCCACGGCGTGCCCAGCACCACCGACGTGCTGCGCAACGGCCAGATCGTCAACCTCGATATCACCCTGGAAAAGAACGGCTACATCGCCGACTCCAGCACCACCTACCTGGTCGGTGAGGTCGACTACGCCGCGCGCAGGCTGGTGCAGACCGCCTATCAGGCGATGTGGAAAGGCATCGCTGTGGTGCGCCCCGGTGCACGCCTGGGCGATATCGGCCATGCCATCGCCCGTCATGCGCGCAGCCACGGCTACAGCGTGGTGAAGGAGTACTGCGGCCACGGCATCGGCCAGGAGATGCACGAGGAACCGCAGATCCTGCACTACGGCCATGCTAATACCGGCATGGCGCTGGAAGAAGGCATGGTGTTCACCATCGAGCCGATGCTCAACCAGGGCAAGCCGGCCATCCGCCAGCAGCCGGACGAATGGCCGGTCTACACGCGCGACGGCAAGCTGTCGGCGCAGTTCGAACACACCGTGGCAGTCACCCGCAATGGCGTGCGCGTGCTGACCCTGCGCCCCGGCGAGACGCCGTTGTGCGCCATCGACCGGATGGCGACCGGCTGACCTCAGCACCTCCGCGCCTTGATGTGCCTCTTGCATGGCGTGCGACATATGTCGCACACTCACGACATCAATCGCACGCACAGGTCTGACCATGCCCCGCGTCCCAACACCTTCGAACGCCGAACTGGAGTTGTTGAAGTGCCTGTGGCGCGACGGCGCCTGCAGCGCGCGTGAATTGCACAACGCGGCAGCTGCCGCACTGGACTGGTCGTACTCGTCCACGCGCAAGACGCTGGAACGGATGGTCGACAAGGGTCTGGTGAAGGAGGGCAGCCAGCACGGTCTGAATGTCTACAGTGCCAAGGTCGGCAAGGTGGCCACCCTGGCCGCACTCAGTGCCGACTTCGCTCGTCGCGTACTGGAGATCGACGGGCCGCTGCCGACCCAGGCATTCGCCGAAAGCCGCCTGCTGAGCGACAAGGAAATCGAGCAACTGCAGGCGCTGCTGCTCCAGGATGACGAGGACCAGCCATGAGCCTGTCATCAACCGCGCCGTGGATGATCAGCCTCGCTGCGAGCCTGCTGGGGGCTGGCCTGGCCTGGTACGGCGCGCAATCGCTGCAGCGGCTGCTCAGGCTTTCACATGCGTCGACACGCTTTTGGCTGGCGGCGTGGTTGTGTGCCGTGCTGCCCCCCTTGCTTGCGCTGTTGCTGCCGGTGCAGGCGGCACCGTTGCAGGAGCTGGCCAGCGCATTGCCTGTTGCGCTGGACAGCGGCATCGCCGTACTGCAGCCTGTGCAACAACTGCCTGCACTCGCGGCGACCGAGCCATTGATGGCTTGGCTGACGCCACTGCTGCTGACCGTCTATATCGCGGGGGTCATGCTGACCCTCGTTCGTTGGACGCTGGCCAGCCGCCGGCTGCGGGCCCTGCTACGCCGCAGCCACCCGCTGCAGACTGCGCAGTTGCCTGGCCCGCAATCGCGCCACGCCGTGCAGGAACTGCAGCAGGAAGGCGTCGCGTTGCGCATTGTAGAAGGCAGCGGCACGCCGTTCGCCCTGTGCAGGCCGCAGCCGCAGATCATCCTGCCCACGGCATGCCTGGCCCTGCCTGATCGTACGCTTCGCCTGGTCATCGGCCACGAGGCGGCCCACCTGCAGCGCCGCGACCCCCAGCGCGCTGCGCTGATGCGGTTTGTTGGTGCGCTGTACTGGTTCAATCCCTTCGTTCGACGCATTGCCGCGCGCATGCAACTGGCCGCCGAACTGCAATGCGATGCGCGAGCACTGGCCGAGGGTGGCGCCGCCAACGACGGCCGTCTGTTGGCCCACGCCTATGTCCAGACCCTTCGCTACGCGACGGCCGTGCAGCCGGCCAGCGCCCTCACCCATCGCGATCTCGGCGGCCACCAGGTGCGCCTGCAGCACATGCTGAAGGGTGACAACGGTCGCCGCCCAGGCCTCACCAGCGTCCTGCTGCTGCTCGCACTGGGCTCTGCCTGCACAGTCGGCGTGGCCACCGTACAGGCGACCGTGGTGGCAGGACCGACGCGCGTGACGCTGCCACTCCCCATCGCATCGGTAACACTGGTGGAAGCCACGCTGCCGCCTCCGTCATTCTTCATGCCACTGTCCAATGCTCGGGTCACCAGCGTGTTCGGGCACGTCGCCGACTTCCGCCAGAGCGCCCATCACGGTACCGACTTCGCCGCGCGCCGTGGCACCGCCGTGCTCGCCCCCGCCGACGGCACCGTCATCGCTGCCACGCACGCCTATCCCGATGGTGCGAACTACGGCACGGTTGTCGTGATCGATCACGGCGGTGGCTGGCAATCGCTGTTTGCACACCTGCAGGACTTCGCGGTACAGCCAGGCCAGCAGGTGCGCAGGGGCGATCCCATCGCCCGCAGCGGCAACACCGGGCGGACCACCGGCCCACACCTGCACATGGAACTGCTGCGCAACGGAACACGAGTGGACCCGCAGCACTGGCTGCAGTAATGCACTGACCGGCGCGCCGCCGCCCTCCATGCATCGTTTCGATACCCGGCTGCGGGAGGACCTGCTGCGGCCCGCTGTCCCGCCGTGACAAAGGAACCGCACGACCATGCGTCGATCTTCGCCCTCCCCGACAACACTGCGGCCACACGCGGGCGTGTGGCTCACCATTGGCTGCCTGATGGGACCAGCGAATGCCATGGCCCTTCCGCCAACGACACCCTCTCCTCCAAACACGACCGATCTGGATGCAGTGCACGTCCAGTCCGGGCGCTACGATGCTCGCCGTGACGACACCGCCAGCCGTATTGTCGTCGACCACGATACGTTGCAACGACACGGTGATACCGACCTGCTGGAGGCACTCAAGCGCTTGCCCGGTGTCAGCGTTTCGAACGGCGCACCGGGCCGTCCAGGCACCGTGTCACTACGCGGCCTGGGCACGGGCTACACGCAGATCCTGTTGAACGGCCAACGCACACCCGCCGGTTTCAGCCTGGACTCACTGGCCACCGATCTGATCGAGCGCATCGAAATCCTGCGCGCGCCCTCCGCTGATCAGGGCATGGGTGCCATCGCCGGCACACTCAACATCGTCACCCGTGCACCGGTTGCAAAAGACAGTCAACGGCTGACGGTTTCATGGACGGATACCCAAGGGCGCATGACCCCGTCAGCGAGCTGGCGGCAGGCCCGTTCCAATCTCGACCGTGATGTTTCACTGACCGCCACGGCAACCGCCCGCGCATTCCTGGTGGAGGAACGCAGCAGAGAGGACGCCTGGGATGGTGTTGGTACGCCGTTGCTGCATCGACAATCGCGCCTGCGTGCCACCGGCCAACGCGACAGCGTTTCGCTCTCGCCCTCACTGACGTTCAGAACCAGCGATGACACCACCCTTTCGCTGCAGGCCCTGGTGGACGCGTCCGACTTCCGTCGCGACATGACCATTGATTGGGACACGTTGCTGGGCCCGGCACTACGCACTCCCCATTACCGGCAACGCACGCACCTGCGCCTTGACCAGGGCCAGGTCAGTGCAGAGTGGGAGAAAAAACTGTCGGATGGAGGCAGCCTGAACCTGCGCCTGGCAATGGACGGAAACCGGGAGGACTACCGCTTTCGCGAACAAGGACAGGATGAGGCACAACAGGATAATCTTTTCGATCGCACCGATGCGAAGCTGCACGTGCTGGGTGGCACCACCCGCGTGAAGTGGACCCTGCCGGCGTGGGGCCGCCATACACTGCAGGTCGGTGCTGAAAGCAGCATGGACTCGCGGCGTGAATCCCGAGTGCAGCAATTGCATTCTTCCCCCAGCGAACCGTCGACGGTCAGCGACCTCTCCTTCGATGCGCGGCTGCATCGCGTGGCGCTGTACGCGCAGGATGAGTTTCCTTGGGGCGCGCGCAGTGCCTTCTACGTCGGCGGTCGCTGGGAACAACTGCAGACCCGCAGCGAAGGTCGGAATTTCGCCACGACGCGTCACCGTGCCAGCGTGTTCACGCCGGTCCTGCAGGGCCTGTGGAAGCGTGCAAAGGGCAAGGACCAGCTACGGGTCTCATTGAGCCGCAGCTTCCGCGCACCAGCGCTGCGCTCGCTTGTCCCGCGTCCGTACACCTCTACCAACAACCGCCCACTGAACCCCGACGAGATCGGGAATCCATCGCTGCGTCCGGAACTGGCGTGGGGTCTGGATGCGGCTTGGGAAATGCACGGCAGTGAAGGCACTCAAGGAAGCATCGGCGGCTACCTGCGTCGCATCGATGCACCGATCCGCAATGAAACGGTGCTACGTGATGGGCGCTGGTTATCGACGCCGGTCAACGGTACCCGCGCCATGGCCTGGGGAATCGAGATGGATGGCAGGATGCCGCTGGCACGTCTGTACCGCAGAGGGCCGGATATCGAGCTGCGCGGCAACGCCACCTGGAACCACTCCCGGGTCAGGGATCTTCCCGGGCCTGACAATCGGATTGAAGACCAGGTGCCATTCACCGCCAGTGCGTCGCTCGATTACCGCATCTCATCGCGCTGGAGCAGCGGCCTGGCCTACACCCATCGCAGCGGAGGCAGAATACGTTACAGCCTGAGCGAGCTGGACATCACGTCCTATCGACGCGAACTGGAAGCCTGGGCACAGTACGCAACCGAGCGGCACGGCAAGCTGCGCTTGACCGCCTCGAACCTGTTGGCGCAGGACATCGAGACCGGCCAGTGGCGTTTCGACGAAGGCGGGTCGCAGGTACTTCGCAACACCCGGCGTTCCGTACCCAGCCTTCGCCTGCAATGGGAGCTCCCGCTGTGATCGATGTATGCACGGAGTACGACTCAAGCGCGCGGTACCCGACCGCGCACTCATGGTGATAACGGACGCAACAGCAACAACGTCGCCAGGCAGAACATGAAGACCGCCACACCTCCATCCAGCACACGCCAGGCGCTCGGCCTGCGGAACACCGGCTGCAACAGGCGCGCGCCGTAGCCCAACGTGCAGAACCAGGCCACACTGGCCACGCACGCACCGGCGGCAAAGGCCCAGCGCAGATCGCCCGGATAGCGCGTGGACAGGCTGCCGAGCAACACCACCGTGTCCAGGTAGACGTGCGGGTTGAGCAGGGTGAAGGCCAGGCAGGTCAGCAGTACCTGGCGCCCACTGTCGCCCTGCGCCTCGGCGGCGGCCAGCGCGCTGCCACCTCGCCACGCGCGTAGCCCTGCCTGCAGGCCATACCAGAGCAGGAAGGCCGCGCCACCGAAACGCAGCACCTGAAGCAGCAGCGGCCACTGCAGCACCAGCGCGCCCATGCCGCCAACGCCGGCAAGGATCAGCGCGATGTCCGCACCTGCGCAGGCCAGCACTACCCTCCCCACATGGCGCTGCTGCAGGCCCTGGCGCAGCACGAAGGCGTTCTGCGCGCCGATGGCGATGATCAGGCCGGCACCTGCGAACAGGCCGGCGGCGGTAGCGGCAATCCACATCAGGACAGGCCAGGCAGCGAAGGGATGCGCAGGGTGCGGCCAACGGACGCGTTAAGACAATCTGATTTTTCTTTATCCTGTGCAGAAAAACTGAAGAGGTGCTGGCATGGACCTGGTACATCCGCAACTGTCCGCATTTGCTGCAGTGCTGGAAGAAGGCAGCTTCGAGGCCGCCGCACGCCGGCTGTCGATCAGCCCGTCGGCACTGTCGCAACGGATCAAGGCCCTGGAGGACCGCCTTGGCCAGGTGCTGGTGGTGCGCCAGGCACCGTGCCGGCCCACCACCTCCGGTGAAGCACTGCTGCGCCGAGTACGGCCGATGCAGGCGCTGGAGGCCGAGGCAGTGGCCGAACTGCTGCCCGAACGCGGCAGTGACGCTGCGCGCACGCCGATCCCCTTGGCGGTCAACGACGACTCGCTCGATACCTGGTTCGTGCCCGCCATCGCCGACCTGCACCAACGTCACGGCTACCTGTTCGACCTGCGCATGGACGACCAGGACCACACTCTGCAACTGCTGCGCGACGGCAGTGTGCTGGGTGCAGTCACCGCCGAAAGCCAGCCGGTGAAGGGCTGCAACGTGCACCCGCTCGGCGCGATGCGCTACCACGCCATCGCCTCCCCCGGCTTCGCCCGCCAGTACTTCAGCGATGGCATGCAGGCCGCAGCCTTGGCGCGCGCACCGATGCTGGTGTTCAACCGCAAGGATGAACTGCAATGGCGCTTCGTGCGGCGGCTGACCCGCGCGCGGCTGCAACCACCGTTACACTATCTGCCCTCCTCCACCGGTTTCGTCGAAGCTGCCGCGTGCGGACTCGGCTGGGGCATGGCCCCGGAAACGCTGGTCGCGCCTGCTGTACGCGCCGGACGCGTGGTGGTACTGGAACCCCGCCGCTGGCTCGATGTGCCGCTGTACTGGCAGCATGCCGCCGTGCGTTCAAGCACGCTGCAGCACATCACCCAGGCGCTGCGCACTGCGGCCAGCGGCACCCTTCGTTGAGGACGATCCAATGACCGCAGACCCGGGCTTCACACGCCGACCACTACCGTTTGCCCACTTCTTCACCACAGGAACGGCATGCGCGTGAGCCGCCGACGGACAAGGATGCGCAGCGCCATGGGCGTGGCCGGCATGGCTCTGGCGGCCTGCCTGCCGTTCGCCACATCGGCGCAGTCCCTCACCGATGCACCGGCATTGGATTGGGAGCAGGCACGGCAGCGCCTGGAACAGGTCTCCGATGCACTGGCCGCCGCCGATGCAGCGGTGCGCAACAAGCAGGACCTGCAGGACGCCACCCGCCTGCTGCGCCTGCCGGAAATCACCGGCGAAGTGCGCCGGCTGCAGTTCCAGAAGACCCTTACCCTGCCACTGGGTTCGCTGGCGCCTGTCGCCGAGGCCTATGGCATCGACTCGCCGCTGTCATTCACCGAACGCGACTGGCGTACCCGCCCCGTGGTCACCGCGGTGCTGCCGCTGTACACCGGCGGCGTGATTCCGGCCGCGCAACGTGCCGCCAGCGCTGCCCACGAACAGGCCAGTGCCGAGCGCGAGGCTCAGCGCCAATCGCTGACCGTGCAGCTGGCCCAGGCCTATTTCGGCCAGCGTCTGGCCGAGCAGGCAGTGGATGTGCGCCGCGACGTACGCGATGGCCTCAACCGCCACCTGTCCGATGCGGAGAAGCTGGAACGCGAGGGCTTCGCCACCCGTGCGCAGCGCCTGCAGGCCACCGTGGCCCGCGACAAGGCCGAGCGCGAGTACCAGAAGACGGTGAACGACCTGGCCACGCTGAAGGCCGCGCTGTCCACGCTGCTGCGCAGTGGTGGCGAGGTACAGCCGGTGTCGCCGCTGTTCGTGCAGCGCGTGCCGCTGGAACCGGTGGCCAGCTTCGAGCGCACGGCGCAGGCGCGCCAGCCGCAGATCGCACGCCTGCGGGCGATGGTGGCGCAGGCCGAACAGGGCGTGCGCGTGCAGCAGGCCAAGCTGAAGCCGCAGATCTTCGCTTTCGGCCAGTACGACTTCCGCCGCCGCGACGAGATGCTGACCGATCCGGACTGGGCGTTCGGCATCGGCCTGAAGTACACCTTCCTGTCGCCGAACTCGCGGCCGGCGCAGATCAGCGCCGCGCGTGCGCAGCAGGAACAAGCCGAAGCCGGCCTGCGAGAGGCCGAGAACCAGGTCGCGCTGGGCGTGCGCAAGGCCTGGAACGAACTGGAAACCGCGCGCCAGCAGTACGTGCTGCTCGACAGCAGCATCGCCCAGGCACAGGAAAACCTGCGCCTGCAGGAGCTGGCGTTCCGCGAAGGCCAGGCCACCTCGCTGGATGTGATCGACGCGCGGCTCGGCCTCGGTGGCGCCCGTGTCGAGCGCGCGCAGGCCGCCTACCAATACGATATTGCGCTGGCACAGTTGCTGGAGGTCAGTGGGCAGATGGACCGTTTCGAAGAGTTCCGGCGGCGTGCGGACGAGGTGATCGACCATGAGTGATGTGCTGCACGACGATGCGACGACGCCCCCGGCCAAGCGCCGCCTGGGCCCGATCCTGATAGTGGTGCTGCTGGTCGTGGTGGTGCTCGGCCTGTGGCTGGCCTGGCGCAGTCCGGCCGACCAGATCCAGGGCATGGCCGATGCGGACACCATCAACGTGGCCGCCAAGATCACCGCGCGCGTGGCCGAACTGAAGGTGCGCGAGGGCGACCGCGTGCAGCCCGGGCAGGTGCTGTTCCTGCTCGACAGCCCCGAAGTGACCGCCAAGGAACAGCAGGCGCACGGCGCCCTGGCCGCCGCACAAGCCGTGGCCGACAAGGCCGACGAAGGCGCGCGCAGCGAAGACATCCGCGCCGCCGAAGCGAACTGGAAGCGGGCCGAAGCCGGTGCAACGCTGGCCGAAGCCACCTACCGGCGCGTGCAGAACCTGTTCAACGAAGGGGTGATGACCCGGCAGAAGCGCGATGAAGCGCATGCCCAGGCCACCAGTTCGCGCGAACTGGCCCGTGCCGCCCGCGCGCAGTACGACATGGCATTGGCCGGCGCACGCGAGCAGGACAAGCGTGCCGCGCAGGGCCAGGTGCAGCAGGCACAGGGCGCGGTGGCCGAAGTCAACGCCGCGCGTGCCGAAGTGGAAGGGCGCGCGCCGGTGGCCGGCGAGATCAACAAGCGCATGGCCGACCCGGGCGAACTGGTGCCGGCCGGCTACCCGGTGTTCACCCTGGTCGACATCGACCGCATGTGGGTGGCGATGAACCTGCGCGAATCGCAGATGCAGGGCCTGAAGGTCGGCAGCAAGCTGCAGGGCAGCGTGCCGGCACTCGGCCTGGACGGCGAGTTCGAGGTCTACTTCATCAATCCGGCCGGCGACTATGCAACCTGGCGCACCACCCGCCAGTCGTCCGGCTACGACGTCCGCAGCTTCGAGGTGCGGGTGCGCCCGGTACGCCGCATCGAGGGCTTCCGCCCTGGCATGAGCGTGCTGTTCGCATGGCCCCAGCACTGAGCCCCGGCCAAGGCGGCTTCGCCGCCTCCTGGCGGCGCGAGCATCGTTCGCTGCGCGGCAATCGTGCGGATCTGATGCTGGTCACCGTGCTGCCGCTGCTGATGCTGGTGGTGATGGCGTGGATGTTCACGCCCTCGGTGATGCGCGACATCCCGATCGCCGTGGTCGACCTCGACCACAGCAGTGACAGCCGCCTGCTGCTACGCATGCTCGACGCCAGCCCGGGAGTGCGTGTCGCCAGCCAGCCCGTGGACATGGAAGACGCGCGTTCGCAGCTGCGCAGCCTGGATGTGTTCGCCATCGTGCTGGTGCCGCGCGACGTCACCCGGCAGGCGTTGCGTGGACGCCAGGGCACGGTGTTCGCCTATTACAACGCTACCTACATGACCACCGGCCAATCTGCGGCGCGCGATATCGGCGACGCGGTCTCGGCGTGGAACGCACGCCTGCTGCGCGAGCGCATCGGCCTGCAGGTCGGCCCGGGCAAGCTGCGCGCGGCGCCGATCGCAGTGCAGTCGGACATCCTCTACAACCCTGCGCGCAGCTACGAGTTGTTCCTGCTGCCATTGATCTTCCCGGCGGTGCTGTCGCTGGTGCTGGCACTTGCGGTGGCCGGCAGCCTCGGCCGCGAGATCCGCGACGGTACCCTGCCCGCCTGGCTGGGCCGCACGCCGTGGTCGGCGATTGCCGGCAAGGTCGCGCCGTACATCCTGCTGTTCTCGCTGTATGGCGCGCTCGGCATCGGTTACCTGGCTTGGCTGCGCGGCGATGGTGTGGCTGGCAGCGTGCTCCTGCTGCTGCTCGCACAGCCCCTGTTCTATCTGGCCACCGCCGCCTACGCGTTGTTCTTCGTCGGCGTTACCCGCGACATGGGTACTGCGCTTTCCGCGGTCGGCCTCACCATCGGTACTGCACTGGCATTCTCCAGTGCCACCTTCCCGGTGCTGGACGGCCCCCTGTTCACCCGCATCTGGCATCAGCTGCTGCCGCTCAGCGCCTACATCAAGCTGCAGACCCAGCAGCAGTTCATCGGTTCGCCGCTGCAGGTTTCGGTATGGCCGCTGGCCACGCTGTTGTTGATGGCGGTGGTGGCCGGTGGCATCGGCGGCCTGCGCCTGATCGCCTTTGCGCGCACGCCTGCCGCCGCACAACCGGCAGGGGCCGACGCATGAGCGCACTCTGGCGCAGCCTGCGGCAGACCCTGATGGCGGTGCTGTGCGACCGCTACGCGATCGTGGTGATGGTCGGCGCGGTGATCCTGTATTCCTTCTTCTACCCGGCCGCGTACCGCCACCAGGTGGCAGGCAACCTGCCGGTGCTGGTGGTGGACGAAGACCACAGCGCGACCAGCCGCGAGCTGCTGCGAAAGCTCGATGCACTGCGGGTTGCACGCGTGGTCGGGCAACCGGCGGACATCGACAGTGCGCGCCAGCAGCTGGAAGCCGGCCACGCCGAGGGCATCGTGCTGATCCCGGCCAAGCTGGAGCGCGACATCCTGCGCGGCCACCCGGCCAAATTGGTGCTGCTCGGCAACGGCGCCTACCTGGGCCGTGCCAGCTGGGTGCTGGGCAGCGTGGCCGATGCACTGGGCGCGTTCGGGCGTGAGGCGGTGGTCGGCCAGGCGGCCTTCATGGGCGCGCCGCAGGCACCACCGGTCACCCTGGTGCAGCGCCCGCTGTACAACACCCAGGAAGGCTATGGCAGCGCCATCGTGCCCGGCGTGGCCGAGCTGATCGTGCACCAGACGCTGTTGATGGGCATCGGCGTGCTGCTGGGTGGACGTCGTCTCGCGCTCGGCCGGCGCCTGCGCTTCGACCTGCCGACGCTGGCCGGCATGGCACTGGGCTTCGGCTTGATTGGCCTGTTCGGCCTGTTCTACTACGCCGGTTTCACCGCCTGGGTGCAGGACTATCCACGCGGCGGCAACCCACTGGGTCAGCTGCTCGGCGGCACCCTGTTCATCGCCGCCACGGTGGCCTTTGGGCTGTTCGTCGGCAGTTTCTTCCGCACCCGCGAACGCGCCTTCCAGTACATCATCGCCACCTCGATCCCGCTGTTCTTCCTGGCCAACCTGTCATGGCCGGCAGTGATGACGCCACAACCACTGGTCTGGCTGGCGCAGCTGCTGCCGACCACCTCCGGCATCAACCTGATGGTGCGCCTGAACCAGATGGACGCCAGCCTGGCCGAAGTCGGCCACGAACTGATCACCCTCACCGCCCTGCTGCTGCTCTACGGCAGCCTCGCCACCTGGCGCCTCCTCGCGAAAAAGGGGACGGAGGGGATTAAGTCGTAAACGGTCGGTTGGGGGAATTGCGACTTAATTCCCTCCGTCCCCTTTTTCCATAACGACGAACGCCGGCGTGGAGCCGGCGTTCGAGTACTGCGGTGTGGAAGGGGAAACGGGGTCCGGCAGCGACCGATCAGCGGTAGACGCGTTCGCAGCGGCGTTCAACCACGCGGTCGCCGTTCTTCTGCTGGCTGTTGCCCTGGATCTGGCGGCCGGCCGCACCGCCGGCCACGGCACCGGCCACGGTTGCAAGCTTCTTGCCGTTGCCGCCGCCCACCTGGTTGCCCAGCAGGCCACCGATCACTGCGCCGGTAGCGGTACCCGTGATGCGGTTCGGATCGCGCGAGTTGCGCTGCACTTCCACGTTCTTGCAGACCACGCGGCTGCCGTCGTTGAACTTGCGTCCCTCATCGCGCGGCCCATAGGTCTGCGCGCCGGCCACCGACGAAGCCGCCAGCAGGGTGCCCAGCACAAGCAATCGGGTCGAGGTCTTCATGGCCATCTCCTGAGTTCCGGTATGACGCAAGTGTCCTCCCGCGGTTGGCAACCGGAAGTGAAATACGCGTGTCCGCCACTTCATCGGCCATCGCACGTTCAGGAAGAAAATCCGCGCCCATCGCGACCAGCCGTCGCGATGGGCGCCGTCTCCCTGCCGGCCTTGCCCTCTGCTAGAACTCTTCCCAACCACCCGCATTGGCGGCCAGCGTCGGCTCGATCCGCGGCGACAGCGCCGCGGGCCGGCGTACCGGCGCAACCGATGCCGCCACCGCTGCCAGCGCCGGGCGCACCGCTGCCGCAGCGGTCACCGCCCCCGTGCGGAACACGGACACGGCCTCGGCCAGCAGGTTCGCCTGCTCCTCCATCGAGCGCGCTGCAGCACTGGCTTCTTCGACCAGCGCGGCATTCTGCTGGGTGGTCTCGTCCATCTGCACCACCGCCTGGTTGACCTGTTCGATGCCCGAGCTCTGCTCCTGCGAGGCAGCAGAGATATCGGCCATGATGTCGGTCACGCGCTGCACCGAGGCCACGATCTCGCCCATCGTGATGCCGGCCTGGCGGACCAGCGCCGAGCCGTCAGCGACCTTGCCGACCGAATCCTCGATCAGGCCCTTGATCTCCTTGGCGGCACCGGCCGAGCGCTGCGCCAGCGTACGCACTTCGCTGGCCACCACGGCAAAGCCCCTGCCCTGTTCCCCGGCACGCGCAGCTTCGACCGCCGCGTTCAGCGCGAGGATATTGGTCTGGAAGGCGATGCCATCGATGACCGAGATGATCTCGGCGATCTTCTTCGACGCTGCTTCGATGGCCGACATCGTGGTGACCACCTGGCCGACCACCTCACCGCCCTGCGAAGCGACACCATGCGCGCCGATGGCGAGCTGGTTGGCCTGGCGCGCATGCTCGGCGTTCTGCTTCACGGTGGAGGTCAGTTCCTCCATTGACGCTGCGGTCTCTTCCAGGTTTGCCGCCTGCTGTTCGGTACGCCGCGACAGGTCAGTGTTGCCCGAGGCGATCTCGCCTGCTGCCAGGTTGATGCTGGAAGCACTGCTCTGGATGCGGCCAACGATCTGCTTGAGCTGGTCGACGGTGGCATTGCAGTCATCACGCATGCGCGCGAACACGCCATGGAAATCACCCTGCATGCGCACGGTCAGGTCACCGCGCGAGATGGCCTGCAGCAGGGTCGACACCTGCACCAGGTTCTCGTCGGTGGTCTGCATCAGGCGATTGAGCCCTGCCACCATGTCGCGGAAATCGTAGGCGAAGCGATCTTCATCACCGCGCAGGCTGAAGTCGCCTGCCGCGGCCGCTGTCGCCAACCGGCGGATCTCGCTGTTGATCGCCGACAGGCTGGACTTGGTTTCGTCCATCGCCTGGGTGATCGCCGCCTTCTCGCCGGGCAGCGGGTCCATGTCCACCGACAGATCGCCGCGTGCGTAGTGTTTCATCACCTCGATCAGCCGGTTCTGCACCTGCACGTGCGATCCAACCAGCGCATTGGTCTCATGCACCATGCGCCCGTAGTCACCGGGGAATGCGCTCTCGTCCATGCGGTAGCTGAGGCTGCCGGCATCGTGCTGGCGGGCCAGCTCTCCCTGTGCCGCCATCACCGCCTGCAGCTGTGCCTGCATGCGTTGCATCGACTTCAGCAGCTGGGTCACTTCGTCGTTGCCGGTGGCGTCGATGCTGCTGTCCAGGCGGCCACTGGCGATGCCGTCAGCCAGCTTCACCGCTCCTTCCAGCGGACGGGTCAGGCTGCGGGTGATCGCCCAGGCCGCCACTGTGCCCAGCAACAGGCTCAGTGCCCCGAACGCGATCGACAGCGTGCCGGTCCACGATTCGGTTGCGCGGTACTCTTCGCGACTGCGTTCGGTCAGTGTCTCCTGGTGGCGCAGCAGGGCCGAGATGGATTCATTCCAGGCCGTTGCCAGACCGTGCTCGGCCAGCAGCTCCTTCGCTGCCCCATCAAAATCCCCCACCTTCATGCGCTCATGCAGTTGCTGGGTTGATGCATCGGTGGCCTTGCGGGCCACCTCGATGCGCGCGACCAGGGTGTCGCCGGTAGCGTCACGCGGAATCTTGATGTACTTGGCCCAGATACCGTCATAGGTCCGCGACAACTCCTGGGCACGCTGGTAATCCTTGTCGAACTCGTCACCCCGCTTGATCACCATCAGGCGGCGATGCATCAGCACCGCGTTGTTGGTATCAAGCATGTCATTCAACAGACGCATCTTCACCATGTTGACGTCCACCACTTTCTCGAACTGGGCGGATTTCAACTGATTCCCATACAACACCAGGCCAACGATGGCCATGATGAACAGCAGCAGCAGACCGAAGCCGGCGCCAAGCCGGGATCCCACACGGAGATTACGTAAGGCAAGCATCTCAATTCCCTTGATCGTGGCCGTACGTTCGATGGCGGCGCAGCGAAGGGAAACTTTACGGGGCTTTATATATGGACCGATCCAAATATATGGAACTGTGCAGGCCGTCAGAAAATACAGCGGCGGATAATGGCGCTATATCATTATCGAATACCGCTGACACGCCAGCGCCCGATGAAAATCACACGGGTTTAACACCATAATCACGCCCCCCCATCCAAAGCGACCCTGGATTATCTGCACCGGATACAACCGCCGCCCGGGCGGGCTACAGTCTTCAAATGACACGGATCCTGCACATCGAAGGCGCGTCCATCAACGACATCGCCAGCCTCTACGTGGAAATCAATCGCGTGTTCATGGCCGACGAAGACTGGCTGCTGGGCGCAAGCCTGGACGCGCTTGATGACCTGCTTCACGGTGGCTACGGCGCTCTCGCCGGCCATGCCACCGCCACGGTGGTGTGGCGTGACATCGCCCACAGCCGCGAGGCACTGGGCCGCGAGACCACACGCGCCTGGCTGCAGTCAAAACTCGGTCAGGGCGGCAGGTTCATCGGTCCGGCCATCCACGCTCAGTTGACGGCACTGGCGCTTGGCCAGGGACAGACCTACTTCGAGATCGTCATGGAGATCTTCGGCAGCCATCCGCAGATCACCCTGGTGCCTGGCTGAGCGCGCTGCAGCGACCAGACCCCATCCGCTCAGAGCTTGGCCAGGGCCTCGCCCAGACGGCGCGGGAACGCCACTTCGCTGGCCAGGTGCCATGCGCGTGCATTGGTGCCCAGCTGGGTCCACTCGGCCTCATCCATCGCCAGCGCGCGCTCGACGGCCTGTTCCAGCGCCTTCTCATCCACATGCCAGGTCCTGGACAGATGGCAGGGCTCGCCCTCGTGCGCGGCAACCAGGATGCCGCGGCTGTCGTCGATCATCTGATTCATCGGCGCGCCGTCGCAGGTGATCACCACCGCCCCGCAGCTCATCGCTTCCACCAGGTAATGGCCCCAGCCTTCGGTCTGCGACAGGCACAGGTGGAACGCATGTTCGTTCTGCAGGCGCTGCACCTCCTGGTCGGGCAGCCGCTCGCGGACGATCCGCAGGTTCGCGGCACCGCCCTCATCTTCGTCCGAAGGGCCGCCGCGCAGGATGGTCAGCAAGGGCCATTCAGGGTGCCGCTTCCAGACATTGACGAGTGCAGCCGTCCCCTTCATGCGGCTGGTACCGGCCGCATGCAGGAAGCTGCGCGACCTGCGCGGCACCGCCGGGTCGTAGCGGTCACGGCTGCAGAAACCGACTTCCAGCGCGCGCATGCCCAGCGCGTTGAAGATGCGCGTGGCTTCTTCGGTCTTGGTCAGCAACGCATCGAACCGCGGCAGGATCCGCAGGCTGCGTGCGGACACCCATTCCGGATTCGGAATCAGAAGATTGACCTCGGCCAGTCCGAAGCTTGCCGGCCGGACATGTTCCAGCGAAATGTTGATGTCGAACCGGGCCGGCGTGCGCCCCAGGCTCAGCCACGAGGCCAGCAGTCTGCGCAGGCGCATCCCGCGCAGTTTCCAGGCACCCCCATTGCGCACCGCGTCCAGGCGACTGACCGTCACCGTGTGCCCGAGCTGCTGCAACGAGCGCTCGATCACCTGGATGTCATGGGACAGGCCACGCTGGTTGTCGGCGGCCAGCAGATGGATATGCGCCATCAGGACGGACTCCCTGGCCGATGCAGATCGCGCGCCGGCAAGGCGGTCGCCAGCATGAAGCCCAGCACCAGGTAGAAATAGAACGAATGCGGCATCGCCCGGTAGAACACGTTGTCCGTGAACGCCGAAAGCGCATAGACGATGACCACGGCAAGTCCGGCGGTGGCGATCATCGCGGTGATGTCGTCGGCGTGGCCGAGGCGCCGCACGAAATGAATGCCGGGCAGGATGAAGACCAGCAGCATGATCAGCAGCAACGGCACGCCACCGGTCACCGCCGCTTCCAGGTACTCGTTGTGCGGGTGGTTGTAGCGGAAGATCGACTCGGACACCTCGCCGCGGGCGATGCCCTCACGTGCATAGGTACCGAACTGGTTCAGGCCCACCCCCGCCACGGGATGCTCGGCGAAGGCGTCGACCGCCACGCCCCACATGGCGATGCGCTCGCGGACCGAGCCGACCTCGTTTTCCTGGTTGAAACCGGAGATCTCGCCACTGACCTCACCGAAGCGCTGGATCACCTCATGGTTCAGCACCGAGGTGGCGCCGACCACGCCAATGACCAGGGCACCGACGAAGGCCAGTGCCCCCCGCCAGCGCCGGGTGCGCCGGACGTGCACCGCAATCACCATCAACATGGCGGGAATGAACGCCAGGATCGGCCCGCGGCTCTGCGCCAGGATCGAACCGTAGACGCCGACGGCGATGGCCACGCCGTGCAGCCAGCGTTCGGCCGGATGGACATTGGGCTGGATCAACCGGATGACCGAGAACAGCGCCATGCACAGCGTCACCATGGTGAACTCGATGGCCGTCCATTCGCCGCCGCTGAAACCGTGCGCGCGTTCAAGGCCCATCACGTGGTGCTGCACGATGCACGACCCGCCGAAGACCAGGGTGGACAGGGCGAAGATCTTCCAGATCAGGCGCCAGTCCAGCGCAGTGGCGAACACGGCAGCGGTACCCAGGTAGAGCAGTGTCTGTGCCGGCAGGTCCAGCTCGTTCCAGCGCAGCCCATGCCAGAGGATGCTGTAGAAAGCATAGGCCAGGCGCAGGAAGCAGACGATCACGATGAACCGGGCGATGCGGTAGCGCAGGCGGACATCGGGCTGGCGGCGGATCAGAACCACGCCGGTGACCAGCAGAGCCAGCAGCAGCACCGCCTTCAGCAGGGTGTAGGGTGCGGATCCGGCAAGCGGAATGATGGCGACCAGGATGCTCAGCAGGACGGTACGCCAGGTGTAACGAGGTTCGGCGGCCATGCAGGCTGCAGTCATGCTTGTTCTTTCCATCAACGCCCGCCCGGGATAAGTCGCCCCGGTTTCCATGGAGGCCGCTTGGCGGAAATCGCCGGGGCTGACACTACCGTGGGCCCCTGGGGAAATCAACCAAAGTGCCCGCGCAGGGGCGCAGGCGTTGGCGCACGGACAGCCCCGGGCCCAGCGCGGGTGCCGCGGATCATCGACCGCCCCAGGTCGCTACACTAACGACCTCTCCGGCCATGCCTGCGCGTGGCCACGCCCCGACGCCCTGCCAAGACGCGAAACGCCCCAAGTGACTGATACAAAAGACAACACCAGCAACGCCAAGGCGTCCAAGGAACACACCCCGCTGATGAAGCAGTTCTTCGCGGCCAAGTCCGATTACCCGGACCTGCTGCTGTTCTTCCGCATGGGTGACTTCTACGAACTGTTCTATGACGACGCCCGCAAGGCGGCGCGCCTGCTCGACATCACCCTGACCCAGCGCGGCAGCTCCGGGGGCGCACCGATCCCGATGGCCGGCGTGCCGGTACATGCCTATGAAGGCTACCTGGCGCGGTTGGTGGCGCTGGGCGAGTCGGTGGCGATCTGCGAACAGATCGGCGACCCGGCGCTGGCCAAGGGCCTGGTCGAGCGCAAGGTGGTGCGCATTGTCACCCCCGGCACCGTCACCGACGAGGCGCTGCTGGATGAACGCCGCGACACCCTGCTGATGGCCCTGTCGCGCAGCAAGCAGGGCTACGGCCTGGCCTGGGCCGACCTGGCCGGTGGCCGATTCCTGGTCAACGAAGTGGAAACCGACGACGCCCTGGAAGCAGAGCTGGCCCGCCTGGAACCGGCCGAGCTGCTGGTGCCCGACGAGGAGAACTGGCCGGAGTTCCTGCGCCAGCGCACCGGCGTGCGTCGCCGCGCGCCGTGGCTGTTCGATGCCGACAGTGGCCGCCGGCAATTGCTGAACTTCTTCAAACTGCACGATCTGAGCGGCTTCGGCATCGACGACAAGCCGCGCGCCACCGCTGCCGCCGGCGCCCTGCTCGGCTATGTCGAGGAAACCCAGAAGCAACGCCTGCCGCACCTGACTTCGATCGCGATGGAAACCGCCGGCGAGGCGATCGCGATGAACGCCGCCACCCGCCGCCATCTGGAACTGGATACGCGTGTTGATGGCGACACCCGCAATACGCTGCTGGGCGTGCTCGACAGCACGGTGACACCGATGGGCGGCCGCCTGTTGCGGCGCTGGCTGCACCGCCCACTGCGCCTGCGCGAGGTGCTGGTGCAGCGCCACCACGCGGTGGAAACCCTGATCGATCGCGGCAGCGACGCCGACATCCGCGAACAGTTCCGCCGCCTCGGTGACCTGGAACGCATTCTCACCCGCGTCGCACTGCGTTCGGCGCGGCCGCGCGATTTCTCCACTCTGCGCGATGGCCTGGGCCTGCTGCCGGCGGTGCGCGAAGTGCTGGCCCCGCTGGATTCACCACGCCTGCAGGCCCTGCATGCGGCGCTGGGCGAACACGACGAGTGCGCGCAGCTGCTGGCCAGCGCCATCGCCGAGATGCCGCCGCTGAAGCTGAGCGACGGCGGCGTGCTGGCCGATGGCTTCGATGAAGAGCTGGACGAGTTGCGCCGCCTGTCCACCCATGCCGACCAGTTCCTGGTCGACCTGGAACAGCGCGAGCGCGAAAGCAGCGGCATTGCCACCCTGAAGGTGGGCTACAACCGCGTGCATGGCTACTACATCGAGATCAGCAAGGGCCAGTCCGACCGCGCGCCGGTGCACTACACCCGCCGCCAGACGCTGACCAATGCCGAGCGCTACATCACCGAGGAACTGAAGGCGTTCGAGGACAAGGTGCTGTCCGCGCGCGACCGCTCGCTGTCGCGCGAGAAGTACCTGTACGAGCAGCTGCTGGATACCCTTGGCGGGCAGCTGGAACCGCTGAAGCAGTGTGCTGCCGCGCTGAGCGAACTGGACGTACTGGCGGCCTTCGCCGAACGCGCGCAGGCGCTGGACTGGGCGCGCCCGGAACTGCAGGCCGAGCCGTGCCTGAAGATCGAGCGTGGCCGCCATCCGGTGGTCGAGGCGGTACGCGAGCAGCCGTTCGAACCGAACGACCTGGACCTGCATCCGGACCGTCGCATGCTGGTCATCACCGGCCCGAACATGGGCGGTAAATCGACCTACATGCGGCAGAACGCGCTGATCGTGCTGCTGGCCCACATCGGCAGCTTCGTGCCGGCCAGCCGTGCACTGATCGGCCCGATCGACCGCATCCTGACCCGCATCGGCGCCGGTGACGACCTCGCCCGCGGGCAGTCGACCTTCATGGTCGAAATGGCCGAGACCAGCTACATCCTGCATCACGCCACCGCCCATTCGCTGGTGCTGATGGACGAGATCGGCCGCGGCACGTCCACCTACGATGGCCTGGCTCTGGCCGACGCGGTGGCCCGCCACCTGGCCTACCAGAACCGTTGCTACACGCTGTTCGCCACCCACTACTTCGAGCTGACCGCGCTGGCCGACGAGCAGTACGAGGGCGGCCGCAGCGGCATCGCCAACGTGCACCTGGACGCGGTCGAGCACGGTGAGGCGCTGGTGTTCATGCACGCGGTGAAGGATGGCCCGGCCAACCGCAGCTTCGGCCTGCAGGTGGCGGCACTGGCCGGCCTGCCGCGCGCCACCGTAGCGCAGGCACGCCGTCGCCTGGCCGAGCTGGAGCGGCGTGGCGGTGAAAGCCATGCCGCCGAGCTGGCGCCGCAGGCACTGGATGCGCCGCAGCAGTTCGGCCTGTTCAGCGCACCGGCCAGCAAGGCGCAGGAAGCGCTGGCGGCGATCGACCCGGACGAACTGACCCCGAAGCAGGCGCTGGAAGCCCTGTACCGGTTGAAGGCGCTGCTGTAGCCGCAGCGCACGCCCATGGCCTCCCGCCCACCTTGCGGGAGGCCCGTTGAAAGACTCTGCAAATCCGATTCTGCGTTTCAATTGACAGAATCTATCAACCTGAATGAATCATTCGATTATTCATTTCATCTGGCCATAGCTAAAGTCGAGTGAAGATGTTTCTCCCACGTCTTCACCGCCACCAGGAGCCAGCCGATGAGCCAGTCCGACAACAACAACGCCAAGTGCCCGTATCACACCGCCCCGTCGCCGGAGCAGGGCGCCGAGCAGCAGCGCGAGCTGAGCACCACGCCCAAGCAGAAGCATGGCGACGATCCGGTCACGCCGATGACCACGGCCTTCGGCGCGCCGGTGGTGGACAACCAGAACAGCAAGACCGCCGGTCCGCGTGGGCCGCTGCTGATGGAAGACGTGTGGCTGCTGGAGAAGCTGGCCAACTTCAACCGCGAGATCATTCCCGAACGCCGCATGCACGCCAAGGGTTCGGGCGCCTACGGCACCTTCACCGTCACCCACGACATCAGCAAGTACACCCGCGCCAAGCTGTTCGAAAAAATCGGCAAGCAGACCGAGATGTTCGCCCGCTTCACCACGGTGGCCGGCGAGCGTGGCGCCGCCGACGCCGAGCGTGACATCCGCGGCTTCGCGCTGAAGTTCTACACCGAGGAAGGCAACTGGGACCTGGTCGGCAACAACACGCCGGTGTTCTTCCTGCGCGACCCGCGCAAGTTCGGCGACCTCAACAAGGCGGTCAAGCGCGACCCGCATACCAACCTGCGCAGCGCGCGCAACAACTGGGATTTCTGGACGCTGCTGCCCGAAGCCCTGATGCAGGTGACCGTGGTGATGAGCGACCGCGGCATTCCGCGCAGCTTCCGCCACATGCACGGTTTCGGCTCGCACACCTACAGCTTCACCAACGCCGACGGCGAACGCTTCTGGGTGAAGTTCCACTTCGTCAGCCAGCAGGGCATCGAATCGCTGACCGACGCGCAAGCGCAGATCCTGGTCGGCCATGACCGCGAAAGCCACGGCCGCGACCTGTTCGCCGCAATCGAGAAGGGCGACTTCCCGAAGTGGAAGCTGTTCATCCAGGTCATGCCGGAGCTGGAGGCGGAAACCTACCGCGTGCATCCGTTCGACCTGACCAAGGTG
The DNA here is from genome assembly GCF_003970865.1 of Stenotrophomonas maltophilia. Classification (GTDB taxonomy): domain Bacteria; phylum Pseudomonadota; class Gammaproteobacteria; order Xanthomonadales; family Xanthomonadaceae; genus Stenotrophomonas; species Stenotrophomonas maltophilia_AR. The sequence goes on along the minus strand of NZ_RXLZ01000011.1, from coordinate 46,439 downwards.
TGGCCGAAGAGCGACTACCCGCTGATCGAAGTGGGCCAGTTCGAACTGAACCGCAATCCGGTCAACTGGTACCAGGACGTTGAGCAGTCTGCGTTCGCGCCGAGCAACCTGGTGCCGGGCATCGGCCCGTCGCCGGACAAGATGCTGCAGGCACGCCTGTTCGCCTATTCCGATGCGCAGCGCTACCGCCTGGGCGTGAACCACCACCAGATTCCGGTTAACGCAGCGCGCTGCCCGGTGCACAGCAACCACCGCGACGGTGCGATGCGCGTGGACGGCAACTACGGTGGCCTGCCGCACTACGAGCCGAACAGCTACGGCCAGTGGCAGGAACAGCCGCAGTACCGCGAGCCGCCGATGAAGATCCGCGGCGACGCCGACTTCTGGAACTTCCGTGAGGACGACGCCGACTACTTCAGCCAGCCCGGCGCCCTGTTCCGCAGCTACAACCAGGCACAGAAGGACCGTCTGTTCGCCAACACCGCCCGCGCCCTGGGTGATGCGCCGGACTTCATCAAGCAGCGCCACATCGACAACTGCAGCAAGGCCGACCCGGCCTACGGTGCCGGCATTGCCGCGGCGCTGAAGGCGCTGGCCAGCCAGCCGTCGGACCCGTTCAAGCCGGCCCAGCCGGAAGCGGACTTCCCCACCGCGACGCCGGGCGCCGAGGACATCGAGCTCTGATCGCCCTCCCCCGTGTACGGCACGCCGCCTCCCTGTGAGGCGGCGTCGCCGTTTTAACGGTCCGCGTCGTACCTTCTGCACGCCCAACCCAAATCAAGGAATCCGCAGATGAGCCTGACCGATGAACTTCTCGCCAAACTGCAGGGCGCCCCGCTGCAGCAGGTGTCGCAGCAGCTCGGCATCAGCGATACCCAGGCTTCCGGTGCGATCAGTGCCGCGCTGCCGGTGCTGATGGGCGCGCTGGGCAACAACGCCTCGCAGCCGCAGGGCGCGCAGGCGCTGCTCGGCGCATTGCAGAACAACCACAGTGGGCTGGACCTGGGCAGCGTGCTCGGTTCGGTACTGGGCGGTGGTGGCGGTGGTGCCGCCAGCGACGGCGCCGGCATCCTCGGCCACATCTTCGGCGGCAGCCAGCAGAAGGTGGAAACCGGCCTGTCCCAGGCCACCCAGCTCGACAGCGGCCGCACCAGCCAGCTGCTGCAGATCCTTGCCCCCATCGTGATGGCCTTCCTCGCCCAGCGCCTCGGTGGCGGCCAGGCCGATGCCGGCTCGCTCAGCCAGGCGCTCGGCCAGGAGAAGCAGCAGGTGCAGCAACAGGGCGGTCTTGCCGGTGGCCTGCTCGGCAGCCTGCTGGACCAGGACGGTGACGGCCAGCTCGGTGTGGGCGATCTGCTGAAGATCGGCGGCAGCCTGCTGGGCGGCAAGCGCTGAGGCATGCGGGCGCCGGACCCGGTCCGGCGCCCGGTTGCTTACAACGCGTCGATATCGCCCAGCGCGCGGATCAAGCGCCGCGCGCGCTTGTCCGGCTTGTGCTCCGGCGGCTGGAACCCATCGCGTGCGGCGATGCGCAGCGCACGCTGTTCGGCACGGCGCGCCTTTGAGGCCTCGCTCTCGGCATACAGCTGCTGTGCTGTCGGCGCCGGCCCGCGCTGGTCGCTCAGGCCAAGCACCCGGATCTCGAAATGCTCCTCGCCTCGATCGACCTGCAGCTGCTCGCCAACGCGCACCGCGCGTGAGGATTTCGGGCGCTGCCCGGCGACGCTGACCTTGCCGGTTTCGATGGCCTGCTTGGCCAGGCTGCGGGTCTTGAAGAAACGGGCCGCCCACAGCCAGATGTCCAGGCGGACACTGGGCGACAGCGGGGAAAGCTCGGTCATCGACAGGGACTACTCCGTTCGCTTGTTCAGGGGACGCGGGTTGTCGGGGTCGGTGCGGCAGCCGCTGCCCCCGATCAGGGTAGGTACGCCGGCGGAAAGATCCTGGCGCTGGCTGCCGACCAGGCACTCGGGGCGGTCGGTTGGCCGCACCTGGGTATCGCCCAACCGGTCACCTGTCGAACATGCGGCCAGTGCGGCGCCGATCAAGGCCAGCGCCATGCTCCATTTCACCTGCAGTCGTTGATGCATTGCCACATCCTGCAAACCGGCTTGGTGCTAGTGTGCGCCTCCCGGGATTCGATCACCACTCCATGGCCAAAGCGCCGCTTGACCTGACCTCCGGCCCGATCGGCCGCAATCTTCTGCTGTTTTCACTGCCTATCCTGGCAGGCAACATCGCGCAGTCGCTGAACGGTTCGGTGAATGCGGTCTGGGTCGGGCGCTTCCTCGGCGAGGCGGCACTGACCGCCACCGCGAACGCCAACAACATCATGTTCTTCCTGATCGGCTCGGTGTTCGGCTTCGGCATGGCCTCGACCATCCTGATCGGCCAGGCGATCGGCGCGCGCGACATCGCGCAGGCGCGGCGCGTGGTCGGCACCAGCGCCACCTTCTTCATCGGCCTGTCGGTGATCATCGCCATCGCCGGCTGGTTCATGGCCCATCCCCTGCTGGCGGCGATGGGCACGCCGGCCGCCTCGCTGCCGCTGGCCGAGGCCTACCTGCAGATCATCTTCCTGGCGATGCCGACGCTGTACGCGTTCGCTTTCCTCACCGCCGCGCTGCGCGGTGCCGGTGACTCGCGCACGCCGTTCCGTTTCCTGATGGTGTCGGTGGCGCTGGACATCGTGCTGAACCCGGTGCTGATCTTCGGCATGGGGCCGTTCCCCGCGCTGGGCATTGCCGGCTCGGCCTGGGCCACACTGGTCGCGCAGACGCTCTCGCTGGCCGGCCTGCTGCTGTACATGCGGCACAAGCGCCACACCCTGTGGCTAGGCCGCGCCGACATGCGCCTGTTCAAGCTCGACATGACCATCCTCAAGGCGCTGGTGATCAAGGGCGTACCGATGGGCCTGCAGATGGTGCTGATCTCGCTGTCGGTGATCCTGCTGATGACCATGGTCAACCAGTACGGCACCGACACCGGCGCGGGTTACGGGGCTGCCCTGCAGCTGTGGAACTACCTGCAGATGCCGGCGATGGCGATCGGTGCGGCGTGCTCGTCGATGGCCGCGCAGAACGTCGGTGCGCAGCGCTGGGACCGCGTGCGCGGCACTGCGCGCCAGGGTGTGCTGTTCAATTTCCTGCTGACCGGCGCGCTGATCCTGCCGCTGGTGCTGTTCGACCGGCAGCTGCTGGCGCTGTTCCTGCCACCGGCCAGCCAGGCGCTGGACATCGCCCGCCACCTCAACCACGTGGTGATCGGCTCGTTCCTGTTCTTCGGCGTCAGCTTCGTGATCTCCGGCGTGGTGCGCTCCACCGGCGCGGTGATTCCGCCGTTGCTGATCCTGGCCGGCTCGCTGTGGGGCGTGCGCGTGCCGTTCGCCGAACTGCTGCAGCCGTACTGGGGCGCCGATGCGATCTGGTGGAGCTTCCCGGTCAGTTCGCTGGTGTCGATGCTGCTGTCGCTGGCGTATTACCGCTGGGGCGGCTGGCGCAAGGCGAAGATGATGGGCAAGCCCTCGCACGCCGAAGAACTGGCCACGCCGTCGGAGATTCCGGCCTGTCCGCCGTCGCCGGTGGCCGACCCGGATGCCGCACCGCCACGGTAGTGCCGGCCGCTGGCCGGCAACCTCATGGACCGGTGAACGCCACGGTAGTGCCGGCCGCTGGCCGGCAACTTCATGGGCCTGTGGTAGTGCCGGCCGCTGGCCGGCAACTTCATGCCTCTGCGGAAGCACCGCGCAACAGCCGGCCAGCGGCCGGCTCTACCGTTTCTTCTTCGCCGCGTTGAACGTCGCCGCCGCGCGCAGCAGTGCCTTCAACGCTGCGGAATCGGGCATCGCACCTTCATGGATGTCGATCGCGCGCCGCGTGTTGCCCTCCAGGCTGGCGTTGAACAGGCCTTTGGGGTCGGCCAGCGCCGCCCCGTTGGCGAAGGTCAGTTTCACCGCCTGCTTGTAGGTTTCGCCGGTGCACAGGATGCCGTTGTGCTCCCACACCGGCGTACCACGCCACTTCCAGGTTTCCTGCACGTCCGGCAGCGCTTCATGGATCAACGCACGCACGCGTGCCAGCACTTCGCCACGCCAGTCGCCCAGCTCGGCGATGCGCGCATCGATCAGTTCAGCGGCCGGGGTTCCGGCATCGGCAGGGTTCGGTGCATGCGTGGCCATCAGCAGCTCTCGTCGGCAAGGAGATCAGAACAGCGGGCTTACATGTGTTCGCCGGGCAATGCCGCGGCCTGGCGCACCCAGTCAAGGAACCGGGCTTCATCCAGTACGCCATCCTGTGCAATGTGCAGGTAGCGCGTATCGGCACTCTTGGATGGCTCTGGCGGCACCGGCTTCAGCGCAGCGCCGCGGAAGAACGCCACCTTGATGTAGCGGGTGAAGCAATGAAAGCTGAGAAACCAGCCTTCGCCCGGCGCCACCGCATACATCGGCGAGTTCCACTTCACCGCCTTGTGCACCCCGGGTACGGCCTGTTCGATCAGTGCGTCCAGTTGTGCGCCGATCGGCCGCTTCCAGTCCGGCATGGCGGCGATATAGGCCTGCACCGGGGCATCGCCCTCGCCCTTGGCGATCTGTGGGTTGCCGCCGGACAACAGCGTGGGCGCGGCAGAAGGTGCGGTTCGCTTGGCAGGCATCGCACGGCACGTCCATCGGGATGATGCAGGCAGCCTAGCGCGACGCGCGCCTGGAGGTCACGGCGCGGTGCGCCATCGGCTCAGTCCGCCTGCCGCGCCCGGAACTGCCGCCAGTCCGGCAGCTTGCGGTGCCGGCGCAGCGAGCGCATCAGCGCCGCCATCACCATGCCGAACAGCGCACCAGCCAACAGCCCGGCCACCAGCAACAGCGCCAACGGCCGCTCACTGCCCTGCCACAGCATCAGCCACATCAGCGCGGTCCAGAACAACCCGAACAACAGGCCCTGCACCAGCGCGTTGATCCCGAAGCCGGCCAGGATCGGCGGTGGCAGTGCGATGCCCACGCGCCACAGCAGGCGATGCAGCAACGGCGCCGATTGCACGCGTGCCAGCCCCTTGCCGTCGAGGAAGCGCAACGCCGACTGGATGACAGCGGGATAGCGCGGGTTGATGTCGTTCATCAGCTGATCGTGGCCGATGCGATGCCGGAAACGCAAACGGCCACCCGAAGGTGGCCGTCGCGGCAACAACCGAAGTTGTTTATCAGGCCTTTTCGGCCAGACGGGCAGCCTTGGCGGCAGCAGCGGCAGCCAGGTCTTCCTTGATGCGGGCAGCCTTGCCTTCCAGGCCACGCAGGTAGTACAGCTTACCGGCGCGGACCTTACCACGACGCTTCACTTCGACCGAGTCGATGATGGCGCTGTGGGTCTGGAACACGCGCTCGACGCCGTAGCCGTGCGAGATCTTGCGGACGGTGAACGAGGAGTTCAGGCCGGCATTCTTGGTGGCGATGACAACGCCTTCGTAGGCCTGCACGCGCTCGCGGCTGCCTTCCTTCACCTTCACGTTGACGACAACGGTGTCGCCCTGGCTGAACTTCGGCAGTTCACGGGTGATCTGGGCGGATTCGAATTCCGCGACGATGGACTTGTTCAGCTTGCTCATGGGTTACACCGATTCTTGTTCGGGTGGGCGTGTCGTGTCGACAACGTAGGCTCATGCAGTCACGGGACTGTGCTGCACGTTTGTTTTGGGTACTGCGCGCGCCGGCCGAGGCTGGCGGAATTGGCCATGATAGCCGATAAAGCCAGCCCTGCGCTAGGGGCTGGCCTTGTGTTTCCGGGCCTGACGGCCCTGTTCCAGCAGCGTGCGGTCGGCCTTGCCCAGCGCCTGTTCATCCAGCAGGTCCGGGCGCCGCTGGGCGGTACGGACCAGCGACTGCTGGCGGCGCCAGGCCGCGATGGCCGCGTGGTTGCCCGAGCGCAGCACGTCCGGCACGTCACCCAGCGGGTGCTGGGCCGGCTGGCTGTAGTGCGGGCAGTCGAGCAGGCCGAGGTCGCCCTCGAAGCTGTCCTGCGCCGCCGATTCCGCGTCATTCAGGGCACCGTCCTGCAGGCGGGCCACGGCGTCGATGATGACCGCCGCACCCAGCTCGCCACCGGACAGCACGTAGTCGCCGAGGGAGATTTCCTCGTCGACATTGGCCTCCAGGAAACGCTCGTCGATGCCCTCGTAGCGGCCGCAAAGCAGGACCATGCGCGGCAATGCCGCCAGTTCCCGCACCTTGGCCTGGGTCAACGGCGCCCCCTGCGGGCTGAGGTAGATCACCCGTGCCGGGGTCGGATCAGCATCGCGGATCGCCTGCAGGCAGGCCTGCAACGGCTCGATCAGCATCACCATGCCCGGGCCACCACCGAACGGACGGTCGTCCACCCGGCGGTAGTTGCCTTCGGCGTAATCACGGGGATTCCAGCCATGCAGGCTGAACAACCCCTTCTCCTGCGCGCGCCCGACCACGCCCAATCCAGCGGACTGGGCGAGGAACTCGGGGAACAGGGTGATGACGTCGAAACGCATGCTCACACTCAGAACTCGGGATCCCAGTCGACCACGACCAGGTTGGCCTCGAAGTCGACCGACTTGACGAAGTCCGGCTGCACGAACGGGATCATCCGCTCGCGGTCACCCCGGACCACCACCACGTCGTTGGCGCCGGTGCTGAACAGGTGCGAGACCTGGCCCAGGGCAACGCCCTCGGTGGTCTTCACATCCAGGCCTTCCAGGTCCACCCAGTAATACTCATCGGGCTTCGGCGGCGGCAATGCACTACGGGCCACGTAGATCTCGGTGCCGTGCATCGCTTCAACGGTATCGCGGTCCTCGACGCCGGGGAAACGGGCGACCAGGTGCTTGCCGCTATCACGGCCACGCACACCTTCAATCGTGGTTTCCACGCCGGACGGGCTGCGCACGATCCACGGCTGGTAACGGAAAATGGCGGAACGTGGCTCGGTCCAGGACTCGAGCTTGATCTCGCCGCGCACACCAAAAGCGCCGACAACCCTGCCCAGCAGGATGCGGCGCTCGATATCTTTCATCTGCTTCAACCAAGAGGGCCACGCCGAAGCGTGGCCCGTCAGGATCAGGCCGCAGCGGCCTGGGACTTGGTCGCTTCCTTGATCAGGTTGCGGACCTTGTCGGTCGGCTGGGCGCCGTTCTTGACCCAATGGTCAACGCGGGCCAGATCCAGCTCGATGCGCTTCTCGGCGCCCTGGGCGACCGGGTTGTAGAAGCCAACGCGCTCGATGTTGCGGCCGTCGCGCGCGCTGCGCACGTCGGTCACGATGATGTGGTAGAACGGACGCTTCTTGGCGCCGCCGCGGGTCAGTCGAATCTTGACCATGGTGTTTTTCCTATTGCCCAGTCGCCAGGATGGCGAGGTAAGCGGGCGATTATAGCGGCAGAGCCCGGCCGCGCCAACCCCGGGCTGTATCCATCTTCACGGTAGCGCAGGGCCATGCCCGCCGGGACTTTTCACCCCAGACCGTCCCAAGCCACCGCCGCCAGCACCGCCCTGCCCTGTTCAGCCAGTGCCTGCGAGCCGGGCAGGACATGCCCGTCAATGGCCGCCAGCGCCCACAGGCCGCTGGCGTTGCAGGCAAAAGCGGCCTTCACACTGTCCAGTTCAGCCAGTGCCAACGGCCGCGTCAGCTGTGCGCCGGGCCAATGCTGCTTCAGCAGCGTCTCGGCGGTCCCGCGCAGGGCCGGCGCCTGCGGCCAGAGCAGCCGTTCACCATCGTGCACGGCCAGGTTCCAGGTACTGCCTTCACTCACGTCGCCCTCGGCGGTCACGAACAGCACATCGTCGAATCCTTCCGCCATCGCCGCGCGACGCTCGGCGAACAGGCCGAAGGTGCCCACATGCTTGATCTGCGGCAGTTCACGCTGCCAGGCCACGCTGCGCACACGCTTGGAGGCGGTCAGCGCCACCGGCGCGGACACCGCCACCAGCACGTCCACCGGCACGGCAACCAGCGGATTGCGGAAATCGAAGCGGCGCGAGTACACCGTCACCCGCAGCGATGCGTCGGCGAGGCTGGCCTGCCGCAGCGCCTGCGTCATCCACGCCTGCACCTGCGCCGTATCCAGCTCGCTGCCGAACAGTTCGCGCGTGGCCTGCGACAACCGCGCCAGATGCAGGTCCAGTCCCTGCACGGCGTGGTCGCGCACCTGCAGCGAAGTGAAGTGGCCGTAGTTCACCAGCGCTGGCAGCAGATCCTCCACCTGTGCCGGCAGGCCGTTGCAGGTCAGCGTCATCGCAGCAGTGCCTGCGCCTGTTCCCACATGCCGCGCAGCACGTCGGCGGCCGGCTGTGCCGGCGCCATCCACGCCGACTGCCCGGCCCAGGCCTGCGTCGCGGCCAGGCGGTTTTCCTGCACGGCCTGCTTGCGCATCGGCGCGGTCAGCCCGCGCTGCACCGGGTACGGGCGTGGCGCCGGGGCGCCTTCCGCAGCGGCGGCGCGCACATAGGGTGTCGCCAGGCCACGGCCCAGGCGACCGCTGAAAGCACGGGTCGGCCAGGTGTCTTCGGGTTCGCTGGCGGCCAGCCCATCGGCCCACGCCGAGGCGATCGCCGCTTCGGGCGTGCGCAGGAAGGCGGTGCCGATCTGCACGGCGCTCGCGCCCAAGGTGAGTGCGGCAGCGATGCCACGGCCATCGGCGATACCGCCGGCGGCAATCACTGGAATCTGCAGGTGATCGGCCAGGCGCGGCAGCAGCGCGAACAGGCCGACCAGTTGGCGCTCGGCCATCGCCGGATCGAACGCACCGCGATGGCCACCGGCCTCCACGCCCTGCGCCACCACGGCATCGGCACCCGCGTCCTGTGCGGCACGCGCTTCGGACAGCGTGGTCGCACAGGCGATCCAGGCAATGCCGGCATCCTTCAACTGCTGCACGTGGCGCGGCAGCAGCACGCCCATGATGGTCGAGGCCACCGCCGGGCGTGCGGCCAGCAACGCGGCGAACTGTTCTTCGAAGTCGGCGGGCGTTGCATCGGCAGCGCTGGCCGGCACGTCCGGGCCCCACTGCGCCAGGAAGGCGCGGCTGGCGGCCTCGGCGGCAACGTCACGGGCCGGCACCGGATCAGGCACCCACAGGTTCACCTGTGCCGGGCCGGTGGAGGTCGCGCGGAAGTCCTCCATCCAGCGACCGATATCGGCCGACGACGACAGCACCGCGCCCATTGCCCCCATGCTGCCGGCATTGGCCAACGCAGCCGACAGCGGCACCGGACAGGCACCGGCCATCGGTGCCAGCAGGATCGGAAGCTGCAATGAAAAACGCCGACAGAAGGTGTCGGCGCGTTCAAGAATCGGCGATGCGTTCACGCGACATACCTGTTGGAGAAGTCGCCGCCCAGCATACGCCAGTCATTGTGACCGGGGCCGGATCGCGATGCGCGCCGGCCCCGTCGCTGCATCAACGGAACGGCATGCCGCGGCCGCCCATGGCACCCATCATGCCCTTCATGCTGCGCATCATGCCCTTCATGCCACCGCCGGCCATCTTGCTCATCATCTTTTCCATCTGCATGTACTGCTTCATCAGCTTGTTGACGTCGGCCGGGGTCACGCCCGAGCCCTTGGCGATGCGCGCGCGGCGCGAGCCGTTCAGCAGGTTCGGGTTGCGCCGTTCCTTCTTGGTCATCGAGCTGATGATGGCGATCATGCGCGGTACTTCCTTGCCCTGGCTGACCTGCTGCTTCAGATGGTCGGGGATGTTGCCCAGGCCCGGCAGCTTGTCCATCAGGCCGCCGATGCCGCCCATGTTCTGCATCTGCTCAAGCTGGTCACGCATGTCGTTCAGGTCGAACTTCTTGCCCTTGGCGACCTTCTCGGCCAGCTTGGCCGCCTTGTCCTTGTCGACCTGCTGCTCGACCTGCTCGACCAGCGACAGCACGTCGCCCATGTCGAGGATGCGGCTGGCGATACGGTCCGGATGGAACACATCCAGGCCTTCCGGCTTTTCGCTGACACCGACGAACTTGATCGGCTTGCCAGTGATGTAGCGCACGCTCAGCGCGGCACCGCCACGGGCGTCACCGTCGGTCTTGGTCAGCACCACGCCGGTCAGCGGCAGGGCGTCGCCGAAGGCCTTGGCAGTGTTGGCCGCGTCCTGGCCGGTCATGGCGTCGACCACGAACAGGGTTTCGGCCGGATTCACCGCAGCGTGCAGGGCCTTGATCTCGGCCATCATCGCTTCGTCGATGGCCAGGCGGCCGGCGGTATCGACCAGCAGCACGTCGACGAACGACTTGCGTGCATCGTCGATGGCGGCGCGGACGATGGCTTCCGGCTTCTGGTCGGCAGTGGACGGGAAGAACAGCACGCCGACCTGCTCGGCCAGGGTCTTCAGCTGCTCGATCGCGGCCGGACGGTAGACGTCGGCCGAGACCACCATCACCTTCTTCTTGCGCTTTTCCTTCAGGTGCTTGGCCAGCTTGCCCACCGTGGTGGTCTTGCCGGCGCCCTGCAGGCCCGCCATCAGGATGATGGCCGGCGCGGGCACATTGAGGTTCAGGTCGCTGGCTTCGGCGCCCATCACCGCGGTCAGCTCGTCGCGCACGACCTTGATCAGCGCCTGGCCCGGGGTCAGCGACTTCAGCACTTCCTGGCCGACCGCGCGCACCTTGATGCGCTCGATCAGGGCCTGCACCACCGGCAGCGCAACGTCGGCTTCGAGCAGCGCGATGCGGACCTCACGGGTCGCCTCGCGGATGTTCTCCTCGGTCAGGCGGCCGCGGCCACGCAGGCGCTCGATGGTGCCGGAAAGGCGCTGGGTCAGGGACTCGAACATGCGGCGCAACCTGTCTGAAAGCGGGGGACAATAAGGCAGACAGTATAACGGGTCCGCTCCCCTCCCCGGGCTGCGACCACGGGGCCGTCGCCACCACCGCAGGGGTATGCGAAACTGCAACGATGTTAATCGTTCTCATCGCCGCCCTGCTCTACCTGGCCGCCAGCGCCCTGCTGGTGCGTGCGCTTGGCCGCGATGAAAGCACCGGCTCCCCCGCCTGGCTGTGGCCCGCCCTGCCGGCGATGCTGCTGCACGGCGGCTACCACGTGATGGTGGCGATGCGCACCAACGGCGGGCCGGACATGCACTTCTTCGCCGCGCTGTCGCTGGTCGGCCTGGGCATGGCCTGGCTGACCTCGCTGGTCGGCGCGCGCGGACGCATGTCGGCACTGGGCGTGGTGGTGTTCCCGCTGGCCGCGGCGCTGCTGCTGGCCTACCACAGCTACGGCCACGAACCGAGCAAGGTGCTGGGCTGGCGCCTGGCCAGCCACGCCTGGCTGGCCCTGTTGGCCTACGCCACGCTGAGCATCGCCGCGCTGCTGGCGATCATGCTGTGGCTGCAGGAACGCGCACTGCGCCGCCGCGAGTTCCGCCCGTGGCTGCGGGCGCTGCCGCCGCTGGCCGACCTGGAATCGCTGCTGTTCCGGGTGATCACCGTCGGCTTCGCGCTGCTGACCCTGACCCTGGTCACCGGCGTGCTGTTCGTCGACGACCTGCTGGCACAGAAGCTGGTGCACAAGACCGTGCTGAGCGTGCTGTCGTGGATCGTGTTCGGCGTGCTGCTGATCGGCCGCCGCCGCTACGGCTGGCGGGGCATGAAGGCGGTGCACTGGACGCTGGCGGCAATGCTGTTGCTGCTGCTGGCCTTCTTCGGCAGCCAGTTCGTGATCGAACTGGTGTTCGGGCATTCGCGATAGCGGCGTGCCGACCAACGGTCGGCATCCACCCCAACATCACCCGGTAGTGCCGGCCGCCGGCCGGCAACAGGGCCGCGCCCTGCGTGGATGCCGCAGACGATCAGGGCACCGGCTGGGCCAGGATCTTCCGCACCGAACGGCCGCTGTTGGTGAGGATGTCATCGACCTGCCAGCAACCCTGTCCCTGACGCACCATCGGCAACCGGGTCACGTAGGCCTTCTTCCATACCGAATAGCGCATCTCGACCTGGCCGGTGGTCGCCGAGGCCTCTTTCCAGCTGTAGCGCACCGGACTGTCGATGTCGCCGTCCTGCGCATCCAGCCACGGGTCCGAATCGATCGTGCAGATGCCTTCCTCGCGCTGCTGGCAGGCACGCTCATCACGCAACGCCTTGCCGAAGGCCGGGCTGACCAGCGCAGCCGGCGGCTCCAGCAGATCACCGTTGCCGGTCGTCGCCTCGTAGAAGGCACGGGCCACAGCCGCAGGCTCCTGGCAGGCAGGTGCAGCCTGCACGGTGGGGGCCAGCAGCAGCCCGGCGATCACGAACATCCCTGTCTTTCGCATCTATTTCTCCTTGAGGTAGTGCCGGCCGCTGGCCGGCAACACAGCATCTCATGGCGTCGCCGGCCAGCGGCCGGCACGACCCGATACCGGGCTTACAACCCGTAACGCTCGATCACATCCAGGTGCGGCTGGCGATCCTGGTCACAGGCCTCGGCCAATCGCAGCCAGCAATGCGGATACAGCCATTTCGCGGTCTCCTGCTGCAGGAAACGGTGCAGCGCCAACGGCGCATGGTCCTGCGGCTGGGCGACCGTGAACAGCAGGCCCGGCAGCGTGCCCTCCTCCATATCCGGATCGGTCACGGTGTAGTCCGCACGGCTGTGCGACCACACCTTCCAGCCCTGCGCTTCAGCCGCTTCCACGAAGTCGTTCCAGGCCTCTTCGCCGGGGTGCGCGCCGTCAATCAGCCAGCTGCGGGCAAAACCACCGCGCTCCAGTACATGCACCTGCGCATAGGTCGGGATGAAATGCTCGCGCGCTTCCTCCTCTTCCGGCGCCGGATGCACCAGTGCGGCATCGAACACCACCCAGTCGCCCACCTGCTGCGCACGGTTGGCCGGCGCGTTCTCGACGATGCGTGCGGTCACCGGGCCACTGCGGCGTGCGTAGTATTCCATCGGCTCGCCGTTCTCTTCGCTGCGGATGATCACCCAGCCCCACGGCTCCTCGACCACGCCCTCCTGGCTGGACAGCTCCATGCCGATCGCGGCCGCCGAGCGGCGCACTGCATCCCAGTCGCGTGCCGCGCTGGCCGCACTCATGTGGTCCCAATGCGCGGCATTCGGTTCTTCCAGCAGCTCCACCAGCTGCGCATAGCAGGCCTGCGCCTCGCTGAAGCGGCCGGTTTCCATGTACATCCGCGCCAGCGTGCCACGTGCACCATGCGAACCTGGCGATGCCGCCAGCAGCGCCTGCGCGGCCTGCTCCAGCGCCGGCCAGTCGGACACGCGACGGGCACGCTGCACATCGCACCAGTGCGCGAACACCGGCACGCTGCCACGGTAGATCCCGGCCAGCTGACGCAGGCCTTCGTCGTCGCCCTGCTCGGTCAGCCAGCGCATCAGCGTGTAAGCGGCCGGACCATCATCCTGCGTGTGCGCGCGCACGAAGCGCCACAGCAATGCCCGCGCTTCCGCCTGTGCGCCACAGGCGCTCAAGGCGGAGGCCGCCATCTCGGCCAGCGCCTCGTCATCGGGTAGCTGTTCGTGCGCCTGCAGCAACCACTGCGCCTCACGCTCCGGATCGCGCGACTGGCTCTGCTCCCCCTGCTCGTGCAGCCAGACCAGCAGTTCGCTGGCCGGCACCGGCAGCGGCGCAACGTCCGGCAATGCATCGATGCGTGCGGCCAGGCCAGCGACCAGCGCTGCCGCACCACGGTCCTGGCGCAGCTGCGCCAGATGGGTACGCGCCAGTTCCAGCTGGCGCAGCGCCACCCAGCGTGCGCCACGCTGCAGGGCCAGCTCCAGGCTCAGCGCAGCGACTTCGATCAGCAGGCGGTGCGAGCCAACCTCGGCAAAGTGTTCGATGATGGTGTTGAAGCGGGTGCCCAGATCCCAGGTATTGCGTGCGGGATCGCGCCGGCACAGCGCTGCGGCGGTGTTCGCCCACAGCCGCCAGTAGGTAGGCGTCAGTTCGCTCCACGGCACCAGCTGCTGCACGGCCTCTTCGTCGCGGCCCAGCTGGGCCAGCGCCCACGCCTTGGACAGGCGGCGCGGCACCGTGCAGTTGGCCGGCTCGTACTCGCCGGACGCGACCACTTCGGCCTCGCGCTTCTCGATCAGCACCAGCGCTTCTTCGGCGCGGCCCATGCCCAGCAGGATCTTGATCTGCATCTCCGGGAAGCTGTCGAACACTTCCTTGCCACAGGCTTCGATCGCATCCGACTGCACCTGCAGGTAGTCCAACGCGTCCTGCCCACGACCATCATCCAGCAGCGCATCGGCCTTTTCGCAGCTCAGGCACTGGAAGCAGGCCCAGCTCGGATCGATGCGACCCAGTGTTTCATCGCACACCTCGACGCGCTCGGGCACCCAGCCCGGGCCATCGATGTTGCCGTAGCAGGCGGCCAGATCCTGGGTCACGCAGATCGACTGCGGGCACTCCAGCGTGTCCTCGCGATGCGCACGCTCGAACAGCGCCACGGCCTCGCCCAGCGCACTCTCGCCTTCAACGCGGTTGCCCACGCGGTTGCGCAGCGCCCAGTGGCCGACGTAGACGTCGACCCACGGGTTGTCCAGCGCCTTGCCCAGCGCACGCGCTTCGGGCAGCAGCGCGTCGACGCGGTCGACACGCAGTTCGCTCACCTCGTCGGCGAGGCGGTTCAGCAGGTGCGCATTCTGCGCCTGGCCGGCCTGGCGCAGGTCGCCCTGCAGTTTTTCGACCCAGTTCCAGATGTCCATGGGGTAAGTGCTCCTGTCTAGCGAAGGCTGGATGAGAGGATGCGGTGCTCAGCGCAGCATCTGCTGCAGGGCACCGGCGATATCGGTAAAGGCGCCGTTGAGATCCGGGCCCGGTGTGGACGTCGCGCGTGCCAACGGACGGCCCTGCGCGGCGACGATGATCTTCAGTGAGCGCAGCAGGCGTGCTGCGGCTTCGGCCTGTGGATGCCCCTCGCGCTGGGCGCGCAACAGCGCCTGCACTGCCGGGTTGTCGAGATTGAGATAGAGCCGCGACGGTGCGCGCGATTCGATGCGTGCGGTGAACTGCCGCGCCAGGCGCAGCGCGGCCATCGAAACGCGCTTGTCGTTCTCATCGTCTTCCAGGCGCTGCTTCAGCTCGGCCTCGCGGTCAGGCACCACCACCACCGGCAGCGACTCGGGGCTGAAGCGTGCCGGCAGCAACTGTTCGCCGTCACCCAGCTGCTCGCGCAGCCATGCCAGCTGCGCCTCGTCGAGGCTGTCATCGCTGCGGAACAGCGCACGGTTGCCCTGCTCGGTCCCCAGTTCAACCAGGCGCAGGCCCTTGGCCTGGGCCCAGCGACGCAGGAACGGCACCACGGCATAGCGATGGCCATGCGCGACCGGCACGCCCATCGCGCGGAACAGCATTTCCTCGAAGCCGCCGCCGTTGTCGAGGATCACGTGCACGGCACCGCGTGCGGGCAATGCGCTGGCCGGAAGGTCGCCCTGTGAGGTCGGCACGCGTACGTGTTCCAGCAGCAGGTCGAACAGGCGGTCGTCGCACAGTGCCGCACCCAGCAGGGCCTCGTTGTGGCGGCTCAATACACGTCGCCAGGCTTCCGGCTGCTGCCGCGCGACGTCGGCCAGGCCATCAATCAGCGCTTCCAGCAGCGCATGCTGCACGGCGCGGTACTGGTCATCGCGCTGCAGGTCTTCGCGGCTGGCGGTGGGCGTCAGCCTCGAGGATTCGATCACCCCGCCGATGAAACCCGCCCACGGCGGCAGCAGGTCGCGCGCGTCGTCGTCCAGCAGCATGCCGCGCACGAACACCGACAGGTTGCGGTTGTCGCTGGTGCCGTAGGTAGCGCCGTCCTGCACCCACAACAGGCCGGTGGCATCGCTGCTGCCATCGGCACGCAACGGCACGGTGACGATCGGCTCGAAATCATGTTCGAAACGCGCGGCGAACTGCAGCGCCTGGCGGCGCGCCTGCACCGGATGCAGGGCAACATCACCCTGCCCACGCCACGGCGGCGGCTCGGGGTTGAGCGCTTCGGCCGCGGCACCGATGAAGATCGGCTCGGACAGCAGCGCACAGTAGCGGCCCAGCACCTCATGCAGACGCGCTTCGTTGGCCAGCGGCAGGAAATCCGGATGCAGTTCCAGCTCCACCTCAGTGCCAACCGTGCGCGCTGGCATTTCGCTGACGGTGTACTGTTCGGCATTGCTGGATACGTACAGATGGCCCAGGTCCGGCGTCTGGTACGAGGTGGTACGCACGCTCACCCGGCGCGCCAGCACGAAGGCAGACAGGAAACCGAGGCCGAACATGCCGATCAGGCCCTCATCGTCCTCGCCGCCCTGGCGCAGGCCACGGGTATAGCCGACGCCGACGGTGGCCAGGTAATCGTGGATCTCCTGGCGGGTCAGGCCAGCCCCGGTATCGGTGATGCGCAGCACGCCGGCACCGACATCGACCTGCACCGAGATGCGCGAAGGCACTTCGATGCCGGGCTGTTCGATGCGGCGGCGGATGATCGAGTCGTGCGCGTTCTGCACCAGCTCACGCAGCGCCACCACCGGGGTGGAATACAGGTGCTTGCCCAGCACCGTCATCAGTCCATTGAGATCGACCCCGGCACGACGGATTTCGGCGTTGGGGGCGGTGAGCGCGGTGTCCTGCATGTAATCGTTTACTCCTGGGCACGGAAAGACGCCAGAGGGCGCCTTCGTCGAGCGGGAAAAACTAGCACAGGCAGGCTGACCGTTACCGTGTCGGCCGCCGTATTCCACGTGCGCGGTGGTGACGCCGGGCCATGCCCGGCGCGATCACGCCGCGTCGATGGCCTCGGACAGGCGCTCCACCGCGATCACTTCCATACCCTTCACCGAACCACCCTTGGGCGCATTGGCCTTGGGCACGATGGCGCGCTTGAAGCCATGGGTGGCGGCCTCGCGCAGGCGGTCTTCGCCATTGGGCACCGGACGGATCTCGCCGGACAGGCCGACTTCGCCGAAGGCGATGGTCTTCTCCGCCAGCGGCCGATCCTGCAGCGAGGACAGCACCGCCAGCAGCACCGGTAGATCGGCGGCGGTCTCCTGCACACGGATGCCACCGACCACGTTGACGAACACGTCCTGATCGCCGACCAGCACGCCGCCGTGGCGATGCAGCACCGCCAGCAGCATCGCCAGCCGGTTCTGCTCCAGGCCAACCGCGACACGGCGCGGGTTCGACAGCGGAGATGCATCGACCAGTGCCTGCACCTCCACCAGCAGCGGCCGGGTGCCCTCGCGGGTGACCATCACGCAACTGCCCGGTTGATGGGTGCTGCCACCGGACAGGAAGATCGCCGATGGATTGGAGACCTCCTTCAGGCCCTTGTCGCCCATCGCGAACACGCCCAGTTCGTTGACCGCACCGAAGCGGTTCTTGAACGCGCGCAGCAGGCGGAAGCGGCTGCCGCTCTCGCCTTCGAAATACAGCACCGCATCGACCATGTGTTCCAGCACGCGCGGGCCGGCGATGCCGCCCTCCTTGGTCACGTGGCCGACCAGGAACACGGCGGTGCCGGTCTCCTTGGCGAAGCGCACCAGCCGCGCCGCGCTCTCGCGCACCTGGCTGACCGAGCCCGGCGCGGCGGTCAGGCTCTCGGTCCACAGGGTCTGCACGGAGTCGGCCACGATCAGCCGCGGGCCGGCCTTGGACGCGTGCTGCAGGATCGACTCGACGCCGGTCTCGGCCAGCGCATTGACGCCATCCAGCGGCAACTCCAGGCGATGCGCGCGGCCGGCCACCTGCGCCAGCGACTCTTCGCCGGTGACGTACAGCACCGGCAGCTCGGCTGCCATCTTCGCCACTGCCTGCAGCAGCAGGGTCGACTTGCCGATGCCAGGGTCGCCACCGACCAGCACCACCGCGCCCTCGACCAGGCCGCCGCCGAGCACGCGGTCGAACTCGCCGATGCCGGTCGAGACCCGGCGGTGCTCGGTCTGCTCCACATCCTTCAGCGCGGTGATCTTCGGCGGATCGATCTTGCCGGCCCAGCCCGCCCGGCGCGACGCCGGCGCCTTGGCCGCCGCTGCGCTCTCCAGCACGATTTCCGACAGCGAGTTCCAGGCATTGCACTCGGTGCACTGGCCCTGCCACTTGCTGAATTCGGCGCCACATTCATTGCAGACGTAGGCGGTGCGGGCTTTTGCCATTGGATGATTTCCAGCAACGGGAACAGGCGTGGCAGGATAGCCGAGCCGGGTCGCAGGTGCTGCGACCGCTCAAGTCCCGCCCGCCCGCGCCGATAGCTGTCGCGGGCGTGCGCCTTGCGGGCGCCCCTCCTTCCCCCACTGGATTCAACATGACTGGCAGTTACAGTCAGAGCCTGGTCGCCATCTCCCTGCTGGTGGCCATTCTTGCTTCGTACACGGCGCTGGACATGGCCGGCCGCCTGGCCACGGCCGAGGGCCGCGTGGCCCGCTGGTGGCTGGCCGGCGGCGCGGCGGCGATGGGCCTGGGCATCTGGTCGATGCATTTCATCGGCATGCTGGCCTTCGACCTGCCGATCCCGGTCGGCTACGACCTCGGCATCACCCTGTACTCGCTGGCCGTGTCGATCGGCGCCTCGGCCTATGCGCTGTGGCTGGTGTCGCGGCCCAGCCTGCCCTGGCGACGTCTGCTGGCCGGCGCCGTACTGATGGGCCTGGGCATTGCCACCATGCACTACCTCGGCATGGCCGCGATGCGCATGCAGCCGGGCATCGACTATCACCCGGGCTGGTTTGCCGCCTCCATCGCGGTGGCCATCGGCGCCGCAGGTGCGGCGCTGTGGATCGCCTTCCGCCTGCGTACCGAGCAGCGCAACACCATGCGCCTGCGCGCACTGGCCTCGCTGGTGATGGGCCTGGCCATCGTCGGCATGCACTACACCGGCATGGCCGCGGCGCGCTTCCCGGAAGGCAGCATCTGCGGCGCGGTCGGCAGCGGTGGCATCGACACGCGCTGGCTGGCGGTGCTGGTGATCGTCACCACCGTGGCCACCCTGGGCATCGCCCTGGTCGCCTCGCTGTTCGACCGGCAGATGCGCGTGCGCACCGGGTTGCTGGCCGATTCGCTGGCGCACGCCAACGACAAGCTGATCCAGGCCGCCCTGCACGACCCGCTGACCCAGCTGCCCAACCGCATGCTGCTGCAGGACCGCATCGAGCAGGCCATCGAGAAGGCACGGCGCCGCAGCCACGCCGTGGCGGTGATGTTCTGCGACCTGGACGGCTTCAAGGCGGTCAATGATGCGTACGGACACCAGCTGGGCGACCGCCTGCTGGTAGCGGTGGCGCAGCGTATCGGCGGCCTGCTGCGGCCGCAGGACACCTTCGCCCGCCTCGGCGGCGACGAGTTCGTGATCGTGCTGGCCATCGATATTCCCGACGATGCGGTGGTGGTCGCCGAGCGGATCATCGCGGCGGCGGGCGAACCGTTCCTGCTGGATGCGGCCGAGCTGCAGGTCAGCGCCAGCCTGGGCATCGCCCTGTACCCGGATGACGCCGGCAACGAGCGCGAGCTGATGGCACACGCCGACGCTGCGATGTACCACACCAAGGAAACGGGCCGGAACGGCTATACGTTCTTCACCCCGTCGATGCAGCTCAGCGCCAACCGCCAGCTGCGCCTGCTGCAGGACCTGCGCAAGGCCGTGACGCGCAATGAACTGGTCCTGCATTACCAGCCCAAGTTCCCGGCCGCGGGTGCACCGGCCACTGGCGCTGAGGCGCTGCTGCGCTGGCAGCATCCGGAGCTGGGCCTGCTGGCGCCGGACGTGTTCATTCCCATCGCCGAGCGCAGCGGCCTGATCCTGCCCATCGGCGACTGGGTGCTGGACCGCGCCTGTGCGCAGCTGCGGGCATGGCACGATGCCGGTCACACCGGATGGTCGATGGCGGTGAACCTGTCGCCCTTGCAGTTCTCCTCCCCGGCCCTGCTGGACAGCGTGCGCGAGGTGCTGGAGCGGCACCGGATCGAGCCGGCACGGCTGACCCTGGAGATCACCGAGACCACGGCGATGAAGGACGTTGACGCCAGCCTGGCGATTCTCAACGACCTGACCGCGATGGGCGTGCACATTGCCATCGACGACTTCGGCACGGGCTATTCCAGCCTGCTGTACCTCAAGCGCATGCCGGCCACCGAACTGAAGATCGACCGCGCGTTCGTGCACGATCTGGAATGCAATGAAGAGGATGCCGCCATCGTCTCGTCGATCATCGCGCTGGGACGCACCCTGCAGCTGCAGGTGGTGGCCGAGGGCGTGGAGACGCAGGCGCAGCGCGAATACCTGAGCGAACTGGGCTGTGATCAGTTGCAGGGTTACCACCTGGGCCGGCCGATGGAGGCCGAAGAGTTCCTGCGCCGCGTGGGGGGATAGAGCCGGCCGCTGGCCGGCTTCCCGCGATTGCCGGCCAGCGGCCGGCACTACCCATCCGCAGACAAACAAAAAGGCCGCCCGAGGGCGGCCTTTCTGCGTGGCAACGTCGCGAAGACGTCAGTGCATCATGTGCACGTTCATGTTGTGCATGACCCACAGGGTGCCGACCACGATGATGCCGATCACCACCACGGTGAAGGCCGCAGCGTTGACGTTCCAGCGGCTTTCCGAAGAGCGGTCCAGGTGCAGGAAGAACACCAGGTGGACCAGCATCTGCAGCACTGCGGTGATCGCGATCACCACACCGCTGACGGTGCGCGAGAAGTCGCCGGACATCACCACCCAGAACGGGATGACGGTCAGCACCACCGCCAGCACGAAGCCGATCAGGTAGGACTTGACGCTGCCGTGGCTCTCGCCGCCCGCTGCGTGGTCGTGTGCATGGTTGTCATGTGCCATTACAGGGCTCCATTGAGGTAGACGACGGAGAACACGCCGATCCAGATCAGGTCCAGGAAGTGCCAGAACAGGCTCAGGCACGCCATGCGGGTCTTGTTGGTCGGGGTCAGGCCGTACTTCTTCAGCTGCACGAACATCACCAGCAGCCACAGCAGGCCGGCGCTGACGTGCAGGCCGTGGGTACCGACCAGGGCGAAGAACGCCGACAGGAAGGCACTGCGGTCCGGACCATAGCCCTGGTGGATCAGGTGCTGGAACTCCCACACTTCCATGCACATGAAGCCGAAGCCCAGCAGCCAGGTGATGCCCAGCCACAGGTACATCTGGCCCATCTGCTTGCGGTGCATGGCAATCATGCCCAGGCCGAACGTCAGCGACGAGGTCAGCAGCAGCGCGGTTTCCCATGCAACGAACGGCAGTTCGAACAGGTCCTTCGCGGTCGGGCCACCGTCGGTACCGCCTGCCAGCACCACATAGGTGGCGAACAGCGAGGCGAAGATGAGGCAGTCGCTCATCAGGTACACCCAGAAACCGAAGACGGTGTTGCCGCCGGTGTCGTGGTGCTCGTGGTCGTCATGGCCATGGGCCGCCGCTTGCGCGGCGTGCCCGTGGCTCAGGGTCGAGGTATTGGTGCTCATGCCTTCAGCTCCGACTTCACCAGGCCCTGGGATTCCAGGTGCTTGCGGTGTTCGTTCTCGATGCGTTCCACCTCGGCGGCCGGGACCCAGTAGTCCACGTCCTGGTCGAAGGTGCGGTAGATGAACGTGGCGATCATGCCGACGAAGCCGACGATGGCCAGCCACCAGATGTGCCAGATCATCGCGAAGCCGAACACCAGGCTGAAGGCACCGATGACAACGCCCGTGCCGGTGTTGCGCGGCATGTGGATGTCGGTGTACTTGGCCGGCTTCGGCCAGGCTTCACCACGCTGCTTGCGCTCCCAGAAATCGTCCAGCTCGGTGACTTCCGGCAGGCTGCCGAAGTTGTAGAAGGCCGGCGGCGAAGAGGTTTCCCACTCCAGCGTACGGGCATCCCACGGGTCGCCGGTCAGGTCGGCGGTCTTCTTGCGGTCGCGGATCGACACGGCCACCTGGATGATCTGGCACAGGATGCCGGCGCCGACGATGAAGGCACCTGCGGCAGCCACCAGCAGCAGCGGCTCGTAGGCCGGGTTGACGGTGCTCTGCAGACGACGGGTCATGCCCATGAAGCCCAGCACGTACATCGGCATGAAGGTCACGTAGAAGCCGATGAACCAGCACCAGAACGCGCACTTGCCCCAGAACTCATTGAGGCGGAAGCCGAACATCTTAGGCCACCAGTAGGTGATGCCGGCGAACATGCCGAACACCACGCCGCCGATGATGACGTTGTGGAAGTGGGCGATCAGGAACAGGCTGTTGTGCAGCACGAAGTCGATGGCCGGGATCGCCAGCATCACGCCGGTCATGCCACCGATGGTGAAGGTGACCATGAAGCCGATGGTCCACAGCACGGGCGTGGTGAACTGCACGCGACCGCGGAACATGGTGAACAGCCAGTTGAAGATCTTCACGCCGGTCGGGATCGAGATGATCATCGTCGTGATGCCGAAGAAGGCATTGACGTTGGCACCCGAGCCCATGGTGAAGAAGTGGTGCAGCCACACGATGAACGACAACACGCCGATGCAGGCGGTGGCGTAGACCATGCCCTTGTAGCCGAACAGCGCCTTGCGCGAGAAGGTCGCGATGACTTCGGAGAACACACCGAACGCCGGCAGGACCAGGATGTACACCTCCGGGTGACCCCAGATCCAGATCAGGTTGATGTACAGCATGGCGTTGCCGCCACCGTCATTGGTGAAGAAGTGCGTACCCAGGTAACGGTCCAGGGTCAGCAGCACCAGGGTGATGGTCAGCACCGGGAAGGCAGCGACGATCAGCACGTTGGTCACCAGGGCAGTCCAGGTGAACACCGGCATCTGCATCAGCTTCATGCTGGGGGTACGCATCTTCAGGATGGTGATGAAGAAGTTGATACCGCTCAGCGTGGTACCCAGGCCTGCGACCTGTAGACCCCAGATGTAGTAGTCCATGCCTACGCTTGGACTGTATTCGATGCCCGACAACGGCGGGAACGCCAGCCAGCCGGTGGCAGCGAACTCACCGATCCACAGCGACAGCATGATCAGCACCGCGCCGGACACGAACAGCCAGAAGCTGAGCGAGTTGACGAACGGGAACGCGACGTCGCGCGCACCGATCTGCAGCGGCACGGCCAGGTTCATCAGGCCGGTGATCAGCGGCATCGCCACGAAGAAGATCATGATCACGCCGTGGGCGGTGAAGATCTGGTCGTAGTGGTGCGGCGGCAGGTAGCCCTCGGACCCGCCGACAGCGAGCGCCTGCTGGGTACGCATCATGATCGCGTCGGAGAAACCGCGCAGCAGCATGACGAAGGCGACGATGAGGTACATCACGCCGATCTTCTTGTGATCCACCGAGGTGAACCACTCCTTCCACAGATAGCCCCACAGCTTGAACTTGGTGATCAGGGCCATGACGCCCAGGCCACCCAGAACCGCGCCGATCAACGTCGTCAGGACGATCGGATCGTGGGGGATCGACTCAATTGAGAGTTTACCCAACATGTTCATTCTCCCGAACCCGCGTGGCCGGCGTGACCGGCGGCGGCGTGTTCGTCAGCAGTGTGTCCGGCGTGTTCGGCCGGAGCGGCAGCGGCGTCGGCGTGGCCTTCATGGCCCTCGTGACCCGCATGGGCGTCGTGGCCTTCGGCAGCGGCACCATCGGCCGGGGCCTTGTGCTCGTGCTTCATGCCGTAGTGCTTGTTGTCGCCCATGTGCTTGGCAAGGACCCAGTCGAACAGGCCTTCTTCGGTCTTGCCGAAGTAGGTGACCGGATACCACTCGGCGTTGCGCGCATCACCCAGGGCCTTGAACGAGGCCTTGTCCAGGGTCTGCTCGCCGGCGCGGACCTGGTCCAGCCACTGGCGGTATTCGGCATCGGTGACCGAGTAGGCGGTGAAGTGCATCTTGGCGAAGCCCGCGCCGCTGTAGTGCGAGGACATGCCCGGGAATTCACCGGTCTCGTTGGCGATCAGGTGGAGCTTGGTCTCCATCGCAGCCATCGAGTAGATCATGCTGCCCAGGTGCGGGATGAAGAAGGCATTCATCACCGAATCGGACGTGATCTTGAAGTTCAGCGGCGTGTTGACCGGGAACTTGATTTCGTTGACGACCGCCACCTTCTCTTCCGGATAGATGAACAGCCACTTCCAGTCCAGCGAGATCGCCTCGATGGTGACCGGCTTGACATCCGAATCCAGCGGCTTGTACGGGTCCAGTGCGTGCGACGAGCGCCAGGTCAGGACCGCCAGCACCAGCACGATCATGCAGGGAATGGACCACACCACCACCTCGATCGCCGTCGAGTGGGACCACTTCGGCTCGTAACGGGCCTTGGTGTTGGAGGCGCGGTACTTCCACGCGAAGGTCAGGGTCATGATGATGACCGGGATGACGACCAGCAGCATGAGCACGGTGGCCGTGATCAGCAGGGTCTTCTCATCCTGGCCGATCTGGCCCTTCGGACTGAGGATGGCCACGGCATCGCAGCCAGTGAGCATCACCAGCAACGACAACAGCAGGCCCGGGCGCAACCAGCGCCCAAGGGTATTCAACGGAATCATCGGTCGATCCAATTGCGAGGGAATGCCGTTCCCCGTCCTGCCTGTTCCGGCCAAAGCCGGTCCCACCGGTCCGGAAGACAGGTAGGGAGGTGGGGTCGAGTCAGCCTTTCAATTTTAGGCCGTCACCCACCATTTAAGAAAGGCATTGACAATGATCGAGCGCAGGAAAGGCCCGTTTCTGGCTGCGACACGTTGTCGCACCGCGCAACCGCGGCGGGCAGAACACCCGGGGGCGGCATCCTAGCATCGGGCGATGGCGGCTGCTCCGCCCGTGTTCGGCAAAGTCGCCTGAACGTGTTCAGGCATGCCCACGCGGGCAATGCATGGGATGCTCGGCGCTGGAGGAAGCCCCATGGACAAGATTGACTTCAAGAAGCGCGATCGTGCGTTGTACCAGCCCCCGGTGGGCCGGTTCGTGACTGTGGACGTACCCCCCCTGCCCTACGTGATGGTCGACGGCCACGGTGATCCGAATACCGCCCCCGCCTACCTGCAGGCCGTGCAGTGGCTGTACTCGGTGAGCTATGCACTGAAGTTCGCGCTGAAGGCCATGGGCCAGGACTACGTGGTGCCACCGCTGGAAGCGCTGTGGAGCGCCGAGGATCCGTCAAGCTTTGTGGCACGCCACAAGGATGAGTGGAGGTGGACGGTGATGATCCGTACGCCGAACGGGATCAGTCCAGAGCAGTTGGAGGCTGCCATCGCCAATGCGGCGAAGAAACTGGGCGAGGTCCCGGCCAGCCTTCGCCATGAAATTCTTGAAGAAGGCCTCTGCCTGCAGACCCTGCATGTGGGTGCCTACGATGACGAGGGCCCGATCCTGACCCATCTGCACGGCGAACTGATGCCCGCACTGGGTTACACCTTTGCCGGCCCCCATCATGAGACCTACTTGAGCGACCCGCGCAGGACCGACGCGGCGCGGTTGAAAACCGTGCTGCGGCAGTCGGTGCGCAATGGATTGCCGGCCTGCTGATCATCGGCTCCGCATCAGCATGGCTCCTCCACCATGATAGACAGGTAGCGACCATTCAGAACAGCCAGTACCGTTGCAGGCACGGACGCGATACGGTGAAACGCATCGACGCGGATTTGCCTGTGAGAAAGACGTATTGCCCCCCTGATAAACCACGCCACCGTCATTGCTCAGTTCATATCGCTCAGCGCGTGCGGAAGCTCCCCAGGCCATTTCACAGGAGCTCCGCATTTCGGCGACGTTGAGGCTTCCCGGCACATCAGGCACCGGGCGCAGGACCAGGGTGAAGGTAGCCACAGCGGAATACCCGCTGCACCCGGCGGCGTTACATGCACGGGCACGGTAGCCGTAGCTGCCCGCGCCGCGAGCACCCGCAGCGAACTGCGTCTCGGCCGAGTCCAGAACCTGCGTCCACTGCCCAGCTGCAAATTGCTCCTCCAGCCGATAGGCACTCGCAGTGGCAACTGCCCCCCAGTAGACCCTGAACCCTTGACCGCTTCCAACGTTTGACGAATCGATGGACAGACCAGGTGCAGACGGCGCCCGCAGCACGGTGACAAGCAGCGCCGATGACAGCGGTCCGCAACCACTGGCATTACAGGCTCGCACGCGATAGCCGTACGCCCCTGTCGAACGTTCGGGAAGCGTTGCGGCGATCGCGCTGGAGTTCTGCACCTGGGCCCAAGCTCGACCCGGCGCCTGCTCCTCCAACGCATAGCTCGCACCATCGAGCACGGCGCTCCAGCCAACAACGACCGGACTGCCATACTGCGCGGAGTTGCCACTCATTACAGGCGCCACGGCAGGGATGCGCAGGACACGGGTGGTCGCGACGGCGGAATAGCTGGAACACCCGGCATCATTGCAGGCACGGACGCGATAGCCATCCTCACCGCTGGGGCGCCCGGCAACATCCTGCGAAGTCCTGGCGGCGTTCGCGATCTGCGTCCATTCACCTGTACCGGAGCGTTGCTCCAGGGCATAGCGGGCTGCCCCTGCCACCTGGCTCCAGGAAACCACATACGCACCGGAGCTGTTGCTGGCCGGCAACGACAATGTCGGCGCGGCCGCCGGCTTGAGAATGACCTGGATGGAAGCGGGAGCAGAGTAAGCCGCACATCCACGCCCGTTGCAACCGCGCACGCGGTATTGCACGGAGCCGGCGGGCTGCCCACTGACGGGATGATTCGCGACATTGGCGGAGAGGACGTTCGCCCACGCACCTCCAGTGGATGCCTGCAGCTCATAGCGACTGGCGCCGGCGACTGTGCTCCAGGTCACGACGTAGTTGCCTGAATAGCTCGTGGCCGGCACTGTGACAATGGGAACATCAACCGGCTCAGCCTGAACGTTGATCGCGCCAACACTGCTCCATGCACCACACGCATTCGAGGAGCACGCCCGCACCGAGTATCCGTAGACACCGGCCGAACGATTGCTCACTGTCCAAACTCTACCAGCCCCCGAATACACCGTGGTCCAGCTGCCACTGTCTCGCTGCTCACGAAGCTCGTAGCGCACCGCGCGGCCGACTTCCCCCCAGCTTAGGCTGAAGCTCCCCGTCTCCGACGAAGGCGGAACCGACAGCGACGGAACGCCCGGTGCAATATGCCCAACGACCTTCGCTACGAGACTGCTACCCAGGTAGACATATTCAGAGATTTCACCCGTCCGCTCATTGTTCTGTCGCCGCAGCAAGCCATCCTCACCATACAGAGAGAAAATCCGGCGTTCCTCATTCTCGGCAGACGACAAAACTCGTCGCCCGTGTGCGTCATAGCGATACGACTCAGCCCCGGCCACCTTTCGCAGCCGATTGCCGACATCGAACGTGTGAACAACGCCGTTTCGATTCCTAAGGTTTCCTTGCGGGTCATAGTCCAAGCCAATAATCGTGGAACCACCCGTCGTCTGTACATTGGTCAGCCGATTGGATGCGTCGTACCAGTACTGATGGTCCCTCACTCCGGCGAGGCTGCTGCTGCGAAGGTTATCCAGTGCGTCATAGGTGTAGCGCATGACACCATTGCCGCCAAACATCGCAGAGGTCGCCTGCTGGAGGCGATCAAGCTGGTCATACTCCATCCGACGATCACGAAGGCTGTCGACGCCATCGAGGATGGTGACGACGTTTTCAGCGCCATCATAAAGATACGAATAGTCGAGCACCCCGTTCCCGTCAACAACCTGCGCCGGCAGCTGGCGGGCGTTCTGCTGCATGCCGTGCACGACGCCATTACCGTAAGTGAATCGACGAATCGCTCCATTGGGGTAATAGCTCACTGCAGTCGCGTAAGGGCCTGCCTGGGTTGCCTGCCCGAGCGCATTTGGGGCAAGGCCGACGAACATCCCGCTCGGATAGGTAATTCCGGCCCTGGTACCGTTGCTGTCGTAACCATACCCCAGCGAAAGGGCGGGCCCGGCCGACTCCTGCAGCGACTCACCGGTAAGAAGCCGACGCTTGTTGTACGTATAGCCGTTCACCGCTACGGCCCCGCCCCCGTCATTCAGAGTGGTCACCTGCGCGGGCTTGCCATCGGCATGATAGAGCCAGTCCTGATCACCATTCCGGTCGGGAAAACGCAGTGTCGCTAGACGGTTCCGCGCATCGTACGTCCGGTCCACGCGGCGCGAAGACGACAAGGCTGCGGCAGCATCACAGGATGCGACGTTGGGCAATGCGAGCCCGGATGCCGTCCACAGCAGATTTCCCGCAGGGTCATATCCCATCGCGGTACTGCCAGTTTCCGGTTCAATCGACTTGCACAGTTGCTGGTGGCCGTCGTAGACATAAGTGCGCGTCAGCGCTTCAGTAGAAGACGCGTTCCGCCGCTTGATGGAAAGTGGCTTGCCAAAAACGTCACGGACAATCTCGGAGAACACCCCCCCGGGATGTGCAATGGCGATCGGCTGCGTCTGACTGGGCTGATCAAAGGCCTGGTATGCAGTCGTAGTCACCCGGCCTTTCGGATCAATCACCCTTACCAGTCCGCCAGCAAGATAACTGGTCGTAGTCGTCAGCAAACCAGACTCGCTGTCCTGTGAGACAGATGACACTCGCCCCAGGCCGTCGTACGTCGTCCAAGTGCCCGTGGAGGCATTGGCTGACGCCGACGGATATGACTGGAACTCAAGGCGCCCCTGTAGATCGTAGCTGGCTCTCACGAATCGCTGGGTTTCCGCAGGCGACGCCGCATCAAACTCCTGGGTCAACAGCGGCCGCCAGAATGCATCGTAGTAGACGCGCTTGCGTGCATTTCCGGTCGAAACATCCTGACGCCAATGGCCTGCAGCGACCCCATACTCAGCTGCACTGCTTTTGCTGAAACTGCGAACAGTATCCGCCCATGCCACCGTGTCGCCCGCTGGATAGCGTATGCGCGAGATGCGCCCCATCGAATCATATTCATACCCGGTCGCGGCACCGGTCTCGCCTGTGACCGACGTGACGAAGCCATTGTCATCCACACCACGAACCAGTGTCGTGCCATCTGCGAACTTCAGCGTCTGCGCAACGCCGCGTTTCCAGTCCGCCAGATGGGTGATGTGATTGTTCGCATCGGCAATACTCGCGAGTGAGCCATCTGGGTTGTAGCTGTAGCGCTGCAGAAGGCGCCCGTGGCTGTGGAGTTCGATCGGAAGCGCCCGACCATCGTAGATGGTGCGACTGATCACGGACGCCGTATCCGAGTTGGAAACGCGCGCCACCTGACCCAACACCCAAAGGCCAAGGTTGTCGCCATACCCAGTCACATCCGTACGGGCGTCTCCCTGATTATTGAACCGGGAGACGCTCAGTGGTCGAGCCAGGCTGTCAAAGCTGTTCGTGCGACGGGTGTAGACCACCCCGTCCAGGCGCGTGACGGTTGACAGCTCTGGCTGGATCGCCTCGCGGGGGAAGTTGTCGCCGGTATCCTGCGCGCTGACACCAAAACGCGCGGGATACGGCTGGCCTGCAGGCGAGAGCGCGTAAGTGTTCTCGACAACCTGCAGGATATCGCCGCCCTTGCCACGCTCAATGCGCAAGAGCTTTCCTTCGTCATACTTGAAGCTGTTTCCGTGGGTGTAGCGGGTCCACTCAGCGCCGGGCCCCTCCACCACCGTCGTTGCGCGACCCGCACAGCTGTCACTCGTGCAGATCGGTTCTCCACATACCACCCCACCGGTCAATGGGCATGGCCGATCCATCGTTCCACCCGGGTAAAAAATGGAACTGATTGCGGAACTGTAACTGTACTTCCAGGTCATCGGAGGAATGGCCGGTCCGCTGATGGACTTCTCGATCAGTGTGTACGTCTTGTACGCAATCGCCCACTGGTTGACATCATCACCACTGTCGTTTCCACCTAACCCAGTCGTGAAATTCTTGCAGGATACTGGAACGTTGCTCCGACCATGCTCGCGGATGGCGACAGTAAATGTCCCTACAGCGCCGGAAGGATGCTCGATACGCCCAGTTGCCGACTGTGGCCCCACGAGCGGAGTTCCGTCTATAAAGCAACTGCGGACTGGCTCATTGGGAATGGGCGGCGTGGCATAGTACGCGGCATTGGAGAGGCCCGAGAAGTCGATCTTCCACTGGCTTCCATCAGGTTGGATGACCGCCGACAGCGAGACCTTGCCGTCGCTCCGATACAGATAGCGCCAGGTCCGGCCATTCGTGGTCGCGGTTTCGATCTGACCTCGTGGGTTATAGGAAAAGCTGATCTGGCGCCCGTCACTGGCGACGATGGATTGCAATCGCGCAGGTGCATTTGCTGCGTTGGCATAGTTGTACGCCACGCTATTGCCGAACCGGTCTTCGACGCGAGTGGCATACAGCACATTGAGCCTACGATCCAGCCGTTTTGCACCATTCAACGGATTCTTGATCTGCGGTTCGACGTACTGGGCCATCCAGTCGAACCAGTAGCGGGTGCCGTCTGGCCCGATCGCCAGGAATCCCTCGCCGGGGCCGTTGCGGATGGCAGACAGGCAGCCAACGAACACCTGATCGTTGGTCATCCAATGGTACGGCCCCCCTTGGGCAGGTCTGGCCGTTGAACCATTGATCAGCAGCATTTCCCCGCTGGTCACGCCCGGAATGTTCATCGAGTTTCCGGACCACACGTCACTGACATCCATCGACCCGCTGAATGGAATGGACGGCTGCGCCTGGGACACTGTGCTGACACTGCAGCGCGCACCGGGCGACGCTGCGGCATGCCCCATGACCCAGTCTGTTGAGAAAACGCCACTGATGCTGGGCAAGTCCAGGTCCCAGTCAGCAAGAAGCGCATCGTTCTCGTACTGATAGCGATTCTTCATCACGTACTTGCGTTTCAGGCTCACTGGTAACGCGTGATGACTTTCCAGCGATACGTCAGCCGCCGAGAATGACAAGGCGCCATTTGAAAGACCTACGCTGTCTCCCAGCAAATCGTCCGACAACCTGGCAACGTCCATGCTGCTCTGCAAGCGCTTGTCGAACTCCTCCCAGGGATACTTGCCGGGCTGGGTATCCTGCGCAGCTGCGCCCGGCGCATTGAACATCCCCAGAAAAATCAGCCCGATCAGGCATCGACGGCTTCGCGCGTGCGTCTTCATGGCTTCCATAGCGAGATACCACTCCTTGGGTGCACGGAAGACGCATGCGCCATCCGATCAGGCAAGTGAACTCAACGTGAACCGGATGAATATCACTCACTCAAACTTTGTTCAAGGGCCAAACGCGGCAAGTTGCCCCTGAGCCTGCGTAACTGACGACCACCCCAGGTGCCGCCAACCCCAGGACTGCGTAAGAAGAACCAGCCCGCGAACCTGAGCATCCCTGAGCAGTCATGGACGATCCCGGGTGCACAGCTGAGACAACGGTGCGTTTGGCAACGGCGGCTGACATTGACCGAACCGTCCGTAGGTGGGGATAAGGCGAACTTAGGAGAGGATGCGACGCGGCGTTTGGATGCGGATCATCCCTCAACTAGGCATCTGCAGGCATCAGAGACGGAAGAGTTCCAAGACTCATCTGGCAGCCTTTTCAAGTGTGCGCCATACGCGCGAATGCTCTCTAGCGCTCTTGCCCACACATCTCGGGCCTGGAGGGCTACCTGCGGTAGCGATGGTTCGCCCCACTTGAATCAGAGCAACAACGATGGCTGCGAGCGTGGGCCGCCAAGCTTGCGGCACCGCAATCTCGTTCTCACCATCTTTAGCTATAGTCGTCTCATTCATTCTTTAAGCTCGTCCGCCTGGAACGTGGCTGCCCTTTGGAAGGCTGCGCGGCCGTACTCTGCTTAACAGCCTGCGCAAACAGGAACTCCAGTACCAGTTCTCGGCCAGCAGGCAGGGAGCATCTCCCAACCCAACCAACAACGGGCACTAGTTTATGCACCCTCCTCCCAAGGACCTTCAACGATCCTCCCCCGCCATACGCCTTCTATTCCAGGTGCAACAACGATGATCTTGGCAGTGAGATCACCGTCTGATCCTGTAGCGGGCATCCCCTCTTCGAGAACCAGTTGCTCTCTTCTCAGATCCTCCAGCGTCCCCGTGAGGTTAAGCCTCAAGAAGCCATCAGAATCTCTATTGTTGAAGTCGACAAATATTCTGAGCTCAGACATCTATGGCCTCTGCAGCCTTTCAACGGCCGGAACCGGATTGGATACTGTAGGGGAAAACAATCGGCTGGCTGCCTTGACCCACCCCCAAGGCTCGCAGTGATAGCACGTTGCCAGTGGGCTCGTCGTTGCAACGCAAAACGCAACAGCCTCATCCGATCTCCCGCCCCTCCATCACGCTGACCAGCAGTACAACGGACTTCCAAAAATACCGTGAGCTCCTAGCTGCTCGGGCCTACCCCCCCAAAAGGCATAGAACAGATCCTCCTGTGCCCTATACACCAACCAGCGCCCCCCCTCCTTCGCGACGCACATCCCAGATATCTCCTCACCATCATCAAATCCCGGAATACCTGGCGCCATCACCATCGCAGACAGTTCAAATGGCCGACATTCATTCCGCCTGATGTCATTCGCAAGCCCTTCAAGATACTCACTCGAACTCACGCCCGCATCAATATAGACATCGGAGCCATCGGCCAGGCGCGACTCCAACAAACTAATAAGATCGCTCACAGGCCCGACCTCTCTGGCGGCGGAGGTGGCTTGGGGTAATGAAGTGTTTCATGAGGCTTTTCACCGTTCGCTGGAATATCGATTCGAGGGCCAGAGCCTGCATTTCCTGGCCGATAGATTACTCCGTTCTCACCAACTTGCGCCCCCTCTGGCAATCGTGAACCCTCAGGCGCTGGACCAAACCTCCCGCCGGTCAAGATACCGAAGTCCTTCAGTCCATCCCCCACCCCATCCTTGTCCGGGGCCAGAGGCCCGTTATTGACACGTCCTCCCTGCTGCCTGCTTCCCTTGTCTTCAGTTCCTACCAATCCTCCAGGCAGCGCAGGAGCATCACCTTTAGGTGATTGAGACTGCTGCATAACTGGCAGGATCGTATCAACTGCGTTCCGAAGCAGCCGCCCTCCGTACACCGTCCCAACGTATACATAGTCTACGGCGCACGTAAATCCGCTTGTGCATTCGATTGCGCACGATCTCTCACCACATGTGGCGGACCGCCCATCCGGGTCCGTGAACTTGTAGGGATTCCCGTTCGCACACCGATACCGGTTGAACTGCCCAACCGGCTGCTCATACGCCGTCACCGGATCCACCGACAGGAACACCCCCAACTGCGGGTCCATGTACCGCTGCTGCATGTAACTTAGCCCTGTGGCCGAGTCACTCACATGCCCGGTATACCCCGCTTCGTGATCGACATGGCCACCATCAAGGCCTGACCGCCGCGGTTATGGAACGAAAAACCCCGGCACTGCCGGGATTCTTTCATGGTGCACCGTCGGCTGACAGGGTCAGCCCAGCGAAATCAACCGATACTTCCGGCGCAATGCGGAATGCATTTCATGAAGACGTCAGCGGGCTGTTGCTCAGCCTGCTCCGCCAGCGCCTGCAGAAAGTCCGCATAGGATCCTACGGCGGGCAGATCCCTGTAGTCCGATCCAGCCCAGAACACGAACCCGATGTTCATCTCGAACGCACGCTTCACCAGCCGGGCGATACGCGAGCCTTCCACATCCGAGTTGGATCTGATGCGCAGGTAGACGTCGTTGATCAGATCACTGGCATCCCCAGCAACTGCGGCGCAACTGACTACCTGTTCTGCCCCAGGGAAGTAGAGGTCGGCAACCCCAGCCAGGAAGCCACTGTTCCGCGCTGACGCCATTTCAGCACGCCATGTTCCCTCTGCGGCAGGATTCTGCTCGAACAGGATGAACTGACTCATGGACCACCTCGATCCTGTCGATTTTCTCTATGCCTCAGCGAGCCATCTTTCAATCCGGCATCCCCCCTTCCTCATCGATTCCGCGAGAGGTGTATCGATCCGTTTACCACTACTGGGATCGGGACCATGCGCATGTGCGCGCGGATCGCCCGCATGAGGGTGTGAACTGTGGACTTGCACCCACTCCGGGTTTCGAGGATTTGGCGCCGACGTTGGAACCAGATCCATATCTTTACCCGGCGGGAGAATCACTCCGTCATTTGTGGCAGTCCAGACCTTCCTTCCGTCTGCCGCAGCACTGGCTCCCTGTTCGCCACGGCGTGCGGCATCCATTGCTTTGTCTGCAATCCTGACCGCTTTGATACTAGCTCCCGCGCCACCAGGCACAAAAGGAACTGCGGCCGCGACAGTGTCAATCGCGACACCAACGGAGTCGACTACCCCAGCACCAATATTCCCTTGACTGAAGTTCGAGTACGCACTCGACGCGCCCATGGCGATGTTTGCCACATCCCAAACCGTCTCGACAATTCGACCGTCCGGGTCTTTGAACTTATAGGGATTTCCGTTGGCGTATCGATAGCGGTTGAACTGGTTAACCGGACCGTCATGCGCAGTTACAGGATCCACGGACAAGAACATACCAAGCTCAGGATCCAGGTACCGCTGCTGCATGTAACTCAGTCCGGTCGCCGAGTCACTCACATGCCCGGTATACCCTGGTCCGTCCGTGACCTGACCGCCTACCACGGCACCGTAAGGCTCGTAGTCATAGCGCTTGATCACTTTGCCGTTGGCATCGCTCTCGGCCACAACCGAGCCCAAGGCATCCGTGTGGATGTAAGTGACCGTCGTCTGGGCGATTGCGGCTGGCGACACGCCAAGGCCAACGAGCAGCGCGCAGCACAGCCAGGCGCCCAATGCCCCCAGCTTCCGAACTCGTTCAATCCTCCTGAAGCGGGTCGACACACCGCCTGCAGTTCCCCCGAGCCTGCGCATCCTTCCAATCCCTGAAAGAGCCTTGAAGCAAGGCTGGGTATTCATAGCACAGGAATGACCGGCTGCGGTTGCCAGGCCAGGAACTGTGCGAGGAGCTAAGCGCCTGGGAAGCCGGAGGGGCGAGCTGCCCCCGAGATTCGGAAATCGCGACCTGCCAGCCATGGGCTGGCACTCCTGGGGTTGCCGGCCAGCGGCCGGCACTACCAGAGCACAAAAAAGCCCCGACCAAGGCCGGGGCTTTTCATTACAACTGGTGCCGGAAACAGGAGTCGAACCTGCGACCTACGCATTACGAACCCAGCCGAGTGAACCTTGATAGCCCCACGCTCCTGGCAACTGATCAGGCAAGCCCAACTCTGGCCGAGTGGACCGGCATGGACCGTTGCCACCGGTACGCTGTACGAGGCTCTCTGGGCAAGCGACCAAGAGACTGTCCCGGGGTCTACAAGGCCGGGGCTTTTCATTACAACTGGTGCCGGAAACAGGAGTCGAACCTGCGACCTACGCATTACGATCGACCTCTCCCAACCAGTCAATTGCGCCGTGCGACCATGTCGACCAAGCGTCATGGTGATGGGCGGAACTTCGTGACCTTATGGCGAAGGCAGTCGGTTAATCCGCCGATGGCCATACGGACACAGGACTGGTCGACCATAAAGCTGAAACTGGTTGTCATCACCAGACCGGAGAAGTAGCTAAAGGTAAACACAGCCTTATTCGTGGATCGAACAAAGCGCGGATCATCTCCCAAGCCGACTTCAAGCACCTGCCCACCTCCATCTGCAGGCTGGAGCGCGCGCGAGAATGATCCACCGTCATCCAGCCAGTCTATAAAAGACTGCCTAAGCCCTTCCAATGCGTCTCGCGCCACGATGACTTGCGGAAGCACAACGCGAAAATCCTCAGTTGCCTCCCGCCCCCCCTCTGGCGCTCGATTCCAGTACTCGCCAACCAGCGTGAAGCGACAGACCATTTCGCGACCTGTGCTCTCCACAACTTCACACTCGAGATTCTCCATTCCTCGATTTGAGGGCAGCGACCATCTACGATCAGTCATCGAGACCTCCCTGTTGGATTTCCCTTGGGTCGGCGATAATGCTCCTCGTTTCTATTGACATTTCTTTCTCCGGTATCGTGTGGAGTCCTTCCCCTGCTCGCATGCCCTCCTTGATCACTTCCGGGCCCACGGTCAGGAATCACCGAGTCGGGATCGCTACTTGAAGCGCCTTCATTTCTTCTCGTTTCAGACTGACGCCCACTTGTACTCTCAGGTGAATATGGATCACTCGGGATGAATGGCGATGGCGATCGTCCCGATTCGCCCCTGCTTCCAGGAATAGGCTGCCCATCTCGCCCCCCGCCGCACTGTATCCCGACCTGCGGGGCGTTCAGTGGGCCTCGAAGTTGGCCTTCCACTTGGCCCGCTCTCGCGATTCCCCCCGTGAGCCCGGCCACACCTAGCGGTACCCGGACCCGTAGGGCGCTCCGTCGGCCGCGAAGTCTACCTTTCGCCCGGGGCCGGCCTCCCGTTCCCCACCAGCTGCGTCATCATTTCGCTGAATCTTCCCATACGAGCCAGAAGCCGGAACAGGGAAGATGCAGGGCAAAGGAAACGTAGTCGCCCGAGCCTGCTACCGGGGAACCGATGCCGGGTAATTACTCAAATTGTTCACCCCATCAATCCTGCCGAGCAGAACCACTTGCGCGCTCAATGACATGCTCGAGATCCCGCACCACGCCATCTGCAAGACGAAAATCCGACGCATTTTTCGATTCTCGACCTTCAACCCCATAGACAGCAAATCGCCCAACCGAACCTCCATCATATGTGGTGACATAGGAGGTCAATCCATCGAAGCCAATTCCCAAACGCGGCCCGTCCGCAAGAGCCCTGGATCTGGACAGCAAGCCGTCCATGTTCTCCGACGCCGGGAGGCTTATTACCGCTTCTTCGCCCCCTGCCCCTCCACGTAGCGCAGTCCACGCCTTCCCATTTCTGCAGAGCAGCGCAAAGTCGTACCTTGACGAGTTCACCTCTACACTCTGAAGTGCAATCCAAGCATCACAGCCGCTTTCAGAGGCCGTATTCGCGCTGTTGCGATAGCGATGTGATTGGAGCGCGGCTGCAAGATATGCGTGAAACACCCCTGCTCGCGGATCTTCTGCACTTGATGGAGCATTACGATAATAGGAAAGATCGTCCAATGGAGACCATCTAGCCGCCCCCCCAGCAAAGGACATTGCAGATACAATCGCAATAAGACCTGCGACTACATACCTAACGCTCTTTGGGGGCCGGGACAGACTCACGGTAGTAGCTTGGCCGCTCATTAAATCCGTTCTCCTTCCTGATGCTGTTTTCAATCTTCATTGAGTGTTCTTCTGACCCAGGAGTCGTGCCCCACACGCCTGCGCCCATATCACTACTTTGGATACCCTGATCAATCGCATCAGCATGACCCATTTCATGCCCGAGCTTGACAAAACCAGGCACCTCCACCGGCCCATTTGGGCCTGCTTCATAAATCTTCTGCGCCGGATCGATTAATATTGTAGACCCGGTGCCCCCTCCAGCCGTCCCGTCGGCGCGCAGCCCGGCCTCCTTATGATCCGATGGAATCGTCTTCGCAGGATCACCCAATCGGGCAGGTGCATATCCGATGCCATGTATGTTGGGCGATTTCTCTAGGCGATCAATGAGGGCGCGCCCCTCTGGCTTGGACCCAATTGTTTTAAGGTCCGCCCTGACACCCTCGACGTCCCCAAATGGAACGATGTCGCGCCCATCCGGATCCGTGAATCTGTACGGATTCCCGTTTGCATATCGATAGCGATTGAACTGCCCCACAGGCTGCTCATAGGCCGTCACAGGATCCACTGACAGAAACACACCCAACTGCGGATCCATGTACCGCTGCTGCATGTAGCTCAGCCCGGTGGCCGAGTCACTCACATGCCCGGTATACCCTGGTCCGTCCGTGACCTGACCACCGACCACAGCACCGTAAGGCTCTTAGTCATAGCGCTTGATCACGTTGCCGTTGGCATCGCTCTCAGCCACAACCGAGCCCAAGGCATCCGTGTGGATATAAGTGACCGTCGTCTGGGCGATTGCGCCTGGCGACACGCCAAGGCCAACGAGCAGCACGCAGCACAGCCAGGCGCCCAATGCCCCCAGCTTCCGAACTCGATCTTCAAATCCTCTGAAGCGGGTCGACACACCGCCTGCAGTTCCCCCGAACCTGCGCATCCTTCCAATCCCTGAAAGAGCCTTGAAGCAAGGCTGGGTATTCATAGCACAGGAATGGCCGGGTGCGGTTTCCAGATCGGGAACAGGGCGCGGCGCTAAGCGCCTAGGAAGCCGGCGGGCGAGTAGGCTGCGAGATTCGGAAAGTGGGGGCTGCCAGCCATGGGCTGGCACTACTGGAGCTGCCGGCCAGCGGCCGGCACTACCGGAGCACAAAAAAAGCCCCGACCAAGGCCGGGGCTTTTCATTACAACTGGTGCCGGAAACAGGAGTCGAACCTGCGACCTACGCTGCCACGACCATCACTCAATGACGATCGATGAAACCACCTTTGATTGCAGGTGAATTCTTGCCAAGCTCATTATTGAAGCACTCCTGTATCTCACGAAGGGAGGCGTGGGCATCAGCACCGTACCCGGTTTCCAGCGCATTCGCCAGATGCCGTGCAACATCTGCCAAAATTCTTCCCCAGGCTCTCTCCTCAGGCACTTCAAACTGCTCCCGATACATTCCAACCTTCATGGAACAATGCAGCCCTTTTGCTGCAATCCAGACACGCAGCATCTCTACTGCATTCTCATCCTCGAAAGCTGCATCCGGAATGGGGCGTTCATTGATCACTTAGACACTACCTCTCTGGTGGCCTGATATCTCGCTCCTCCCATCGAGAGGGAGCTACCTCATTTCGCTTGTTATCCAAATTTTCTTTGCCACCTCGATCATTTATAGCCTGCTGCTCTTGGTTCTGACGACCCGTCCTGTCACCTTTGGAATAGCTTCCAATTCTCTCAGCGCCACTTCGATCCCTTCCGTCGGAAGTATCGCGCTGCCTCCGCCCCATGTCATCCGTTGATCCGATGTAATCTTTGCCGGACTGGGTCTTGGATCCGTCTACGCAATAGATGCAGCCTTCGGAACTATCTGCATCACCAGGCTGTGCAAACGTGCCAGCATCGCCCGTTGAATCTGCAGCTTCATTTCTTTGGAAAAGCCTTTTTATGCCTCGATCTATCGCTTGCCCTGCCTGCTGACGTTGCTCAGGCGTCGTACCCAGATAGTAGACCGTCGCAACTACAAGCGGACCGATTACAACCGGTACAAGGATGGTCGGGTTGCGTCCATCCGGATCTGTGAATTTGTACGGATTCCCGTTCGCATACCGATACCGATTGAACTGCCCCACAGGCTGCTCATACGCCGTGACCGGATCCACCGACAGGAACACACCCAACTGCGGATCCATGTACCGCTGCTGCATGTAACTCAGTCCGGTCGCCGAGTCACTCACATGCCCGGTGTACCCCGGGCCATCCGTGACCTGACCACCGACCACAGCACCGTAAGGCTCGTAGTCATAGCGCTTGATCACGTTGCCGTTGGCATCGCTCTCAGCCACAACCGAGCCCAAGGCATCCGTGTGGATATAAGTGACCGTCGTCTGGGCGATTGCGCCTGGCGACACGCCAAGGCCAACGAGCAGCACGCAGCACAGCCAGGCGCCCAATGCCCCCAGCTTCCGAACTCGATCCTCAAATCCTCTGAAGCGGGTCGACACACCGCCTGCAGTTCCCCCGAACCTGCGCATCCTTCCAATCCCTGAAAGAGCCTTGAAGCAAGGCTGGGTATTCATAGCACAGGAATGGCCGGGTGCGGTTTCCAGATCGGGAACAGGGCGCGGCGCTAAGCGCCTGGGAAGCCGGGCTGGCCGCGAGATTCGGAAATTAGGGGCTGCCAGCCATGGGCTGGCACTACTGGGGCCGGCATTCCGCCGGGCATGGCCCGGCGCTACCAAAGCACAAAAAGCCCCGACCAAGGCCGGGGCTTTTCATTGCAACTGGTGCCGGAAACAGGAGTCGAACCTGCGACCTACGCATTACGAACCCAGCCTAGTGACCCCAACTGGAGCACAAATCGACTCGCAACTGATCGGATGAATCCGACTCCGGCCGAGCGGACCGGCATGGACCGTCGCCATAGGAACGGCACACCGAGCTCGCCTGGCAAGTGTCCATCGGGCCGTTCCGGGGTCTAACCGAGACTGTCCCGACTGGCGGTAAGCGCCAAGTAAGCCTCGGCTTGCAGACAGCTCCATCCCGCCAGCCCCAGACGCGGATGAGGATGCGGACACTCCTTATCTAAGCGGTCACTCCATCGCTGAAGCCCATACCGACTAACCTATGGCTTATGGCTGCCGGGTCTCTAGGGAAGCCTGGGCGATTCATACAGATGCCGCTGGAAGTCCACAAAAACCCGTCGCACCAGCTCTGGCTCGCCAAGATCTGCAAAGGCGTCATTTAGCGCCCTGTACCGAAGCCGCAGCAGCGGTGACAATTTCTCCGCGTCAAGCTCGTCCACGCCCTGCTTGACATACTGCGCGAGCACGAAATCGATGAAAGCTTGCTGTTTATCAGTGAACCGGCCCACTCCAGCGAGGCGCGCCGTTTCCGCCCGCGCCTCGCGTGTGAGCGGATCGCGCGCGTAGGCCACATAGGCCAACACGTCAAAGAGATCGCTCTTATCGGCCTCGATGGCCTTCTGCATCTCGGCCAGCGGCTCCTTGCCGAATCCCCGCTCGGCAAGGTCGGCCAGCAGCTTTTTGCGGGTCTCGGGCGCGCTCCAGATCCGGCGCAGCTCGTCCTCGTCGTTGAAGAAATCCGGTAGGGTGCCGAATAGAGCTTCGAGGAACTGCGCGGCCGACATCGGCCGCCCGTCAGCGCTCCAGAATGTCGTTGCCGACATGCTTTGAATGGTTCGAGCCTTGCCATCAGCCAGCTTAACTTTGAGCTTCTGCTGCGGCGGCTCTGGATCACCCATCGGCAGTGACCCCGGGGTGCGCTCCGGCTCTCGCGGCGGGCGGGGCCGCCTTGGCGATTCCGGCTCCTGCGGCTCGCCGTCCCACTCCGG
Source organism: Stenotrophomonas maltophilia (assembly GCF_003970865.1). Classification (GTDB taxonomy): domain Bacteria; phylum Pseudomonadota; class Gammaproteobacteria; order Xanthomonadales; family Xanthomonadaceae; genus Stenotrophomonas; species Stenotrophomonas maltophilia_AR. Next base: position 5,525 of record NZ_RXLZ01000011.1, on the reverse strand, counting down.
GTCGCTGAAATGGTGGTGCGCCTTTACGAAGTCATAGATCGTAAAGTGGTTTTTGCCATCATATAGGCGTGTGCCGCGGCCGATGATCTGCTTAAATTCGATCATCGAATTGATGGGCCGCATCAATACGATGTTGCGCACGTTGCGCGCATCCACGCCGGTCGAGAGCTTCTGTGAGGTCGTCAGGATCGTCGGGACCGTCTTCTCGTTGTCTTGGAAGTCGCGTAGCGCCTGCTCGCCCCGCGCACCGTCGGCGGCCGTCACGCGCACGCAGTAATCAGGGTCTTTGCTCGCCTTCACTTGGTTGATCAGATCGCGCACCATCAGCGCGTGCGGCTGGGTGGCGCAGAAGACGATGGTCTTCTCGCTCTGCTCGATCATCCCCATGAACAGCTTGACACGGTACTCCTCGCGCTCGGGGATGATGATCGCGCGGTTGAAGTCACCTTCGACGTAGCGCTTGCCGGGCACGACCTCGCCCTCGACCACGGCGTCGTCGGGGGCATAGGTGTAGTCGTCGATCGTAGTGGCGATCTGCTTGACCTTAAAGGGGGTCAAGTAGCCATCGTTAATGCCGTCCTTCAGCGAGTAGGTGTAGACCGGCTCACCGAAGTAAGCATAGGTATCCGTGTTGCCCCGCCGCTTGGGCGTGGCCGTGAGGCCGAGCTGCACAGCCGGCGCAAAGTAGCTCAGGATCGCGTGCCACTGACCTTCGTCGTTGGCCCCGCCACGGTGGCACTCGTCGATGACGATGAAGTCGAAGAAGTCCGGCGGATATTCGCCGAAGTAGGGCGAAGGCTGCCCATCCTTGGGCGCGCCGCTCATGAAGGTCTGGAAGATCGTGAAGAAGACGCTGCCATTCTTGGGCACTCGGCCCTTCTTCTTGATCTCGTCGGGTGCGATGCGCACGAGGGCATCGTCCGGGAAGGCCGAGAAGGCGTTGTAAGCCTGGTCGGCGAGGATGTTCCTATCAGCCAATATCAGGATGCGCGGCCGCCGCGAGGATTCGCCCTGCCCTTTCCAGTCTGCGATGTTCCAGCGACTCTGGTACAGCTTCCAGGCGATCTGGAAGGCAATCGCCGTCTTGCCGGTTCCGGTGGCCAGGGTCAGCAGGATGCGCTCGCGACCCTCAGCGATGGCTTCGAGCACCCGCCGGACCGCGATCTCCTGGTAGTACCGACTCTCCCAGGCGCCCCCCTTATCCTCGAAGGGCACGGCGGCGAAGCGGTCGCGCCAAGTGTTGGATTCCGCAAAGGTCTGGGCCCAGAGTTCGTCGGGGCTCGGGTAGGCGGCGACATCTCCCTCCTCACCCGTGGCCATGTCCACGCCGTAGATGGCTTGGCCATTAGTGGCGTAGGTGAAGCGCACCGCCAGCTTCCGGGCGTACTGCTTGGCCTGCGCCAAGCCCTCGGTGGCTGGCTTGTCCCAGGCCTTGGCCTCGATGACCGCGAGCTTAGTGTTTCGGTAGATAAGCACGTAGTCGGCAATTTCAGCCTTGCCGCGCTGGCCCTTCCCCTGCAGTCGGCCAGGTGCGATGACCTCCCGGCGGATCCGGCTGCATTCCACCACTCCCCAACCGGCCGCCTTGAGGGCAGGGTCAATGTGTTCAGCGCGGGTTTCAGCTTCGTTCATGGGACCGCTTCCAGTTGCTGGTCAGTTGACTTGCCTGTCAGGAGCCCGGAGAAGGCTTGGTGTAGCAGGGACCTTTTGAGCTCATCTAGGGCGATGAGTTTTAGACTGCACAGCTCCTCAAACTCCTGGACCCTAGAAGACAGGTTGTCTAGCAGGCTGACGACACGCGCTTGAGTGTCGAGATCTGGAAACGGAAACCGCTCGTCCTCAAACGTCGCCAGATTGATGTTGTCTTGGGCGCTGCCCTTGCCTTTAGCTTTAAGACGGGCTTTGACCGTCTGCAGCATGTACTCAAGATACTTACTACTTGTCTGCCTCTCATCCACGACGACACCAATGATGCTGTCGGGGAAGCATGCATCGAAGTTCAAAACGCCGGTTTCCGCGATGTTGGCCGCGATAGTGATGCACAGCGTGCCTTTCGGCCAAAGCTTGCTTTGAGTCAGCCCCACTTCACTGTAGCTCTGCGTGTACTCGGTGATCAGGTGCTCGGCACCTCGCACGTCACCGGTCTGAATGAACGGGTATGGCCCTCCGTATAGTTTCGGATCGTTACGGGGACGATGCTTGGACTTGCCACGACCGAAGTCTAGCGCGACCTCCCGCAACGACTTTTTGGGCCAAGCTGCTACATCATGACTGAGTAGCGCATACAGCTTACTCTCAAAAACCTCCCGCGCGTTCAGAAGGCTTTTCTCGGTGTTGACCTTGGCCGTGGCAATGGCCTCGAAGGCCCCGTCGAGGATGGCGACGATACGGCGCTGCTCGGAAAGGGCTGGGTAGCTAACCAGATGCTCTTTCAGAAGGCGGTAGTGCCTCGCATAACCAAGTGAATCCAGTTTCGCGGTGTGGAGTTGGTAGTAGAAGTACCGAGGATGTAGAAACGGCTTGGGCTTTAGAACCTTGACGCCATCAGCGCCAAGAACGAAGTCAAAGTCGATGAATTTGAGTGTCCGCGTGTGATCACCGAATACCACGACTGGATGATCTAATCGGAACAGGTCCGCTGCGTTGTTCCAGAAGCCGTTCACGAGCCCATCTTCCTGCGAGACGATCGGGTACGTGCCATCGGCCAAAAATTCCTTGCGCTGAACCTTCGTCGTATAGACAACAGGCTCAAGGCACTCTTCGAAAGGCTTGAAATGCCAGCACTCCATCACGCCACCAAAGCCCGTATCTTGGCCAGAGCCTCGGCACTCTCGGTATCGAGCGCAACGATCTCGTCGAGGATATCCTGCGGAGTGCGCAGCGTGATCACTTCCCCACCATTTGGGTTCTTGACCGACAGGTCGTAGGTTGTGGTGTCGATGCTGGCTGCGTCCAGCATCCAGCTCTTCGGCGAGTCGGCAAAGGTTTTCTGCAGCTCGACGAACTCCACCAAGTCGGCGTCGTTCAGCGCCGTGGTCTTGCCTAGGCTGCGACCCGGGTCGAGCTGGTAGTACCAGACGCCCTGGGTCTTGGCGCCTTTTTCGAAGAACAGCACGATGGTCTTCACGCCAGCGCCTAGGAAGGTGCCGCCGGGGCAGTCGAGCACCGTGTGCAGGTTGCAGCTCTCCAGCAGCAGCCTGCGAATGCTGATCGAGGCGTTGTCGGCGTTCGACAGGAAAGTATTCTTGATGACGATCGCAGCCCGCCCCCCAGCTTTCAGCATCTTGATGAAATGCTGCAGAAAGAGGAAAGCGGTTTCGCCGGTCTTGATGGGGAAGTTCTGCTGGACCTCCTTGCGCTCCTTACCCCCGAAGGGAGGGTTGGCCAAGATGATGTCGAAGCGATCCTTGTCTTGGATGTCGGCGATATTTTCCGCCAGCGTGTTGGCGTGGATGACGTTTGGGGCTTCGATGCCGTGCAGGATCATATTCATGATCGCGATCACGTACGCTAAGCTCTTCTTCTCCTTGCCGTAAAATGTGCTCGTCTGCAGGGTGCTGAGATCGGCCGTGGTCAGGCACGCCTGGTTAGAGAGGTACTCAAAAGCTTCGCACAAGAAGCCGGCCGAGCCGCAGGCGCCGTCGTAGATGCGCTCACCGATCCGGGGCTTGATCACCTTGATCATGGCCCGGATGAGCGGACGGGGCGTGTAGTACTCGCCACCGTTGCGGCCGGCGTTGCCCATGTTCTTGATCTTGACTTCGTAGAGGTGCGAGAGCTCGTGCTTCTCAGCCTGGGCGCCGAAGCGCAGCTCGTCGACGTGCTCGATCACGTCGCGAAGGCTGTAGCCGCTCTGGATCTTGTTCTTGATCTCGCCGAAGACCTCACCGATCTTGTACTCGATGGTGTTGGGGCCGCTTGCACGCTGTTTGAAGCCAGCGAGATACGGGAAGAGCTCGGCATTAACGAACTCACATAGATCGTCGCCGGTGAGCGCCACGTCGTGATCAAGCTTGCCGTCGACGCCCTTGGGCGCCGCCCAACTTTCCCAGCGGTAGGCCTGTTCGATGATGTAGCGGTAAGGCTTGCCTTCAAGCGCGGCTTCGCTCGCCTTGTCGGCTTCGAGTGCATCGAGGTACTTCAGGAACAATAGCCAAGAGGACTGCTCGGTGTAATCGAGCTCACTCGTGCAGCCAGCGTCCTTATGCAGGATGTCGTCGATGTTCTTGAAAGTCTGTTCAAACATGGCAAATCTGTACCGGGATCAATATTACAGGGTTCAATGTCTTCCAACTCCAAGATGCCAGGCAATGTCACCGTCGGATAGGCGATTCAATGGAGTTCTTCCACCAAATGCGGCAAGTCTACTCGCAGACGCCACAGGAGGAGTTGTTGGGATTCATGCCACCCGAGTCTGGCCTCATTCGTGAAGAGCTTTCGCCTTGGACCAACCCTAGTTAGCAGCGCTTTATGCAGAGCACATACCCAATACTTCCGTCCTGCGAGCCCGTCCGCAGCCTATTTCTCCCAACTTGCGGTGGATGCGTAAGCCCCAACAAGTTAGCTCGCCTCATACCTGGTCGCACTGAGATTCACAGACTCACTTGGACCGAGCTGCCCGCATGCGAAATTGAAGCCGGTCAACCACCAACCTTTTGAGACGCCAGCGGTGCTAGGTCACTACATCAATCACAACTTAAGCGCCTCCTATGCCCCAACCTGCTAGAAGGAAGCCACCGTCGGACCCTGCGCGTTCTGATAGCGGCCATTGTAGGGGACAATTGAGTTACTGCTACACCGAAAGACAAACATCTGCGCAACTTCGCTACCACTCGGAATGCTAACAGCAAATTTCGCAAGATTCGACAATTCCAGAGTTATCTTTCCTTTATACCCTGGCTCCACCTGCCCGTCGTTCGCGGTGGCAGTGACGAATAGACGCGCTAGACTCCCCTTAGTTTGCACGAGACCGAAATAGCCAGGGGGCATGAAGTACTCATGCTGCGAGCAAGCAAGACAATTCTGACCTGGCAGCAGCATTAGGGAATCATGAATCTGCTCTTCCGGAAAGAAAAAGTCATCGGGATTATACCTAGAGCCATAACGCACCGGGGAAGACTCCAAGGCGTCATCCCGCATTCGCCTAACCGTCCTGTCGAGCAATATCTTCAAGGAAAACTCCTCAACAAGACTGCCCGGACAAACATCAAAGGACTTAGCAATACCTTTTAGGTTTTCAGACACAACCAGCATCACTTATCCTTGATGTTTATAATTTCGGACGGATTAACATTTCGCCCATCATCCTGGACGGGAGACTTATCGCGCAAGCTCGAAAAGAATGCGCCAGACGCAGAACTAAACAATATAGTAATCGTTTGCTTATACACAACTCCTGGCCCACAGGCCGGACCCCTAACCCGTATCCCGGCTCCCCGTTGAAAAAAAAAACAAAGACCTCTGATACCGTCTTCAGCTTCAGTAAACAAAAAAAAAAAAAAAAAACTGGGAAAGAGGGGACAAAA
>NZ_RXLZ01000118.1 GCF_003970865.1 Stenotrophomonas maltophilia | reverse complement strand
AAAGGGTTATAAAAAGGTGGGGTTTTGTTAATTTATTTTACTGCTATTTTTTTTTTTTAAAGCGAAGACACGGATTCGGGATAGGGATCACTTTCGGTGGGTCGGAAATGTGTATTAGGGACCGCCTCAGGAAACCCGCTTCTGCTGTTGCTTCGGCCGTTGCCGTTGCCCCTGCAGGTGCAGGGCTGCAAGCCCTGCCGAACAACCCTCAACCTTCGCAGTTGGCGAACACGTCGCGGTCGCGCTCGTACAGCGAGGTCTTCACCTGCATCAGGCCCAGCACCGACGGGAACAGGTTGTCGTGGTCGGTATACGCCGCCGAACGCTTGCGCACGCACTGCAGGTCCAGCCCGCGGCTGCTGGCGAAGCCCTGCGAGAACCACATCGTCATCGGCACCCGGGTCTGCTCGGCCGGGGCAATCGCGTAGGGCACGCCATGCAGGAACAGGCCCTTCTCGCCCAGCGACTCGCCGTGGTCGGACAGGTAGATCATCGCCGTGTCGTAGTCCTGCATGCCCTGCAGCGTGCCGATGGTCTTGGTCAGGAAGTGATCGGTGTACAGCACGGCATTGTCGTAACTGTTGGTGATCTCTTCGCGCGTGCAGCGGCCGATGTCGCGGGTGTCGCAGGTCGGGGTGAAACGACGGAATGCAGGTGGGTAGCGCTCGAAGTAGGCCGGGCCATGGTTGCCCAACTGGTGCAGCACCACCACGCGGTCGCCGGGCCTGGCACGCACCTGGGTGGCCAGGTCCTGCAGCAGGATTTCGTCCATGCAGCGGCCATCAGCGCACAGGCCCGGGGTGGTCGCATCGGACAATGACTGGAAGTCCAGGCCTTCGCACACGCCCTTGCAGCCGGACTGGTTGTCACGCCACAGCGGTGCGATGCCAGCGCGGTTCAACACATGCAGCAACGACTGGTGCGCGCGGATCTTCTTCTCGTCGTAGTCATGACGGCCCCACGGCGAGAACAGGCACGGCAGCGAAACCTCGGTGCTGGTGCCACACGAATGCATGTCCGGGAAATTGACCACACTGGCCTGGGCCAGTTCCGGGGTGGTGTTGCGGCCACCGTTGAGGCCCCAGTTCTGCGCGCGCACGGTTTCGCCCATGACGATCACCAGCAGGCGCGGCTTGCTGGCAGGTGCACGCGGGGTGGCCTTGGCGTCGGTACCGATCGGCAGCTTCGGCGCGCGCTGCACCGGGTTGTCGCCACGCAGTGCACGCGGCATGCCCAGCAGCACGTTGGCCGGGGTGGCGAGGTAACGCACTTCGCGCTGGTTGCGCATCAGTGCCGAGACATCCTGGAACGAGATCAATGCGCCGCCCACCGCGGTCACTACCGCCACCACCAGGAAGCCGATGCGCCAGAGCAGGCTGCGGCCCCAGCTGCGGCGGCGCAGCTGCACGCGCCACAGCACGATCATCGGCAACACCGCCAGCAACAGCACCGGCCACACCAGCGACACGGTCATCAGCTCGCGGCTTTCCTTGGGATCGGTCGCCAGCACGTTGCGCAGCATGTCCGCATCCAGGTAGATGTGGTAACGGCTCATGTAGTGCGCAGCGAATGCGGTCACCAGCAACAACAGGCTGATCACCACCTTGGCGTTCCAGCGCCAGACCAGGATGCCCAGCAGCACGCCGTGTGCACCCAGCAGCAACAGCAGCAGCGACAGCGCGTAGCGCAGGCTGCCCGGATGGCTGGCCATCGCGCTGTGCCAGAACAGGCCGTTGCCGGCCACCGCGAAGAACAGGCTGGTCAGTGCGATCAGTGCTTCGGTGGACAGCTGCGGCCGCCAGTGGCGAAGGTTCGCCAACGCGGGAAGGCGGGCGGGGCGTTGGACCGATGCACTCATGCGTTTGCCTCCTGGCGGTGGGGACGGTCCAGCTGACGGCGTGCCAGGACGCGTTTGACGATCAGATACAGGCCCAGCGAAAGCAGCCAGCAGATCAAGGCAGTAGCAAGGTCATGCGAAAGGAAATGCGCGCCCCGCAGCTGCTGGCTGATGCCGAACACCAGGCCGGTGGCAAGGCCGATCCACAACCCAGCCCAGCGCCATGAAGGGCGCCACAGCAAGGCAAAAAAGTACAGGGACAACCATGCATAACCCGCGCTGGCGTGGCCGGCCGGGAAGCAGGCCTGTGCGGCCATGCCTGCGGGGCGCGCCGTGAAAAGCCCGATGAAAGGCTGGTGGCCGCCGTAGCGCAGCAGGTCCCAGGGGCATTCCATCGGCACCAGCGACTTCAGCAGGGAGATCACACCCGTGCCCAGAGCCATGGCAATTACGACATAAAGCAGCGCCCACCGCAGGGTGCGATCGCGACCCTTTCGCCAGTGGTGGAAGCACAGCAGGATCGCCACGAGTGCAGCAGCCGTGCTCAGCCATTTGCCGGCCTTGTGCACCACCGTGCGGGTGACCCAGGCGTCCTGCAGCGCCCAGTGGCCACCCTCCAGGCGGAACAGATGATCGGCGACCCATTGGTCGCCGCCGAAACCCATCAGCAGCGTAAACAGGGGCAGACCGATTGCGACAGGCAGCCAGAGGTGAGTTACGGCAAATCGTGACGCCAGTGGCGATGTCGCAAGCGGCGCTACCGAATCAAGGGGACGGACGGGCATGCTGGGAAAGGGCGGGTCGGGAATCCGCGGTCATGCTCGTCACCTGGATGTCGGAGAAGGGTCGGACGCTCGTTCGTGCCGGGTTAATGCTTGCCCGGTACGTGTCAACGTTCAGTCTTCTTCAGCGGTCGACCCTGTCCGCTCGGCGTGGCATTCCGGGTTCCATGCGGTACCGGGAAGCAATTGCCAACGGTTCCTGTTGGCAACACCAATATCGATCACCTTGCTCGGGTCCACGCACGGGCTCATTGCATCATCCAGCACCAGCAGCCAGCGCTTGTCCGGTGCCTCGGCCAGCCACGGGCCGGCGTCGTGCCATTGCTCGGCCCAGGGCCGCTTGAAGCCGAACTCGCGCACCGGCCGGTCGGCCTGCAGCAGGTTCTGCTCGCGCCAGGCCACCAGCGCCAGTTCGGCATCGGGACCGATCCGCGCACCGACCCGGCGCATCAGTGCCGATGCCGAGGCGAAGGGGTCCAGTGCAGGCATCAGCACCAGGCCGTAGAGCATCCACAGCATGCCGTGGGTCAGCAGTACCAGCGTCGCGGCACGACGTACCCGCAGCCACACGATCAGCGTGGCCAGGGCAATGGCGAAGGTCAGCAGGCCATCGCCCAGCACCGGCAGCAACGTATCGGGCATGGCGCGGCGTTCCAGTTGTGCCAACGCCCACGGGTGCTCGGTCATCAGCATCACGCCGAGCACGCCGGTGGCCAGCATCAGCACCACGCTGTAGCCGAACAGGTAGCGGCGCACGCACAGGCGGCGCAGCAGGCCGGGCAGCAGCGGCGCCACCGCCAGTGCCATCGCCGGCAGCATCGGCAACAGATACACCTCGCGCTTGCCCGGGCTGGCACTGAAGAACACCAGTACCAGCACCGCCCAGCCCAGCAGCAGCCACTGGCGGCCATCGCCACGACGGATGCGGCGCCACCAGGGCTTGAGCAGCATCGGCAGCAGCAGGCTGCCCGGCAGCCACAGGGTCAGGATCACCTGCAGGTAGTACCAGGCCGGTTGCCGGTGGTGCCAGGCATTGGCGTAGCGGGTGCCGGTCTGCTTGAACAGCAGCTCATGCGCGTAGGCCTGCAGTTCGGCGCTGGGTGTATGCAGCAGGGCCCAGCCCAGCGGTGCCAGCCACACGCCCACGCCCAGCAGGAACGCCGGGATCAGCCACAGCAGCGTTGCCGGGTGCGGACCCTCCACACGGTGCCCGCGACGGCGCTGGTACAGCCACCAGCCGAACCAGGGCAGCACCATCAGCAGCGGCAGGAAACCCACGCCCTTGGTCACCGTGCCGACGCCTGCGGCGAAACCGGCCAGCCACAGCGCGGGCAGGTTGCGACGTTCGCACAGGTGCCGCATCAAGCCCCACAGGGCGACGGTGGTCATCCCCACCAGCACCATGTCGATCTGCGCACGCTTGGCCATCAGCCCGAACTGCAGGGTGCAGAACAGCGCCGCGAGGGCATAGATGGAATGCCGCGGCGACCACAGCCGCCGTGCCAGATCCGACACCAGCCACAGACTCAGCAGGGCGCCCAGCAATGACGGCAGCAGGAACGACCACTGCCAGCTGCCGACCACCTCGTAAGCGGCCGCCTGCAGCCACATGAACACCGGTGGTTTCTCGGCATACAGCTCGCTGCCACGATGCGGCAGCAGCCATTGCCCGCTCTCGACCATGGTCCGCGCGGCCAGCACGAAGCGCGGCTCGTCCGGCGGCTGCGGCTGCCGAAGGCCGATGCCCGCTGCCAATGCAGCAATGATCAGCAGCCACAACAGGGGCAGGCGCCAACGGCGGGGCAGGGCTACGGGCACGGCAGGCTCCGGGAGCAAAACGGCCATTCTGAGGTGGCGGGGGTGGGAAAATCGTCAGAAG
>NZ_RXLZ01000117.1:0-2500 GCF_003970865.1 Stenotrophomonas maltophilia | reverse complement strand
GGCGCATAGTCGCGGGCAGTAGACCCGAAACCGGGTGATCTAGTCATGCCCAGGGTGAAGGTGCGGTAACACGCACTGGAGGCCCGAACCCACTCCCGTTGCAAAGGTAGGGGATGAGGTGTGATTAGGAGTGAAAAGCTAATCGAACCCGGAGATAGCTGGTTCTCCTCGAAAGCTATTTAGGTAGCGCCTCATATGTATCCTCTCGGGGGTAGAGCACTGTTATGGCTAGGGGGTCATCGCGACTTACCAAACCATTGCAAACTCCGAATACCGAGACGGACTGTATGGGAGACACACGGCGGGTGCTAACGTCCGTCGTGAAAAGGGAAACAACCCAGACCCACAGCTAAGGTCCCAAATTCACTGCTAAGTGGAAAACCATGTGGAAAGGCACAGACAGCCAGGAGGTTGGCTTAGAAGCAGCCACCCTTTAAAGAAAGCGTAATAGCTCACTGGTCGAGTCGGTCTGCGGGGAAGATTTAACGGGGCTAAGCAGTGAACCGAAGCTTGGGGTGCATAACTTTGTTATGCGCGGTAGAGGAGCGTTCCGTAAGCCGTTGAAGGTGGATTGAGAAGTCTGCTGGAGGTATCGGAAGTGCGAATGCTGACATGAGTAACGATAATGCGGGTGAAAAACCCGCACGCCGAAAGCCCAAGGTTTCCTTGCGCAACGTTAATCGGCGCAGGGTGAGTCGGCCCCTAAGGCGAGGACGAAAGTCGTAGTCGATGGGAAGCAGGTTAATATTCCTGCACCTCGCGTAAGTGCGATGGAGGGACGGAGAAGGTTAGGTGTACCAGGCGTTGGTTGTCCTGGGGAAAGGCGGTAGGTTTGGATCTTTGGCAAATCCGGGATCCTTTAAGACCGAGCACCGAGACGAGCCTTTATGGCGAAGTCACTGATACCACGCTTCCAGGAAAAGCTCCTAAGCTTCAGCTTACGCAGACCGTACCGTAAACCGACACAGGTGGGTAGGATGAGAATTCTCAGGCGCTTGAGAGAACTCGGGTGAAGGAACTAGGCAACATGGCACCGTAACTTCGGGAGAAGGTGCACCCTTTTTGGTGGCTCGTGCGAGCTATAGCTGAAGAGGGTCGCAGTAACCAGGCCGCTGCGACTGTTTATCAAAAACACAGCACTCTGCAAACACGAAAGTGGACGTATAGGGTGTGACGCCTGCCCGGTGCTGGAAGGTTAATTGATGGGGTCAGCCGCAAGGCGAAGCTCTTGATCGAAGCCCCAGTAAACGGCGGCCGTAACTATAACGGTCCTAAGGTAGCGAAATTCCTTGTCGGGTAAGTTCCGACCTGCACGAATGGCGTAACGACAGCGGCGCTGTCTCCACCCGAGACTCAGTGAAATTGAAATCGCTGTGAAGATGCAGCGTTCCCGTGGCAAGACGGAAAGACCCCGTGAACCTTTACTATAGCTTTACACTGAACGTTGAGTTCGTCTGTGTAGGATAGGTGGGAGGCTATGAAACTGTGGCGCTAGCTGCAGTGGAGCCATCCTTGAAATACCACCCTGTCGTGCTTGACGTTCTAACCTGGGCCCATTATCTGGGTCGGGGACCGTGTATGGTGGGTAGTTTGACTGGGGCGGTCTCCTCCTAAAGAGTAACGGAGGAGCTCGAAGGTACGCTCAGCGCGGTCGGACATCGCGCACTGTGTGCAAAGGCATAAGCGTGCTTGACTGCAAGATCGACGGATCAAGCAGGTAGGAAACTAGGACTTAGTGATCCGGTGGTTCTGTATGGAAGGGCCATCGCTCAACGGATAAAAGGTACTCCGGGGATAACAGGCTGATACCGCCCAAGAGTTCATATCGACGGCGGTGTTTGGCACCTCGATGTCGGCTCATCACATCCTGGGGCTGTAGTCGGTCCCAAGGGTATGGCTGTTCGCCATTTAAAGTGGTACGCGAGCTGGGTTCAGAACGTCGTGAGACAGTTCGGTCCCTATCTGCCATGGGCGTTGGAGATTTGAGAGGGGCTGCTCCTAGTACGAGAGGACCGGAGTGGACGAACCTCTGGTGTTCCGGTTGTCACGCCAGTGGCATTGCCGGGTAGCTATGTTCGGAAGCGATAACCGCTGAAAGCATCTAAGCGGGAAGCGCGCCTCAAGATGAGATCTCCCGGGGCACAAGCCCCCTGAAGGAACCATGTAGACTACGTGGTTGATAGGTCAGGTGTGTAAGTACAGCAATGTATTGAGCTAACTGATACTAATGATCCGAGAGGCTTGACCATATAACCTCAAGTTGCCTTGGCTTTACGACAGCGTCGTAAGAGCATCCAAGTGCACGCTACGTCACAAGAACTATGAGAGGCAGGCGCCTTATCCGGCTGTATTGGATGGCGACGCTCCAACCGCCTCCCTGGTGAAATTAGCGCTGTGGAACCACCCGATCCCATCCCGAACTCGGAAGTGAAACGCAGCTGCGCCGATGGTAGTGTGGCTCAAGCCATGCGAGAGTAGGTCATCGCCAGGGTTTACACCC
>NZ_RXLZ01000116.1 GCF_003970865.1 Stenotrophomonas maltophilia | reverse complement strand
TGTGTAGTGTTTGTTTGTGAGTGCGATGAGTTCATTACGAGATGAGATTGCTATATTATGATGCTTTTTTTTCTGATGCTACTGCACAAGCCGAGATCTCGACGCGCAAGGTCGGCGGCAGGGGCAGATGTTTAAAAGGGCCAGAAGCCGCTGTTGCTGTTGCTCTGGCCTCGGCAGGTGCAGGGCGCGGCCCTGCCAGAACCCCCTTCAGCATCCATGTCCGAATGTGGCGAGTATCCCCGCCCGCACACGCCTAGACTGGCGCCATGGACACCGCCCTCGCCCTCGACACCGCCGCCTGCGACCGCGCCCGCCTGGCCCGCGATGCACGCTTCGACGGCGTGTTCTTCACCGCCGTGCGAAGCACCGGCATCTACTGCCGCCCGGTGTGCCCGGCACCGCCACCGAAGCCGCGCAACATCACCTACTACCCGACCGCCGCTGCAGCCGCCGCCGCCGGCTACCGGCCGTGCCTGCGCTGCCGTCCCGAACTGGCACCGCAGGCACAGCAGGCATTGGCCGGGCAGACCGTGCAGCGCGCCCTCGCGCTGATCCAGGGCGGCTTCCTGCAGGAGCAGCCCGTTGCGGACCTCGCGCAGAAGATCGGACTCAGCGCGCGCCAGCTGCAGCGCCTGTTCGTTGAATACCTGGGCGCGACGCCGGGGCAGATCCACGCCACCCATCGCCTGCTGCTGGCCAAGCAACTGCTGACCGAAACCACGCTGCCGGTGACCGACGTTGCGCTGGCCGCCGGCTACAACAGCCTGCGCCGCTTCAATACCGCCTTCCTGCAGGGCTGCGGCATGGCACCGACGGCGCTGCGTCGCCAGCACCAGCCGCTGGCCGCCGATGACGGCTGCCTGGTACTGCGCCTGGCGTACCGCCCGCCGTTGGACTTCCCGCGCATGCTGGCCTTCCTGCGCAAGCGCAGCCTGCCCGGCATCGAACTGATCGGCGAAGACAGCTACCAGCGCGTGCTCGGCACGCCCGAGCGCCCCACCCTGCTGCGCGTCACCGCCGACCCGAAGCGCCCCGAACTGCGCCTGCAGCTGGGTGCGGTCGACCCGCGCCTGATCCCCGACATCGTGCGCCGTGTGCGTCGCGTGTTCGATCTGGACGCCGACCTGCAGCAGGTCCATGCCGCGCTGGGTGAAGAACCGCTGCTGGCGCGTGGCATCACCGAACGCCCCGGGCTGCGCGTGCCCGGCGGCTGGGATGGCTTCGAGGTGGGCGTGCGCGCCGTGCTCGGACAGCAGGTCAGCGTGGCCGCGGCCACCACCTTCGCGCGGCGCCTGGTCGATGCCTACGGCGCACACCTGCCGGGCATGCCATCGGACTTCGATCGCCAGTTCCCCGCGCCCGAGGTGTTGGCCGAGGCGCCACTGGAATCGATCGGCCTGCCCCGCACCCGCGCCGCCACAGTCCGTGCGCTGGCCGCCGCCTGTGCCAGTGGCCAGCTCGACTTTGGTCCCGGCCAGGCGCTGGAAGAATTCGTTGCGCGCTGCATTGCACTGCCCGGCATCGGCCCGTGGACCGCGCAGTACATTGCCCTGCGCGGACTCGGCCAGCCCGATGCCTTCCCCGCCGGTGACCTGGTGCTGCAGCAGGTCCTCGGCCACGCGCAGGGCCAGCGCCTGAGCGAACGCGCAACCGAAGCGCGCTCGCAGCCATGGCGGCCATGGCGCGCCTATGCCGTGCTGCACCTGTGGCACCTGTCCGGCACTTTCGTTGGAGAACCGACATGACTTTGTTGTTCGATCGTTTCGACAGCCCGATCGGCGTGCTGACCATCGCCGGTGACGAGCGTGGTCTTTCTCATGTGCTGTTCCCGGAGAACCGCCACCCCGCGCGCGGGCGTGATGACTGGCATTACGCACCGGATGCCTTGCCGGAAGCGCGCGAACAGCTGCTGCAGTTCCTGCACGGCGAGCGCAGCAGCTTCGACCTTGTGCTGGCACCACGTGGCACGCCGTTCCAGCTGCGTGTGTGGCAGGCGCTGGCGTTGATTCCGTTCGGTCAGACCTGGAGCTACCTGCAGTTGGCGCAGCATCTGGGCCAACCCAGTGCGACCCGCGCGGTCGGCGCCGCGAACGGCCGCAACCCGCTGCCGATCATCCTGCCCTGCCATCGCGTGATCGGCAGCAACGGGGCACTGACCGGCTTTGGTGGCGGACTGGAAACCAAGGCCGCGCTGCTGCGGCTGGAACAACGCCAGGCCCCGCTGTTCGCCTGAGAGGGCCGGCCGGGCTGCGCGGCTACTGGTGGGTGTCGACCTTGGTCGACACGGTAGATCCACGCCATGCGTGGATGGAGACATCAGGGACATGTCTGGAGAAAGCCCCCTTCTTGTTGAAGGGCGCGCGCCGTGTCTTGGGCGCGTCATTGCCTCGCACTATGATGGACGGATGACTTCCGTACGCCTGACCTGCGCGCTGGCGCTGCTGCTGCCATTGGCCGCCTGCACCACCGCGCCCGCCCCTTCCGCCTCCGTTCCTACACCTGTCGCTGCGGCCACGCCGCCGAAGCTGCTGCTGATCTCGATCGACGGCCTGCGCGCCGATGCGCTGGACCGCGGCCTGACCCCGAACCTGCAGCGACTGATCGATGGCGGCGTGCGTGCACGCTGGATGACGCCGTCCTATCCGTCGCTGACCTTCCCCAACCACTACACGATCGTCACCGGCCTGCGTCCGGACCACCACGGCATCGTCAACAACAGCATGGACGATGCAACCCTGGGCCGTTTCGAACTGAGCAACCGCGAGGCCGTCACCACCAGTGCCTGGTGGGGCGGCGAACCGATCTGGGTCGGCGCCGAGAACGCCGGCGTCCGCTCGGCCACCACGTCGTGGCCGGGCAGTGAATCGGAAATCCGCGGCGTGCGCCCGAGCCAGTGGCGCATCTACGACGGCAAGGAACCGCTGGAGCAGCGGGCCGGCATCGTGCTTGATTGGCTGGCGCAGACCGATGCGGATGCACCCCGCCTGACCACGCTGTACATGGAACACGTGGACAAGGCTGGCCACAACTACGGCCCCGAGTCGAAGCAGTACGCCGACGCCATCATGCGCGCCGACCAGATCGTCGGCCAGGTGCTTGACGGACTGCAACAGCGCGGCCTGGTTGCGACCACCAACGTCATCGTGGTGTCTGACCACGGCATGGCCAGCGTTGCCGACGGCCACGTGATCGCCACCGAATCGATGGCCGACCCGGCCATTGCGCGCAATATCAGCCAGGGCCAGTCGGTGGGTTTTGCACCGGTCGCCGGCCGCGAAGCGGAAGCCGAACGCGCCCTGCTCGGCCGCCACGCGCACTACGAGTGCTGGAAGAAGGAGAACCTGCCGGCGCGCTGGCACTACGGCACGCATCCGCGGGTTCCGGCCATCGTCTGTGCCATGGATGAAGGCTGGGATGCACTGCACCAGGAGAAGATCGCCAAGCGCGCGAAGCAGGATCGAGGTTCGCATGGCTACGACAACGCCCTGCCCTCCATGCGCGCGGTGTTCGTGGCCGCCGGCCCGTCGTTCCGCCAGGGCCTGGTGATCGATGGCTTCGACAACGTCGATGTCTATCCGCTGCTGGCCCAGCTGCTGCAGGTGCCGGCCGCACCGAACGACGGCAATCCGGAAACACTGAAGAAGACCCTGCGCTGACTTCCCTGTAGAGCCGAGCCCATGCTCGGCTGCATTGCGCCAGCCGAGCATGGGCTCGGCTCTACAAAAACGCGCATAAAAAAACGCGGCGCCAGGCGCCGCGTTTTTCGTTGAACCGGTCTGGGCCGGATCAGGCCTTGGCGACAGCCTTCTTCGCCACAGCCTTCTTCGCCGGAGCCTTGGCCACGGTCTTCTTGGCAACCGGAGCGGCGGCGCCTACGGCGACCTTGCTCGCGGTGTGCGAACGGGCGTTGCCGTAGCTGGCGTTGTAGCGCTTGCCCTTGGCGGTCTTGCGGTCACCCTTACCCATGTCTTCAACTCCTCAAATGTGAAATCTGGTTACCCCGTACTGACACGGGTTCGGCGGGGCCGCCTTGCTGGGCGCCCCCGCGCACGATCGAAAATCCTATCACGGAGCGCCTAGTGCGCGCAGCTGGCGTCGTGCACGTGACCGTGGTTGAGGCGCAGGTTGACCAGATGGGCCACACCCACCAGCAGGCCGCCGACGGTCATCACCACCGCGTGCGGCACCGCATTGTGGTGCAACGGGTCGTACAACACGCCGGCCCACAATGCGACCAGGCCGGGAATCAGGAAGCCCAGCGCACGCAGCGCGCCGTGGCGACGGTAGCCCCAGACCAGGCTGAACAGCCCCAGCAGGGTCACGAACACCACCAGCGCCTGTTCCACGCCGTCGCTCAGCCAGAACGACAGGCCCAACGAGGGCGCTGCGGCCAGCAGCACCGGAATCACCGCGCAATGCACCGCGCACAGCATCGAACCAGTGGCGCCGAAACGGTCGAGCAGGTGGCGCAGGCGTGAGGACAGGGACATGACTTCCAGCAGGGTCGGCGAATCGTTATGGAATAATATAACATCCCTTCCCGACCCGCACGGTTTCCCTCCCCCTGTCCCGCTGACGGGATTCGTGCGCCCAGTGATTGATACACCTGTCCCTTATTACAACTGTCCCCTGCCGCCGACCTTACGCCGTTCGATCTCCCAGGGCCGCATCGTCTATACAGAAAAAACCACCACGACAGCTATCGCAGATCCAGCACTCATGCCCATA
>NZ_RXLZ01000115.1 GCF_003970865.1 Stenotrophomonas maltophilia | reverse complement strand
TCATCTTCTCTCCTCGTCTCGTCTGCTTCTCTCCGTGCCTGCCTTTTGTCTTACGCTCGTTTTTTTTTTCAAGCAAAAGCCGGCATACGGGTAAGGGGTCCCTCCCGGGGGCTCGGGGATTGGTATAAGGGACAGGGACTCAGCGGGGCGCGGCCGGCGTGGCCACAGTGAGGGAAGTGGGGTGGCGCTTGCGCCATTGCTTGAGCACGGCGGTGCGCAGCGACAGCAACAGCAACCAGCACAGGAAGCCGATGGCCAGCCTACCGCTCAGTGTGAACACATCATTGAAGCCACGCACGTTGGCTTCGCGGCGGGTGGTCTGCGCCAGCTGCGCGCTGCCCTGCGCACTGCGCAGCACCGGGTCGGTGATCTGTGCGCTGTACAGCTGCTGCTGGATGCGCAGGCGTTGTGCCACCACCGGGTCGGCCGGGTCGAGCTGGCTGGTCAATGCGCTGGAGTACAACTGCTCGCGATGCAGCTGGAAGGTGCCCAGCACCGCCGAGCCGGCCAGGCCGCCCAGCGTCTGCGTGATCGACAGCGTCACCAGGAAGGTGATCATGTGGTCCACGCCCTGCTTCAGCGCGGCGGAAATGCCGAGCATGATCAACGGGCCCATGAACATGCCGGCACCGACCGAGGCCAGGAACTGGCTGACGTAGAAGTCGTGCGGCCGATCCATGCTGGTACGGTGCTGGTCGAAGAAGGCGGCAGCGCCCAGCAGCAGGATTGCCATCAGCAGTTGGGCAATCAGTCGCTTTGGGCCGAAGGTCAGCGAGGCGCCGGCGATGCCGGTGACCACGCCCGCAAGGATCACCACGAACAGCGGGCGCATCTGGTCAGGCCCCATGCCCAGCGTGCGCATCAGGTTGACCACGCCGTAGGACTGCTCGGTGGTGAGAAAGCGGATCAGGAACGCGCCGACGATGAAGTGCAGCACCGGCAGCTTCGACAGCCAGCGGATCTGCAGCAGCGGATTGCGCCGGTAGTGTTCGATGATGAAGGCGGTGGTGGACAGCACGATCGAGGCGACCAGTGCCCAGCCCAGCCATGGCGTGTTGAGCCACCAGCGGGTGTAGCCCTGTGCCAGCACGATCACCAGCAGCGCGACCGCCGGCGCGAGCAGGGCGAACGTGAGGAAGTCCAACGGCTCGAACGCCTTCACCTGGATGCCCGGCGGCAGCTTCAGCACCACCACCGCGGCGAACGCGCACAGTGCCAGCCCGGCTTCAAACGAGTAGAGCTGGTGCCATTGGCCGGTATCGACCAGGCCCGGCGACACGATCCAGGCGATCGGCACCGCCAGCTGCGAAAGGCCGACTCCGACCACCAGCAGATTGCCGGTGAACCGTCGCGGCAGCGCCTGCAGCATGTACAGCGTGCCCAGCGTTGAACAGGCCGCGCCAGCGAAGCCGCTGGCGGCACGGGTCAGCATCGTGGTCTCGAAGCTGCCGACGAACAGGTGCAGCACCGCCAGCGCCGCGTACAGGCCCAGCCCGATCTCGGCGAACAGGCGGATGCCGTACTGCTGGCGGAACTTGAAGGCCAGCAGGTTGGCCGTGACGTTGACCATTGCATAGGCCGCCACCAGCCAGCTGCCCTGGGTCGGGGTCAGCGCCAGCTGGCCCTGCAGGAACGGCAGGTTGGCGGTGACCAGCGCATTGCCGAGGCCGCCGGTGATCGCCACCAGCAGCGATACCAGTGCATAGGCCAACCGACGGTACGGTGGGTGCCAGGGCATCGACGCCGAACCGGGCATGGTCGGCTTCTCGTGCTCCTCCCAATCCGGAACCGGCTTCAGATACGGCTGGACCATCAGCGGGCCTCGCTGGTTGCTCCCTGGAGACCCCCGCGCAGCAGCTGCAGGGCGCGCCCGGCCAGGTGGGCGCGCTCGTCGCGGGTCTTGCCGCGCAGGGCCGCGCCCAGCATGCCCGAGATCAGTGAAATGTCCGTCTTCTCCAGGTCGGCACGGCACAGGCCCGCGGCCTTGGCGCGGGCGATCGGTGCTTCCAGCAGATCGCGCACGGTCTCGCGCGCGGTGCGCATGGCCGGCACATCCGAATCGACCGCACGCCAGTAATCGGCCAGTGCCGGCGAATCGATGATGCGCTGGGCCATGCCCTCGAACACCTCGAACAGGGCGTCGTCGCGGTCGCCGAGTTGTTCGACCTGGCGCCGTATGCGGTCGACCGTACGCTGCAGCAGCGCCTGGATCAGCGCGGTGCGGTCGGGGAAGTTGCGGTACAGGGTGGCGCGGCCCACCTGGGCGCGTTCGACCACCAGGTCCAGCGGGGCGGTGACACCGTGTTGGCCGAACACATGATCGGCGGCGTCGAGGATGAGGGCGCGGCGGGCAGCAGCATCGGCACGTTGGGCAGTCATGGAATTATTTTCGGACAAAAGTGTCCGATTGGCGAGGCTTTGAGTGACGGGATTGTCCGCTTGTTGTGGTACGCACATCTTTGTGACGAATGCGTGATGGTTCGGGTCGAAATGAAAACGGGGGCCCGAAGGCCCCCGCTGCATACCTGTGGAAGGAGTAGCAAGGAGATCCACGCCATGCGTGATCTCAGGCTGGGTCAGAGCCCATTCCTGCGGAATGGGATCCGAACCCCGGCGTGGTGCAGTAGATCCACACCATGCGTGGATGGAGGAGAGTCAGAAGAACGCGCGGATGCCGAATGCGACGCCACGGCCCGGCAGCGGCGAGTAGTCGCGCAGCAGCGAGGTATGCGGGCGCACTTCGCGGTTGGTCAGGTTGCTGCCATCCAGGAACACCTCGTAGCTGTTGCTGGCGTTGCGGTCCCAGCGGTAGGCCAGATGCGCGTCGACCAGGGTGTAGCCGTCGCTCGGTGCCTCGTTCTGGGCGACATCCTTCTGGCGGCTGTAGCGCACCGCACCGACCGAAGCGCGCCAGCCGTCCTTGGCCCAGCGCAGGTCGGCGCCGACGCGGGCCGGGGCAATGCGCGGCAGGTAGCCGGTGTTGGCCAGTTCCACCGTGTAGTTGTGGTTGTGGTCGCCATGCGGCACGGCGATGTCCAGGTTGCGGCTGCCGCTGCCATCCAGCTTGGCCTTCACGTAGTCACCGAACAGGCGCAGATCCCAGTCACCGGCGCCGCCCTCGAACAGGTGCACCAGCGCTTCGGCCTCGGCACCGCGGAACACCGCGTCCTGCTGGGTCCAGGTGCGCACCGGCAGCCCCTCGGTGATGCCGGTTTCGGCCAGGTAGATGAAGTCCTTGAACTTCGTCTGATAGACCGATGCGGAGAAGTCCAGGCGTTCGCTGTGGGTATGGATGCCCAGTTCCACGCGCTGGCCGCGCTCGGTCTTCAGGTTGGCGTCGCCGATTTCCAGCGAGCGGGTGGCGATGTGCGCGCCGGCGGCATACAGCTCTTCGTTGGTCGGTGCACGCTCGGAGCTGTCCACGCCGATGCGCAGATCAACGGCATCGTTGAGCTTCCAGATGCCAGCGGCAGACAGGTTGGTGGCGCCGAACGTGCGACGGCGGTAGTCACCGGTCGGGTCCAGCTTGACCTGGTCGTGGCGGCCGCCCAGTTCCAGCTTGAACGGGCCGAACTGCTTTTCCTGCAGCACGAACAGGCCGATGTTCTTCGTGCCGGTATCCGGCACGAACGCCTCTTCGCCCTTGGCGCCGAAGTCACTGTTGCCGAACTGCAGGCCGAAGGCGCCGTCCCATCCGCCGATCTGCTGCTGCACCGCTTCCAGGCGCGCTTCGATGCCGCGGTTGGTGAAGCGGGTGGACGGCGTGCCGGCTTCCAGCTCCACGTGTTCGTAGTCGGTGTAGGCCACGCGTGCGTTGATGTTCTTCAGGAACGAGACCGGGTTGTAGATGCCGGCCTTGGTCTCGAAGCGGTTCTGCACCATGTCGATGCGCACGTCGTGCTCGTCGCCGCCTTCTTCTTCGTCGCCATGGTCGTGGCCGTGGTCATGGCCGTGATCATCACCATCGGCGTGCACGTGCGCGCCATTGGGAATGCCGTAGTTGGTGCGGTAGGTGCTGGCCGATACGCCGAAGTAGCCGCCGTCGCCCAGCCACGTTGCGCCGACGCCACCGGCGCGGGTGCGGATCGAGCTGTTGTCCAGGCGACCGCGGCGCGGTTCTTCGCCCTCGGCCGCATCATGGTCGTGATCGTGGTCATGATGATCTTCAAGGCTGTCGATCACTGCATAACCGGGAATACGGTAGTCGTCACCGTTGCGCACCAGGCCGTCCACGTGCAGCACGACATTGCCGCTGACGCCATCGAGGCGGAACATGCCGCTGCGTTCGTTGTTGACCGAATTGCCGCGCAGTTCGGCGCGGCCACTGAGCGGACGCTCCGGCAGTTCGCGCGCGATGCGGCCGTCAACCACGTTGACCGCACCACCGATGGCGCCGCTGCCGAACAGCAGCGTGGCCGGGCCCTTCAACACTTCGATCTGGTCGGCCAGGAACGGCTCGATGCTGGTGGCATGGTCGGCGCTGACGGTGGATGCATCCATGTTGCCCATGCCGTTGGACAGCACGGCCACGCGCGGGCCTTCCTGGCCGCGGATGATCGGGCGGCCGACGCCGGGACCGAAGAAGGTGCTCTGTACGCCGGGCAGCTTGGCCACGGTATCGCCGAGGGTGCCGGCCTTCTGCTCGTCCAGGCGTTCACCGGCCAGAACCTCCACCGGGCGTGCCAGCGATTCTGCGTCGCCCTGCAGCGGCGAGGCGGTGACCTGCACCGACGACAGTTCAGTCAGGTGGCGGTCACGATGAGCGCTGTCATCGCCCGCTGCAAAGGCAGCCGAAGGCAGCAGGGCCTGTCCCTCTTACACACCTCAGGCTGCCGACGACTTATCGCGTTGCGATCCCGGGGTCGTCGGACTGTGTAGGATATATAAAACCCCACCACTTAAATCATGTTCATCTGAGAAAGAGTATCCTACCGCCCAGACAACAACGTACTTGATGTAATAAGA
>NZ_RXLZ01000114.1 GCF_003970865.1 Stenotrophomonas maltophilia | reverse complement strand
TCGTCACTAGTCCAACAGCCGCTCTCGTGAGATGAGGTGTGGTGATTCACCTGTTGAATGGGTACCAGGCTTTCGTTTGTCTCAGGCTACGGCCACCAGCGCGACGCCCACCGGTAAGCTCGGCGGCAGGGCCAGGTGTTGATAAGAGACCGCGCCACACCCCTGTCGCAGGGGACCGCATGATCGAATTCGGACACCTGACCCACCCCGGCATGCGCCGCGAGCTCAACGAGGACACCTACTACGGTGACAGCGAGCTGGCCCTGTGGCTGGTGGCCGATGGCATGGGCGGGCACGCCTGCGGCGAAGTGGCCAGCGCGCTGGCGCGCGAGACCATCGTGCGCGAGATCCGTCGTGGCGCGCCGCTGGCACAGGCCATCCGCACCGCCGACGAAGAGATCATCCGTGCCTCGCGCCGTCGCAACGACACACTGCCGATGGGCACCACCGTGGTCGCTGCGCGTGTGCAGGGCAACCGCTATGAAGTGGCGTGGGTCGGCGACAGCCGCGCCTACCTGTGGCGCGATGGCCAGCTGGCCCAGCTCAGCCAGGACCACAGCGTGGTGCAGGAACTCGTCGCGCAGGGCAACCTGACCGCCGAACAGGCGCGCGCGCATCCGCATCGCAACGTGGTCACCCAGGCACTGGGCGTGACCGATCCGGCGCATCTGAACGTGGCCACCACCAGTGGTGAGCTGCGCCCGGGCATGCAGCTGCTGCTGTGCAGTGACGGCCTGACCGAGGAAGTGGACGACCGCGGCATTGCCCGCACCCTCGCCTTCGAGGATGCCAGCGCACAGGAATGCGTGGACACGCTGGTCGCGGCCGCACTCGACGGCGGTGGCCGCGACAACATCAGCGTGATCCTGGTGCGCTGCCACTAACCGGTAGATCCACGCCACGCGTGGATACGGCGCTGCCGGCCAGCGGCCGGCACTACTTCGATGTATTACGCGCTGGCGGGCTCTTCCACCTTCGGGCCATCCCACAGCGCATGGCCAGCCTTCTTGCGCAGCCGCTCCAGTCGCACCGCATGCGCTTCCAGCTCCGACGGCGTGGCCACCACGCGCGGGCGCGGCAGCAGCTTGCTGGTATCGAAGGCATGCAGCGCCGCACCGGCACCACCGCCATCGTCATCGCCCAGACCGAAGCCGATTTCTTCCTGGCCCGAGGTCAGCGCGATATAGACGTCGCCCAGGATCTGCGCATCGAGCAGGCCGCCATGCAGTGCACGGTGCGAGTTGTCCACGCCCAGCCGCTTGCACAGCGCATCCAGCGAATTGCGCTGGCCCGGGAAGCGCTCGCGCGCCATCACCAGGGTATCGATCACGGTACAGCGGTCGGTGATCTTGCCGTACTGCGGCCCCAGCAGCGACAGCTCGTTGTCGAGGAAGCCAAGGTCGAATGCCGCGTTGTGGATGATCAGCTCGGCGCCATCGATGAAGGCCAGGAACTCGTCGGCGATCTGCGCGAAGTCCGGCTTGTCATCGAGGAACTCCAGGGTCAGGCCGGTGACTTCCTGCGCGCCCTGTTCGAACTCGCAGTCCGGCTTGATGTACTGGTGATAGTTGTTGCCGGTCGGGCGGCGCTTGAACAGCTCCACGCAGCCGATTTCGACGATGCGGTTGCCCTTCTTCCACTCCAGGCCGGTGGTTTCGGTATCGAGGATGATCTGACGCATGGGCTCAGTTTACCGGGCTGGCGTCGCGGATCTGGATCGCCGCGTTGCGCGCCAGGGTATCCACCCGCTCATTGTCCGGATCGCCGGAGTGGCCCTTCACCCACCGCCAGTCGATCTGATGCCGCAGCGTGGCCGCCTGCAGGCGCTCCCACAGCTCGCGGTTCTTCACCGGGTCGCCACCGGCGGTCTTCCAGTTCTTGCGGATCCAGCCCGGCATCCACTGGGTCAGGCCCTGCCGCACGTACTGCGAATCGGTATAGAGCACGATGTTGCACGGTTCGGTCAGCGACTCCAGCCCGGAAATGGCCGCCATCAGCTCCATCCGGTTGTTGGTGGTGTGCGCCTCGCCACCGCTCAGTTCGCGCTCGTGGCCCTTGTAGCGCAGCAGCGCAGCCCAGCCGCCGGGGCCGGGATTGCCAAGGCAGGAACCGTCGGTGTGGATTTCGATGGTTTTCAATACAACTCCAGAATCAGGTAGCTACGGTGCCGTGCCAGCGCACCGGCAGCGGTTTCGGCCCAGGCAGGGCCAGCGTGCGTTTTTCCGCATGGAACAGGCAGGCCGCGCGCAGCGGTGCCCAACCTCCGGGACGACGGCTGCCCTCACCGCGCCAGAGCGGGCCCAGGTAACGCATATCGTCGCACTCCAGCCCATGACGGCCGAGCAGCAGGCGGATCCGCTGCGGCGTGCGCACCACCAGCCCATGCTGGCGCCAACGCGTGCGATACGGGCTGAACGGGTTGAGGCTGCTCAACCACAGGTGGCCGCCCGGCATCAGTACGCGCTCGCACTCGTCGAGCAGACGGTCGGCGTCGGCGGCAGTGACATGCTGCAGCACGATCGCATTGACGCTTTCATTGGCCAGCGGCAACGGCAGCGCACAGCGGGTGTCGCCGGCATAGCCCTGCCCCTGCCGGAACAGGCGCAGACCGCGTCCGCCCAGCTGTGCATCGTCCAGCCAGGCCGCACTTGGTGCGATCCACAGCCAGGGCTGTGCCGGCAGCACCGACAGCTGTGGCAGCAGCAACTGCCGCTCCAGCACGCGCAAGGCCTCCGCCGGTTCACTGTCGAACCACGGGGTCTGGCTCGCTTGACGGGTGCTCTGCAGCGCGGGCATGGTCCAATTCTATGCGACTGACTGCCCTGCCCGCATTTGCGGATAACTACATCTGGACGCTGATCGACAACGGTGGCGCCGCCGTGGTCGTCGACCCCGGTGATGCTGCGCCCGTGCTCGCGCTGGCTGATCAGGGCCTGCGCGTGGACACGATCCTGCTTACCCATCACCACGACGACCACATCGGTGGCGTACCGGCATTGCAGGCACGTTTCCCCGGCGTGCGGGTCGTCGCGCCAGTCGAGGAACGCATTCCCACGGCGACCGAGCGGGTCGGCGAAGGTGAACGCGTTCAGGCACTGGGCCGGACGTTCCACGTACTATCCGTGCCCGGGCATACCCGCAGCCACATCGCGTTTCACACTGCTGAACATCTTTTCAGCGGAGATTCGTTGTTCAGCCTGGGCTGTGGACGCCTGTTCGAAGGTACGCCGTCCCAGCTGCTGGCGTCGATGCGCAAGCTGGGTGCCCTGCCCGCGCAACTGCTGCTTTGTTGCGCTCATGAGTACACCGTGTCAAATGCCGTCTTCGCGCGGCATGTCGACCCCGCCAACGCTGCCTTGTGGCAGCGCCAAGAGGAGGCTTTGGCCATGCGCCGCGATGACCGTTCCACCCTGCCGGTAACCCTGGCCAACGAATTCGACTGCAATCCCTTCCTGCGTGTGCACGCTGCACCGATCCGTGCGTCGGTATCGGCACACCTGGGCCGTGACGTCGTGGACGACGTCGACGTGATGGCCGGTCTCCGGCACTGGAAAGACGGCTTCCGCGCATGATGCGCCGAAGTCTGCCGCTGGCCCTGGGCCTTGCCCTGGGGCTGGCCGGAACCGCAGGCGCACAGTCGCTGGGCGCCGGCATCAGCCAGAACCTGACCGCTGCCGCGGCCCTGCCGCTGGATCCATCGGCGCTGCCGGCCGCTTCGGTACGCAACGGCCAGGAGATCTTCACCAGCTTCCGCGACGGCCTGGCCGAGCCCAGCTGTGATGCAGAGGCCACCAGCCCGCGCTGGCAGAAGCAGTTCGCCCACGCCCCCTCGCGCCTGGCCAACCAGGATGACGATGCGCTGGTGCTGTTCGGCTATGTGGTCGAAGAGCTGCGCAAAGCCAATCTGCCCACCGAATTCGCGCTCATTCCGTTCGTGGAAAGCGGCTATCGGCCCAATGCCCGCAACGGCAGCGGCCCGACCGGCCTGTGGCAGTTCATCGCCACCACCGCACGCAACCACCGCGTGCCGATGGCCAACGGCTACGACGGACGCCTGTCGGCGGTCGACTCGACCCAGGCCGCGGTGCGCTACCTGAAGACCCTGCACGGCATGTTCGGCGGCGACTGGCGCCTGGCCACCATGGCCTACAACGCCGGCGAGTACCGGGTCCTGCAGTCCATGCGCAAGGCCGGCATGAACGCGCAGAACGCCAAGCCGGCAGCCCTGCCGGGACTGTCGCCGGTCACCCATGCCTACGTCGAGAAGCTGCATGCCCTGGCCTGCGTGCTGGAAGACGTGGAAGACCAGCCTAGCGTGATGGCCTCGCTGGACCGCACCGTGCCGGTGCTGAAGGACCACACCCTGCCGGCCGGCACCAGCGTCCAGCAGTGGGCCGCACAGCGCGCCCTGGACCCTGCCAGGATCGCCCGCCTCAACCCGGCCCTGGCCGCCGGCAACCGCGCCTCGGGAACCACCCGGGTGCTGGCCCCGGTCTCGGCAGCCAATGCGACGGTGACGGAAGCCGCGACCACGCTGGTGGCCAGCACCGCACCGGTTGCCACGACCGCGCCGACGCCGCAGGTGGCCAAGACCGTCGCCGCGATCGCCGACCGCCCGCGCAGCCGCCGCCACACCGTGCGCAATGGGGAGTCGGCCTGGACCATCGCCCGCCGCTACGGCATGCCGGTGAAGGCCCTGCTGTCGCTGAACGGCCTGAGTGGCAGCAGCGTACTGAAGCCGGGCGCGGTACTGCGCGTCGAGGACTGACGCGCCAGCCAGGCCCCGCCTGTAGAGCCGAGCCAATGCTCGGCTTTTTCTTGCCTGCGCCCTGCAGATGCAGTCGAGCACGGCTCGACTCTACGAAAGGCGGTCGAGCAAGCTCGACCACTACCAAAGCCCAAGCGCGCCACAGACGACGCGAAGTGACTCGTCCTGCCATAGGTTGACACCTATGGGGTGGATGATCCGGCCGCCGTCAGGCGACCAAGGACGCCCGATGCATCGCATCGGGCGTCTGCATTTTAAGGGACAGGTGGGGTCGCTCGGCG
>NZ_RXLZ01000113.1 GCF_003970865.1 Stenotrophomonas maltophilia | reverse complement strand
TTTTTTTTATTAACACTTAAACAGCATATAATGAGCTCGCTGTTTCATGCTATTGATAAATGTTATATTTTTTGTTTTTTCAAGCAAAAAGCCGCATACGGAATAGGGATCCGTCTCGGGGCCTCGGAAATGTGAATAAGAGACAGGAAGTCACCGCCCGTCCCGGCCAGCCGCTGGGCATGGCGCCGGCCACCTTCCTGCGCGACTTCTGGCAGAAGCGCCCGCTGCTGATCCGCAACGCCTTCCCCGACTTCCAGACCCCGGTGCAGCCGGAAGACCTGGCCGGGCTGGCCTGCGAAGAAGGCGTGCTGGCGCGCCTGATCGAGCACGACAAGCATCAGGATGGCTGGCGCGTGCGCACCGGCCCGTTCCAGGAAGACGTGTTCCCCGCCCTGCCCGACCACGACTGGACCCTGCTGGTGCAGGACGTGGACAAGTGGGACCCGGACGTGCGCGCCCTGATCGAGCACTTCAGCTTCCTGCCGCGCTGGCGCATGGATGACGTGATGATCAGCTTCGCCGCCACCGGTGGCTCGGTCGGCGCCCACGTCGACCAATACGACGTGTTCCTGCTGCAGGCCCACGGCCACCGCCGCTGGCAGATCGATGCAAGCGAATCGATCAAGGGCAAGCAGCCGCCGCTGGGCTTCCGCCCGGACGTGGAACTGAAGCTGCTGAAGGTGTTCAAGCCGACCCACGACTGGGTGCTGGCGCCGGGCGACATGCTGTACCTGCCGCCGAACGTGCCGCACCACGGCGTGGCCGAAGATCCGTGCCTGACCTTCTCGTTCGGCATGCGCGCGCCGTCCTCGGCCGAGTTGATCAGCGATTACCTGGACACTCTGATTGCCGATGCCGACGAGAACATCCGCTACCAGGATGCCGACCTGAAGGTACCGGCCGATCCGAACGAGATCGACACGGTGGCGATGGCGCGGGTGATCACCGCGCTCAACGCCATCCGCATGAACGACCCGGACAAGCTGGGTGACTGGTTCGGCCGCTTCATCACCACCTACCGTGCAGCGGGCGAAGTGATGGCCCATCAGGCCGCGCCGGCACCGGAGGAAGTGGTCCAGGCCCTGGCCTCGGGCCTGCTGCTGCAGCGCCACCCGTGGGCACGCCTGGCCTGGCGCCGGGCCAAGCGCGGCGCCAGCCTGTATGTCAGCGGCCAGGACTTCGCGTTGCCGGTGAAGGACGCGCAGCGCCTGGCCGGCGCCGAACAGCTCGATGCCGCCGCCTATCGTGGCCTGTCCGACAAGGGCCGTGCCGTGCTCCAGCAGCTGCTGGTCGGCGGCGTGTTCCAGCTGATCGATCCCAGCGAAATGTATGACGCCGAAGACGAGGACGAGGACGAGGACGACGGCGAAGATGCCATGGTGCTCGGCGAGGTCGTCGAAGGCCGTGACCGTGTGGATGCGATCGACGCCGACGCGGTGTCCGACGATGTCCACTCCGTGACCGTGCACGACGACGGTATCGAGGTCATCGTCAACTTCGAGGACGACGAAGAAGACGACAGCACCGGCCGGGCCTGAGCCCTCGCCATGATCCGGGTCCAGCAGGTCAGCCACGCCGAAGCCCACGTTGCCATCCACGAGGTACGCCAGCGCGTGTTCGTGCAGGAACAGGGCATCGCTGCGGAGCTGGAGCGCGATGCGCTGGACCCGGTCAGTGCCCACGTGCTGGCGCTGGACAGTGACGGCCAGCCGGTCGGCACCGGCCGGCTGACCCCGGATGGCCGCATCGGCCGCATGGCCGTGCTGGCCAGCCGTCGCAGCCAAGGGGTTGGCGAGGCCCTGCTGGAGGCTCTGGTCGAGGCCGGGCGCCACCTCGGCCTGGCCGAACTGCACCTGCACGCCCAGCTGCCGGCCCGCGATTTCTATGCCCGCCAGGGCTTCCTGCCGGAAGGCGAGGTGTTCGAGGAGGCCGGCATCGGCCACCAGCAGATGCGCCGCCGGCTGGGCGCGGCCAGCGCCATCGACAGCCGCGCCGAAGCGGTGGCCATCACCACGGCCATCCTCCACCGCGCCCGTCGCCAGCTGTGGCTGCACAGCCGCCAGCTGGACCCCGGGCTGCTTGACGCCTCCCCGGTGCAGGCCGCCCTGCGCCGCTTCGTCACCGCCCGTCATGACAAGCAGCTGCGGGTGATCGTGCACGACGCCGCCGCGATCGCCTCTGCAGGCGCGCCGCTGCTGGCGTTGGCCCAGCGCCTGCCAAGCGTGATCCAGTTCCGCGAGGTCGCCGACCCGGTCGACCGTGCGCTGGCCTCGGCCTGCCTGCTCAACGATGCGGGCGACTTCTACTTTCGTCTGATCGGCCATCGCATCGACGGCGAAGCTGGCATCGCGCTACCAGCACGTTCGCAGCCGTTCGAGCAGCAATTGCAGCGCGTCTGGGACCGTTCGCGCGATTGCAGCGAACTGCGCGCGCTCGGCATCTGAGCGCGCGCCACCGCGCCAACCTGTCTGGAAGCGGCACCGGGGGACGCGCGATGCCTCTGGTGGTGCCCCTTCGTGTCCGGTTGGGGGTACAATTTGGCTGTTTGAACGCGCCCGTGCATGGCTATTCATCTTCGTGCCGGGTCCTTCTGAAGCCATACCCCACAAAGCGAATCAGCACCCTCCATCGTGGACAATCAACTGAAGCAGTTTGCGCAATCTTCGCAACTCGCCGGCGGCAACGCCTCCTATGTCGAGGACCTGTACGAGCAGTACCTGGTCTCCCCGGATAGTGTCGATCCCAAATGGAAAACCTACTTCGACGGCTTCAAGGGCCGCGAAGCAGGTGACATCCCGCACTCGGCTGTCATCTCCCACATCGCGGACGCGGCCAAGGATGCGCTGAAAGCCGGCACCGGTGGCGGTGCGGGCGACGAGCGTGAGCGCAATGTCGGTCGCCTGATCACCGCCTACCGCTCGCGTGGTCACCTGGACGCCCGCCTCGATCCGCTGGGCCTGGCCGCACCGGTCAACACCCCGGACCTGGGCCTGCCGTTCCACAGCCTGTCCGATGGTGACCTCAACAGCGAGTTCAGCACCGGCGGCGTCGGTGGCCAGCCGCGCATGAAGCTGCGCGACCTGCTGGCGCGCCTGAAGGCGACCTACACCGGTTCGATCGGTGCGGAATTCATGCACATCTCCGAGGTCGAGCAGCGCCAGTGGATCTACAAGAAGCTGGAACTGGCCGGTGGCAACTACCAGCTGGACGCTGACACCCAGCGCCGCACCCTGGAGCGCCTGACCGCCGCCGAAGGCCTGGAACGCTACCTGCACACCAAGTACGTCGGCCAGAAGCGCTTCTCGCTGGAAGGCGGCGACTCGCTGATCCCGATGATGGACACCATCATCCGCAGCGCCGGCAAGGATGGCGTCAAGGACGTGGTGATCGGCATGGCCCACCGCGGCCGCCTGAACGTGCTGGTCAACACCCTGGGCAAGAACCCGCGCAAGCTGTTCGACGAGTTCGAAGGCAAGTTCGAGCACGACGAGCACGCCTCGGCCGGTGACGTGAAGTACCACATGGGCTTCTCCGCCGACGTGGCGACCGACGGCGGCCCGGTGCACCTGGCGCTGGCGTTCAACCCGTCGCACCTGGAAATCGCCGACCCGGTCGTGGCCGGTTCCGTGCGTTCGCGCCAGGAGCGCCGCAAGGACACCGCGCGCAAGCAGGTCATGCCCATCCTGATCCACGGCGACGCGGCCTTCTCCGGCCAGGGCGTGGTCATGGAACTGTTCCAGATGTCGCAGGCCCGCGGCTTCGCCGTCGGCGGCACCGTGCACATCGTGGTCAACAACCAGGTCGGCTTCACCACCTCCAACCCGCTGGATACGCGCTCCACGCGCTATGCCACCGACGTGGCGAAGATGATCGCCGCCCCGGTGCTGCACGTGAACGGCGATGATCCGGAAGCCGTGGTGTTCGCCGCGCAGCTGGCCTTCGAGTTCCGCCAGAAGTTCGCCAAGGACGTGGTCATCGACCTGATGTGCTACCGCCGTTGGGGCCACAACGAGGCCGACGAGCCGGCGATCACCCAGCCGCTGATGTACCAGGTGATCCGCAAGCACGCCACCACCCGCGAGATGTACGCCGAGCAGCTGGAAAAGGCGGGCGTGATCGCCGCCGGTGCCGGCAAGGCGATGGTCGATGCGTACCGCGAGAAGCTGGATGCCGGTGAAGTCACCACCGAGCTGGCCAAGGTCGAGAAGACCCCGCCGACCAGCCCGCTGTTCGTCGATTGGCCGAAGCTGCTGGAAGGCAAGCTGTCCGACCCGATCTCGACCAAGGTCGAGAAGAACAAGCTGGTCGAGCTGGCCAAGCTGATCAACACCATCCCGGACGAAGTGCAGCTGCACTCGCGCGTGGCCAAGGTCTACGACGACCGCCGCAAGATGGCCGCCGGTGAGATCCCGGGCGACTGGGGCTTTGCCGAGAACCTGGCCTACGCCACCCTGCTCGACGAAGGCAGTGCCCTGCGCCTGGTCGGCCAGGACGTGGGCCGCGGTACGTTCACGCACCGCCACGCGATCCTGCACGACCAGAAGACCGACAACTACTACATGCCGCTGCGGCAGCTGGTGGATTCGCCGGAGAAGGCCACCGTCATCGATTCGCTGCTGAGCGAAGAAGCGGTGATGGCCTATGAGTACGGCTTCTCCACCACCGATCCGAACACGCTGTGCATCTGGGAAGGCCAGTTCGGCGACTTCGCCAACGGTGCCCAGGTCGTCATCGATCAGTTCATCGCCGCCGGTGAAGCCAAGTGGGGCCGCATTTCCGGCCTGACCCTGCTGCTGCCGCATGGCTATGAAGGGCAAGGCCCGGAACACAGCTCGGCGCGCCTGGAGCGCTTCCTGCAGCTGTGCGCACTGGAGAACATGCTGGTGGTGGTGCCGTCGACCCCGGCGCAGGCCTTCCACATGCTGCGTCGCCAGCAGCACCTGACCACCCGCAAGCCGCTGGTGGTGATGTCGCCGAAGTCGCTGCTGCGCCACAAGCTGGCCGTGTCGACCCTGGACGAGCTGGCCAACGGCGAGTTCCAGCACCTGATCGGCGACGCCAATGCGGACGCCAAGAAGGTCAAGCGCGTGGTGCTGTGCTCGGGCAAGGTCTACTACGACCTGCTGGAAGACCAGACCAAGCGTGGCCAGGACGACGTGGCGATCATCCGCGTGGAGCAGCTGTATCCGTTCCCGCGTGCGCTGCTGGCTGCCG
Source organism: Stenotrophomonas maltophilia (assembly GCF_003970865.1). GTDB lineage: Bacteria > Pseudomonadota > Gammaproteobacteria > Xanthomonadales > Xanthomonadaceae > Stenotrophomonas > Stenotrophomonas maltophilia_AR. Next base: position 713 of record NZ_RXLZ01000113.1, on the reverse strand, counting down.
AACTGAAGAAGTACGGCAAGGCCACCGACGTGGTGTGGACGCAGGAAGAACCGCAGAACCAGGGTGCGTGGTACCAGATCCGCCACCACCTGCAGTTCTGCCTGGCCGATGGCCAGAACCTGCACTACGCCGGTCGCGCACGTTCGGCTTCGCCGGCTGCCGGTCACATGGCTGACCACGTCCGCGAACAGCAGCAGCTGGTCGCCGACGCACTGGTCAACCCGTTCAACGACACGTTCGCTGAATAATCCTCCCCCTATTTAGAAGACAAACCAGGAAGCTCCCGCAATGGCCACCGAAGTCAAAGCCCCGGTACTGCCCGAATCCGTCGCCGACGGCACCATCGCCACCTGGCACAAGAAGGTGGGCGACGCCGTCAAGCGCGACGAAAACCTGCTTGACCTGGAAACCGACAAGGTCGTCCTGGAAGTGCCGTCGCCGGTCGACGGCGTGCTCAAGGAAATCAAGTTCGCCGAAGGCTCGACCGTGACCTCCAGCCAGGTCGTGGCGATCATCGAAGAAGGCGCCGTGGCTGCTGCCCCGGCCCCGGCCGCTGAAGCCGCTCCGGCTGCTGCCGCTGCCCCGGCCCCATCTTGACAACCGGGCGCCCCCTGCCGAGGAAGCGGGATCAACCACACCCCGCCTGTTGCCCGCCCCGTCATTCTACACAAATGACCCTGACCACCGACGCCCCCGCGTACATCTCTACGCGG
>NZ_RXLZ01000112.1 GCF_003970865.1 Stenotrophomonas maltophilia | reverse complement strand
TTTTTTTTTTTTTTTTTTTTTTTTTTTTTTTGGAGCGCCGGCGCCCACCCGGGTCACCTACCGTGAAGGGTGGCGGGCGCTGTCGTGGGTGAAAAGGGACCGGCCGGCCGGGAACCGGCCGAAGACCGTGCCGGACAACCCCGAGGCGGCCAACTCGGTGTTGATGCGTGCCATCAGCCTGGTCGGTACCCCCTACCGCTATGGCGGCAACACCCCGGATTCCGGCTTCGACTGCAGCGGCCTGGTGGCCTATGTCTATCGCGAGATGCTGGACCTGAAACTGCCGCGCACCTCGCGCGACCTGGCGGCGGTACAGGGCCCGAAGATCGATCCGCAGCGCCTGGCCACCGGCGACCTGGTGTTCTTCGGCAGCCGCGGCAGCGTCACCCATGTCGGCATTTATGTAGGTGAAGGGCGTTTCGTGCACGCGCCGAGTACCGGCGGCACCGTGCGGCTGGACTCGCTCAGTGGCCCCTACTGGAAAGACCACTACACCGGGGCGAAACGCGTCCTTCGCTAAAATGAACAGGCTATATGTTCAAAACTGTGACGGACATCACCGCGCAACTAACGATTTATTAACGGAATTTTTAACTTATTGCCGCTTTTACAGGGCATGATGCCCCATCGTTTTTTTCTGTGACCGACGCGTGACGACTGACGACCTGAAAAGCGAAGGCCAGACTTCCGTATCTTCACGCAGTGCCCGCCCGCTGTTGCTTGGCTTGGCACTGTGTCTGACCAGCCTCCCGGCCTGGTCGCAGACTGCTCCGAACCGTTCCGATGTGACCCCGGCCCCGGTGGCCGAGAGCACCGCCCGACCGGCCGCCAAGGCCGAGGCCGCCGCTCCGCAGCGCAGCCGCGTCGATGCCGCCGCCAGCGCCACGCTGGCCGCCCTGCTGCCGCACCTGGCCGCCAACGACACCATTCCACTGATGGACCGCTCGGCCGTGGTGGCCGGTGACCTCAGCCGCCTGCTTGCCAACTACGACACCAGCAGCGCCGCCAATGGCAGCGTTGTCGGCACCGCAGCCGACAACGGCAAGGTGCAGTCGCTGCTGCGCCGTGCGATGACCCTGCTGGGCACCCCGTACCGTTGGGGTGGCAGCAACCCGGACAGCGGCTTCGACTGCAGCGGCCTGGTCGGCTACGTGTTCCGCTCGGCCCTGGGCATCGAGCTGCCGCGCGTCTCGCGCGAGATGGCCCACGATGACAACGCCGAACTGATCAACGACCGCACCGCGCTGGCGGCGGGCGACCTGGTCTTCTTCGGCCGCAAGGGCCGCGTCGACCACGTCGGCATCTATGTCGGCGATGGCCGCTTCCTGCACGCACCGAGCTCGGGCAAGGACGTCCGCGTGGATACCCTGCTCAGTGGCTACTGGGGCAACAAGTTCATGCAGGCCCGCCGGGTCGACCTCTGACCTGCTGGCGCCACGGCGCCGCCTGAGAGACAAGAAGCCGCTGCCCTGCAGCGGCTTTTTTGTTGGGCCCGCGCAATGGTGGGTAGCTGCCGACCTTGGTCGGCACCGCCCTCATCCACGCATGGCGTGGATCTACTGACCTCTGGTGGGTACTGACCTTTGGTGGGTGCCGACCGTTGGTCGGCACCGCCTCCATCCACGCATGGCGTGGATCTACCAGGCCCGGCTCCGCCACCGCGCCAGCCAGTTCCCAAACAAAAAGCCCGCCGGTTTACGGCGGGCCTTTCATCTCCACGCAACCTCAGGCGCGGGGCGGTGTTGGATCAGGATCGTCCACACCTACATTGCTGGACGGGTTGTCATACACCGCCTGGTCGAGCAGCCCGGTTTCCTTGGCCACGATCACCGGCACCAGCATCTGGCCCGTCACATTCGTCATCGTGCGCATCATGTCCAGGATGCGGTCGATGGCATACAGGTAGCCGATGGTCTCCAACGGCAGATTGGCCGCGCTGAGCACCACCGTGGCCATGATCACCGCGGTACCCGGCACGCCGGCCGTACCGAAGCTGCCCAGCACCGAGGCGATCAGCACCACCACGTACTGTTCCGGGGTCAGCGGCACCCCGCTGTACTGCGCGATGAACACCGCGCACAGCGCCGGGTAGATCGCACCGCAGCCGTCCATCTTGATGCTGGCGCCCAGCGGCACCGCGAACGAACCGTAGTCCTTGTTCACGCCCAGGTTGTGGGTGATCGAACGCAGCGCCACCGGCATCGCGGCGAAGCTGGACGAGCTGACGAACGCAACCTGCATGCCCGGCGCCGCGCCGCGGAAGAACTTCAGCGGGTTCAGGCCGTGCGCCAGCAGCAGTGCGCTGTAGACCACCACGATGTGCAGGGCGCAGGCCACGTACAGGGCCAGCACGAAATGACCCAGCGGCAGCAGCTTCTCGAAGCCATAGCTGCCAACCAGGCCGGCGATCAGGCCGAAGGTGCCGATCGGGGTGACTTCCAGCACGAAGCGGGTCACCTGGATCATGATGTCGCTCATCTGGCCGACCAGCTTGCGCGCCTCGGTCACCTTCTCGCCCAGCTTGACGATGGCAAAGCCCACCAGGCCGGCAAAGAAGATCACCGGCAGGATCGAGCCGCGGCCGGCAGCCAGCACGGTTTCACCGGCCGCGTTGACCTTGGTGCCGATGCCGGACAGCGCATAGAAGACATTGGCCGGCACCACGTCCAGCAGCACCTGCACCACGCTGGGCACTTCGCGCGGCACATAATTGCTGGCCATCGACAGCTGAAGTCCACCAGCGCCAGGTTGCAGCACGGTGCCCACGCCCAGGCCTACGCACACCGCCAGCGCGGCGGTGATCACGAACCACAGGAAGGTGCGGCCACTGAGCGCGGCGACCGACTTCTGGCCGTGCAGCGACGAGATCGCGTTGATGACCGCGAAGAACACCAGCGGCACGGCGATCATCTTGATCAGGGTGACGTACAGCTCGCCGAGCGGGCCGAACCACGTTTCCGCGGCCGGGCCAAGCGCCCAGCCGGCCAGCGCGCCGAGCACGAAGCCACCGACCACGCGCTGCCAGAATGGAATCCGCAGCCAGGCAGAGACCAGCTTCATAGGCAATCCAGAGGGGAAGGAAGGGATGCTGGCACGATAGCCCAAGGCGGCCCGCAGAACGACCGCCCGGCCGGCAAATCAGTGTGTCATCGGCGTGCCTTGCGGCACCGGGCATAATGAACGTCCCGTTACAGTTTGTGAGATCCCAGCGTCCATGCGCCGTTCCGTCTCCCTGTTGGCCGCCTGCGCCACCACCCTGCTGCTGGGCGCCTGCGCCAGCACCAGCCCCGCGTCCGCCCCGGCCGGCCTGAAGGTCGCCGTCGATCCCGTCGCCCACCCGGCCGGCGAGACCCCGCAGTGGTGGTACCGCAGCGGCGCCGCCCAGGCCGCCGCCAACGGCGCGATGTCCGGCAAGGCCAAGAACGTCATCCTGTTCCTCGGTGACGGCATGAGCCTGACCACGGTGGCCGCCTCGCGCATCTACGAGGGCCAGCAGAAGGGCGGCTCCGGTGAAGAGAACCTGCTGTCCTGGGAGCGCTTCCCGGCCACCGCGTTCAGCAAGACCTACAACACCGATTCGCAGACCCCGGATTCGGCCGGCACCATGACCGCCATCACCACCGGCGTGAAGACCCACATGGGCGCGATCGGCGTCAGCGCCGGCAGCCGCACCGACTGCGCCGACAGCCTGTCCAAGGGCCTGCTGACCTGGCTGCAGCTGGCCGACAGCGCCGGCCTGGCCACCGGCGTGGTGTCCACCGCACGCCTGACCCATGCCACCCCGGCCGCGACCTATGCGCACTCGCCCGAGCGCAACTGGGAAAACGATACCGACCTGACCGAAGCCGCCAAGGCCGCAGGCTGCAAGGACATCGCCCAGCAGCTGCTGTCGACCTCGCGCTATGGCCGCGGCCCGCTGGTCGCCCTCGGTGGCGGCCGCGGTGAATTCACCACCGTGGAAGAACGCGACCCGGAATACGACGACAAGGTCGGCCAGCGCCTGGATGGCCGCAGCCTGGTGCAGGAATGGCAGCAGGCACATCCGCAGGGTGCCTACGTCTGGAACAGCAAGCAGCTGGCCGCCGCCGCGAACGCGCCGGCCATCCTCGGCCTGTTCGAGCCGGACCACATGCGCTACGAGTACGAGCGCCCGCAGGATCCGGGCGGTGAGCCGAGCCTGGCCGAACTGACGGCCGCAGCGATCAGGAATCTGGCCAAGCACCAGGAAGGCTACGTGCTGATGATCGAAGGCGCGCGCATCGACCACGCCAACCACAGCGGCAACGCCTACCGTGCACTGACAGAGACCGTGGCCCTGTCCGACGCGGTGCGCGTGGCCAACGAGCTGACCTCGGCCGACGACACCCTGATCATCGTCACCGCCGACCACTCGCACACGCTGAACTTCGTCGGCTACCCGGCGCGCGGCAACCCGATCCTGGGCAAGGTGAAGGACAAGGGCGGCGAAGATGGCGCCGGCAAGCTGGACTACGCGCTGGACGGCACCGGCCAGCCGTACACCACGCTGAGCTACGCCAATGGCCCGGGCCATACCGGCAGCAGCAACCAGCAGCCGGCCGGCCCGAAGCGCTACCCGCACAACCCGAGCAGCTTCGAACCGGCCAACGGCCGCCCGAACCTGCGCGAGGTCGACACCGAGCATCCGGACTACATGCAGGAAGCACTGGTGCCGATGAAGTCCGAGTCGCACGGCGGCGAAGACGTCGGTATCTGGGCGCGCGGCCCGGGCAGCAAGGCGATCCGCGGCACGCTGGAACAGAACGCGATCTACCACATGATCGTGCAGGCCACTCCGGCCCTGCGTGAGCGCCTGTGCCAGGCCGGCACCTGCGATGACAAGGGCGTGCCGGTGCAGCTGCCGGCACCGACAACCTTCGAACGCAAGGCCGAGGCCAAGTGATCGCACGGCAGGCCCGCCCTGCCCCTGCCAGCGGCCGCTTCGCACGGTCGCTGGCCCTGCTTGGCGTGCTGGTCAGTGCCAATGCAGCGGCACAGGCACCGGCATGCAAGCTGCTGACCGACGAACACGGGTTGTGGCCGCTGCCCAACTGCGAAGTGGTCGATCACCGGCCGAAGATCAGCGCCGACACGTTGAAGGACCTGAACTATGACGACCACGGCCTGGCGGTGGTGTACGCCGACCAGGGCTTCCACTACGTCAACCGCAAGGGTCGCAGCCTGCCGGTGCTGACCTGGGACAACGGTCCGGAAACACCGCAGGAAGGCCTGCTGCGCGCCCGCGTCGGCCACCGCGTGGGCTACTTCGACCTGAAGTTCCGCCAGGTGGTGCCCGGCACCTTCGATTTCGGGTGGCCGTTCCAGGATGGCGTGGCCGAGGTCTGCAATGGCTGCCGTCGCGGCACGCCGGATGCCGATGGCCACACGCCGATGGAAGGCGGAGAGCGGTTCCGCATCGACCGCGCGGGCCGTCGGGTGAAGTAGGGTTTCGGCAGGGCTGCGCCCTGCACCTGCAGACGCAACGGCAACAGCAACGGCCGAAGCAACAGCAACAGCGTGCGTTCCGTGGGATGGCGGGGCACTGTGGGTTTGCGGGGACGCCGTAAACCCGCCCATGGGGGCTTGGTCGCCGCATCCATGCGGCTCACACCCCGCAAACCCACAGTGCCCCGCCTTCGACAGATTCCGGTGGCTGTTGGTAGGTGTCGACCTTGGTCGACACATCTGTCAGATATCGAATGAGTCATCCACGCATGGCGTGGATCTACTGTGTCGACCAAGGTCGACACCTACCAAGGCAATACGTCGTTCCAACAGATCGCGGCCAACTGTCGAAGGCGGGGTGGGTCCGGTTGCGGGAGTGTCCGCGGCATGGATGCCGCGGCCAAGCCCCCATGGACGGGTTTACGGCGTCTCCCGCAACCGGACCCACCCCGCCTACCCTCAGGAAACCA
>NZ_RXLZ01000111.1 GCF_003970865.1 Stenotrophomonas maltophilia | reverse complement strand
ATCTAACAGTAAGTCTTTCCACTAGCATACATGACTATATGTTTTTTTTTTTCAAGACAGCACAGTGAAACCGGGTAGGGGCCCCGCTCGTGGGCTCGGAGATGTGTATAAGCGCAAGGGCTGGAAACTACGGCCACCAGCCACGCCCGAACCGGGCGAAATAATCGGCCGCCCGCTCGAACGGGTTGCGCGCACTCACTCCGCCGCACAGCAGATACACCGGCAGGTACAGCGGCCCCAGCACCATGTACTGGTACACGTGTGCGCGTTCGTGGTCGTCCAGCCGGATCAGCGGCTCCACGCCCCACCCCGCCTGGTGCGCATAGGTACGGCAGGAAATGCCCAGGTCACGGCCGGTATGCAGGATCACATTGCCCAATGTGATCGCCCCACCCGGCCCCCACGGCCAGCGGTCGAACACCAGCGCGCAGTCACGGCCGCTCCAGCGCAATGTCGCGCCGCCGAGCATGCCGGCCAGGCCGCCGATCACGCCGAGCAGGGAGTTGGGTGACGTCCACACCGCGCCCAGTACCTGCAGCGCGCGCAGCCAGATCGGCGAGGGCGCCAGGGCAGTCTTCAATCGGCCTCGTTCGGCATCAGCAGCCACAGGATCAGGTAGACCAGGATGCCGGGGAAGGCCGCCGAGCCGATCGAGACCAGCACGAACACGATCCGCACCAGCGTGGGGTTCCAGCCGAAGCGGTGGGCGATACCGCCCATCACGCCGGCAATCATGCGGTCGTTCAATGAACGCGACAGCGTCTTGGGCGTGGTGTTCATGGCGGCGGCTCCGGGAAACGGACAAGGCAGTCGAGCATGGCTCGACTCTACACCGCCCCTATGTCTACGGCGCGCGGTGGCGCAGGGCCTGCAGGCGTGCGCCGAACCAGGCGGCTGCGGTCTGTTCAGGCTGCCCCGGGCACTGGATGCGGTAGGGTTTGCCGCTCATGCTGCTCTGACTGGCCGCGCGCTCGATGAACTGCTCGGCGCTGTCCACCATGTCCTTCTTCAGCAGGTAGTCGTACTTGCGCTGCAGGTGCGCGCGCGCATCACTGCCATCGTGCCAGCTGCCATTGCGCTGGAAGCGGCATTGGGAGCCATCCAGGCTGGCGATCAGCTGGGCGATCTCGCGCCGTGCATCCGCACCTGGTGCGGCCTGGGCCACAGGGGCTGCCAGCAGCAGCGCGGCAAGCAGCATCGAAATCCTTTGCGACATCATCATTCTCCATGCAGTCGAGCATGGCTCGACGCTACAAAAACGAAGCAGGCTTTACGCGTCGCGCGCCTTCAGCCAGCCATCGATCGTGGCCGGCACTTCGCGCTGCGCGCGGCCAGACACGTAAATACCGATATGCCCGCCGCGGAAACTGGACTCGGTGTAGTCCTCCGTGCCCAAGCGCCCGCGCATCGCACGCGAGGCATCCGGCGGCACCAGATGGTCCTGCTCGGCATAGATGTTCAGCACCGGCAGGGTCACCTGCGACAGATCCACCGCTTCCTCACCGATCCGCACCGTGCCGTTCACCAGCCCGTTGCCCTGGTAGAACTGCTTGATGAAGTCGCGGAACGCCTCGCCCGCCAGATCCGGCGAATCGAAGATCCACTTCTCCATGCGCAGGAAATCCTCCAGCGCCGCCTTGTCATCGAGGATGTCGAGCAGGCCCACGTACTTCTGCACGTTCAGGCGGAACGGCTTGAGCATCAGGTAACTGGCATTCATCAGGTCAGCCGGGATGTTGCCCAGCGTGTCAACCAGCAGGTCCACGTCCACCTGCCGCGCCCAGTGCGAGAGCATGTTGTCGGCGGTCTGGAAATCGACCGGGGTGACCATGGTGATCAGCTTGCCCAACTTCTGCCGGCGCAACGCGGCGTAGCAGAGTGCGAACACGCCGCCCTGGCAGATACCCAGCAGGTCCACCGGGCCGCCACTGCGCACGCGCAGCGCGTCCACCGCACCATCGATATAGCGCAGGAGGTAGTCCTCCAGGGTCTGGAAGCGTTCGGACCGGTCCGGGTAGCCCCAGTCCAGCACGTACACGTCCTGGCCCAGCGCCAGCAGCTTCTGCACCAGTGAACGGTCGGCCTGCAGATCGACCATGTACGGCCGGTTGACCAGCGCGTAGACGATCAGCAGCGGCGTGCGCCGGGCCGGTGCCTGTTCGCCGACGAAGCGATACAGCACCACCTTGCCGTCGCGCCACACTTCCTCGCGGGCGGTTACGCCATAGTCCACGTCTTCCACCTGCGGCAGCAGCTTCAGCCCTTCCATCAGCTTGCGCTGCATGGCCAAGGTCTCCTGCATCAGGTCATCGGCGTTGAAGCCCAGCGGTCCCTTCATCGGTCACGGGTCCGAGTGGAAGTGCGGGGTGCAGCCTTTTTCGCGGGCGCCTTTTTCGCAGCCGCCTTCTTTGCCGGCGCGGCCTTCTTCGCGGCCTTGCGCACGACCGGCTTCACCTTCGCCGGCGCCGGCTGTGCCACTGGGTCCACCTCGGCAGTTCCAGCCAGCACCGCCACTTGTGCCTGCAGCCGGCGCAGGCTGCGCTCCAGCTCGGCGATGCGACGGTGTGCGGCATCCATCTCGCTGCGGGTCGGCAGGCCGATACGTTCACTCATCTGTTCCACCTCGCGCTGCAGGCCGGCGCGCAGGCGCATCTGTGCGTTGCCCAGCGAGGCGTACACCTGCTGGAACGGTTCGGACATGGCGACCTTGGCGTAGGCCTCCTCAGCCACTTCGATCCACAGGTCGAACATCGCGCGGGCGCTGGTCAGCTGGCTGCCGGGCTGTTCGTGCTCGGCCAGGCGCTGCTCGAACAGCGCAAAGGCCTCATCCAGCGCCTGCTTGATCTGATCAACGTAGGCGCGCGAATGCTGCTGGTACTCCTCTTGCGCCCGCAGCAGGGCCTGCCAGCGCGCCTGGTGCTCGCGGCCGGGGCCGAACGCCGGGCTCTGCAGCCACGGGCCCGCCTGCAGCTGGAACTGCTGCAGCCATGCGGCGAATTCGGGCACAGCGGCGCCGGCGTGGGTGCTGCCGCGGGCGCCCTGCAGCATCCACTGCAGCATGCCGTCGCCTTGCCCCTGCACTGCCTCGCGCCAGGCCTGGGCCACATCGGCACTGCTGGCGTCGCGGCCGGCGAAACGCGCGGCAACCTCCTGCATGGTGCCGTACCAGCTGCCCGCCTGTTCCCGGAACCGGCGCACGGCATCTTCCGGCGCGCCCTGCGCTTGCTCGGGCAACAGCTGGCCCCACCAGTCGAACAACCGCTGCCAGCTGCCGGGGGCGTCACCGGCGGGTGCACCGGGCGTGCTCGCATGGCGCAGGGCATCGCCCCAGGCGCCGAAATACTGCCGGGCCAGGGTCTCGAAATCGCTGCTGCCGGCGTCGTGGGCCGAGCTGGTCATCGCAGGCCTCCGCAGGGCTGGCTCATGGCTTGGGGATACGCAGGGTCTTGCTGATCATCAGCGACCCGGACAAGGCGAACAGCAGCACCATCGGGTGCAGCTGCCACGGGCCGATCTGCCACTGGCCGAACCAGATGTTCTGGCCGATGGCATCGGTACCGGCGGCAATCGCCAGTACGATCACCAGCACCAGGCTGGTCGGGATCGGGGTGCCCTCGAAATACGTGACCTTGCCCTCGTCGCCGGCGAGCGCCTCGGCGGTGACGTTGTAGCGTGCCAGGCGGCTGACACCGCAGCAGACGAAGTAGCTCAGCACCAGCCAGTCCCAGCCGCCCTGCATGCCGCAGGCATAAGCCAGTGCCGCCGGCGCCACGCCGAAGGAGATCACGTCGGACAGCGAGTCCAGCTCGCGGCCGAGGGTGGAGCTGGACTTGCGCCAGCGCGCGATGCGCCCGTCGAGCGCGTCGAAGATGAAGGCCAGCGGGATCAGCGCCATGCCGAACAGCAGGTAGCCGCGCTCGCCGTCCTGCAGGAAGCGCATCGCGGCAAAGACCGCACCGGTGCCGCAGAAAGCATTGGCCAGGGTGAACCAGTCGGCCAGCTGGAATTCGCGCAGCATCGAGAAGTGACGTTTCATGGGGTCTCACGGAGCATCAAGGCCCACAGGTTACCGCGAGCGCCGCCGCTGGCGACAGCGGCGGCAGGGTCCATCCTTCACCGCTCCCTCACCCGTCCTCACCAGCGGTGAATTTTTCGCCACCCATCTTGACAGCCTAGGGGGGTGGCGCCTGTCGCGGCTTATCCACAAAGTTGCCCACGCGTAATCCACACCCCCTGTGGACAACCAGATCTCACCGACTGCGACGCTGGACATTTCCTCATCACTCTGCAGCGGGGTTTCCCTACTTCCCAAGCCACAAGGTCGGCGCTATGGTCACCGGCGGACCCGCCGCCGCCACGTCCGAAACTCTGCAACGGACGATGATGATGCTGGATGCTCCCACCCTGGCCGCACAGCTGCGGCAGCCCCACGGCGAGGCCGCGCTGGCGGTGGCCGACTCGATGAACCGCAGCAACGGCGCACTCAACCTGGCCGCAATCGGGCTGCTGGCCGTCGGTGCCGGCGAACGGGTCCTGGAGGTCGGCCCGGGCAATGCGGCCTTCGCGCCACTGATGCTGCAGGCCACCGGCAGCCACTATCTGGGCATCGAGCTGTCCACGGCCATGGTCGAGGCCGGCAACCAGCGGCTGGCCGACGCCGGGGTGGCCGAGCGTGCTGCGATGCGACACGGCGACGCCCATGCACTGCCGGTCGCCGATGCCGCGATGGATGCCGCGCTGGCGGTCAACACCCTGTACTTCTGGCCGAACCTGGCCCCGGTGCTGGACGAACTGGCGCGGGTACTGCGCCGGGGCGGCCGCCTGTGCCTGGCCTTTGGCGATGCCAGCTTCATGCGTAGCCTGCCATTCGCCGCCGACTTCCAGCTGCATGAGCTGGACGCGGTGGAGCTGGCGCTGCGGGTATCAGGCTTCCGCGTCTCGGCCTGGCGCAGCCACCGGGAATCCGCGGCCGGCAATGACGGCCAGATCCGAGAAAAGCACTTCCACCTGCTGCTGGCACAGCGGCACTGAAGAGGTAGAGCCGGCTGCTGGCCGGCTGCCTCGACAATTCCAGGTTGCCGGCCAGCGGCCGGCACTACCCAGCCTGCACCCTGCGCCGCCAATGCGCGAAACAGAACACCTGCATCACCAGCATGGCCAGCAACCCCAGCGGCCACGCCCACCACAGCCCGGCCAGACCGTGCCGGGACTGCAGCCACGTCGCCAGCGGCAGCTCCAGCAGCAATACCGCCACCATGCCCAGCAACGCTGGCAGCCATACCGTGCCGCTGCCGCGCATCACCCCGACCAGCACCGCACTGCCTCCCATCGCCAGCACGCCCCACACCACCGTGCGCAACTGCTGCGTGGCCAGTTCTCGCACGTCGGTCGCCGCCAGGATCAGCCCGGTCAGCCAGGGCGCCAGCGCCACAACCAGCACCACCACCCCGCTCAGTATCGCCAGTCCAAGCAGCACACCGGTGCGGGCGATGGCGGGCAGTCGTACCCCACGCCCCGCGCCCATCGCATGTGCAGCGAGGATGGTGGCGGTGATACCCATCGACATCGCAGGCAGCTGCACCCAACTCATCAACTGATTGACCGCGCCGTAAGCGGCCGTGGCGGTATAACCGTGGCGATTGATCCAGCCCAGCAGCACGATCTCGGCTACGGCCAGACTGAGCATCTGCAGCGAAGACGGTACGCCGATGCGCAGCATCGAACGGATCAGCGCTCCATCGAAGCGGATGGCTTGCAGCAACTCATGCCCCGGTGCCAACGGGTGCCCCATCCGCTGCCACCGCCACATCAGCCAGGCCAGGGCCAGCAGCGAGGCGAGCGCCGCCGAGACTGCCGCACTGGCCGCGCCCAGCTGCGGCAGGCCGGCCCAGCCCAGGATCAGCAGCGGCGTGCACAGCAGGCCGACCACCGTGGCCAGCAGCAGCGCATGCAGCGGCGTTTTGGCATCGCCCACCGCACGACTCACCGCAGTGGCCAGCCACAGCAGGAAGAACGCCGGTGCAGCCAGCAGCAGAACACGGGCATAGACGATGGATTCGCCGAGGATCGGCGCTGGCGTGCCCAGTGCCGCCAGCAGCTGTGGCGCGAAACCGCCACCCACCGCCATCACCAGCACTGACAACAGCAGAATCAGTGCCACCGCACTGCCGGCCACCGCGCGAGCCTGTTGCGGCCGGCCCGCGCCCCAGGCCTGGCCGATCAACACCATCGCACCGGTGGCCAGACCCATTACCAGGGCCAGCAGCAGGAAGAAGACAGGGAAGAACGCAGCGGCGGCGGCCACCGCCTGCGTACCCAGCAGATGGCCGAGGTAGACGTTGTCCAGCGTGCCTGCGGCCAGCTGCAATGCGTTGGTCAGCAGCATCGGCAACAGCAGGGTCAGATAGGTGCGCCAGAGGGGCGGCGCGACCGGGGGGCGCGTAGGGCGGCGTGTCCCACCGGGAGGGGCGCAGGGGGATTGGGGGCCAGGCTGCAGGAGACCGGGGGGATCGCGTTGGGGGTGTTGCGGTCCCTGGGCGTGCCGGTGAGGCTCAGGTCGGACTGGTTGGGGGTGTCGGTCTGGTTGGCTTCGGTGTGGAACGCATCGAAGGTGCTGGT
>NZ_RXLZ01000110.1 GCF_003970865.1 Stenotrophomonas maltophilia | reverse complement strand
ACGCCGAGCGACCCCACCTGTCCCTTAAAATGCAGACGCCCGATGCGATGCATCGGGCGTCCTTGGTCGCCTGACGGCGGCCGGATCATCCACCCCATAGGTGTCAACCTATGGCAGGACGAGTCACAGCCTTGATGTCATCCACGCTGCGCGTGGATCACCTCAACGGCTGGCAGCTTCGACCGCAGCAGCGGCGTCATCGGCCACGGCGGCGGCATCGGCAGCGGCACGCGCGGCCGAGGCGGCAGCACCGTCGGCGCTGGCACCCTCGACCTGCACGCGTACTTCCACCAGGCCCGCACCGTTGTTCAGGCTGGACACGTCCACCGTGTAGTGACCGGCCGGCAGGGTCTCTTCCAGGCGTGCGTTGGTGCCATTGCCACCGTCGTCGTCGGTCAGTTCGACGGCGCCGCCGACCACACGCAGCACGGTATCGACCTGGCTGGAAATCGCATCCAGGCGCACGTCGGCCGGACGATCCAGGGTCAGCAGGAAGCGGCGGCGGCCTTCGTTGTCGAGCATGGTGTACGCGCTGCCCGACTTCGGCAGTGCCGTGCCGTCGCGGTCCACCAGGTTGCCTGGCAGCTCGATGCGGGTGGCCGACAGGGTGAACATGCCATTGACGCCGTCGCCGAGGCCGCGCGCAGTCAGCGTGTACTTGCCCGGCTTCAGCGAGAGGTTCAGGCGCGAGTTGGTGCTGTCGCCACCATCATCGTTCTCGGCATCCACGCCCTGGCCGGACAGCTTCAGCACCGGATCGAAGACATCCGAGACCAGACGGATCTCGTACAGGCCCGCCTTCTCCACCTGCAGGGTGTAGTCCTGCGAGTTGCTGGCCAGCATGTCGACGATCTCGCCACTGCCTGCCAGCGGCTTGCCGTCGTACGGCTTCAGCTTCTCGGCGCGCAGGCGGTAAGGACCAAAGGCGCTCGGACCGTTGGCGTTGACCGCCACCTGGTAGGTGCCGCCACCGTTGGCACGGAAGGCCAGCGAGACATCGCCTTCGCGTTCGTAACCGGTATTGCTGGTAGACACCAGGCTGCCGTTGCTGAACACGGCGATCGAGCCGGTCAGTGCGCCGGTGAGCTTCAGGCCGACCAGTTCCCTGTCTTCCAGCTTGATCTGGTAGAGCTGGTGATGGCTGCCGTCGTTGAAGTTGATGCCGCTGCGCGAGGTGATCTCGCCGGACACCGGCTTGTCGAAATCGAGCGACGCGGCCTTGCCTGCCTCTGCGCCGCCGCCACCGATGCGGTTGCACCCGCCGGCGACCAGGACCGTGGCTACGGCCAGTGTGATTGCTGCCAAACGCATGTTGTTTCTCCTTGGCCTTCCATGTGGTTCCCACGCACCGGCCGGGCGCGTGGGGGCGGAAACGATACCCGCAAAAGCAAACGCCGGCGTGATGCCGGCGTTGCCTTGTTCATCCAGCGATGGGACGGATCAACCGTTCCACTTGCCCAGCGCGGCCAGGCCGTTGTCCTTGGCGCGCTCGTACACGGTCTTCTGGGCAGCAGCGTAGTTGCCCTTCATGTCCTTGGCCCACAGCTTCAGCGCGGCCTGCTGCATGGCGCGGCCGTAGGAGAAGCTCAGCGGCCACGGCAGGTTGCCCAGCTGGTTCATCGCGTTCAGGTGCTCGGTGGACTGCTCGTCGCTCTGGCCACCGGACAGGAACACCACGCCCGGCAGGATGGCCGGCACGGTGCTCTTCAGGCACATCACGGTCGATTCGGCCACTTCCTCTGCGTCGGCCTGCTCATCGCAGCCCTTGCCGGAGATGACCATCGAGGCCTTCAGGATGGTGCCTTCCAGCAGCACGTTCTGCTGGTACAGGGCATCGAACAGCGAACGCAGGGTGGCTTCGGTGACTTCGTAGCAGGTCTCGATGTCGTGGTCGCCGTCCATGATCACTTCCGGCTCGACCATCGGCACCAGGCCGCATTCCTGGCACAGGGCGGCATAGCGGGCCAGCGCGTGGGCGTTGGACTCGATGCAGGTGCCCGACGGAATGCTTTCGCCGATGTTGATCACCGCACGCCACTTGGCGAAGCGCGCACCCAGCTTGTAGTACTCCTGCAGGCGCTCGCGCAGGCCGTCCAGGCCCTCGGTCACCAGCTCGCCCGGGCAGCCGGCCAGCGGGTGCGCACCCTTGTCCACCTTGATGCCCGGAATCATGCCGTGGTCGGCCATGTACTTGGCGAACGGCACGCCGTCCTTGGTCGACTGACGGATGGTTTCGTCAAACAGGATGGCGCCGGAAATGTGCTCGTTGAGCTTCGGCGTGGTCAGCAGCAGTTCGCGGTAGGCACGACGGTTCTCCTCGGTGTTCTCGATACCGACGCCAGCGAAACGCTTGGCGATGGTAGCGGTGGATTCGTCGATCGCGATGATGCCCTTGCCCGGGGCAACCATGGCCTGGGCGGTTTCAGCCAGCTGTTCGATGCTCATGTACTTCCTGTGGCGGGTGCGGGAAAAACGTAAGTATAGCCCCGCCGCCCGTTGCGCCGACGTGCAGGCCAGTCTGGAAACGATTCCAATGTCCGCGCAGGACAATCATTGACCCATGCGGACTGAGCGTGGGTACCGCGCAAACCCGGATCCCGGGACGAGTGCCCCCTGAGTCAGGGGGCGGCCGCGCAGCGGCGGGGGTCTGGATGCTGGTAAGAAGGGGCCCACGATCTGCACAGCAGATCGTGGGGCGACAGCGCGCATGCGATGGCGCGTACCTTACAGGTCGCCCAGGCCGCTGGCACGGCCGTCTTCGCCCACTTCCAGCAGGCGCAGGGTGTTGGTCGCACCCAGGGTTTCCATGTGCTCGCCGCTGGTGAACACGACGCGGTCACCGGCCTGCAGCAGTTCGGCTTCCACCAGCAGGCGGATGCTGCCGCGTGCGGCTTCGCGCGGGGTCAGGCCACGGCTGTCGAAGTTGATCGGGTAGACATCGCGCATCAGTGCCATCTGGCGGCGTGCACCGTCGTGGCGGGTGACCGCGAACACCGGCGCCTTGGCGCGGAAGCGCGACAGGTAGCGGGCGGTGCCACCGGATTCGGTCATCGCCACGATCGCGCGCACGCCCACGTGCTGCGACAGGAACATGGTGGCCATGGCGATGGCCTGGTCGGCACGTTCCAGGTTGCGCGGCGAAGCGTTGAAGTCGGTCTCGGTCTGGAACTGGCGCTCGGCGCCCAGGCAGATGCGTGCCATCGCTTCCACTGCCTTGACCGGGTAGGCACCGGCAGCGGTTTCGGCCGACAGCATCACCGCGTCGGTACCGTCGATGACCGAGTTGGCCACGTCCAGCACTTCGGCGCGGGTCGGGATCGGGCTTTCGACCATCGACTGCAGCATCTGCGTGGCAGTGATCACCACCTTGTTCTGTGCCAGCGAGGCCTTGATGATCTTCTTCTGCAGGCCCGGCAGTTCGGCGTCGCCGATTTCCACGCCGAGGTCGCCACGGGCCACCATCACCACGTCGCTGGCCTCGACAATCTCTTCCAGGTTCTCAATCGCCTCGGTGCGCTCGATCTTCGACACCAGCGCGGCATCGCAGCCGTGCGAGCGGGCGATCTCACGCGCGTCGTTCATGTCCTGCGCGTTGCGGCAGAACGACACGGCGATGAAGTCGACACCGATCTTGGCGACGATGCCGATCAGCTCCTTGTCGCGCTCGGTCAGCGCGCCCAGCGACAGGCCACCGCCCTGCTTGTTCAGCCCCTTGCGATCAGACAGCGCGCCGTCGTTGAGCACGGTGTTGATGATGCGCTCGCCCTGCACCTCGACCACCTGCAGCTGCATCAGGCCATCGTCGAGCAGCAGCACATCGCCCGGGCCGACGTCCTGCGGCAGGCCGAGGTAGCTGACGCCCACCTGGGTCGCATCGCCGGGGCCGGCGTTGGTGCTGGCGATCAGGTCGAAGCGGTCACCCGCCTTGAGCTGCACCTTGCCTTCGGCGAAGCGTTCGATGCGGATCTTCGGGCCCGGCAGGTCAGCCAGGATGCCCACTTCCACGCCCACGCGGGCTGCAGCAGCACGCACTTCGGCGGCACGCTTGGCCTGGCCGGAGGGATCGCCGTGGCTGAAGTTCAGGCGCACCACGTTGACGCCGGCGCGGAACAGATCCTCCAGCACGCCCGGCGGATCAGTGGCCGGACCGAGGGTGGCAAGGATCTTGGTGCGACGCTGACGCTCGAACATGGTGAATGGGCCTCTCCCGATAAAGAACGGAAATTAGCACATCCTTCACGCCGCATGTATACGGTTACAGCCTTGTGCTGCCTGACTTCGCGGGTCATGGAACGGACATCGGCCGGACATACGCTGGCGCAGGGCGCGCTGTAGCCGAGCCCACGCTGTGCTGGGAACACGCCGGAGCAGCCGAGCATGGGCTCGGCGCCCCAGGAAGCTAGGCCAGCAGCGTTTCCAACTGTGCCGGCTCACGGGCCAGCTGGCCGGCACCGGCTTCGGTGAGTTCGGCCTCACCGCCGAAGCCCCACAGCACACCGACGCTGCGCAGGCCATGGTGACGCGCGCCTTCGATGTCCATGCGGCGGTCGCCGATCATCCAGCACTGCGCGGGCTGCACCTGCAGCCGGCGCAACGCCTCGCCGACCAGTTCCGGCTTGTGGCTGCGCGAGCCGTCCAGGGTCGAACCGACGATCTCCTCGAACAGCCCGCCGAACGGCAGGTGGGCGAGGATGCGGCGCGCGTGCGGCTCGTTCTTGGCAGTGACCACCGCCAGGCGGTGGCCACGACCATGCAGCGTGCGCAGGGTGTCTTCCACCTGCGGGTACACCGTGTGCTCGCGCCAACCCTCGGCGTCGAAGCGCTCACGGTAGTAGCCCACCGCCTGCTCCACCCGCGCCGGTTCGACGAACAGCGGCGCGAAGGTGGTGCGCAGCGACGGACCGATCCAGCCCAGCAGGGTTTCCTGCGGCGGCACCGGATGGTCCATCTTCTGCAGCGCGTAAGCGATGCAGGCGGTGATGCCCACCTGCGAATCGATCAACGTGCCGTCGAGGTCGAAGAACAGGACATCCTTGCTGCGGTCGGCACTCATGCGCCGCGCGCGTCGAGTGCGGCCACCGCCGGCAGGGTCTTGCCTTCCAGGAATTCCAGGAACGCGCCGCCGCCGGTGGAGATGTAGCTGACCTGCTGGGCGATATCGAACTTGTCGACCGCGGCCAGAGTGTCGCCGCCACCGGCGATGGAGAATGCCGGCGAGCTGGCGATGGCGCGGGCCAGCGCTTCGGTGCCCTTGCTGAAGGCCTCGAACTCGAACACACCGACCGGACCATTCCAGACCACGGTACCGGCCTTGCCGATCAGCTGCGCGTACTGCGCAGCGGTCTGCGGGCCAATGTCCAGGATCAGATCGTCTTCGGCAACCGCGTCGACCGCCTTCACTTCGGCAACCGCGTCGGGCATGAACTGCTTGGCGGTGACCACGTCGACCGGAAGCGGGATGTCAGCGCCACGCGCCTTGGCATCGGCCACGATCTTCTTTGCGGTGTCCAGCAGATCCGGCTCGTACAGCGACTTGCCGACGTTGTAGCCAGCGGCGGCAATGAAGGTATTGGCGATGCCGCCACCGACGATCAGCTGATCGACCTTGCCGACCAGGTTGGCCAGCAGTTCCAGCTTGGTGCTGACCTTGCTGCCGGCGACGATGGCCAGCAGCGGCTTGGCCGGTGCATCCAGCGCCTGCGCCAGCGCGTCCAGTTCGGCCATCAACAGCGGGCCACCGGCAGCGACCGGGGCGAAGCGGATGACACCGTGGGTGGAGGCCTGCGCACGGTGCGCGGTGCCGAAGGCATCCATCACGAACACATCGCACAGCGCCGCGTACTTCTTCGATAGGGCTTCATCGTCCTTGCCCTCGCCGACGTTCATGCGGCAGTTTTCCAGCAGCACCAGCTGGCCCGGCTGCACGTCGACACCATCGACCCAGTCACGCACCAGCGGAACCTCACGGCCGAGCAGCTCGGACAGGCGCTGGGCGACCGGCGCCAGCGAATCGGCTTCGCTCCACACACCTTCCTTCGGGCGCCCCAGGTGCGAGGTGACCATCACCGCCGCGCCCTGCTCCAGCGCGCGCTTGAGCGTCGGCAGCGAAGCGGTGATGCGCTGTTCGGAGGTAATGCGGCCATTCTCGATCGGCACGTTCAGATCCTGGCGGATCAGCACGCGCTTGCCGGAGAGGTCGAGGTCGGTCATGCGGACGATGGACATGGGCAACTCTTTGGCTCAGGGACGGGATGCCGGGGTGCGGCAGACGGCCATTGTATCGGGTGCCGATGCCTGCGGCAGGCAGAGGCGCACAGCAACAGCAACAGCAGCGGCCAAAGCCAAAGCGCTGGCGCTTCGTGATGCTGTTTGTGGGCCGGGCCGCTGTGGGCTGGCAGGGGACGCCGTGAATCCGTCCGTGGAGGCTTGGTCGCCGCATCCATGCGGCTCACACCCCTGCCAACCCACACCGCCCCGGCCTCGACAGGTTCATGAGGTGATGCGGATGGAAAAGGCAAAAGCGGTTTCTGGTGTCGGAGAAAAATGTAGAGCCGAGCCCGTGCTCGGCTGGGTCTATCGCGAACAGCAGCCGAGCGTGGGCTCGGCTCTACAAGGAGCGCGCAGCGAAGCTGCTTTTGCTCTTCTTTTTCATTTCCGTGGGTGGACGCACACGGAAACTGTCAGAGGC
>NZ_RXLZ01000010.1 GCF_003970865.1 Stenotrophomonas maltophilia | reverse complement strand
GCTTGCCCAGTCTTATCAGTGCGAGCGCCAACTCGATCAACTGTTCGGGCGGATCAGGGAGAAACCGGCGCGGAGATCCTTGCTACAGAGCGATCGAAAAGACCTAGAGCCGAACGGTCGTCCGCGCCGGGCTCTCGGCACCTAAGGTGCCAGAGTCGCAAGAGATAAGAGCCGAGCCCACGCTCGGCTTCAGCGGGGGCGCACGAAACAGCGATCCATCCAGACGGTTGATTCGCAGGCCGTGCGGCGGTGCAATACGCACCCCCTACGTCGTTCATCACCGTCTTGAGCCAGCTGTTTTCGCCGATCTCGTTCGGCCCCCTGACCCTGTCCAACCGCATCGTCATCGCGCCGATGTGCCAATACTCCGCCGAAGACGGTCGCGCCAGCGACTGGCACGCCATGCACCTGGGCAACCTGGCGCAGTCCGGTGCCGGCCTGCTGATCCTGGAAGCCACCGCGGTCGAGCCGCGCGGCCGCATCAGCTGGGCCGACCTGGGCCTGTGGGACGACGGCACCGAGGCCGCGCTGGCGCAGGTGCTGACCAGCGTCCGCCGCTGGTCGCCGATGCCGCTGGGCGTCCAGCTGGGCCATGCCGGCCGCAAGGCCTCGGTGAAGCGTCCCTGGGACGGCGGTGGCCAGCTGCCGGCCGATGACACGCGTGGCTGGTCCACCGTGGCGCCGTCGCCGCTGCCGTTCCATGCCGGCGATCCGGCACCGCAGGAACTGGACGAGGCCGGCATCGCCGAGGTCATCGCCGCCTTCGCCGCCAGCGCGGTACGCGCCGAGCGCCTGGGCTTCGAGCTGATCGAACTGCATGCCGCGCACGGTTACCTGCTGCACCAGTTCCTGTCGCCGCTGAGCAACCGCCGCACCGACGGCTATGGCGGGTCGCTGCCGAACCGCCTGCGCCTGCTGGTGGAAGTGTTCGATGCGGTGCGTGCGGCAGTGTCCGACAAGATCGCCGTGGGCGTGCGCATTTCCGCCAGCGACTGGGTCGATGGCGGCTGGGATCTGGTGCAGAGCGAGGCGCTGGCCCAGGTGCTGGACGCGCGCGGCTGCAATTTCCTGCATGTCTCCAGCGGTGGCCTGGACGAACACCAGAAGATCACCGTCGGCCCGGGCTACCAGGTGCCGTTCGCGGCAGCGATCAAGGCCAAGGTGCGCATGCCGGTCATCGCCGTGGGCATGATCACCGAGCCCGAGCAGGCCGAATCGATCCTGCGCCATCGCCACGCTGATGCCGTGGCCCTGGCGCGCGGCATCCTCTACGACCCGCGCTGGCCGTGGCATGCCGCCGCCGCGCTGCGCGACAGTGTGGAACCGGCGCCGCAGTACCTGCGCTGCGAGCCGCGCGATGCGCGCGGCGTGTTCAAGACGCGCTGACGTAATCTGCGAGCGCACGGCCTCGCTCCAGATGGCTGGTGACCTGTGCGACTGCAGGTTGCGGCATCAAATGTCACGACGAACCAGAAATGATCATGGATATCCGCTTATGTGAATGATCTCTCATTGAACTGTGTGCCGACGTCGCATCGTTGAGCTGCACGCACGAGTGTGCAACCAATGGAGAAACGCGATGAAATCCACGATGCTCGTCGTTCTGATCTCGGCGATCTGCCTGTCCACATCCATGCCTGTGGTCGCAGGCGGAAGGGGGACTGATGCCCCCTCTGCAGAGAATGTCTCGCTCATGCACGCCCCTGTTAATTCGCTGGGGCGGCTTGATCTTCACCTGATCGAGCTTTCCCCCGAATCCCCCCTGATGCTGCTTTCGCCGCTTGCGCGCAAGCAGTTCGTTGATTCGCTCGTGTTTGGAGATCAGGGATTGGCCAGCTTCAACTACGATCCCATCGTCGCTGAATTGAGCGCGAGTGAAGCTTACCGGCTGCTGGCTCTGTTCGGCGCGCAGCGCGCAATCACGTACATTCCGGGGTTGCAGCGTGCTTCGAAAGCGGATGACATGGTCGTGCAATCTGTCAATCCGAACCCAGTTTTTGAAGATTATCCGGGCTATGCCTGTTCAGATCGCGCGACCTGTTCGAGCTCCATGAGCAGTATCTGTATGTCGAGCTGCTGACCGCATGATTGGTCGCAAGTTGCTTTGGATTTTGTTGCTGCCCACAAGTACCTGGGCAGCAACTTCAATAGATGCCCAACTGCGAGAGATGGATCGGGAGATGTTGGTCGCTGGCGCATCAGGCCGCATCGAGAAGTTGGTGGATGCCTACTCGTCATGGGAGTCTTCCAGACCACCTGGGGACAGTTGCGGCAGTCTGAGCGATCTGGATCTTGAGGCCGCGTTCCGCGCCAGCTTCTACATCTCAAGGTACGTTGGAGATGAGGAATGGCTTGGCAAGGTCCGATGTATTCATGAGGAGTTGAGGCGGAGAGGTGCTGCCACAGAGACAATGCACAGGAACATGCACTCGCTTCTTGTGCAGGTTCGACGGTTTGCCGAGGCCAATGAGCTGCGTGAAATGGAGGCGCTACGCGTAGATGAACTTCCCGAGATAGAGCGGATTGCACCTGACCAGCAGGGAACACTCCACCGTCTTGCGAGTGGAAAGTTTGAGTGGCGACGTTGGGCGTACAAGGACGGACTAGAGGTGGTCGCCTACGTCAATCCGGTTTGCGCTCCTTCCCGTCGGGCTATGCACGTCATCTTGAGCGAGCCCGAATGGGAATGGATCCGGCCCCAGATACGCTTTGTTGTGCGCCGGTCTCCTGCGTGGCCACAGTTTGGCGTCAGCGAGTGGAACAAGCGCAATCCATCTCATCCCATGCTGCTTCAAGCGGGGTCAGAAGGCTGGAAAGAACTGGATGTGTATGAAACTCCAGTGTTTCATGTTTTCAGGAATGGGCTACGCCTGCGCACCCTGACAGGATGGGCAGACGCCAGTGATCACCTGATGAGCCTGAAGGAGAGTTTCTGACCGAGAAAATGCTCCGCTCTTATCAGAGTGCGCCGCCTATGAAGTGATTGGTACTCATCTGTCACACCCGCCAGGCCGGCGCCATGCCGGCCTGCAGGTGCTCGAACAGCGCGCGGATCTTGGCGGTGAAGTCGCGGCGGTCGCTGACGCAGAAGTAGACCTCCATCGGCTCCGGGCGCCATGCAGTGTCGGCGCTGAACACCGCCTGCAGGCGGCCATCGCGCAGGTACGGCTCGGCCACGAAAGCGGCCAATCGGGTGATGCCGGCACCGGTCGCGGCCAGCGTTGCCAGTGCATCGATGTCATCGCAGACCATGCTCGGCGGCAGTGCGGCGTCCACGCGCTGGCCATCCTTCAGCAGGCCCCAGCGCAACGGCCGGCCATCGGTGGGGAAGCGGTGCAGCAGCCCGCGATGACCGCTCAGCTCAGAGGGCTGCTTCGGCGTGCCGTGTGCCTTCAGGTAGGCCGGTGAGGCACAGAACACGAAGGGCACGCGTGCCAGCTGCCGCGCGACGACGCCGTCCTCCAGCTGCGCACCGATGCGGATGCTGGCATCCACCGCTTCGGGGCCGTGCTGCACGGCGCGGTCGGTCAGGCGCAGCTCCAGCTGCAGCTGCGGGTAGCGCTGCTGCAGCGACGGCAGCAACGGTGCCAGCACGTGGCGACCGAAGGCGCTGCTGCTGGCGATGCGCAGCGGCCCGGCCGGTTCGATGTCACCGGAGGTGACCATCGCCTGCGCGCGCGCCAGGTCGGCTTCGATGTGGCGCACCTGCGCCAGGTACAGTGCGCCGGCCTCGCTGAGGGCCAGCTGCCGTGTACTTCGGTTCAGCAACCGTACGCCCAGATGGGCCTCCAGACGGTTGATGTTCTGGCCGACTGCGGTGGCGCTGATGCCAAGAATGCGGGCCGCGGCGGCAATGCTGCCGGTCTCTGCGGTGCGGGTGAAGCTGCGGATCAGTTGCAACAGGTTCATGACCGACCAGCTTGCCATGGGGAAGCCCAAGTATCGCTTGGGACTGAACCAAGCAGTTCGGTTGCATCGGTGACCATCGATCCAGGGGGCAGGTCACTGCCCTACACTCGGGCGATGCGCCCCGATTCCATCCTGACCCTGTCCTGCCCCGACCGTACCGGCATCGTCTATCGCGTATCCGGCCTGCTGTTCGACCACGGCTGCAACATCCTCGACGCCCAGCAGTTCGGCGATGAGGAACGTGGCCGCTTCTTCCTGCGCGTGCACTTCGACCGCGATGCCAGCCTGCCGCTGGAGACCGTGCACGCGGCCATGGCCACGCTCGCCGAAGGCTTCGGCATGGACTGGCAGCTGCATGATGGCCGACGCCGCGCGCGGCTGCTGGTGCTGGTCAGCAAGCAGGGGCACTGCCTCAACGATCTGCTGTTCCGCGCCCACAGCGGCCAGCTGAAGGTGGACATCGCGGCGGTGGCATCCAACCACGCCGACTTCGCGCCACTGGCGGCGTCCTACCAGGTGCCGTTCCACCACCTGCCGGTGACCGCTGATACGCGCGCGGTACAGGAGCAGCAGATCATCGACCTGGTCGAGCGCGAACGTATCGACCTGGTGGTGCTGGCGCGCTACATGCAGATCCTGTCACCCACGCTGTGCCGGGCCCTTGCTGGCCGCGCGATCAACATCCACCACAGCTTCCTGCCCAGCTTCAAGGGTGCGCAGCCGTACCACCAGGCACACGCGCGCGGGGTCAAGATCATCGGCGCCACCGCGCACTACGTCACCGAGGACCTGGACGAAGGCCCGATCATCGAACAGGACGTGGCCCGCGTGGACCACGCGATGGCACCGCGCGAACTGGTGCGGCTGGGCAGCGATACCGAGTCGCTGGTGCTGGCACGCGCCGTGCGCCGCCATGTGGAGCACCGCATCCTGCTCAACGGGCACCGCACGGTGGTGTTCCGGTAGTGCCGGATCATGCCCGGCGGTCGCCCATCAGACGATCGCGATCCCCGCCTTGCCCAGCGCTTCGCGCACCATCGCGTCGTTGGCTTCGGTCACCGGCCGGGTCAGCTCCCACAGGAACTTCACCCGGAAGCCGGACTTCACCGCGTCCTGTGCGCTCCACAGCACGCAGTAGTCGCGGGCCAGGCCGCACACATGCACTTCGCGGATGCGGCGTTCGTGCAGCCAGCCGGCCAGGCCGGTGGCCGGGCGCTCGCCATCGGGGCCATGGTTCTCGCGGAAGGCGCTGTACGAATCCACCTGTTGGCGCGTGCCCTTGCGCAGGATCAGGTCGGCCACGGTCCAGTCCACGCCTGGGTGCAGGGCGGCACCGGCGCTGCCCTGCACGCAGTGGTCGGGCCACAGGGTCTGCGGCTGCGCGTGCAACAGGATGGTCTCGAAGGGGCGCTGGCCGGGGTGCTGGCTGGCGAACGAGGCATGGTCGGCCGGGTGCCAGTCCTGTGTTGCCACCACGGTGCGGTAGCGGCGCTGCGCCAGCAGATCGGCAATCGGTGCCACCAGTGCATCGCCCTGGTCGCAGGCCAAGGCGCCACCGGGCATGAAGTCCGGCTGCAGGTCGATCACCAGCAGGGCGACATCGGCGGGCAGGGCGGTCATGGCAGATCCGGTACAACAGAAGGGGCGACCAGCGTGGCCGCCCCATGCCTGCACGTCAATCGCCCTGCGGCGTCTCAGCGTCCTGCCCGTAGTACAACAGGCCGATCTTGATCCGCTCGCGGCCATTCTCGCGGCGATGGCGGTTGGCATCGCGCAGCGAGTACACGCAGCCGCAGTACTCCTGCTGGTAGAACTGCTCGCGCTTGCTGATCTCGATCATGCGGCTGGCACCGCCGCCCTTGCGCCAGTTGTAGTCCCAGTACTGCAGGCCTTCATAGCGCGACGCGGCGCGGATGCCGCAGTCGTTGATCTGCGCCATGTTCTTCCAGCGCGAGATGCCCAGCGAAGAACTGATGGTGTCGTAGCCGTGCTCGTGCGCGTACAGCGCAGTGCGCTCGAAGCGCATGTCGAAGCACATCGTGCAGCGGATGCCGCGTTCGGGCTCGTTTTCCATGCCGCGTGCACGGCTGAACCAGTTGTCGGTGTCGTAGTCGCAGTCGATGAAAGGAATGCCGTGCTGCTCGGCGAAGCGGATGTTCTCCTGCTTGCGCAGCTCGTACTCCTTCACCGGATGGATGTTGGGGTTGTAGAAGAAGATCGCGTAGTCGATCCCGGAGGCGGTGATCGCCTCCATCACTTCGCCGGAGCAGGGCGCGCAGCATGAATGCAGCAGCAGGCGCTTGCCATCGGCGGGCAGGGTCAGGGCAGGGCGTTGGAGTTCGGTCATCGTCAGGTACCGCATGGACCGCCGGCAGCGGCGGTGGCCCATGCATCAGCGCGTGGGGGAAACAGGGCTGGCCGGATACCGTGAACAGGACGCACGCGGCCGCATCGCCTGCACGCGCAGGACAACGACGGCCCCGGCAACCTCCCCGCGGAGATTCCAGGTCGAGTCAGGGGACGGTCGTGTCCCCCGGCCGGGGCCGGTATTCGGGCTGATGGACACGGGCCGCAGCCCACCTACTACCTGCCGCTTCCCAGGCGCGAGCCCAGTGCTGTTGGCAGGATTCGTTTCCATTCACCGCTGCGGGGCAGCTCCGGAATGGGCGCGCGAGGCGCCTTCACCGGATTCCCGTTTAAATCCCGGCCGCCATCCAGCCACGGCAGGGATACCTTCGGCGCGCCCACGGTGGACGCGTCGAGGGCAATGGTCAAGGGCCAAGCAAAGCGCAGGGCTGTGGCTCGTTTCTCAGGCGGTGAGAGCGCCTCTTGCCATACTGGGCACCGACAGACGGGAGGTGGCTCGTGGCGGCGAAGTACTGCGATCTGGTCATGAAAGGCGGCATCACCAGCGGCATCGTGTACCCCAATGCGGTACTGGCGCTGGCGCGCGAGTATCGATTCAAGAGCATCGGCGGCACCTCGGCCGGCGCCATCGCCGCAGCCGTGGCGGCCGCGGCGGCCTGCGGTGATCGTCACCAGCAGGCGGGCGAGCACCTGCCTGGCGATGCCGGCTATGGCGGGTTGTCGGCGGTATCGGCGCAGTTGTCGCGGCGCGGCTTCATCTACAGCCTGTTCCAACCGGCGCGGGGCGCGCGCGCCGCCTATCGGTTGCTGGTGGTACTGACGGGCAATGCCAGCCTGCCGCACAAGCTGCTGTGCCTGGCCGTTGCCGTGTTCGAGATCGCGCCGCTGGAGGTGCTGGTGTCGCTGGCGCTGCTGTTGGGCCTGGGCTGGTGGGGCGGTGGCTGGAGCGGCGTGGCCGCCACGCTGCTGCCATCACTGCTGTGCGCGTACGGTGCGGGTGTGGCCGGTGCCGCGCTGCGGGTGGCGCGGGTGGCGCGGCGCAACCTGCTGGGCCTGTGCAGCGGCCTGGGCCGCGATGCACGCACGCCTGCGTTGACCGAGTGGCTGCACGAGTGCCTGCAGCAGTTGTCCGGCAAGGCGCTGGATGCACCGCTCACCTTCGCCGACCTGCACGACGCGCCGCGCTATGCCGACGAGCCGGACAGCCCGCATGCGATCAGCCTGCAGATGATCACCACCTGTGTGTCGCACAACGAGCCGCGTACGCTGCCGCTGGGCGGTGCGCAGTTCTGGTTCCTGCGCGAGGAGTTCGAGCAGCTGTTCCCGGCCAGCGTGGTGCAGTGGCTGGTGACGCAGGCAGGCCCACCGCTGGAGGTGGAAGGGCGCCGGTACTACCACCTGCCGCAGGGCCCGAAGCTGCCGGTGCTGGTGGCCACGCGCATGAGCCTGAGCTTCCCGTTGCTGATCAGCGCAGTGCCGCTGCATGAGCCTTCGCGCCGCGAGCGCCGCTGCGAACCCACCGCGCCTGCCGCCGACCAGGAGCACAACGTCGCCGACAGCATGGAAGGGCTGACCAGTGCCGGGCAGACCTGTGGCCCGGTGATCACCGCCTTCCGTATCTGCTGGTTCTCCGATGGTGGCATCAGCAGCAATTTCCCGATCCATCTGTTCGATGCCGCCTTGCCGCGCTGGCCGACCTTCGCCATCAACCTGGTCTATCCGCAGCACGCTGAAGAGGTGAACCACGGCAGCAGTGGCCGCCAGTCGCTGGAACACGCGGTGTTCCTGCCCACCGAGAACCGTCATGGCTGGCAGCGCACCTATCAGTCGATCGCTACGCCGCTGGCGGCCGCGGAACTGGGGCGTTTCCTGTTCGCGGTGGTGGCGACCATGCAGAACTGGCGCGATCTGCTGCAGGCGCGCGCACCAGGCTATCGCGACCGCATCGTGCATGTGAGCCTGCAGGGCGACGAAGGTGGCATGAACCTGGACATGCCACAGGAGGTGCTGACCCGCATCGCCGACAAGGGCAGCCTGGCCGGTGCGCGCTTCTGTTCGTTCTCGTTCGAGAACCACTACTGGATCCGCTGGCGCAACCTGGCTTCGGCCTATCAGCGCTACACGCTGGAAGTGGCGCGAACCGACGACCCGGCGCAGCAGGTGCTGGCCTATCGCGCGGCGTACTCGATGGTTGCCCGCGGTGAACCGACCCCGCCGTCGTACAGGCTGGGCTCGGAAGACAAGCGGCTGGCCTCGCAGCAGCTGTGGGGGTTGATGGTCGAGCAGGGCCGCACCTGGGAGGACCTGGGCCCGGACCTCACTGACGGCGCACCGCGTCCGCTGCCGCAGATGAAGGTGACGCCGATCTACTGACTTCCGCCGCAGCCGATTGAACTGTTCTGGTGGGTGCCGACCTTGGTCGGCACGATCTGATCCCTGCGGTGCCTCATCGCCACGGCTCCACCACCGCATCACCCCGCAACGGCGCATACAACGGCAACGCCAGCTCCTGCTTCACCCAGCCCGGATTGAGCGCACGCAGGCCGGCGAGGTATTCGCGGGCCAGCGCGATATCCCCTTGCCGCATCGCCAGGCGCGCAGCGCGCGCCCAGGTGCGGTCCCAGCCGTGGGCCAGCGACAACGACGTTGCCAGCGCCGCGCGCGCACCCGCCACATCACCGTTCTCCCAACGTTCCTCCGCGCGGATGATCGCCTCGTTGGACAGACGCATGTCGTACAGCTCGCGCAGCCTCGCCACCGCATGTTGGTCGGCGTCCACGCGCAGGTCGGTGTCCCGCCAGTCGCCGCCCGGTGTACGCACCAGCAGCGCTGCCGACCATTGCCCGCTGCGCTGGCCGCCCGCAGCCTGGCCTGCTTCCAGTGCCGCCAGCAGGCGCGCGGCCAGCGGCCCAGGTGAGGCGGCGAAGATGTGCTGCATCGCCGCCAGCACCTCCGGTCCGGCCAGGCCATTGCCCTGCACACTCAGCATGCCGTCGCCATTTGCCCCGGCCCAGCTGGCCTGTTGCGCGGTAGCGCCGGTGTACTGCGCATTGCCGCCGCGTGCGCTGACCAGTCCCACCTGTCGTTCGGCAAGCGTGGTGCCATCGAAGTTGCCGTCTTCATCCAACAGCTGCTTCAGCACCTGCGCAGGCGTGCGGCCTTTGGCCAGCAGCTCAAGGCCTTTGGAGCCATAGGTCGGGTTGGTCTCGAACTGGCTGGCGACCGCGCCCACCTTCGCCTGTGCCCACGGCACACCCACGCCGCCGACTGCCAGGTTGTGCGTAGCCACCGCCACCCCGCAGTCGCCGGCCTCATTGCAGGCCGCAATGGAAAAGGTCGCCCACGCCGGCGCGGCGGTGGCAGCAAGCAGCAGGGCCAGGCAAGAGCGCAGCAAGGACATGGGGTGTCTCCAGGGCGGGCATTCCAATGGGATGCAGCCTACGCACGAAAGGTTTAGTAGATCCACGCCATGCGTGGATGGAACCCCATCGGAATCGAACATTTCGAACATTCATCGAAGAGCATCCACGCATGGCGTGGATCTACCGTGTCGACCAAGGTCGACATCTACCCCCTATCGCCCCGGTAACTGCGCGAACGCGCGCTGCATGCAGTCCTCCCGCGGACACACCCGGCAACCCGGCCCGATCGACACCGAGTTGCCCGGGCTCTGCACATCCAGCCCCAGCGAATACACCAACCGCTCGGCATGCTGCAGATCGCAGCCCAGTGCCACCGCAAACGTCTTGCGCGGCTGGCCATGGCCGACCGGACCACTGCTGACCTGCCGCGCCAGCCAGAAATGCCGCCGTCCATCGGGCATGCGCGCGGTCTGGGTCAGGATGCGGCCGGGCTGGTTGAATGCCTCGTACACGATCCACAGCGGACACGAACCACCCACCTGCGAGAAATGGAAATCCGTGGCCGAATGGCGTTTGGACACATTGCCCGCACGGTCCACGCGGATGAAGAAGAACGGCAGGCCGGGCGCGCTGCGCCGTGCCAACGTGCTCAGCCGGTGGCAGACCGCTTCGAAGCCCACACCGAACTGGTGCGCCAGCAGTTCGATGTCGTAGCTGCTGGCTTCGGCCGCCCGCAGGAAGCGCATGTACGGCATCACCAGCGCGCCGGCGAAGTAGTTCGACAGGCCGATGCGCGCCTGCGCGATGCGCGCGTCATCGGTGAAGCCGGCACGCGCCACCACCGCATCGATCTGCGGCAGGTAGCCGTGCAGGGCCAGTTCGGCGGCCATCTGGAACGCCTGCTGACCCGGTTCCAGGTAGTCGGGCAGCCACAGCCGCCGCGCCCCCGCATCGAACTGGCGCTTCTCGCGCCCGGCCTGCAACGCCGCCACTTCCACCAGCACGCCGTGGCGGTCGGCCAGCAGCTGGCGCAGGCGCGGTGCCACATGCCCGGGCGACAGCCCCCACTCGGCGAACAGGCGCTCGGCCAGCTCATCCAGCTCGGGGATGTGGTTGTGCATGCGGTTGAAGAACTCGCGCACCTGGTCGCCAGCAGGCAGGGTGCTGCCGGCGCCGGGCTCGCCCAACTGGAATTCCAGTGCGGCAGCATGCTCGCGCAGCGCCAGGTGGCGGCGGTGCAGGTCCAGCAGCGCACGGCTGACCTGAGGCAGGTTACCGGCCAGGGCGCGCAGCTCGGTCGCGCTCACCTCGGCCAGGCCCAGGTCGCGCAGGGTTTCGCCCAGGGCTTCCTGCAGCGCGGCGGGCTCATCTTCGTCGAACAGTGCAGAAACATCGCCCAACACCTCGCCCAGCTTCTTCTGCACGGCCGGGGTGAGCGGGCGCTTGTTGCGCTCGATCTGGTTCAGGTAGCTGGCCGACAGCCCCAGCGCCCGTGCCAGGTCGGCCTGGCTGTAGCCGCGCTGCTCGCGCAGCCGCAGCAGGCGCAGGCCAAGTTGCCGCTGGGTGGCTGAATAATTCACAGAATTAACATGAATCGTCTGGCGTGTTGGCCAGATTAAGCGGATTCAGCCCGGAAATCGAGGTGGGTGCTGTGAATAATGCCAAGCATCTTTCGCACCCCGTGGGATTGTCGTCATGACTGTTGCAGCGCCCCGTATCCGCATGCTGATCGATGGCCAGTTCGTTGAATCGGCTACTTCCCACTGGCAGGACGTGATCAATCCGGCCACCCAGGACGTGCTGGCCAAGGTGCCGTTCGCCACCACCGGCGAAGTGGACGCCGCCGTCGCCGCCGCCAAGGAAGCCTTCAAGACCTGGCGCAAGACTCCGATCGGCGTCCGCGCGCGCATCTTCCTGAAGTACCAGCAGCTGATCCGCGAGAACATGAGCGAGCTGGCCCACATCCTTACCGCCGAACAGGGCAAGACCCTGCCGGACGCCGAAGGCGACGTGTTCCGCGGCCTGGAAGTGGTCGAGCACGCCGCCGCTATCGGCAACCTGCAGCTGGGTGAGCTGGCCAACAACGTGGCCACTGGCGTCGACACCTACTCGATCATGCAGCCGCTGGGCGTGTGCGCCGGCATCACCCCGTTCAACTTCCCGGCGATGATTCCGCTGTGGATGTTCCCGATGGCGATTGCAACGGGCAACACCTTCATCCTCAAGCCGTCCGAGCAGGACCCGATGGTCACCATGCGCCTGGTCGAGCTGGCGCTGGAAGCGGGCATTCCGAAGGGCGTGCTGAACGTCGTCCACGGTGGCGAAGAAGTGGTCAACGCGATCTGCGACCACCCGGACATCAAGGCCGTTTCGTTCGTCGGTTCCACCCGCGTCGGCACCCACGTCTACAACCGCGCCTCGCTGGCCGGCAAGCGCGTGCAGTGCATGATGGGCGCCAAGAACCACGCCGTGGTGCTGCCGGACGCCAACAAGGAACAGACCCTCAATGCGATGGTCGGTGCTGCCTTCGGTGCCGCTGGCCAGCGCTGCATGGCCGCTTCCACCCTGGTGCTGGTCGGTGAAGCGCGTAACTGGGTGCAGGACCTGGTGGCCAAGGCCCAGACCCTGAAGGTCAGCGCCGGCACCGTGTCCGGCACCGACGTCGGCCCGGTCATTTCCTGCAGCGCCCGCGAGCGCGTGGAAGGCCTGATCGCCTCGGGCGTGGAGCAGGGCGCCAAGCTGGTGCTGGATGGCCGTAAGCCGCAGGTCGATGGTTTCGAGAAGGGCAACTTCGTTGGCCCGACCATCTTTGCCGGTGTCACCACCGACATGCGCATCTACCAGGAAGAAATCTTCGGGCCGGTGCTGGTCATCCTCGAAGCGGAGACGCTGGAAGAGGCCATCGCGATGGTCAACAGCAACCCGAACGGCAACGGCACCGCACTGTTCACCCAGTCCGGCGCTGCCGCGCGCAAGTTCCAGGAAGACATCGACGTCGGCCAGGTCGGCATCAACGTGCCGATCCCGGTGCCGGTGCCGCTGTTCTCGTTCACCGGTTCGCGCGCGTCCAAGCTGGGCGACCTGGGCCCGTACGGCAAGCAGGTGGTGCTGTTCTACACCCAGACCAAGACGGTCACCGCACGCTGGTTCGATGACGAGACGCTGAGCCACGGCGTCAACACCACGATCAGCCTGAAGTAACGGCAGGAGCAGCCATGAGCCACTCGATGACGACGGAACTGGACGAAGCACAGCAGGCGTACCGCGAGGCTGCGCGCGACTTCGCACAGGCTGAACTGGCGCCGCACGCCGCGCGATGGGATGCGGAGGGCATCTTTCCGCGCGAGGCGATCGCCAAGGCCGGTGAACTGGGCTTCTGCGGTCTTTACATGGACCCGGAAGTGGGCGGCAGCGGCCTGAGCCGACTGGACGCCGCCGTCGTCATCGAGGAACTCGCCAGCGTCGATCCGTCGACCGCGGCCTACATAAGCATCCACAACATGGCCTCGTGGATGGTGTCCAAGTGGGGCCAGCCGGCACTGCGCGATGCGTGGGGCACTGACCTGTCCTCGGGCAACAAGCTGGCCTCGTACTGCCTGACCGAGCCGGGTGCCGGTTCCGATGCAGCGTCACTGAAGACCACCGCCGTGCGCGATGGCGACTTCTATGTGCTGAATGGCTCCAAGGCCTTCATCTCCGGCGCCGGTGCCACCGAGCTGCTGGTGGTGATGGCGCGTACCGGCGGTGCCGGTGCCGGTGGTGTCAGCGCCAT
Organism: Stenotrophomonas maltophilia; assembly: GCF_003970865.1. Classification (GTDB taxonomy): domain Bacteria; phylum Pseudomonadota; class Gammaproteobacteria; order Xanthomonadales; family Xanthomonadaceae; genus Stenotrophomonas; species Stenotrophomonas maltophilia_AR. Next base: position 80,560 of record NZ_RXLZ01000010.1, on the reverse strand, counting down.
TGCGGTGCCGGCCGACCTGCCGGGCATCAGTTTCGGCCGCAAGGAAGAGAAGATGGGCTGGAACAGCCAGCCCACCCGTGGCATCACCTTCGAGAACGTCCGCGTGCCGGTCAGCCACCTTCTGGGAGAGGAAGGCGGCGGCTTCAAGCTGGCGATGAAGGGGCTCGATGGCGGCCGCATCAACATCGCAGCCTGTTCGCTGGGTGCCGCACAGGGTGCGCTGGATGCCGCACGCCGCTACATGGGCGAGCGTCGCCAGTTCGGCAAGGCGCTGGCCGAGTTCCAGGCGCTGCAGTTCAAGCTGGCCGACATGGTTACCCAGCTGGTGGCTGCACGGCAGATGGTGCACACCGCCGCGCGCAAGCTCGATGCCGGTGCCAGTGATGCCAACGTCTGGTGTGCGATGGCCAAGCGCTTCGCCACCGACGCCGGTTTCACTGTCTGCAATGAAGCGCTGCAGATCCACGGGGGCTACGGCTACATCCGCGAGTACCCGATCGAGCGTCTGCTGCGTGACTGCCGCGTGCACCAGATCCTGGAAGGCACCAACGAGATCATGCGGGTGATCGTTGCCCGTCATCTGCTCAACACCGAAGAGGAACTGCGATGAAGGATTGGCGTACCCAGGAGCACGTGGGCCTGAAGGTCGAGGTGGATGGCCACACTGCCGTGGTCACCCTTAACAACCCGCCGGCGCACACCTGGACCGTGCACAGCCTGTCGGCGCTGCGCGACCTGGTGGGCGCGCTCAACGCGGACCGCGGGATCTACGCGCTGGTGATCACCGGTGACGGCGAGAAGTTCTTCTCCGCCGGTGCCGACCTCAACCAGTTCGCCTCCGGCGACAAGGCCGCTGCACGTGAAGCCGCACGCCGCTTCGGTGAAGCCTTCGAAGCGCTGTCGGCTTTCCGTGGCGTGTCGATCGCCGCGATCAACGGCTACGCGATGGGCGGTGGCCTGGAATGCGCACTGGCCTGCGACCTGCGCATCATCGAAGACCACGCCCAGGTCGCGCTGCCGGAGGCCACCGTCGGCCTGCTGCCGTGCGCCGGTGGCACCCAGAACCTGCCGCGCCTGGTGGGCGAGGGTTGGGCCAAGCGCATGATCCTGCTGGGTGAGCGCATCAACGCCGAGACCGCGCTGCGCATTGGCCTGGCCGAAGAAAAGGTCGGCAAGGGCGAAGCCAAGGCACTGGCGCTGGAATGGGCGAAGAAGGCCGGCAAGCAGAGCCCGACCAGCATCGCCGCCTGCAAGACCCTGGTGCAGTCCACCCGCACCGGCACCCATGCCTCGGCGCTGGTGGCCGAGCGTGAAGCCTTCGTCGACCTGTTCGACACCGCCGACCAGGTCGAGGGCGTGACTGCCTTCCTGGAAAAGCGCGCCGCGCAGTGGAAGAACGCATGAGCACCGACACCGTTGCCGACGACGCACCGGTGCTGTTCGAAGAGCGCGTGGCCGGTAACGGCACGCGCATCGGCATCGCCACGCTCAACGCGCCGCGCACGCTCAACGGTTTCTCGCTGCCGATGGCGCACCTGCTGCTGAAGCAGTTGAACGCCTGGGCCGACGACGACGGCATCGCCATGGTGGTGCTGCAGGGCGCCGGCGAAAAGGCGTTCTGCGCTGGCGGCGACCTGCACAGCCTGTACAAGACCATGGCCGCCTTCCGCGAGGCCGGCCGCAGCGACATCCGCGAGAACGACTACGCCGCCGAGTTCTTCGACGTCGAATACCGCGTCGACTACCTCATCCACACCTACGCCAAGCCGATCCTGTGCTGGGGCCACGGCATCGTGATGGGCGGCGGCATCGGCCTGATGTCCGGCGCCAGTCACCGCGTGGTCAGCGAGCGCTCCAAGCTGGCCTTCCCGGAAATCACCGTCGGCCTGTTCCCCGATGTCGGTGGCAGCTGGCTGCTGCCGCGCGTGCCGGGCAAGGGTGGCCTGTTCCTGGCCCTGACCGGCGCGCTGCTCAATCCGGGCGATGCCATCTACGCCGGCCTGGCCGACGTGCACGTGGCCGAAGAACGCCGCAGCGCGGTGTTCGATGCGCTGTTGCAGGTGGCCTGGTCCAGTGATCCCGCACACAACCACGAACGCCTGACCCATCTGCTGCAGTCGCATGCCAGTGATGCTGCGACCGGTCCGCTGCTGGCCAATGCGGCGCAGGTCGAGGCGCTGTGCGAAGGCGATGACCTGCAGGCCATCGTGGCGCGCATTGCCGGTCTGCAGACCGACGATGCCTGGTTGCAGGCCGCACAGAAGACCCTCGCCGCCGGTGCACCCGGTTCGGCACGGCTGTCGTACGAGCTGCAGCGCCGCAGTGCTGGCCAGGACCTGGCTGCGATCTACCGCCTGGAGTACATCGTCGCCCTGCATTGCGCCGCCCACGGTGATTTCGCCGAAGGCATCCGCGCGCTGCTGATCGACAAGGACCGCAATCCGCAGTGGAACCCGGCCACGCTGGCCGAGGCCACCGGCGCGTGGGCCGACACCTTCTTCGCTTCCCCCTGGGCCGATGCCGCGCATCCGCTGGCCGACCTGGGCACTCCCCTTGTTGAAAGGAGCCTTGCATGAGCCGCATTGCATTCATCGGGTTGGGCAACATGGGTGGCCCGATGGCCGCCAATCTGGTCAAGAACGGCCACACCGTGCGCGTGTTCGATCTGGTCCCGGCCGCGGTGCAGGCCGCCGTCGATGCCGGCGCCAGCGCGGCCGCGTCGGCGCGCGAAACCCTCGCCGATGCCGAGGTCGTGATCTCGATGCTGCCGGCCAGCCGTCACGTCGAAGGAGTGTACCTGGGCGATGACGGCATTCTTGCCGCGATCCCGGCCGGTGCACTGGTCATCGACTGCAGCACGATCGCGCCGGCCAGCGCCCGCAAGGTCTCGGAAGCGGCCGCCGCACGTGGCCTGCAGATGATCGACGCGCCGGTGTCCGGCGGTACCGCCGGTGCCCAGGCCGGCACCCTGACCTTCATCGTCGGTGGCGAAGAGGATGCGCTGGAACGCGCACGTCCGGTGCTGCAGGCAATGGGCAAGAACATCTTCCACGTCGGCGCCAGCGGTGCCGGCCAGGTCGCCAAGCTGTGCAACAACATGGCGCTGGGTGTGATCATGGCGGTGACCGGTGAAGCCATTGCCCTGGGCGTGGCGCACGGGCTGGACCCGAAGGTGCTGTCGCAGATGATGGCGGTCAGCACCGGCCGCAGCTGGGCCACCGAAGTGTGCAACCCGTGGCCGGGCGTGCTGGAGAATGCGCCGGCCTCACGTGGCTACAGCGGTGGCTTCGGCAGCGATCTGATGCTGAAGGACATGGGCCTGGCGGTGGAAGCGGCGATGAGTGTCGGCGCCTCGATCCCGCTGGGCGAGGTGGCCCGCAACCTGTACTCGATGAACCACCAGGCCGGCCGCGGCAAGCTGGATTTCTCCAGCGTCGTGCAGCTCATCACCAGCGAGAAGTGACCTGGTAGTGCCGGCCGTTGGCCGGCAACCTCATGCCCCCGTGCGGGACAACGAAGGTGGGATGGGCGGATGTTCGGTTTCGACCGGCATCCGCCCATTTTTACGTCTTCTGGCTGGGGAATGGGTTGGCAATAGGCAGGATGAGGCAGGATTCCCAATAGGCGACAATCGCCTGCAGATTCGTCCACGCGGTGTTGAAGTCGATGTCCTTGGGTAAGGTCGGGTCAGATTCGTAAGTGGCCTTGGTAACGGCGAGAGCTTCCGAGAACGTCGCCATGTCGCTGCAGTCGATGAAGCGGGACGCGCAGGCAAGTTTGAATTCGGCGCCCGCGGCATTCCAGAACGCAGTGTCTTTGAGTGGATGCGCTGCCAGTATCTTTGAAACATCATAGATATCCTTGACGCGGACGACTTCACCTGGCTTCTGGACTTTGGTCCGATAGGTGGGAAGCGAGCTGAGAAATGCTCTGAGCTTTTCGCCAGCGATGCGCTCAAGCGTGTAGGCGAATACGGTGTGCCCATCGACCTCCAATGGGGCAACGGCAACGTCACCCAGGGCCTCTGGTGCAGCAACGTCAAATGAAACGAACGGAAGCCCACGAACGCCTTCGTTGTTGAAGTCTTTCAGTCTCACCTTCACATCAAAGGCATTCCAGCCCATGGGATGGTTGGGTGGGTTGTGCGTGATGTCCAATCTGTCCAGTTCGAAACGTACAGGATCCTGTGCCGAAGCGAAGTTGGAAATCGCAGTGCTGAACAAGTCGTGCAGGATTGCTGACTGCTCGTTTCTATCTGGCGTTCTGACCGCGAACGATAGAAGGATGTTCGCATCCAGGTCATAAGATGCTCTTTGTTGCCCTCCAAGCCGCAGGGCGAGGATGCGGGCACCTTTGTAGACGATTTTCCGGGACAGTTCGTTGCAGCTGGCCAGTGCCTGGAAACACATATCGAGGGCTTCGCGCTTCCATGCATCCTGTTGACTCCGATTCATGCATTTTCCTTAAGGTGTTCGCAGGTGCCAGTCGTTCGCGGTATTGCTGTATGGAATGCCTGGAAGCAGTGATTCGGGAGGTTGGTCGGTGGAAAAACCCCTCAGTGCGCTGCGGATCTGATCCAGCAAGGCAGAAGTGGTTTGGTGGTACTCCAGCATGTAACCGGCGCGCCGCATCAGGTTGGGGTTTTGGATCGAGTCGAGCAGCGCCCAAAGCTTTGCGGCATTTGATCGGGGCAAGCCGGATGCCCAGGCCTCGAAAACAACGGCCGGCCCGCCGGCGCTTCGGGGGCGATGCAGGCAATCGAGCAATGTCTGCTCAAGTGTGGTGACCCGCACCGTGCACTGCGAGTGGAGCTGGCGGCGTTGTATGCCTTGGAGATTGTTCGGGTCGCGGCTGGTCAGGAAGCACTTCACATCCTCAAGCGTGAACACTTCAACGCCGAGAGATTGCGGTTTGTCACTGCTTTCTGCCGGTGGCTCGACGGCAGAAGACGCTATGCCTGGCCTGAATTCCGCCAGGTGATAGTGCGGTGTCGGTTGGGTCGTCAACCCGTGCAGTTCCAAGGCCGAAAAATAGCAAAGCGTCCCGGCGGGACGGTAAGCCTGTATGACCTCCAGAGCAGAGGGCCACGAGGTTTCATTGAAGCCCAGGGCGTAGATTTTCACGGGCCTGCCCCGTGGTGACGTCAGTGGCAACCGGCGCAGCAGTTCAGCGTTCTCCAACACCGCGATGATCCTGATCGCAGAGTAGGTGCGAAACGTACCTGAGGTGAGCGCCTTCTGCGTCCGCTGGATGATCGGTACGAGCGAAGCGTGGCTGATGCAGCGCGTAGACGGCAGTTCCTGGGAGGCCGTCAGCAGGGTGAGCTGAAATACGTCAATCAGCTCCGCCGTTGCGTCTATTACTGCTCGATCTCGCAGGTCATTTTTCATTGGTCACTGCGGCCTCAGGCTTCGCAGGCGAAGCCTGAGGCCGCAGTGACCAATTGTCAAACTGAGAGCCTGAATTCGTTCAGGAGTGCAGGGCTGAGGCTAATGCGGGCCACAGGGTCCTTCAGTCGGATCTGATCCACCAGTGGCGACCAAGCTTCGCAAGCGAAGCTTGGTCGCCACTGGTGGATATGTCAAACAAGTCGCCATCACATTTCGTCAGATTACCTGAATCGGGGTCGGATCCCGTTCACAAGGCGAAATGAACCCGACCCCGGCCCCATCAGGCAACGATCAGCGTCACGTCGATGTTGCCGCGGGTGGCATTCGAGTACGGGCACACGATGTGCGCCTTCTGCACCAGCGCTTCCACCTGCTCGCGCGGCACGCCCGGCACGTTGATGGTCAGCTCGGCTTCGATGCCGAAGCCGGTCGGGATCTGGCCGATGCCGACCTTGCCGGTCACGGTGGTGTCGGCCGGCAGCGCGACCTTGGCCTGGCCGGCCACGAACTTCAGCGCGCCCAGGAAGCAGGCCGAGTAGCCAGCCGCGAACAGCTGTTCCGGGTTGGTGCCCGGGCCGCCGGCGCCGCCCAGCTCGCGGGGGGTCGACAGCTGGATGTCCAGCACGTTGTCGGAGGAGACGGAACGGCCTTCACGGCCGCCGGTGGAGGTGGCCTGGGCGGTGTACAGAACCTTTTCGATGGACATCGTGATGCTCCTGGTCGGTGGGTGGGTGTTGCGTTGGAGCCTACTTTGCCCGGTTTTCGCGTACGTTGGGTTGCAATGCGTACGAAAAACTTGATCGATCGTCCTGCTGGCCTAGATCGTCCATTCGCGGTCGGTGGTGAACATGATGGTCAGCCAGCGGTCCGGCGAGGCCTCGCCCAGTGCATCGCCGATCTCGTCGCGCAGCTGGTCCCATTCGACCAGGGGCCGCGGCGGGTCGTTTTCCGGCACCACGAAGAACAGCTCGATCTGCTCGCCTCGCCCCACCTGCGCCACGTAGCTGCGGTGCTCGACGAAGCCATGCTTGGCCACGATCGCGCGTGCCACCGCATCCACGTGCGCCTGCAGTTCCGGTGGGGTGACCAGCAGGATGCCGGCCAGCGCCCGGCGCACGGTACCGAGCGGGGCGATCATCACCAGCACGCAGACAAAGGCAAGGATGGCCGGGTCGATGTACGGCCCGATCCACGCCAGCGAGGTGCCCTGCACCAGTACACCGCCGAGGAAAGCCAGCAGGTAGCAGGCTGACATGCTGGCCGCGATCACCCAGTTCTTCGCGTCCAGCGCGATGAACTCCGAGCCGATACGGCGGTTGGCGCGCAGGATGAACCAGGCCAGCGCGCCTTCGCCCACGATCGACAGCCCGGCGAAGGCAATGGCCGGGCCCAGCGCGATGTGGCGGCCACCGGACATCAGTGCATCCACCGCGTTGACCAGGGCATACAGCGCCGCGCCGATCATCAGCGTGCCGCTCACCCCCAGCACGATCGGTTCCAGGTGCCAGAAGCCCATGGTGAAGCGCTGGTTGAGCCGCGACTGCAGCGCATCGGTCTGCGTGGACAGCGCGATCAACCGCGCCACCAGCAGCGACAGCCAGGTCATCACCACGTCGATCAGGCCGTAGATGCCGTCGAAGATGATCAGCGAGGAATTGGCCAGCAGGCCGAACACCACTGCGGCGGCGGCCAGCAGCAGCGAGGCGGCGATCGACAGGCGCAGCACGCCCTGTTCGGTGGCGGGATCGAAGAACTGTGGGCGGTGGGTGGCCATGGCCCGATTGTAGAGCGGCGCCATGCTTCGCTGCCGTTGCGGCCTGCCGACGCTGTCCCTGGGCAGCCCTGTGCCGTAGACTGCGTCCCTCCCACGTACCGACGCCCGCCTGCAGTGATCACGCCACCCTGACCCTTGCCGCACATCGGCAGCCGGCCCGCCCGGCTCAGGAACCCGTGTCTTTCCACTGCAGCGCCATGCGGCCACGCCCGCCTGCGCGCGGAGTTTTCCCATGCAAACGTCCTACCCCCTGCGCCAGCAATGGCTCGGCAACATCCGTGGCGACCTGCTGTCCGGCATGGTCGTCGCCCTGGCCCTGATTCCCGAGGCCATCGCCTTCTCGCTCATCGCCGGCGTCGACCCCAAGGTCGGCCTGTATGCCGCGTTTTCCATTGCCGTCATCACCGCCATCGCTGGTGGCCGCCCCGGCATGATTTCCGCCGCCACCGGCGCGATGGCGCTGGTGATGGTCGACCTGGTCAAGGACCATGGCCTGCAGTACCTGTTCGCCGCCAGCATCCTGGCCGGCCTGCTGCAGGTGCTGGCCGGTGTGTTCAAGCTCGGCTCGTTGATGCGCTTTGTCTCGCGCTCGGTCATCACCGGCTTCGTCAACGCGCTGGCGATCCTGATCTTCCTGGCACAGATGCCGGAACTGATTGGCCGCGGCCCGACTGTGTACGTGCTGTGCGCCGCCGCGCTGGTGATCATCTACCTGCTGCCGCGCGTCACCCGCGCGGTGCCATCACCGCTGGTGGCCATCGTGGTGCTTACCGCTGTGGTGATCGGCTTCGGCGTGGACGTGCGTAGTGTCGGTGACATGGGCCAGCTGCCCGACAGCCTGCCGCACTTCCTGCTGCCTGATGTGCCGCTCACCTGGGAGACGCTGCGCATCCTGCTGCCGGTGTCGGCCACGCTGGCCGTGGTCGGCCTGCTCGAATCGATGATGACCCTGCAGATCGTCGAGGACATCACCGAGACGCCCAGCGAGCGCAATCGCGAATGCGTCGGCCAGGGCGTGGCGAATACGGTCACCGGTTTCCTCGGCGGCATGGCCGGCTGCGCGATGATCGGCCAGTCGGTGATCAACGTGACCTCCGGTGGCCGCGGCCGCCTGTCCTGCCTGGTGGCCGGCGTGTTCCTGCTGGTACTGGTGGTGTACGGCAGCGACCTGGTGCGGCAGATCCCGATGGCCGCGCTGGTGGCGGTGATGATCATGGTCAGCATCGGCACCTTCAGCTGGCGCTCGCTGCGCGACCTGCGCACGCATCCGCGCAGTTCCTCCGCCGTGATGCTGCTGACCGTGGTGGTCACCGTGGCCACCCACGATCTGGCCAAGGGCGTGCTCAGCGGCGTGCTGCTGTCGGCCCTGTTCTTCGCGCGCAAGGTCGGCCGCATGCTGGACGTGCAGCGCGACGATGCCGGTGACACGCAGGTCTACCGCGTGCGTGGGCAGGTGTTCTTTGCTTCAGCGGGGCAGCTGGGTGCGGCGTTCGATTACCAGCACGTGGCGCCGAAGGTGCAGATTGATCTGCGCGACGCCCACCTGTGGGACCTGACTGCCGTGGCTGCGCTGGAGCGGGCGCAGGAAAAGCTGGCCGCGCATGGGGCGGAGGTGACGGTGGTGGGCCTCAATGCGGCCAGCCAGACCCTCATTGAACAGGTGGGTGGCAAAGGCGCTGCTGGCAGCGCGCATTGACGCTATCGGCTCTCGTGGAGCAACTGCAACACCATGGCTGCTGTTGCGGTTGCTGCATCTGCGGCCTGTGAACCCCGCCCAGGGTAGAAGAATCGCCGTGATCGTGCTCCGTTGTGATCCTCACGACGGAGTACTTCTTCCGGGATGGATTCGCTCTTCAACAACGCCACCACGCTGCTGACCTTTCTGCTGCCGGGCTTCCTGGCAGCCTGGGTGTTCTACGGGCTGACTTCACACCCCAAGCCACCGCAGTTCGAAAGGACCGTGGAAGCTCTGGTATTCACCTTCGTCGTCCAGGCGCTGGTGAAGTTCACCGAACTGATGCTCCTGCTGGCTGGTCGCTGCTTTGTGCTGGGGACCTGGACCGAGTCCAGCAGCCTGCTATGGGGTTTTGTCCTCGCCGCACTGCTGGGAGCGGGACTGGCCCTCGCTGCGAACAAGGACTTTTTCCACGGGGTTCTCCGCCGCGCAGGCTTCACCACGCGTACGTCCCACCCGAGCGAGTGGTACTGCGTGCTGGGTACGCGTCCTGCCTTCGTGGTCCTGCAATTGAAGGATGGCCGTCGATTGACCGGATACCCCAAGGAGTGGCCGATCAGCCCCGCTGCGGGACAGTTCTACATGCAGATGCCCGCCTGGCTCGTGGATGCGGATCCACCAGATGAAGGTGCCGATCCAGCAGCGGATCCCGTGGCCAGCCCCGCCGTGGTCGAGCTTCCGCAGCTCGATGGCATACTGATTCACGCAGTGGATGTGCAGTGGGTCGAGATTCTCCAGGAGACAGACAATGGCTAAGTTGAGGAAGGGTTCCAACCCACCACTGGACCAGCTGGTCGTATCCATGGAGAACGCAAACCCCAAGCTCCCCCAGGGCAGGAAGCGTCCGCCGCCGCCGCCCAGCCCGCCTCGGCCGCCAGCCGGAACCGGACCCAACCGGCGGCCGCCGCGCGGCTGACCGGGCGCATTCAGCCACGCGGTGTAAACTATTGATCTCACTGGCAATGCCAGTCTCCACGATCAACACCCCGATGACGTCCGCCACCGCCCGTTACGCCGATTCCCTGCGCCTGTCCGTTGCCCCGATGATGGATCGGAGCGACAGATAGGCAGGACAAGGGTTTTCCACGGCGGTGGTACATCATTGGTACTCGTCCTTGCAGACGAAGGCCGCGCGGCGTGCGTGGGGAGTGCCAAATTGAAAGATGCTAAAGGATGGGAAATGTATCGGAATACCACCGTTCCCCTGCCGCGTTTGGTCCGATCCGACGACGAAGTGCAGGACTGGCTATCGGACAACACTGAGGCCTGGGAGACAGCACTTGATCGCGACGTCCATTACATCGATGGGCGCGCGAACTACGTCAGTCACGCTATCAGTCGGATTGACGTGACAGACGGCAAGGTCCACGTCGAGTATGAAGTGGAGTACTACATGTACTACGGATGCAGGGATCTGAACGATGCTGGCATCGATGAGAGGGAAATCTCTGGCGATGTGCGCAACGGTCAAATCCACTTTGTGACCTTCGTGCAGCCTGACGAACAAGCGCCCAACGAAGAGCTCTGAAACGCTAACTGAAGAAGCCGCCCGAGGGCGGCTTCTTCGTAGTGCTCTCAGGGGGCTCGCGCTTGGCGCTGCTCATCCCACCAGCTGGCCACGTCCCGCGTGTCGTACACATCGCCTACCCGTGGTGGAAGATGGCCTGCGGTGTGCTTGTTCGCCATCGTCTTGAGCTTTGCCGTAGGGAAGTAGGTGGCCCGCAGCTGCTCGATAGTCATCGTTGCCCCGAACTGGCCGTAGAGCAGCCAGAACGTGCCGAACCCGGGTGCCGTCATGCATCACCACCTGCCCAGCGAAGCCCCAGCTGCACTACGTTGCTGCCGGCGGCAGGGGCCGATGGAACCACCGCCTGGAGTCCGTGCTGCTTATGCCAGTGCGCCCAGGCCAGGTCGAAGGTGGGGCATTTCGCCGTGCGGCTGCAGCGGCATTCAATGAAATGATCGCCGCGTGCTTCCAGCCGTCGTCCGTCAAGGATATAGCGGGCGGGGTGGCCGGACGGGCACGCCGGCAGCGGCCGGGGCGGAGTCTTCTGCTGCTGCTTCATGCGGCGGCCCGGCGCACGGCCATGGGGGCACGGCGGCGCAGCGGCTGCGGGATCTGGCCCACGGCCAAGCCGCTATGACGGCGCCGAGGCGGGCGCGTCTGCCACATCTTGAGCATGGTGGCGCCGGCAACCGGCAGCACCACGCACATGGCCAGCAGGGCGACGAAATCAACCATTGGCCACCTCCTGCGCAGCCTGCGCCACTGCAGCGGCGGTTGCTCGCTTGCCCGGCAGCATGTTGGCCACTTCGTAAGGGAAGGGAATGCGGCTGGCCAGGTCGGCAAGCTCGGGCGAAATCCAGCTGGTCTCGTCGTTGAAGTCGGTTCCCTTCACCAGTTCCCAGCCCTTCCTGCTGCCCCTGCGGCGCTCGAACACGCACTGCGCGATCTTGGCCGGTCCCATGTTCATCATCGCTGTGGCAATGACGCGGTTGTGGGTAATATGGAGGGTGACCGTAGCGCTGGCGTCGGTATCACCGTCTGCCGCAGCATTCACACAGTTATGCACACCCGTGATAGCCTCCGCACCGGGTCCGGTGCTGGAATCCAACGACTTTGCGAGGGTGGTCATGGCTTGGCCTGTCATCTGTTGCATGGTTCTCTCCTGAACTTCGTTGGTGGATGGCCTTGGGGGCGGTGTTGGCGCACTCCCCGCCGGGCCTTTGCTGTTGCTGCGGGTCTTACTTCTGGAACACCCAACACTTCACGGTGCTGCTGAGCATTGGGGTGGATCGGATCGCGCTGTTTACGGCGGTGTTGGCGCTGATGAACTTGTGGCGCTTCGACTCGACCAGCAGCCGGCGCAGGTCGCCAATGTCTGGCACCTGCTGGCCGTAGTAGCCCGCCTTCTGGATGAACTCGTTGAGGTTGATGGCGATGCGGGTGTCGTCGCGCGAGTGATTCAGCACGGTTCGCCTGTCGCCGCTGGCCTGCATCTCGATGTACTCGTACGCATCCCAGAACTCCGAAACGATGCGGTGATCGGCGCCGATGGCGTCCTGACGTTCGGTGGCCATCTTGACCAGGGCGTCTCGGGTCTCGCGCACCATGTGTTCCGGCAGGTTGACCACCAGCCGTAGCGCATCGAGCAGGGCGAGCATCTGCGCGTGGTTCTTGATGATGCGCTCGACGCGCAGCTCCTTCTCCTCGCGCAACCTGGCTTCGTAGAACCGAACGCGCTCGGCGAACTTCTCCATCACGGCGGTTTCCGCCTTGAGCGCTGCCAGCAGGAAGTGGCTGAGCTTCTCGACCGGGAGCGCATTGAGATTGTCCGCAGCCTGCCGGCTTTCGGTCGTCGCGGTCGGCTTCTTGAAATGCAGCTTCACGATGCGCGTAAGAATGGCTTCGCTGCCATCTACAGGCGCGTTCTGGCTGATGACGATGGTTCCCTGGAACGGCGGCTCGTAGGTTTCGTTGCCGCCGTTGCGCACGCCGCGCGTGGCCAGGGTGCCGCCGCCGTAGTAGTCCTTCAGTTCGTCCCACTCGAACGATTTGGCGTGCGCCTTGTCGCCGTTGTCGCTGCGATCGGCTTCCAGCAGCACAATGGGCATGCCGGAAATCTGCCCCATGGCGCGGGCGCGGCCGGCCTTCGTGGACTTGGCGGGGTCAAAGCCTTCATGGTCGGCGCGGGCGAGCAGCTTCCATAGGAAGTTGAGCAGCGTGGTCTTGCCGGCGCCGGCCTCCCCCGTGGCTTCCAAGAATGGGAACGACTTGTGACTGCTGCGGATCTGATTGGCGTACAGCGAGCCGAACCAGAACGTGAGGGCCACGATGCCGTGCGTGCCGAAGCACGTCCAGAGCCAGCTGAGCCAGTCGGTGGAGTAGTTTTCGTGATCGCGCTGGATGTCCATGCGGATCGACCGCTGCGTGGTCTTGATACGCAGCTTGTTGAATTCGAAGTAATCCTCGGCATTGGCGAGGGTCACCTCGCCGGCGCGCACGGCCAGGTCAGGGAAGATGTACGCCTTGTGCTCGGGGCTGTAGCCGACGAAATCGACCGTATCGACCTTTTTGATATTGAACAGCTGGTCTTCCATCATTCGGTCCAGCTGCTGGCCGCTGCCGCTGAACACGGCGCCCTGCGCAAGGCTGATGATTCGCTTCTTGAACTCGGTAGCGCTGGCCACCTGGGCGCCGGTGAAGGTGCCTTTGACCGAAGGTGCGTCGTGGGGGAAATCAACTCGGAAGTAGTACCAGCTTTCGTCGGTCGCTTCGTGGCGCTGGAAGTAGAGGGCTTCGGGGTAGCAGTTGGCGATCTGCTGCACTGACGCACAGGCGCGCCGGATCTTGGCTTCGGTCTCTTCGCTGACCGCTCCCTCTTCGTCATCGGGGTTCTTCTCCCGCATCATCTTGTCGAAGCGCACCGCGTCGAACTCGAACCAGAACAGGCGGGAGGCGAACTCGATGTGGAACTCGGTCTTCTGCTCGCGCTGGTAGATGACCAGCCCCTTGTCCACGGCGGTGCGAGTCATCAGCACGGCGCCGTTGTGGCGTGCCAGGTCGAGGTCAGCCTGCCACTGTGCGTCGCCGTCCTCTGCCGCCTGCGCGCGCAGGTGCAGATCGTTCCAGTCGGTTTTCTTGTCGCCTACCTGCTCGATCTGCGCAGCCATGCACCGATAGCCCAGCTTCTCCGCCCGGCGCGCATGCTTGACCGTGTAGGCGCGGGCGCCCGGCTCGTTGTCCAATCCCCACACCAGCACCGGCAGATCGCCCGGACGCGCGGATTTCAGTTCCTTGAGGGATTGCTCGGGATAGGCGTTGCTCGACATAGCCGCAACGGCGCAGATGCCGCGCTGCAGGAGGGCAATGGCGTCGAAGATGCCCTCTACGATCCAGACTTCGCGGGCGGTGCGCAGTTGGTCTTGAGCGGCCGCGCCCCACCACACCCCAGCGTAGCTCTCGCCCGGCGCAAACCGGGCCTTCATCTTGCCGAACCTATGGGGCCGGTCGATCAGACGTTCCCACCAGCCTCCTTTCACCAGCGGGAAGCGGACGGTGGCTGTACCCTGGCGCTTCGCGCGGTCGTAGTAGTCCTCTTGAGTGTAGAGACCCTTCAACGGCTTGACGCTGAATCCGCGGGCGGTGGTCAGGTACGCGTCGGCTGCGGCATGCGGCGCCTGCGGCGTCTGCGGGTTGGTCTTGGAGTAGTCGTCGAACAGGTCGTCGTAGAGGTCGCGCACGCGCACCTCTTGGCCGCACTTGGCCTGTCGGCCGCAGCGCAGAATCCAAGGCTTCTCGTAGCTGGTGTATAGCTCCTTCTTGCCGCAGTGGGGGCACTTGCCCCCGCGCATGTACGGGGTGCCGCTGCGGTGCTTGAGGCCATAGTCGCGCTGGACGCGCGTCAGTACCTGTTGGCGGATCTCTTCTTGCATGGCGGCTCAGCCTTCGTTCGCCGCGTGCGCGGCGGTGCGGTGGTGTTGCATGGTTCTCTCCTGACCAACCCCGGCCGCGTTGGCGCGCTGCGGGGATCGGGGGTGGGGTCTTACTCGACTGCGGGGCGGGACCGGCCGAGAATCGCGGCGAGGTCTTCGGCCATGTACTTCGCTACGGCTGAGGTGTGATCGGCCTCGATTTCCAGCATCTTTGCGGCCTCGCTGGGCAGCTTGGCCAGCAGCTCGGCTGCAGCTGCGATGCGGCACAGGCGCAGATAGTCGGCAAGGCTGATGACCTGGTCGCCGCGATCCACTGGATCGGGCAGCACAGGCGTATGCCCGTTGTTGCTGGCCATCAGTTCACCCCGCCTGGGTAGCTTTCGCCCGTGCGCATCCACTGGAAGAAGCGCTCGGCCTCACCCTTGGCGAGCAAGTAGACGACGGTTCCGATCTGGATTCCCCCGGTAGCGGCTCGCATCACGTTGCGTGAGTGCTGCGCCGTGAAGGTCGCTGCGGTGTCCGACTCGATGTGTACCAAGGCCAGAAACAGAATCTTGTGCTGGTCGAAGGATGCGCGCAGGCCGAAGCCAGGGATCTGCGTTTCCAGCAGGATGACCGGCCGCAGGCAAGGCTCTGGAATGGTGACGTTGGAGGGAGACGCCATCAGTGCACCGCCTTGTCGTCGGTGCCCGGCGCGCGGCCGTCGGCGTCACAGGTGGCGTTGTAGGCGGCGAGTACGTCGCCCAAGGTGATCGCGAGCGGGCACACGCCGACAGCGAGCAGGCGGGCAATGAATGCCTGATACGCATCGTGGGGCCATTCGAGGGTGTCGGCGATCAGGCCGAAGGCGAGCGAAAGCTGACGCGCGGCAGGGTTGCCGGGCGTGGAAGGGGCTCCGTGGGACACGGGGACGTCTCCTGACTTGAGATTGAAATCTCGGCGAGACGTTCTTACGCGTCGCACCGAGGGTGTCGGGAGGGTAAGAACCGGAGTCAGACCGGCGGGCAGTTTTCCCCTTGCGGGTGTTGTATGGCTGCCGCCCTCCCGACGCAGGAAAACGTCGGCGCGCACGAATTGCAGGCGCAAAAAAACCGCGATGCTCTCGGGCGCGGATACCGCTGACTTGGAGTTCTTACGCTCCGTGCGGCGATCATTGCTCCCCGTCCGTGAGGAAGTCAAGTAAATCTGTGTAGAAATGTGCGAATCAGTTGCAGCTGCGGACAGGTTCATGCGGACACCTGCGCGGTAGCGATCGACGGCAGCTGCTCGTAGGCGCCGCCGCGTGCGATATGCGTCATGACCAGGGCGCGAAGCTCTGCGGCATCGCGCTGCTTCTGTGCATAGGGCACGTACTCGACACGCACCGGAGCGGAGACGAAGCTCGGCTCCATTGCCGAGGACCATCCATCAAACTGTGTCTTGTGGCGCATCACAGGCGCAGCACTCCCTTGCTGGCGCCATCGGGCGCCAGGTCAGTTGGTTGTGGAAGGGAAAAGGTGGATCAGGTGGCGGGGTGTTCGCCGCCGTCCTGTGGTGTCGCTTGGGGACCGTCAATCCAATCCAGCTGCATTTCGCCCCGGTCCTCTTTCCAGCGTTGCAGCAGCAGGGCGCGTTCGTAGCCCGGTGTCTGCGGTAGTTCGCAGGCTGGGGCGTTGGGCATGCCGCTGGGGCTGGAAATGCTGGTCAGTTCAGAGTGCCCGGTATAGGTGGCGCCGCATACCGGGTTTTGGCACACATAGGCGTCGGTGCGCAGATGGCGGTGTTGTAGGGCGCTAGTGCGCTTCGTCAACGGTGTGCCGCATGCGTCACAGGTGAAGATGGCGCGCTGGCCCATGACGGCACTCATACCTTGCCCAGGCCCTTGGACGCCTTCTTGGCGGCAGTCTTCTTAACAATGGCATTGCAGGGTTTGCCCTTGGCCGTGCGAACACGGGTGGAAACCGGCGAATCTGTGTGAGAATCAGGGGCGGCTTTCATGCCGAGAGCGACGGCGGCATCGTGGGTCTTTCCGATCCTGCACCTGCTGCTGCTGCGCAAAGCGTTGTTCACGGCATTTCGGTCCAACCCGTGCCGCTCCGCGAAAGCGGTCACGGACAGGCCGTTGTCGATCAGCCACTGCCGGGCTTGTTCGGCAGTGCGCAACGCTGGTGCTGCGGTACGTCGTTTGGCGTTCATTCCGTTTGCCCTGTGTATTTCTAGGCGGAATGGTGGTGAAGTTAACTGCACCTGTCAAGGGGGTAATTGTGTGTCTGTAGGTATTCGCCTGAAAGAAGAACGGAAGCGGCTGGGTCTTACCCAAGAGGCCATGGGACTGGCCTGTGGTGTTGCCAAGCGCACGCAGATTCTGTTCGAGCAAGACGCCCACCTGCCCGGTGGTGCGTACTTTGTCGCGGCCGATGAACTCGGCGTTGATGTGACCTACGTGCTGGTGGGGCGCCGCGAGCGCCTGGCCGAGGCTGACGCGGATCTGCTCGATGCTTGGCGCAATGCGTCGGCTTCGGCACGCGCCGCCGTGATGGCCGCGCTGCGCGGTGTTACGCCGGCGGCGACAACAGCTGCGCCCCGGACCAGCTTCGAGAACACCAGCATCGGCCAGCAGATCAGCGGCGACGTGGATCTGCGCGGGCAAAAGGTCGTTGTCAAGGCTCCGAAAGGATTAAAGAAAGCCGCCCGCTGAGGCTTACCCTGCATCGCATTCAGGCCGCTAACTCGCGCGTACAGGGCGCTGGTAGAGCGCGGAATCTGATGTGAGGGAATATGGGTTGTAGCGGGGAGGTGAAGCGTGGTCAGGGAATGTGCGTGTGCAAGGGAGTCACAGTGTTCGAGGGCGCCGTGATTGGTCAGGTGTTCACTGGTGATGTCCAGATGCAATGCCCTCAGCAGGAGGGGCAACACCGTTGCTCCTATGCCTGGCGAGCACCTATATCCGCAGCGACGCATTCTCTGTCGACAGCGTTGATAGCGATCGGGATCTGGCAGTCGTTTCTTCCTTCAACACAAGCTAACGAAGTATGCGCAGTGTCAGTATTGAACGCATCGTTGTACTGGCTAGCCGGGGCCGCGAGCTACTACATACAAGAAGAACTCGCTCGATTGCTGAAGTGGATGCGCCGCAAACGGGAGAGAGGCCTTGATGCCAACTTCCGAACTGATAAAGGACCGTCATGAAGAACATTTTTCCAGGATTCTATGGGCCCACAGAGGCCGAGTCAGAAAAGCTCTGGGCGGAGGCACTATTCGTTCTGGATTCCAGCGTTCTGCTTAGACTGTACGAGGTTCCGGAACGCACGCGCCAAGAGACTTTCGCGGCCTTCGAGAAGCTTGGTGACCGTCTTTGGGTTCCACACCAGGCGGCACTTGAGTATCACCGAAATAGAGAGCGAACGATTGGTATAGCTAAGGGGCGGGTCGAGGAAGCGTTGAAGCCTATGCAGGATGCTATCGAGGCTTTCATGACATCGGCCAACTCTGTAAAGCTCGCTGAGAGAGGGTATCAAACGGCAAGTGATCGCCTGACTGATTTTAAGGCGGCGGCGGATGAAGTAATGCAGGCCGCTCAAGCAGCAATCGCAAGCCATGTTGCCATCAATGGTAACGATCCAGTCAGGGATGAGCTGGGTAGATTGCTGGACGGTAAGGTGGGTGCAGCGCCCACGGAAGAGGAACTCGCCCAATGGACGAAAGATGCTGCGCAACGCTTCACGCATCGGATGGGTCCGGGACATCTCGATGAAACTAAGATGAAGAATCCGACCTACATGATGGATGGACTGATATTCGATAAGCGATATGCGGATGTCTATGTGTGGAAAGAGACCATCGCGCGTGCGTCCGATGCGAACGTCACATCAGTTGTAATGATCACCAACGACAGCAAGCCAGATTGGTGGAAAAAAACGGACTATGGGGTTGTGGGGCCGCTGCCAGAGATTTGCGCCGAAATTCGTAAGGAGGCTGCACTGGAAAACTACTGGATGTACGACCTAAACGGATTCATGAGCGAGGCAGAGACTCGGCTGCAGGTTAGTGTTTCCGCGACCACGCTTAGTGACGTTGCAGAGACATCACCATTTCTGCTTGCCGAGAAGGAGGTGCGTGCGTCTATAGAACTCTGGAACACACTGACCGATGAGGACCGTGGAAGGGTAAGAAACGGCGCCTTACACAAAATGATGGTGAAGTACGGCCAGGACGCCCTCGAGAAGGCACTGTTGTCTCGCGGATTTGCGGTTCTTAAATCGGATGGGGATGTGGCAGTTGGGTTCCAGACTAGTGGCGAGTACAGAGTTGGTGTTGCGATACACGGCTTCGATGCAGCATCGCGCGGGGCTAGGAGGATGGTTTGCAGTGAGATTGCTCAGATTCTTCCCGTTACACCTCTAAGCCGCATCGAGATCCTTCTGGTGGGCGGAGTGGAAATATCGCCCAACGATATTAACGAAGTGTTCTCCGAATTTGAGAGAGATATCCGGCGACTGAACGTTAAAGATGTTGTCCTCTCAATGCATCACATTGTCAGCGAAAGCACAGTTCACGCCATCGATGCAAAGCTATAGGTGTTGGCTAGCCGTTCCTCACCTTGCCTCGCTCGGGCTCCAAGGGCGATCTGGATTCGCCGGTTCCGTCTCAAATGGCGCTGTCAAAGGGCAAGGTTCCACCTGGGTCGCATACATGTAATTTGATGGTTAAACCTCGCCTGCGGCCTGCGACGCGGACTGTGAGGCATCTACGTTGCAGACTTACATGAGGGGTAGCATGCGTTCACAGTTTTCTGGATACTTCGACCCGCGCTCTAGTGAGATTGACGAGCTCTGGCGCGACGGCGCAATAGCCCTGGACACAAACGTTCTGCTTGGACTCTATCGCATGCCTAACGGCACGCGCGAGCAGATCTTCCAATTGCTCACGCAGGTGCAGGCCAGGCTCTGGGTTCCGTATCACGTACTGGTTGAGTTCCACCGCAACCGATTGGAGGTAATGCGCACCGAGTATGCGGCCTCAAAAGAGCTCGGGAAGGAGGCCAAAATTGCTTACGACGCGTTCAAGGCCGTCGTGTCCAGCAAGCGAGTGCAGGAGCGTGCATGTTGGCCAGAACTGAACGCGATGCTCAAGGAGCTCAATGAAAAGGCCAGCGAACTTTTTAGGATTACTCAGTCTGAGAGTGACCACTACATCTCTCCGGCAAAACAGGATACGGTTCTGCCATTCGTTGAAGACCTGCTACGCGGACGGACTGGGATCCGGCCACAGAGCCAAGAACTCGTCCAAGCCGCCGAGATGGATGGTGCAAACAGGTACGCAGTGAAGATGGGGCCTGGCTACCTCGACACGGAGAAGGCCGGTGATCTGTACATGTTTGATGGTTTAACTTACGACCGGCAGTACGGTGACTACATGGTGTGGCGAGAGCTGCTGCGTTACGGGAAGGACAACGGCCTGCGTCGTCTCATGCTAGTAACGTCCGATGTGAAGGCCGACTGGTGGTTGGATACAAAGTCGGTGTCGGGCAAGCGGCCTCAACCTGAGCTTGTCATGGAGATGCATCGTGAGGCTGGCGTTGAGACCTTCTGGATGTACACCCTTTCGGAGTTCATCCAGAACGCCAAGGAGCGCCTCAAAGCGAATGTAACTGATAAGGCCATTACAGATGCACGGCAGACCGAAGAAGAGGTAACGCGTCGTCGAGAAATTCTGTGGGATAAGCACAAGGCTTCAAGGTCGGCGAGTGGGACAGGTCCGGATGATCTCCACTATCTCATCGGCCAAATGACAGATTACGACGTGCAACATTTTCATGGCGCAGCATTGGGGTATAAGGCCGGCGAGGAACGTCGCAAAGACTATGCGGTGCTCGTGATTGATGGAACGATGCTTCTATTTGGTGGCCCGCCATTCCGTGCCGCGCTGA
This sequence comes from Stenotrophomonas maltophilia, assembly GCF_003970865.1. Lineage (GTDB taxonomy): Bacteria > Pseudomonadota > Gammaproteobacteria > Xanthomonadales > Xanthomonadaceae > Stenotrophomonas > Stenotrophomonas maltophilia_AR. Next base: position 60,317 of record NZ_RXLZ01000010.1, on the reverse strand, counting down.
GGGAGGCCTTCGGAAGTCTCAGTGAGAGAAAAGAGTGTGAGACTTTGCAGATCTATGTGATCTTCGAGCAGCGCCTAAACGAGGATACCGTGAGTCTAGTCACCACCCAGCTGAGAGTATCTATCAGTATGTTCTTGCGTGACGGAATGGAGGTTCATATGTTCGGCGGACACTTCCTCGATCCAGGTCACAAGCTCTATCAATTCGGCCTTTTCCTCGGCGCATTGAAGACCTAGTTTCCGGTGTTCATCAAGAGAATTCGCTACCTCGTTCTAACTCAATGCTGGTCCTAAACCCACTGCTGCCATCGATGGTATGCGTGATCTTGGAAACCAGCCAGTCGGTGCCATCGATCTCCGGTTTGAATCCGCTGACCTTGATGGTCTGCTCCGGATAGATATCCGCCCGGCCCAGCGCGAGCATGTAGCTCAGCTGGGCCGTGCCGCGATCCAATCGCTTGAATTCGGCCTCGGCATGCTGCCGCGCTTCGTCTGCTGTGGCATAGGTCGCCTGCAGCTTTTTCTCGTTCTCCGACGTGCCCACCAGCACCCCGGTGCGGCGGGCGCCCTTACGGTCGCCCCAATAGGCGCGCACGCCGGAGTACTTCTCCCGGTCGGCGACGCTGTAGCGGTGCTGGTCACCACTGGCGCGGGTGATCTGAACGCCTGGCAGCGGATCGCCGCTGGCCGTGGTGCCGGCGCCGATGGGCGAGAAGATCAATGTGCCGGCCTTGATCGTGGCAACCGCGTCGAAGCGCTTGCCCAGGCGGGTGAGCAGGTTGACGTCGCTCTCGTTGGCCTGGTCGAGGTGGGGAATGGGCTGGCGCGCCAGATCCGCGGCCACCGCAAGCCGCAGGGAATGCTCGCCGGCAATCGCCCCGAGAATGTCGCCCAGGGTGCTTTCGTGCCAGCTGCGTTCGCGGCGGCTGCGCACCGCACCGGTCAGGTTCGCCGAACGCGCGCGGATGCTCAGAATGTCGGGCGAGCCGCTGTGCTCAACATCATCGACCACGAACGTTCCCTTATCGAACAGGCCGCTGCTCTCCCAGCCGATGGCCACCTGCAGCTCGACACCGCGACGCGGCAGCGCCAGGTGTCCGTCATGGTCGTGCAGGCGCAGGTCGATCTGGTCCGCTTCGTCGCCACGGCTCTCCGTCAGCGACAGGTCGAGCAGGCGCGGGGCAAGGCGGCTGGTCAGGTCCACGCCATCGAGCACCACGCGCCATGCAGGAACCGGGTACGGGGTGGCCCTCATGCCGGCACCTCGGCGGCGGCGCCGTCGTCGTCGCGTTCGAGCTGCATCTGAAACTCGATCAGGCGCGGCGTGCCATCGGCGAACAGCTCCTTGCGTGTCTCGTTGAGGCCAACCAGTACATAGGCGCCGTAGACCAGCCCCGTGCCCTCAACCAGCGCTTGCGGTTTGCCTTCGTCGGCCAGGGCGCGCAGATCATCCAGCACGTGCAGATTCGATGCCAATTCGCCCGCGATCACGCCTTGCAGGCTGATGGTGTCCTCGCCCAGGCCGACATACTGGCGTGCAGGGCGCGCGTGCAGGCGTTCGCTGCTGGCATGCCGCCAGCTCATTTGCCGCTGCAGCTGATCGTAGGCAGCTGTAGACAGGGAAAACACAAAGGTGCCGTAGGTCATCATCATGGCGATGGATCTCAGTCAGTCAGACGGGAGGAGCGCCGGCCCGCCTTGTCGCGCTCGATCTTCTCGATCTCGGCGCGCACCAGGGCCGCAACGCCCTGGCCATCGGTGCCTGCCGGCGCGGTGATGTTGATGGTGTAGCTGGAAGCGCCTGAGCCGCCCGCTGCGGCCGCTGCAGCGCTTGGGGCGATCACCGGCGCGCCGCCGGCCATAACGGGCATTGCAGCCGCGCCCAGCGCGATGCCTGCGCCGGCCTGCTTCATGCGGTCGCCCAGGCTGGTTACCTGCTGCAGCGGCTCGCCCTGGCTGCGGTCGAGACCACCGGCCAGACCCTGCATGGTGAAGTCGCCGAACTGTGCGAACACGCGAGATGGACTGTGGATACCGAGCATGCCCTTGAACTTGCCCACCACGCCCGAGGCGATGCCGGCGACGGCCTCCATGGCAGCACCGCCCTTGGACACGATGCCGTTGACCAAGCCCTGCACCATGTCGATGCCGGCCTGCATCATTTGCGCCGGCCAGCCCAGTAGGATCTGATTGACGCCAGCCCACATCGCGCTCAGGCCCGAGCGGATCTTCTCACCGTTGCCGGTGAACAGGCCCACGATCAGATCCCATGCGCCCTGCAGGTAGGTCCACGCGCCGCCGATGGCGTTCTGGATCGCGGGCAGAATCGTGGTGAACACACTGACCAGCCAACCGATGGCCTTCACCGCCATGCGCAGGTTTACGGTCAACACGTTGCCCAGGATGTGGCCGAAGCCCCGGCCGGCATCAGTGGCGCCCTGCAGCTGCTCGCTGGTGGCCTCGAACGGGGCGAACAGCTTCTTCACCCAATCCCATGCCTTGCCCATGGCGCCGGACACCATGTCCCACACCGGGCCGAGCGGTTCGAGCGCCTTGGCCAGTTCATCCATGATCGGATTGACCACGTCGAGGATGCCCTGCCACGTGCCGATCATGAATGCCTTGATCGGCTCCCAGTATTTCCATACCAGCGCAGCCACCACGCCGATGGCAGCGCCGATGGCCAGCACCGGAAGGCTGATGCCGCCCAGCAGCGGCAGCAGCATGCGGCCGACGTTGAACAGCATCGGGAAAGCGCGGCCACCGAGTGAGAGCACCTGGCCCACCAGCTTGCCCAGGCCACCGCCACCGCTGAGCAGCGTCACGGCCTTGTGGATCTGCGTCAGCGCCATCGCTCCCACGCCCCCGGCGACCAGCAGGCCACCCAGCGCCACGGCCAAGGCGGTGCCGCCGATGACCAGCTTGGCGATGGTGGCGACCAACTGCGGATTGTTCTTGACCCACTCGGCCATGCGGTCGGCGACCTTGGCCACGCGCGCGGCCAGTTCCTTCACCGTGGGCAGCAGGGTCTTGCCGATCCGCTGTGACAGCACGATGGCGCTGTTCTTGAGCAGGATCAGGCCGTTCTCGGCGGTGCCGACGCGGGCGGCGTACTCAGCGTTCATTGAGCCGCCGTACTTCTGCTCATCGGCCACTTTGCCGAAGTTCTCTTTCAGCAGGTCCAGGTTGGTGAGCAGCGGGGCGATGGCGCCAATGGACTCACGCCCGAACAGCTGCGTCATGGTCGCGGCCTGCTCGGCTTTGGGCAGCTGCTTGAGCTTTTCCAGGACGTCGAGGATGGCGCCGCCGGCGTCGTCCTGCATCGCCTTGGCCAGGTCGCCCGCCTTGAGGCCGAGCTTGTCGAACGATGCCACCTGACGGGCTGTTGCCGCCTCGCCCGAGGACAGAGTGAGCAGCATGTTCTTGATGCCGGTGGCAGACACTTCCGACTCGATGCCCATACCGGCCACCGTGGCGCCCAGCGCCGCCAGCGGGCCGCTACCGAGGCCGGCGACCTCGCCGAGGGCACCGATGCGGTTCACCACCTCGCTGATCTTCTGGACGCTGGCCGGGCCGGTGTTGCCCAGGTAGTTGATCTTGTCGGCCAGCACGACAACGTCATCCTGGCCCATACGGAACGCGGTGCGCCAGGTGGCCATCGTCTGGCCGGCTTCTTCGGCCGTGCTGTCGAAGGCAACGCCCATCTTGGCCGCGTCCTCGGCGAAACGGGTCAGTTCGTTGCTTGCGATGCCGGCCTGGCCGGCGGCGGCGACGATCTTGGCAATGTCGGTGGGAACCATGGGCAGGCGCCGCGACAGTTCCTCAATGTCGGTGCCCATCTTCTCGAAGCCATCGGGCGTGTCGAAGTCCACCACCTTCTTCACGTCGGCCATGGCCGACTCGAAGCCCATGGCTTGGGCGATAGGCAGTGCCTGCGCGCGCAGGGCGCCGAATGCGGCGAACGCCACACCCGCACCGTGCGCGGCGGCATTCATGCCGGCGCTGTGGATCTTCTGGCTACGCGCTTGAGCCGCATCCAGTGCGGCCAGGCGCGTGCGCTGCTGTTCCATCTGCTGGGTGGCGGCGGCGATGTCAGTGCGCAGCTTGCGCTCATGGGCGCCGAGCTGGCGCGTGCTGATGCCTGCGCGGTCCAGACCGGAGCGCAGACGCTGCAGTTCCACCGCCTGCTGCTGATGCTGGTTCTTCAGCTGGGCGGCGGCGGTCTTGGCCTGAGCGAACTCACGGCTGAGTTTGCGGGTCGGTGTGCCAGCGGCGGCCATCTGCCGGGCCAGGGCGGCGACGCGGACCTGGGCCTCTTGATAGCGCTGCTGGGTCGACCGCATAGCCTGTTGCTGCTGGCGGTACGCGCTCACATCGCGCTGGGCGCTATTGAGCCGGCGCAGCGTGGCCTGCTGCTCCTGCAGGGCGCCGGCCAGCCCCTTGCTGCCGGCCATGACCTTGCGGAATGGCGCTGTGGCCTGATCGAGTGCCTGCAGGACTACCTGCAGGCGAAGGTTGCCGCCGCTCATGCGACGACAACCGGCGCGCCACCTACGGCGGCGTGGTATCGGACGGATCGGGAGCGAACGCGGCCAGCAAACGGCAGAGCGCGCTCACTGCCCACACCAGCAGTGCGAGGACAAAGCCGAGCAGGAGCAGCGCAACAACGATGGCGATCACGGTGACCATGGGGGGACGGTATCACGGCTCGGCTCCACTTCTTACACGGGCGCGCTCGCGCCATTCGATCAGTTCAGACAGCGAAAGGGCCGATAGTTCGGTGAGCGTGAACGGAAAGATCACCGCGATATCGGCCATGTAATCCTCTACACAGCGAGGAATTCCTGCTGCGCCTTCGGCAAGAAAAAACCCGCCGTCGCGGTGCCGATGGCGACCAGGTCGGCGGGGTCCAGCTTGTTCACATCAGCAGCGGTCAGGGTCGGCTCGGTGATGCGCGGCAGCAGCGTGGCCACCGCGCCCACGTCCATCTGCAGCAGATCCACCAGCTTGATGCCGCGCAGCTCGCCGGCATTGGGCTTGCGCAGCGTGATGGTTTCGATGGTCTGCTCGCCGCGCTGGATGGGATAGTCGAGCGTGATGGTGTTCGGGGCGATGGCGGTGTTGGTCTTGGCGGTCATGGTGCGTCTCTCTCAGGAAGGGGGGCGGCCGGGCCTTGGAAGCGGCTCGGCGCTTGGGGGGATCAGGCGCCGATGGCGCGGCGCTGGGCGGCGAGCAGGTCCACGCCGTTCACGATGAACACCATGCCGACCATGTCGATTTCGATCTCGGTGCGGCCGTTGATGCTCAGCTTGTAGTAGCTGGCCGAGGTCTTGGTGCTGAACTCGGTGTCGTCGCCGACCTTGCCGGTACCGGCGTCGATCTCGGTGTGGCGACCACGGACGACGATCTCCACCGAATCGACCTCGGCGCTGTCTTCGCGCTGGTAGGCGGAACGTCGAGCCGCTGGCGCTGCCGAACGTGGTCCCGATCACGGCGAACAGGGCCGCGTAGGTCGTGCGGCTCACATCCGCGCCGTTACAGCGCAACCAACCTTCGGGCGGTGATGCGGTAGGGAAGTAGGCAACCAGGCCGGCCGGTAGCAGCCGAGCTGGGGCCAGGTCGGTGATATCGGAGATGGTGTGGGTGTGCTGCTTGGCCGCAAAGTCTGTAGCGTGCTTTCCGTCCACGCTGTCAGCGTCCAGTCCCTTACCACTTCCCTCATCCTTGAGCGCAGCGCTCCTTAGCCCGAGATCGGTGCGCACGTCGGCGGCATCGCCGCGCCCAATGATTGCCTTGCCCAATACCGAAGGCGCCGCTTTACCCAGCCGTGCGTCCAGCGTGGCCAGTAGTGCGCTAGGGGTTACTGCGCGCTTGTCGTCCTTGCCGGCGATGGCCTCTTCGGTCGTGGTCAACTCGACCACGCCCTGTACCTCGGTCGTCGCAGGGGGATTGAGGAAGTCGGTGTTGCCGAACTGGATCTGCTTGGCGTCCATGTCGGCCAGGATCCAATCTACGGCCAGCAGCATCATGGCCTGCGAGGACTTCTCGAGGATCACCTCCGAGCCCCCGTAGATCGCCAGCAGGGTGCCGTCTTCCAGATAGAGGGCGATTCCGCGCAGGGGGTAGGAATCGTCCGATTCATCGCGCACGGTCAGGTGAACCACGTCATCGGCAACGGCCTTGCCACCGAAGGTGGTCAGGCGCTTGCGCTCGCCTGGCAGCGCCAGGTCGCCACCGGCAGGGTCCGGCGTGAACGCACGATCGGTCACACCGATCTGGGTAACGGTGACGGCCTTGGTGCCGGTGTGCGCCGCGTTGACCAGGGCGGCGCGGCCACGGGTGGTGAACTTCAATCGCATGGGATCAATCCTCAGTGGTCATCTGCAGGCGTCGGTAGGCGGTGGCTCGAAGGGCCGCGACCAGCCCGAGCCTTCCTGCGAACTCGGTGCCTTGGGTAAAGGTGAAATGGGAGCGCACCGGCTTTGTCCGGGTGACCTCGGCGATTACGTCCTCGACGTACTTGGCCGATGGATCTGCGCCCGGACGGCCAGAGAGGGTCAGCACCAGCTCGAAGGTGTGAGGCACGCCACGTGGCTCCTGTTGCCACCACTCGCGGATGACAACGGAGCCCCCGAACGATTCGATCACCTCGCGCACGCTGCCGGCGGTGACCGACGCCGACCAGGGCGCCATCGCCGCGCCGCCGGTGAGTATCGAAGCCTTCACCTTTGGCGAGGCCAGCCCGGTGCTGGAATCGCGCGGTTTCCTCGACTACCTCGAATGCTGGCGCAATGGCCGCTACTTCGAGCCGCCGGTGGATCTGTATGGCCTGTCTCGCACGACGCGCTCCAACCCATACCTGCACAGCGGCCTGACGTTCAAGCGCAACATGCTGGTGCGCACGTTCCGACCGCACCGGCTGTTGAGCCGCGAGGCGTTCTCGCAGCTGGCGCTGGACTACACCACCTTCGGCATGGGCTACGTCGAACGCCGGCGTGCCATGTCCGGTACCGCACACAGCCTTGCCGTGCCGCTGGCGCAGTACATGCGCCGTGGCGTGCAGCCCGGTGAGTTCTTCCAGGTACGCACCGGTCGGGTAGAGCATGAGTTTCCAGCCGGTGAGGTGTTCCAGCTACGGGAGGCGGATGCCGACCAGGAGATTTACGGCCTGCCAGAGTGGATGCCAGCGGTGCAGGCTGCGCTGCTGAACGAATCGGCTACGCTGTTCCGACGCAAGTACTACAACAACGGCTCGCACGCGGGCTACATCCTGTACATGACCGACCCGCAGCCCGAGGGCATGGACGTGGATGCGCTGCGCGAGGCACTGCGTCAGTCGCGCGGGCCGGGCAATTTCAAGAACCTGTTCGTGCATTCTCCCAACGGGAAGAAAGACGGCCTGCAGGTGATCCCGGTCAGCGAGGTGGCGGCCAGGGATGAATTCACCGGCATCAAGAGCGTGACCCGCGATGACATGCTGGCTGCGCTGCGGGTTCCGCCGCAGCTGCTCGGTATCGTCCCGCAGAACAGCGGCGGCTTTGGCTCGATCCGGGATGCAGCGACAGTGTGGGCGGCGATGGAACTCGCCCCGCTGCAGACCCGTATGACCGCTATCAACGAGTGGTTGGGGCAGGAGGTGATCCGCTTCGACGCCTTCGAGCTGGGTGTGGCAGCGGCATGAATCAAGCACGACAGAACCTGCGCTGCGGCGCCTGTGCGCGCCTGTTGGCCAAAGCGACAGGTGCCTACGATCTACAAATGAAATGCCCCCGGTGTGGGGACATGAATCACATGAAGGCCCAGAGCCTCTCCACGGATCGCCGCGAGCGACACCACGAAGAAGGCTCTACCCATGAAGAACGAACTGATCCACGGCGATGCCCTGACCATCCTGCCGACCCTGCCGGCCAACAGCTTCGACGCCCTCATCACTGATCCACCGTATGCCAGCGGTGGCGTCCACGCCTCCGCTCGCCAGCGCAGCCCCAACGAGAAGTACATGCAGAGCAGCGGGCCATACCTGCACGCGGACTTCCCCAGCGACGAACGCGACCAGCGTTCGCACCTGGCGTGGATGCAGCTTTGGCTGGCGCAGTGCAACCGCGTCTTGCGCGATGGTGCGCCGGTGTTGCTGTTCACCGACTGGCGGCAGCTGCCGCTGACTACCGATGCGCTGCAGTGCGCCGGCTTCATCTGGCGCGGTGTGGCGGTGTGGGACAAGACTGGCGGCGTGCGGCCGCAGCGCGGCCGATTCTCCAACCAAGCCGAGTACGTCGTATGGGGCAGCAAGGGCGGGATGCCGCTAGGCCGGGCGGCGCCAACGCTGCCGGGTGTCTTCCGCGAGGCGGTGCGCAAGTCGGACAAGCACCACCTCACCGGCAAGCCGACCGACCTCATGCGCCAGCTGGTGCGGATCTGTGAGCAGGGCGGGCGCATCCTCGATCCGTTCGCCGGTTCCGGCACCACGTTGGTGGCTGCGGGTGCGGAGGGCTACGCGTGGACCGGCATAGAGATGACCCGGCACTACTACGACGTGGCCACCAGCAGATTGGGTAGTCACTAATCTCAGGCGCTTACGAAAGAAGGCCGCTTAACAGCGGCCTTCTCTGTTGGAGTGTGCGACTAATGGCGGGGCGGCTTCCATGTGTCGTCGCGGTCGTAATAGGGGCAGCGCTCCAGGCCGAAAGTCTGAAACAGCATGTCGGATAGCCGACGGCACCAGATATCTGGAGAAGAGGCCAGCTCGGACAAACTGCTCACTTCGAGCATTGGAGGTTCCATCTCGGATTCCCAAGGCTCTGGCGTCTGCTCGTCAAAGTCAGGGCCGCGGTAGTGAAGGCGGTGGCTTTCGATCAGCAAGCCCGACAGCGAAATGTATGCAGGCCCTGAGACGCCGAGCTCCACCAGAATACGCGCGCAGCGATGTACCAGATGGCGGATGGTCATGGCTGCTGTCAGCCCCCGAATGAGTAGCTTGCCATCGGACGGTCGCCGGTCTCCGAGCCAACCGAATTCAGTCAAGCCAGAGCGGAAGAACCTAGCGAACTCCTCCGGGCGCTCACCTGGCCGCGCATCTTGGTAGAGCAGGCCGTCGGCAGTGAATGTACGGAAGTCAGCATGCTCGTGGATCACACTTCGGTTGGACGTTGCTAGAGCGTTAAGGTCGATCAGGTTTCCGTCGAACAACGCACTGAAAGGCATGATGTGGACGAGGAGCCAAGCCCTATCCACCATTCGCTTCTTGCGGATCGCGTCATTGATGTGGTTCAGCCGGGAGCGTCGCCATGCTGATGCTTCCTGCAGTGCCCTACCGCGCATTTGGAATGCGGCGCGGAGTTGGTTGTAGTCCATATCGATGTTTATGGTTCCCTGACGGTAAGTGAATCGCCGTTGGTTGTTGAAGGAGGACTGAAAGGGCCCGCCGTACTGCGGTGGGACATCAATCACCAACACGTATCCGGAAGCGACAGCGAGTGCTGTGACCGTGCATCCCACAAGCCTTGGCTGGATGCCGTCCACGATGGACTGATCCAGGCGACGCTGCGCAGCGTCGCTTTCTTCACCAGTGATTGGCACGATGCGAGAGGCGCAGGCATCGTCGTCCTCCTCGACTCCGTACACAATTCGCCCGCCCTCAGTATTGGCTAGGGCGCAGACGTCTTTAAGAAGCTCCCTCCGGCCATCCTCCTTCTTGGAGGGCTGCTCGCGCTTGAAGTCAAGATGCACCGACTCCTGCGCGCGGTCTTGCACCAGCGCCTCCACCCACTCCCTGCTGACCGCTGCCATGCCATTGGTCTCCATTCGTCAGGCCGCATGAGACCGCGACGCCGGGTGCGGGTCAAGGCGTCTGACAGTCGGCGTGCGCACTCGTCTCCCCGCCACGCCCGCCGCAGGGGCACAAGACAGATTCAGATCGAGGCCTGGCGGGGCCGCCAGGCAGAGGGGCGCAAGACAGATTCAGCGCGGCCGAGGCCCGGCTGTGCCGCCAGGCGGAGGGGGCAAGACAGATTCAGCGCGGCTGAGGCCCGGCTGCGCCGCCAGGCAGAGGGGCGCAAGACAGATTCAGCGCGGCCGAGGCCCGGCTGGGCCGCCAGGCAGAGGGGGGCAAGACAGATTCAGCGCGACCGAAGCCCAGCGGGGCCGCAAGGCAGAGGGGTGCAAGACAGATTCAGCGCGGCTGAGGCAAGCGGTTGCTGGTGGCCAGCGGCTCAACTCCCAGCGCTTCCATGGTGGGCATGGGGACGCCGAGGGTCGTGTTGACCTGATACAGCTGCCAATAGGCTTGGCGGCGTTCGTCCTCGTTGGTAGCAGTGCTCAATGCACGGGAGGCCTTGTAGGCCTGCTCGTGGAGCATGAGCTTGTCTTTGACGCGCAGGCCCCGTGCGAACTCCAGATCCTCAGCCAAGGGGGCCACGTAGGGCTGCCGGAGTCTGGCTTCCATCGCGTTGAACGCCGATATGTAGGCCAGCTTGAATGCGAGAGCTTGCTTGCCCGTGAAGCCCATCGCCAACAGGGCGAACCCGTCACGGCTGAGGTTGTAGATCGGGTCGCGCCGGATCGCACCGTTTCCGAGCCTGACCTCCACCTCTGCGGCCTCGAACAGTTCTTCGGGGAACATCAGCCCAAAATTGGGCTGATGTTCCTGATCTTCCCATTGGTCACCCACGTCGGCCTTTTCCGGCCAATGAATGTGCTCTCTCAAGTCGCACAACAGCCCTTCTATGGCCCGCAGCACATGGCTGTGGCGCTTGTCGAAGAACGCGGCCACGTCCGTGCTGGTGGTGAAGGCACTGCCGGTGGGTGACACCCGGACAACCGGGATGGGTAGCTGATCGGTAGCGGTCATGCCCCATTTTGCCCTCTACCTCCAAGCGTGCGCACTCGTCTCCCCGCCACGCCTGCGCACTTCAGAGGGGGCTTTTTCTGCACTGCCTGCAGCAGGGCGAGTCCCGGCCCTGTATGGCGTTCTCCGGGGTTCTCTGACACCGGCTGGTCCTGCGGTTCCCTGCGCGAGAGGGGCGCCTGCGAGGCTGCCTGCGGGCGGTCACTAGCCATCCCTCGACAGTCCCGATTTTTCAGGTGACCACGGGAAGGAGGTAACCAGGTAACACACGGCCCATATCAGGGGCTAAGCCTTTGATTGCAAAAGAATAGAGGTGGTTACCTTTTGAGGTGATACGAGGTAATTTCCCGTTGATTACGAAGTAATGTGATTGATTCATAAGGAATTTTTACTCCGCCGATGTTACCTGCCTAATAGGTAATCGGGTTACTCCAAGGTTACCCTATTGTTACCTTCATGCAGGTCATATAAAGCATTGATTTTAGAGATAAATTTGCATACTTTGAAGGCTTGGTTACCTTTGTTACCTCTTTCCCGTGGTCACCTCAAAATTTGCACCTTATAGCGCGTAAGGGGCCATCAACATCCTCGCCGCCGCACTCGCTCACGCCTGCTGCTCCAGTCCTTGTCGCAGCCTTTGCGACGGCCAGCCGTAAGCTGCCGGCCATGCCGCTGCCCGCCGACTTCTACTGGACGACACGTTCGGCCAGCTTGCCCACCGATCCTTTGACCGTGATCGCCTGCGAGGGGGTGTGGGTCGTCGCGCTGACGCAGCGTGTGGACGACGATAGCTGGGTGGCCACGTTGGATCGGCACCGGGACGGACTTAGCGGGCCAGGCGGGTCATGCCGGCGCTGCAGTAGCTACGAGCAAGGCCGCGCCGGCGCTGAGCTATGGGAGGCCAGGCATGAGGCGCGTCTACGCGAGGAAGTGGCCAAGATCGCAGCGTACCGATCGGCGGTACGCGCGAACAGGTTGGCCAAGCTACACATCCTGCCGCCGTTCGGCTGGGAGTAGCGGGGATGACGGCGTCGGCCTAGGCGACTGGCTGCCGCAGCTGCTCGGTGTTGCTGCGTGGGCTGTTTACAGCCCGGCTCACACGGTATGCCTGCGGGATCTCGGCCAGCACTAGCGCGAGGTCGACCAGTTGAAGCTATGTGACTGGCGGCGTATCTCCCGCGTCCATGTCATGCTGGGTTGCACCGACGAGTGCGTCCAGCAGCGAAACCTTAGGGGTCTTAATTACTGGAAAGATGCCGGTGCCGAGGCGCTTGTCAGCCTCAAGCGCCGTGTTCAGTGTGAAGGCAAGCATCAGCCCCCAAGAGGCGACCACGACATTAAACTCTTCCTCCGTTACTAGAAGATCGTCGCCTGATTTCGGGTGCGTGAGTCGATTGCGGACTGCTACTGCCTGCTTAATGGTGGCCAGCATCTCTTGGCCGAACGTGAAGTCGGCATTCGACACTTGCTTGCGGGACATCAGGTCGGCAACCAATTTCATACTGTGGACCATCGGTATGAAGTTCGGCTTAGTCCTTACGGTGCCGTTCTCTGCAACTGCATAGGTTTCATCGTTGAGTGCGGCGATCTCCAATGCAGAGTAGGTCTCTGGCTGAATTTTTGCGGCTGCGCGCGCCATGCATTTTGCGTACCAGAGGATGCCCTCGGCCCCCGCAAAAATCTGTCGAACCGCCATTCGATAGCTGGCAGAGTCGGCTTTGGAGCGCGCCTCGGTCGCTGCTTTCAACGCGTCCATCGAGGTGATGCGGATCAGTGCCGAGAAATCCGTTTGGTCATTCATTGTGTCCACTCACGCGTCCTAAATCGGAACTCGGTGGAGGGATTCTGGTCGCAGTTGGGTATAGCGCTTCAGCTCATTCCATGATCGATGGAGCGTAACCGCCGCAACCTCAGGGATATCGTAGCCCTGCTCAAACAAGCGAGAGGTGGCTTCGTGCCGCAGATCATGGAAGCACAGATCCAAGATCCCGAGTTTGCTGCAAGCGCGAGTAAAAGCCGTGCCGACAGACTTCGAGTTGAAGGGGAAGATCCTGTCCTCCCCAGGGATCTGCGGTTGACGCTGCACCAGGTCCCAAGACTCGCCAAGTAGGGGGAATGTGCGGTGGTTACCGACCTTCGCGCGGGGGTGCTTCGCGTCCCTCAGCATCGCGGTGCGGTTTGCTGCGTCAAGGTCTGACCACTGCAGCCGCGTAATCTCGCTTTCACGCTTCGCCGTGAGGACGGCGAAAGTGACGATATCGCTCATGGGAATAGTGGCCCGCCATTCTGCAGCTGCGAAGTGGGCGTGCAGGCGCAGCAGCTCCTCGGCCGTCGGGCGGCGGTCACGCTGCTTGGACTTCCCGACCAGCTTCAACAGTCGCAGAACGGGGCGGGCTTCAGCCACCGGGTCGCTTGCCAGCTTCACGCCCTTCATTGGCCCGGCCAGCTTCAGCAGCTCGGACAGGAACCCCAGCTCGACGTTCATGGTTGCAGCCGAACAAGGGGGGATAATGTGCCCCTTGGCGTTCATGTGGTTGCCCTGAACGCGCCGGCGGGCGTGTTCGATCACATCGTTGGCCGTCAGGTGCCTGGCCACGATGGTGCCCAGCCCTTCACGGAGTCGGGTCAGGTTACCTGTCTGGGTCGCGCCTGCAGCTTTCACCGAGGCCAGATCCTCGATCCGCCAGCTGATCAGCTGCTCGATGGTCAGGTTCTCTCCGGGGGTGCCGCCTTTGGCCTCGTAGTCGGCGAGCTCGCGCTCGATGCGGTCGCCCCAGGTCTTCGCGGCAGTCTTGGTGGGGAAGGTCCTGCTCTGCGTCGGATGACCCTTTCGACGCACAATGGCGCGCCAGCGGCCGTTGCGCGGTTGTAGTGTTGCCATCGGTGTACCAGCTCCCGGTGTACCACGTTCCTGTTGGTACGCGGATGGTACAGATGAATGGGAATTGGCGGGAAAAACTAGGAAGAATCGGGTGCCTCTGTGTACCCATCTATGGCGGTAAGTGCATGAAAATATTGAAAACTGAAGAAATTCGCCTGTCCGTTGCCCCGATGATGGACTGGACGGACCGCCACTGCCGCGTGTTCCATCGCGTGCTGGCGCCGGGTGCGCGCCTGTACACGGAGATGGTGCACGCCAACGCGGTCATCCACGGCGACCGCGAGCGCCTGCTCGGCTTCGACCGCAGCGAGCAGCCGCTGGCGTTGCAGCTGGGTGGCAGTGATCCGGCCCTGCTGGCGCAGGCCGCACGCATCGCTGCCGAGTGGGGCTATGACGAGGTCAACCTCAACTGCGGCTGCCCGTCCGACCGCGTGCAGGCCGGGCGTTTTGGCGCCTGCCTGATGCGCGAGCCGGTGCTGGTGGCCGAGTGCGTGGCGGCCATGGTCGACGCGGTTGATATCCCGGTGACGGTGAAGTGCCGCCTGGGCGTGGACGAGGACAACGACTACGACGTGTTTGCCAGCTTCGTCGACCGCCAGGTTGCTGCCGGTGCGGCGATGGTGGTGGTGCATGCGCGCAACGCGTGGCTGAAGGGCCTGTCGCCGAAGGAGAACCGCGAGGTTCCGCCGCTGAAGTATGACTGGGCCTACCGCCTGAAGCAGGAGCGCCCGGCACTGCCGGTGGTGATCAACGGTGGACTGGCCAGCATCGAGGCGGTACAGGCGCAGGCCGCGCACGTCGATGGCGTGATGCTGGGCCGTGCGGCCTACCACGACCCCTACCTGCTGCATCAGCTGGAGGCGCTGCACACCGGCGCCCCGCTGCAGGCGCGTGGTGACCTGCTGCGCGCGATGCGCCCCTACATCGAGGCGCGACTGGGCGAAGGCCTGGCGCTGAAGCACATCACCCGCCACCTGCTCGGCCTGTTCCACGGCCAGCCCGGTGGTCGCGCATTCCGGCAGGTGCTGAGCGAGGGCGCGCACCGCCCGGGCGCCGGCTGGAGCCTGATCGAACAAGCCCTGGCGGTCACCGAACGCGAAGCTGATCGCGCCGTAGCGTGACCGTTGTCACATTCCTGACTTGACAAGGGGCGGCGATTCGTCCCGAATGTTCACTTAGCTGAACGACGCGGGCGCAGGGCCGGAAAAGTTCAGACCGGATTCACCGCTGTAAACCAAGAATTTGCAAAAGATTTGTAAAACGCTGGGTTTCGAACCCGGCGCCGGATTTACGACTTTTGAACGAATCGCCGTGCTCGGCTAGGATCGCATCGATGTCTTCCGCTCCCTTCCATCGCCGCATTGCCCTGGCCACCTGCGTGGTCCTGTCGGCTGTGCCGCTGTCTTCGGCGCTGGCGCAACAGCCGCCGCGTGGCGAGCAGGCGCGGGCGGAGATGATGGAGCGGGGCGAGCGCGGCAACCGTGGCGACGAGCGGTCGCTGTCCGATGCCGTGCGCCGCGTGCAGCGCACCACCGGCGGCCACATCCTCGGCGCCGAGCGCGTGCCGTTCGATGGTCGTGATATCAACCGGGTGAAGTACATGGACGATCGGGGCCGGGTCCGCTACATGGACGACCCTGCCCCGTCGCGTTCACAGCCGCGCACGCCGCGGTCGGATATGTCATCACTACGCGGCGATAACCCCTGAACAGGGATAGTTGTCGCTATCAACCCGTACCCCACAGGCCTCCGGGCCACACCCAGGACACTAGGGAGAGTTCATGCGTATCCTTCTGGTCGAAGACGAAGCCCCGCTGCGTGAGACCCTGGCAGCCCGGCTCAAGCGCGAAGGCTTTGCCGTCGATGCTGCGCAGGACGGCGAGGAAGGCCTCTACATGGGGCGCGAAGTTCCGTTCGATGTCGGCATCATCGACCTCGGCCT
Source organism: Stenotrophomonas maltophilia (assembly GCF_003970865.1). Lineage (GTDB taxonomy): Bacteria > Pseudomonadota > Gammaproteobacteria > Xanthomonadales > Xanthomonadaceae > Stenotrophomonas > Stenotrophomonas maltophilia_AR. Next base: position 44,652 of record NZ_RXLZ01000010.1, on the reverse strand, counting down.
GCCCAAGATGTCGGGCATGGAGCTGATCAAGGCCCTGCGTGACGAAGGCAAGAAATTCCCGGTGCTGATCCTGACCGCGCGTTCGAGCTGGCAGGACAAGGTCGAAGGCCTGAAGCAGGGCGCCGACGACTACCTGGTCAAGCCGTTCCACGTCGAAGAGCTGCTGGCCCGCGTCAACGCGCTGCTGCGCCGCGCCGCTGGCTGGAGCAAGCCGACGCTGGAATGCGGTCCGGTTGCCCTGGACCTGGCTGCCCAGACCGTCAGCGTGGCCGGCAGCAATGTCGACCTGACCAGCTACGAGTACAAGGTGCTGGAGTACCTGATGATGCACGCCGGTGAACTGGTCTCCAAGGCCGACCTCACCGAGCACATCTACCAGCAGGACTTCGACCGCGACTCGAACGTGCTGGAGGTCTTCATCGGCCGCCTGCGCAAGAAGCTGGACCCGGATGGCGAACTGAAGCCGATCGAGACCGTGCGCGGCCGCGGCTACCGTTTCGCGATTCCGCGCAACGAGGGCTGAGCCGGCTCAGCCTGGCGATACCATGATGTCCGGCCGTCTGTGGTTCTTCCGACGCTGGCGGCCGCGCTCCCTGCAGGCGCGCCAGATGTTCGCCGCGTCCGTGGGTCTGGTCGCGTTCCTGGCCCTGGCCGGCTACGCGCTCGACGCCGCCTTCGCCGATACGGCGAAGGCCAACCTGCGCGAGCGCCTGAAGAACTACGCCACCGCCTATGCGGCCGGCATCGACTTCACCCGCGACCGCTCGCTGTACATCCGCGAGCAGCCGCCGGATTCGCGCTTCGACGTGCCGGGCAGCGGCCTGTACCTGCAGGTGGTGATGCCGCACGGCAAGGGCAATTCGATGTCCGCCGAAGGCCCGATGCTGCCCACCGTCGGCGGCGGCCTGCTGGCGCCGCGTCAGGAAGTGTTCGAAGGCCCGCTGCCGATGATCCAGATCGACGGCAGCCAGGGCTCGGTGTACCGCTATGGCCTGGGCCTGGTGTGGGATGCCGACGCTGATCCCGCCACCGAATTCCCGTACAGCATCTACGTGATGGAAGACTCGCGCGCGCTGGGTGCACAGCTGCGGGTGTTCCGCAGCCGGGTCTGGTTCTACCTGGGTGGCATCGGCCTGATCCTGCTGCTGCTGCAGACCGTCATCCTGCAATGGAGCCTGCGGCCCCTGCGTCGCGTGATCACCGAGTTGACCAAGGTGCAGCGCGGCGAGACCGCGCGCATGAGCGAGCGCCACCCGCGCGAGCTGGAACCGCTGACCGACAGCATCAACGCCTTCATTGAAAGCGAGCGCGAGAACCTCGAGCGTCAGCGCAATACCCTGGCCGACCTGGCACACAGCCTGAAGACGCCCATTGCGGTGCTGCGCACCCAGATGGACAGCGGCGCGGGCGATGGCGCGCTGCGCGAGGAGCTGGACGTGCAGTTGCAGCGCATGAACAACCTGGTCTCCTACCAGCTGGCACGTGCTGCGTCGTCGGGCCACAAGCTGTTCTCCGCGCCGCTGCCGATTGAATCCAACGCCGAGGAAATCGTGCGTGGCCTGGAAAAGGTCTACGCGTCCAAGGGCGTGCTGTGCGAGTTCGATATCGACCCGGCGGCGCGTTTCCATGGCGAACCGGGCGACCTGCAGGAACTGCTCGGCAACCTGCTGGAAAATGCCTTCAAGTGGGCCAACCGCCGCGTGCTGCTGACCGCGCAGCCGCTGCCGGCACCGAACGCGCGTCGCGCGGGCCTGCTGCTGGCGGTGGACGACGATGGCCCCGGCATCGCCCCGGACGACATCGGCAAGGTGCTGCAGCGTGGTGTGCGTGGCGACGAGCGCGTGCAGGGCCACGGTATCGGCCTGTCGATCGTGCAGGACCTTATCAAGGATTACCGCGGTGAACTGGCTGTGGGCCGCTCCGAGGAACTGGGCGGCGCCCGTTTCGAAGTGCGCCTGCCGCCGGGGCCGTAAGCCGCGCGTTCCCGTCCGCCGGCAAGGCGGAGTGTTGCGGTAGTGCCGGCCGCTGGCCGGCAACCTCATGATCTCCGGTGGCATTGCCAGGGTGCCGGCCAGCGGCCGGCACTACCGTGTTTCGATCGTCGGCGGCTCGCCATAGAACCGCCGCAGCTGCGCGGCCACCTCCGGCAATGCCTGCTGCAGCAGATCCGGGGCCGAGAAGTGATATTCGCTGGCTACCGCGAAGAACTCTTCCGGTGCCTCGGCCGCATACGGATCGATCAGCGTTTCCACACCGGCATCCACCTGCACGCAGAAGGCATCGTAAGCCTGCTGGAACGTGGCCGCCCACTCGCGCTGCCATTCGCGCGGCAGCGGCGGCGTGCCGTCCATCGCGCCATCCAGCGCATCCAGCTTGTGCACCATCTCGTGCACCGCCACGCAGTAGCCCTCGTGCGGCGCCGCCAGGTCGGCCTGCACATCGGCCCAGGACAGGATCAACGGACCGCTGTCCCACGATTCGCCAATCAGTTCGTCATCCCACTCATGCAGTACCCCGGCCGCATCCATATGGCTGCGGTGCACGCGGAACGCGTCGGGGTAGACGATCAGCTGCGACCAGCCTTCCAGTCCCACCTCGCCGAACTCCAGCAGCGGCAGGCAGCACAGCGCGGCCAGCAGCACGCCATCGCCGGCCTGCAGCTGCAGCTCGCCGATCGGGGTGATGGTCTTCTCATGCAGGAAGCGCGTGGCCAGCCGGCGCAGGCGCGCCCGACGCCCGTCATCCAGGCCGTGCAGCCACGCCGCGCGTTGGCAGGCGTCTTCCCAAAGTGCGTCGTCGATCGGCCGCGGCGCAGGCCGCAGCCACTGCAGCAACGACTTGATCAGCGGAACATTCCCGGCAGGTAGCTGTGCCACTTCGGCGCGCGGATGCGCGGCAGCATGTCGTCATCGCTGCCACCGCCGCCGGTGGTGGTGCTGGCCGCCGGGCGTACCGGTGCGGCCTTGGTGCTGGCAGCCGATGCGCTGGCGGTGGGTGCGCGCTGCGAGGCGGCATCGCCATTGGAGGACACGCATGCCCCACGGCTGTCGTCCAGCGCTGCCGTCGCAGACGCCGCGAAGGGCATCGTCAGCAGGATCAGGCAATGGGCATAACGGCGCATTGACGACATCCACGTTAAGGGAAGGTGAGTTCCCGATTCTAGCCCGAACCCGGCGCCCCGATGGAAGCCCCTGCGGCCCACCGGTGGCGGGCGTCGCTGGCGGCTTTCCCGCATAATTCCTTTCTGACTTCGTGGAAGCTGCCGTGGACGATCGCCAATTGCTGGCCAAACTCGCTGCCGGTCGCCTGTCCGGCGACGCCCTGGCCCGTGAGCTGGGTCAGACCCGGGCGGCCATTTGGAAGCGTATTCAAGGACTTAGGGCCGCCGGTGTGGACATCGAGGGCCGCGCTGGCGAGGGCTATGGCCTGGTTCGCCCGGTCGACCTGCTGGACCCGGCCGCGATCCGCGCCGGCCTGCCCGCCGACGTCCAGGCCCTGCTGCACGACCTGCAGGTGGCCTGGACAGTGGACTCGACCAACGCCGAATTGCTGCGTTGCAGCGCGCCCCAGCGCGGGGTGAGCGTCCTGCTGGCCGAACGCCAGACCGGCGGCCGTGGCCGTCGCGGCCGTGCCTGGGCCTCGCCGCTGGCCGCGCATATCTACCTGTCGGTGCTGCGCCTGTTCTCCGGTGGCCTCGGCCGACTGGCCGGGCTGAGCCTGGTGGCCGGCATCGCCGTGGCCGAAGCGCTGCACGACCTGGGCTACACCCAGGCGCAGCTGAAGTGGCCGAATGACCTGATTGTCGATGGCAAGCGCAAGCTGGTCGGCCTGCTCGCCGAGGGCGGTGGCGAATACGCCGGCCCGGCGCGCGCGGTGATTGGCATCGGCATCAACACGCACATGCCACCGTCGTTCGCCGAACAGATCACCCAGCCGTGGGTGGACCTGGACACGCTGGCCGGCAAGCCGGTGGACCGCAACGTGGTGGTTGCGGCCGTGCTGACGCGCCTGCTGCCGGCGCTGGAAGAGTTCGATCGCGAAGGCCTGGCGCCGTTCCTGCCGCGCTACGCCGCGTTCGACATGCTGGCCGGCCGCGAAGTACGCGTGGAACTGGAAGGGCAGTGGCAGCATGGCACCGCGCTCGGCCTGGCCGATGACGGCGCCTTGCGCGTGCGCATCGATGGCCGCGAGCGCCTGCTGCACGCCGGCGAAGTCAGCGTGAGGGCGGCATGAGCGACTGGTTGTTCGACCTCGGCAACTCGCGCTTCAAGTTCGCGCCGTTGCAGGGTGACCGTGCCGGTGACGTGCAGGCCTGGGCGCATGGCGCCGAAGGCATGGCCGGGCAGCCGCCACACAGCCTGCCCAGCGGCACCACCGCGTTCGTGGCCAGCGTGGCCGCACCATCGCTGACCAGCGCCATGCTGGACCAGTTGCAGCGTCGCTTCGAGCACGTGCACGTGGTGCGTACCAGCGCCGAATGCGCCGGTGTGCGCATTGCCTATGCCAAGCCGGAAAAGTTTGGCGTCGACCGCTTCCTGGCCCTGCTGGCAGCGGCCAAGGCGCAGCGCCCGGTGCTGGTGGTCGGCGTGGGCACCGCACTGACGATTGATCTGCTCGACGCCGACGGCCGGCACCACGGTGGCCGCATTTCCGCATCGCCCACCACCATGCGCGAAGCACTGCATGCCCGCGCGGTGCAGCTGCCGGCTACCGGCGGTGACTACAGCGAATTCGCCAACGACACCGCCGATGCACTGGCCTCCGGCTGCGATGGTGCGGCCGTGGCGCTGATCGAACGCAGCGCACAGCAGGCGCACACGCTGCTGGGCGTTGCGCCCTCGCTGCTGGTGCATGGTGGCGGCGCACCGGCGCTGATGCCGTTGCTGCCCGGCGCCGATTACCACCCATCGCTGGTGCTGGATGGCCTCGCCCGCTGGGCGGTGCACCAGCCCGCAGGCTAGTATCCGCGCATGCTGACCCGTGCCCTGATCGTCGTACTGGCCATCCTCAATCTTGGCGTCGCCTGCTGGTGGCTGCTGCGCGATGCACCGCAGAAGCCTGCGCCGCCGCCGCAACCGGCCGGCGTGGCCGAGCTGCGCTGGGTGCCCGGTGGCGTGGATGCCAATGCCGCAGCCGAGGCCACCGCCGCCGCCCCGACCGCACCGCTGATGGAGCGCGAGTCGGTGGAGAAGACGGCTGTGGCTGCGACGCCGGCGCCCGCCGCCCCGGCCCAGCCGGAGATTGCCAAGCCACAGGCGGCTGAGGCTACGCCGGTTGCTACCGCTGCCAAGCCGGTAACACCGCCTGCACCAGCCCCGGCGCCGGAAAAACCCGCAACCCCGCCCGTGGCTGCCGAGCCGCCGCGCTGTGTCGCGCTGGGTCCGTTCGCCGACCGCGCGGCCGCGACCGGCGCGCAGGGCAAGGCAGGTGCTGTGCTCAGCCAGGTGCGCCTGCGCGAACAGCCCGCCGCCAGCGGCAGCACCCGTTTCCGGGTGATGCTGCCGGCCGCCGCGAACCGCGACGAGGCTCAGGCCACAGTGAAGCGCATCGTCGCCGCCGGTCTGAGCGACTACTACATCATCAGCCAGGGCGAGGACATCAACGCCGTGGCACTGGGCCAGTACCGCAACCGCGAAGGCGCCGAGCGGCGCATGGCGGCGGTGCAGGCCGCCGGCTTCCAGCCGCGCCTGGTCGCCAGCGGCGACGCCGGCCAGTGGTGGCTGGAAGGCCAGCTGGCGGCGGGCACGCAGCCGGCCCAGGCCCAGCAGCGCAGCGGGGCGGCACAGAGCCGGTCGCTGGAATGCACGCGGTTGCGCTAGAATCCTCGGACCGCGGCGCTGCCGCCGGTGCACCACCCATGCCGCTTTAGCTCAGTTGGTAGAGCAACTGTCTTGTAAACAGTAGGTCATCCGTTCGATTCGGATAAGCGGCACCATCCCCATGATTCAGCGCCTCTTTGCGCTGCTCCAGGTACCTGCCCGGTGGTTCGAAGGGCGGCAGAGCTGTTTTCTCGACAGCCTTACCTTGAGAACGATGGCCCGTCCTGCGCATGAACCTGCTGCGCCGGCTGCTGTTCAAGATTTGCGGCCAACGCTTCAGCGCGAAGAAGGGACTCTGCTTCAGGCGCGCGAAGCGCGTCCATCGTATTCATGGTTCCACGGCGTTGGGCAGGATCATCCATCGCTCCCTCGACGATGAATACCTTCTCGCCACGTGCAAGGGACTCTGTCGGGTTGTTCAATACAACGTGGTCAACTCTTGAAAGCCCTTGCTCCTTCGCGAGCACCAACAAACTCGCGGACATGCGCTGGCTCGACTCATCCCACTGCTTCCCGCTCTCGGCGTCCAGGCGTTCCACACCCGCTCTTATCTGCCTATAGAGAGAACGGTCAGCATCGCCGAGTTCAGCTACTGAGAAAGTAGCTCGTTGCAGCGAGAGTGAGTCGTCGGTGGCCGAGCTGACGCTGGCCGCAAGCGCCGTGCGCTCGGTGTCAAATTCTGGATCTGGCCTACGCCGCCGTTGCGTGGGTGCTATTTCCCGGTCGTAGAAGTCGCCATAGTAAAGCTCGTATGTCGCATGAGGACCAACGGACGGAGCCTCCGTCTTAAACACCTCAGCGATCTGACCCAGTGCTTGGCTACGGTTGATTCGTCCTGCCTGGAGTTCTGCCGCAATGGTTCCATATTGTTGTGGCCGGCTACCCGTGCCGGAAACGCCAATATCTGGGCCGCCACCCGCAACGATCTCACGCTGGACCTGGACATTGCTGAGAGTTGCGGCGGCTTCTCCTCGCAACTCGCTGTCCACATAGGCTTGTTTAGAAGCCCGGTTTGAGGGTTCGGTGAAGAGATGGTGCCCAACTTCGTGAGAAAGAGAACGTGCGATTCTGGTGCCTTGCCCGATTGCATTCTCGTCTATGACGATCTTCACGCCGGGAACAAGGTAGGTGCCTTCACCGGCTGTGCCCCATTGAACAACGATACCTTCGCGTCTCGCCTGGGCGAGGCCCGCCTGAAGTGTTGGGGATTTTGCCAGAAGCGGGGCCAAGGAAGGATCATCCAACGGCGATGCAGGACGCCGTGCGGCTCCTGGGCGGCCTCCCTCCTGCGGCTGTGGCAGTCCAGCGTCTTCAGTACGCTCCATGCGGCGGCTCCTTCGCAATTACAGGGATCAGCGCTGACGGATCGATATGTAGGTCAGCGTCACGCTATCGGCGGCGAGCCCGAGCACGACCTGTGCATCGTTCACCTGCGCGGTCCAGTAAGGGCGGGAGCCCGGCGCATCGGGTCGAGGTGGATGTTTGGTGGAGTTCTCCCAGATCATTTCCTCGAGCGCAATGCTCGGTGGCGCGATATCAAAAATCAGGTTCGCGAGGGCGGGGTTGTCAACGGCACTTCTCAGCCTGATGTTCCGCACCTCAAGGTCGCCCAGCATTCCGCGTTCTGCGATCCGCTCGTCCATGAGGTCCTGACGCGCCGGTTCTCCCAGGCGGGTGTGGAGAAGTTCACTCAATGCATCGACATCATCAAAGCGCACACTAGACAATCGCTCGATGTCGTTCTTGAATCGCTCCATACCAATTTCACTCCCTGATCTGATGGCCTGTCTTTGATTCAGATGATCTGATGGGTGTGGCGGCACGGCGGTTGAACATGCTGCCAGCACAAGTGCCGGAATAGCGATCGCGAGGCGACGACGCGCTGTGATCCAGAGGCGGCGCTGAAGTCCGCGTTTTGATGAAGAAGCGCATTTTTCGACCCATGCATTCATGAAAGCATCTCGCGCGCCAATGTCACACTCTTGAATCTAGCACAGCATTTTGTGAGTGCGGATCGGGTCCGCGTGAACAATGAGCTACTGAAAACGCACCCGATTCCACCTTCCAATTTGAGAAGAGGGGGCGTCGGCTGCGAGGGAAGGAGCACCAGACGGAAGGCCGAGCACAGCTCCATGCGTGCATTCCCGATAGTTGAAAGACTGTAGCCAGTAGGCTACAGTTCTCCATGAAGATCCAGCGTACCCGTCAGTTCGCGACATGGATTGACGCTCTCAAGGACGTAACCGCACGCGCTCGCATCCTGGCCCGTATCGGTCGGCTCGCTGAAGGCCATCCCGGTGATCACCGCTATCTGGCGGATGGCGTTTCTGAATTGCGTATCGATGCAGGACCGGGTTACCGCGTGTACTACACCCAGCGCGGCAGGCAGTTGGTGATTCTCCTGGTTGGGGGCGACAAGGGTTCACAGCAGCGCGATATCGAGAAGGCCAGGGAGATTGCGCGTGCCCTGTGAGCATCGAACTGGCTGCAGGCGAAACGACTCAATACCGAAGTACCGGAGCTGCCCATCATGGCCATCAAGAGAAAAGTCGAACTCAAATCATTTGATGTGGCCGAGCATCTTCGGACGCCGGAGGAGATGGCGGCTTATCTCGACGCCTGCATCGAAGAAAGCGACGGTGATTCTGCATTTATCGCCAAGGCGCTCGGCGATATCGCTCGCGCTCAGGGCATGAGCAAGGTTGCGCGTGCGGCGGGCTTGTCGCGCGAGAGTCTGTATCGCGCACTGTCGGGCGAGCGCAGCCCGGATTTCGCGACCATCCTGAAGGTGACCCGGGCCCTGGGTGTGCGATTGCACGCCAGCGCTGTGTAAAGCATCAGGGCATTTCGCTCAAGCTCGGCGATCTCGGAAAGTCTGGCGCGGACAGGTTCAATCAAACCGGATGATGCGGATCAACCCTCTTGTCGACGACCCGTCTCCGAAGGCGGCCAATGTGCCACAGGGGAACGCATCCTTCGCACCGTCGTAGTTGATGAATGAGATCGTGCAGTTTGTCCGCGTGCCGGGATGGATTCGGGCGATGGCTCTGTCATTCAAGACGAAGCTGTACCACATGAGTTCAGGACTCATGGAACGCGCCATGGGGCGTGCGGTGGACGCGATCATCTCGGCAACAACGCCTGCACGCGAATCCACTTCGTCCAGCCGCAGCTCAACGAGGGCAGGTTTCAGGTTTGGGTAGGGTGTGCTCATTCCAGCAGCGGGTCTGCCTGAATCGTTAGCTGGGGTTGCGGCGTGTTGAACCTGTGCGTCGGGGATCTCAACTTTCCGCATTATTGAGTCCCACCCATCTGCAACGCCACATACTCCGCCAAACCACGGCAGGCCAGCATCAGCCCTTCGCGCGTGCCATCGCCGATATCGTCTTTCTCTTCCCCGTCCACGCGCACGCGCTCTGCGGCGTGATACAGCTCCAGCAGCGACACCAGGCCCACTGCGGCGCGGTCCCTGCGTGCAGCAGCCACGGCGTCGCCAGGTGTGCCTGCCGGTCCCGGCCACGGCTGTCCATCGGCGGCGTCACCGGCCTGGATGCGCTGCAGGCATCCGGGCAGGTTGATCGGCGCGGGCGCCTCGTTCGCGGCAGCGAAAGCAGCTTCCAACGGCTGCGCCAGTTCGGGCGGCAGGCGCAGGGCAGCCTCGCCCAGGGTGGCGGTCAGGTACGGGTGATGGGCCTTGGGCATTCGGGCATCCTCGTCGGGAACAGAGGTGCCACCCGAAGAGGGTGGCGGGCGATGCGTGGCTTCCAAGACCGGAAATCGATGAGCCGGTGGGCACGGGGCCCCCACGCACCGCCCGCCGTCGATCGGCGAACGGATTGCCAGCCGGCGCCGCTCTGGGAAGACGGCGCCGGCTGGCAAGCGTATACAGCTTCGATTAAACGGGCTTGGAAGTCCCGGCCACCCTTGCAGGTGGCGATTCATCATGCGCACGTGAAATCACCGCCTGCCAGTCGTTTGTTTCGATGGCATCGGGTGATCTGAAAGGAAAAATGAATTATCGCGTTTGGCCCGTTTCGAGCATCGCAATGCCAGAAGCGACATTTCGCGCGGGGCTGCAACCAACGATGAATCCTGGTGCGTCATCGCTGTCGCACGGCCTTTCATGGCCCAGGAAGTAAAGCTGGCTTAACTTCCCCGGCAGGGCTTCCAGAACACCCTACCAGACATGAATCCCCACGCGCGCTACCCGGAAATTGATATTCCTCACGGACAGCCCGCAGCGCTGCACCGCATACTGCCGCCACACGCCCATCCTGGGCCCCTTCGGGATCCGCACATGCGTCGCCATGCCCTGTCGCTCACCGTCGCACTGTTGTCCACCGCCTTCGTTATCCCGGCCATGGCCGCCGTGCCGTTCTTCAACGCCAGCTGCCCGGGCGGCATCGATGTGCACGCCGACGAAGGCGGGCCGGTCTACGTGCAGGGCCGCGAGGCCACGCTGAAGCGCTTCAACGACCGCTACTTCGAAGCACGCGATGCCAACAGTGGCATCGCGCTGTCGATCAGCAGCAACGAGGACGGCACGCCGCAGATCAGCTACACCGGCCGAGGCGGCGCCAATGGCATCTGCCAGGTCAGTGTCAGCGGAACGCCCGCACCGTCTGAGCATCGCGACCACCGTCGCCACGATGACGACAACAACACGGCACTACCGCGCGAAGTCACCTGCGAGTCCACCGGCCAGCAGCAGGTGTCGTGCGACATGGATACCCGTGGCAACGTGGAAATCGTGCGCCAGCTCAGCCACACCCGCTGCGAACAAGGCCAGAACTGGGGCCTGTCGCGGCATTCGGTGTGGGTGAACGGCGGCTGCCGTGCGGTGTTCCGCAATGTGTCCAAGGCAGCCAACAGCGCGCCGGCGGGCGATACCGCGCTGGGTTCCTGCAACATGCGCAAGGGTGCGCAGGGCACGCTGGTGACCCAGATGCCGGTGGGCAGCGATTACCAGGAACTCATCATCGATTATCCCGATGGCCGCTTCCTGTGCATGATGCGCAACAACGGCCAGGTGCAGAGCGTGACGCCGGTTCGCCGCCGCGGCGGTTGAGTTCGTCGCAGGCAGGGACCTCCGTCAGCCGCCTGATGTTCGCAGCAACACCCACGCCAGCATCAGGGCGAACATGCCAATGACGGTCAGGCCGAACCACAGCGCGGTCACCTTCACGTTGCCGATCAACGCCGTCAGCATCCGCTGCGGCTCGCTCTTCAGGATCGGATATTCAGCATGTGCCTTGCGCAGACGCTGCCAACCCAACCCGAGGAATACCAGGGTCGAGAACGGCACCAGCAGCAGCGTCGCCTGCATCAGCCAGCCATTCGGCGACGCATCGATCGAGTTGCTCAAAAAAACCGCAAAAACGGCGATCGGCAGCGCCACGGTGAAAAAGCGTGGCCACGCGGTATTGATGAAGGGCGACATCGCAATCTTCCATGAAGGACGGTCGGGTCCGCGCGGCATCATGCCATCCCAATGTCCTGCTGCACCGCCGCGAGTGGTGTCACACAGCTCTGGCTAGACTGTGCTTCTTTTTCCACGCAGGAGGCACCCATGGCCCATCCCATCTCCGTATCCCTGATTGGCGTTCCCACCGATGTGGGTGCGGGCCATCGCGGTGCCCGGCTGGGGCCGGAAGCGCTGCGCGTGGCCGGCCTGCCGGAGGCGCTGGAGGCGCGCGGTGTGGACGTGCGCGACCTGGGCAACCTGGATGGCCCGCGCAACCCATGGACCGCGCCGGTGGAAGGCTACCGCCACCTGGATGAAGTGGTGGCGTGGAACCACGCGCTGATGGAAGCCAGCTACGCCGAACTGCAGGCCGGCCGCATGCCGATCATGCTCGGTGGCGACCACTGCCTGGGCATCGGTTCAATCACTGCGGTGGCGCGCTGGTGCCGCGAGCAGGGCAAGACCCTGCGCGTGCTGTGGCTGGATGCGCACTCGGACTTCAACACCAGCGATGTCACCCCGTCGGGCAACATCCACGGCATGCCGGTGGCCTGCCTGTGCGGCCTCGGCCCGGATGCATTGACCCGCCTCGGTGGCACCGTGCCGGCGATCACCCCGGCGCAGATGCACCAGATCGGCATCCGCTCGGTGGACCCGGAAGAAAAGCGCCTGATCAAGACCCACAAGGTGGATGTCTATGACATGCGCTACATCGACGAGAACGGCATGAAGCGCACGGTGGAGGCGGCGCTGGCCGGCATCGACGAGAACACCCATCTGCATGTCAGCTTCGATGTCGACTTCCTCGACCCCAGCATCGCACCGGGCGTGGGCACCACCGTGCCGGGCGGGGTGAACTACCGTGAGGCGCAGCTGGTGATGGAAATGATCGCCGACACCGGGCGCATGGGGTCGCTGGACATCGTTGAGCTCAACCCCTTGCTGGACAAGCAGAATGCTACCGCCGAACTGGCCGTGGACCTGGTCGAAAGCCTGTTCGGCAAGTCCACCCTGATGCGTGACTGACGGCTCCGCCTGAACGGATCTGTGATCCGTTCACACCCGCTCCACGCGTCTGCCGCCAGATTGCACTTCACGCGGCGGCGGTGGGCATTGGCCTTCTCCCGCCGAGCGAAACAATCCCATCCGCGAATGAAGCGGTGTAGCGGTGAACCCAAGGAGAAGCCCATGAAGCGCGTAGTTGCCCTGATGCTGTTGTCGATGTTCTCGGTGGCCCTGCTGGCCGGTTGCAACACCATTGCCGGTGCCGGCAAGGACGTGCAGAAGGCGGGCGAGAAGGTCGAGGACACCGCGAAGGGCCGTTGAGCCCTGCACGGAACGGAAAGAGAAAACGGAAAGAGAAAAAGGCCGGGGATTTCCCCGGCCTTTTTTTGTGCGCGCGTTCTGCTGCAGGGCTGTGCAAGCGGAGTGAACCATTCAAGCAGGTGAGCATCTATTTCATTGCCGGTTGACCGGTATTCAACGGCCGCTGCGCGAAGCTGGAGCCACGGTAAGAACGCCGTTGCAACCAAGGACTCCCAGCAATGAACAAAGATATCATTTCCGGCAAGTGGTCGCAGCTGAAGGGCAAGGCCCAGGCCAAGTGGGGCGATCTGACCAACGACGACTTCGATGTGGCCGAAGGCAATGCCGAGTATCTGGCCGGTCGCCTGCAGGAACGTTATGGCTGGGCCAAGGACCGCGCCGAGAAGGAAGTCCGTGAGTTCCAGGACAGCGTGAGCAAGGACTACCCGGACTACAAGTAAGCGCTACGGTTTCCCCCACAACACGACGCCCGCACCGAGAGGTAGCGGGCGTTGTGCTGTCTGGACGGGCGATCAGCGCGCCGGCGGGTCCGGCACGTAGCGGTTGGGGAACGCCTGCGGTTCGCGCGGCAGGCGCGACGGCGAATCCACCAGGATGCCGCGTGCGCGCAGGTTGCGGGCGCTGTCGTAGCGCAGCTGCAGAACCTGCGCCGGGCTGCGGCTGGCGCGTTCGAAGTCGGTATCGCGCACCGAGGACTGCTCGCGTGCGCCGTGGCCGGTACCCAGCGCCGGCGCCTGCGACTTGCTGGCGTAACCCTCGATGCGGCTGGCACTGGCGTTGGCACTGGCATCGGCCGCTGCTTCGGCCGCCGGGGCGGGTGCTGGCAGGCCACGGCGCAGGATCGGCTGCGGGTACCAGCGGCGCGCCTCCTCGAACACCGCCACGCCCACCACGCCGATGTTGTCCGGTCGACCGGTGCGGCTGGCATAGCTGCCGCTGGGGCTGCTGAACACGAACTGCGCCACTTCGTCCTGGTTCTTGCGCCAGCCGGTGATGTCAGCGCGCTGGCCGGGGTTGAGCACGTAGCCGGTCTGCGAGGGATCGGCATCCTCGCCGGAGATGGCGTTGACGCCGTCCACCGACAGCACCACCAGCACCCGGCGCGGGCTGTCGTTGTACAGGCGTACGGCGTAGCGGTGGCCGCGCTCACCGGCCACCCAGCGCTGGCCCTCGGCGGGGTAGCTGCGCAGTTCGGTGCCGCGGTCGCGGTCGACCAGGGCCATGCGCACGGGGCCGCCCTCGTACACCGGCGGTGGCATCGGGGCCGGGCGGAAGCCGGCCAGGGGCAGGATCAGCAGCAGGGGCAGCAAGCGTTTCATCGGGCGTCTCCAGCGGGGTTGCGTGAATGAACGCGCCGCGGGCCCTGACGGGGTTGGTGGCGTGCAAGGTAAACTGGCCCCGTTCATCGAAGGTTACCCCACGCAGTCATGACGACCCGAGTCCTTACCGGCATCACCCCCTCCGGCACGCCCCACCTGGGCAACTACGTTGGCGCCATCCGTCCGGCCATCGCGGCCAGCCGCGCGCCGGGGATCGAGAGCTTCTTCTTCCTGGCCGACCTGCACAGCCTGATCAAATCGCAGGACCCGCAGCGCACCCAGCGCGCGACCCTGGAGATCGCGGCCAGCTGGCTGGCCTGCGGCCTGGACCCGGAACACGTGTGGTTCTACCGCCAGAGCGACATCCGCGAGACCACCGAGCTGATGTGGTTCCTGACCGCCATCGCCAGCAAGGGCATCCTCAACCGCGCGCACGCCTACAAGGCGGCGGTGGACAAGAACCGCGAGGAAGGCGTGGACGAGGACGCAGGCGTCAGCGCCGGCCTGTTCATGTACCCGGTGCTGATGGCCGCCGATATCCTCATCTTCAAGGCCAACCAGGTACCGGTGGGCCGTGACCAGATCCAGCACATCGAGATGGCGCGCGATTTCGCCCAGCGCTTCAACCACGTGTACGGCAAGGAGTACTTCCCGCTGCCGGACGTGGTGATCGACGAACAGGTGGCCACCCTGGCCGGCCTGGACGGCCGCAAGATGAGCAAGAGCTACCACAACACCATTCCGCTGTTCGTGCCGCGCGAGGAGCTGAAGAAGCTGGTGTTCTCGATCCTGACCGACTCGCGCGCACCCGGCGAGCCGAAGGACACCGAAGGCTCTGCGCTGTTCCAGATGTACCAGGCCTTCGCCACCCCGGAACAGACCGCGGAATTCGCCAAGGCGTTCGCCGCTGGCATCGGCTGGGGTGATGCCAAGCAGCAGTTGTTCGAACGCATCGACAGCGAGCTTGCACCGCTGCGCGAGCGCTACAACGCGCTGATGGCCGAGCCGGAGAAGATTGAAGCGCTGCTCAAGCGCCGCGGCCAGCAGCTGCGCGAGCAGCTGGCGGCACCGCTGCTGGACGAGCTGCGCCATGCGGTGGGCCTGCGCGACCTGTCCAGCGCCGGCGACATCGCCAGCGAGGATGCCGGCGTGGCCCGCGTGGCACCGCCGCTGTTCAAGCAGTACCGCGAAAAGGACGGCCGCTTCTACTTCAAGCTGACCGCCGGTGACGGCACGCTGCTGATCCAGAGCGAAGGCTTCGATTCGCCGCGCGATGCGGGGCAGTTGATTGCCGTGATCAAGCAGGCTGAGCAGGGCGACCAGCTGCAGAGCGAGCTGTTCAAGCTGGACGCCGAAGTGGACGCGGTGCTGGCGGCCTTGGCCGTGCTGCGCGCCGACTGATCGGTAGATGCCGACCTTGGTCGGCGCCGTTGAAGGGTGGATGCCGGCCAGCGGCCGGCACTACCACGGCATTTGCATAGGAAATGCCGGCCAGCGGCCGGCCCTACCCGCGAACGAAGGTCATGGCATGATGTCCGCGCGCCTCAGGCGCGATGACATGGAGTCTGCGATGGCCTGGTTGTCGCTGCTGCTGTTCCTGCCCTGGTTCCTGCTGCTGGGCAGCCTGTACTGGCTGTTCCCGCGCCAGCCGCGCACCGCGCGGCGGCGCCTGTTTGATGTCACCACTTTGGTATTGGCCTTCGCCCTGAGCATCGTGTCGATGCTGTGGGGCTACCGCATTGGCGTGGTGCAGCCCGGCGCCGGCCCGATCTGGCCACAGGTGCTGGCGGTGCTGTATGCCTATGGCGCGTTCCTGGCGGTGCTGGTGCTGGCGTTGCTGCTGCGGCCGCGCTGGTTGGACCGGTAGTGCCGGCCGCTGGCCGGCAAAATGCAGTTGCCGGCCAGCGGCCGGCACTACCCGACCAAAGCCGCATCGAACCCGGGCCGCCTGCGCGCCTACCATGGGCGTCTGTTCCCGATCCTGCCAGGTGCGTGCCGATGACCGCCGACCCCAGCATCCACACCATCGATACCGGCTTCCAGCGTCCCGACTTCGACGCGGCCTATCTGATCGTTGAAAACGGCCGCGCCGCGTTCGTTGACTGCGGCACAGGCCTGTCAGTGCCGGCCATGCTGCAGGCGCTGGCGGACGCCGGCCTGGGCGTGGACGCGGTGGACTGGTTGCTGCTCACGCATGTGCACCTGGACCACGCCGGCGGCGCCGGCCTGCTGATGCAGCAGCTGCCGAACGCAAAGGCGGTGCTGCACCCGCGCGGTGCGCCGCACATGATCGACCCGACCCGGCTGATTGCCGGTGCTACCGCCGTTTATGGTGCCGAGGAAATCGCCCGCAGCTATGGTCGCATTGAAGCGATTCCAGAGCAGCGTGTGGTGGTGGCTGAAGACGGCCACCGCATCGATCTGGCCGGCCGCGAGCTGGTATTGCTGCACACGCCGGGTCACGCGCTGCACCACTACTGCGTGTGGGATGCGCGCAGCCGCAGCTGGTTCACCGGCGATACGTTCGGCATCTCCTACCGCGAGCTGGACAGTGCGCAGGGTGCTTTCATCTTCCCGACGTCGTCGCCGGTGCAGTTCGATCCGGAGGCGATGAAGGTCTCGATCCAGCGCATGCTGGGCTACCGCCCGCAGGCGATGTACCTGACCCACTACGGTCGTGTGGAACAGGTGGAGAAACTGGCCGACGACCTGTTCGAGCAGATCGATGCAATGGCGGCCATCGGCCGCCAGTGCGATGGTCGCCCGGACCGCCACCGTTGCCTGTTGGCCGCGCTGCAGGCGCTGTACCTGGAACGTGCACAGCTGCATGGCTGTGCGTTGGACGATGCGGCGGTGACTGCTGTTCTGGCAATGGACATCGAACTCAACGCGCAGGGCCTGGCGTGCTGGCTGGACCGCATCAGCAGGTAGATCCACGCCATGCGTGGATGACGCAGGCCCGAGTCGCGCCGTGATGTCACGACCACGTTACACTCTGGTGACTTCCAAGCTAGCCGTGGTACTGCCGTGAATCCGATGCGCGTGTTGCTGCTGTCGTCCTGCCTGTTCGTCGGCGGCCTGGCCCATGCGGCCAACGACCTGCCGGGTGGCGGCATCGATCCGCAGGCACTGTCGCGCCACGTGCGTGTGCTGGCGTCGGATGAATTCGAGGGTCGCGCGCCGGCCACCGAGGGCGAAGAGCGCACGGTGCAGTACCTGATCGAGCAGTTCCGCAGCTATGGCCTGCAGCCGGGTGGTGTGGATGGCAGCTGGGTGCAGCCGGTGCCACTGGTGCGCGCGCAGCTGGAGGGCCCGGCCAAGGCCAGCCTGTCGCTGAAGCAGGGCAGCCGCGCGCTGGCCAACGGCGTGGACGTGACCCTGCAGAGCCTGCAGCCGCGCAAGCGCGTGCAGATCAGGAATGCCCCGCTGGTGTTCGTCGGTTACGGCATCGACGCACCGGAACGCCAGTGGAACGACTACAAGGACGTGGACCTGCACGGCAAGATCGCCGTCGTGCTGATCAACGACGCCGATTTCGAAGCCGATGCGCCGGGCGCGTTCGACGGCAAGGCGGTGACCTACTACGGCCGCTGGACCTACAAGTTCGAGGAAGCCGCACGCCGTGGCGCCGAAGGCGTGCTGATCGTGCACGAGACCGCGCCGGCCGCGTATGGCTGGGCCACGGTGAAGAGCTCGGGTACCTCGCCGCTGTTCGACATCGAACGCGGTCAGGCCGAGGCGATGGCGCAGCACACGCCACTGCGTGGCTGGATGCAGCGCGAGCTGGCCGAGGCGATCTTCGCTGACGCTGGCCTCGATTTCGATGCCGAGAAGCGCAAGGCGATGCGTGCTGACTTCCGCCCGGTGGCACTGGACAACGCGAAGCTGAGCGTGGATTTCGCGCTCAAGCGCGAGCAGGTGGTGACCCGCAACGTGGTGGCCAAGCTGCCCGGTGGTGAACACGCCGACGAGGCCGTGATCTTCTCCGCGCACTGGGATGCCTTTGGTATCGGCCAGGCCGATGCCAAGGGTGATCGCATCCGCCGTGGTGCGATCGACAACGCCACCGGCGTGGCCACGGTACTGGAACTGGGCCGCGTGTTCGCCGCCGGCCCGCAGCCGCAGCGCACGTTGTACTTCGTGGCCCTCACCGCCGAAGAGAAGGGCCTGCTGGGCGCCAGCTACTACGCCGCGCACCCGCTGGCGCCGTTGGACAAGACCGCTGCGGTGCTGAACATCGAGATGTTCAGCCCGGATGGCGCGACCCGTGACATCGCTTCGTGGGGCAAGGGCCGGGTCTCGCTGGAAGGTGATCTGGAACGCGTGGCCAAGGCCCGCGGCCGCAGCTACAGCCCGGACCCGAACCTGGAAGCCGGCTTCTTCTACCGTGCCGACCACTTCGCCTTTGCCCGCCTGGGCGTACCGGCGATCACCATCGGCCCGGGCCTGGACAAGCTGGACGGCGGTGTTGAAGCCGGCCGCGCGCTGCGCGAGAAGTACTTCGCCGACTGCTACCACCAGGCCTGCGATGCCTGGACCCCGAGCTGGGACCCGAGTGGCCACGCGGCTGACACCCTGCTGGTCTACGACCTGGGTGCCGAGCTGGCCAACAGCCGGCGCTGGCCGACGTGGGAAAAGGAATCGGAGTTCCGCGGCGCGCGGGACAAGAGCGAAGCGGCCCGCCGCTGAGGTAGTGCTGGCCGCTGGCCGGCAACTCCCTGCTCTTTCCGGAGGTTCATGAGGTTGCCGGCCAGCGGCCGGCATGACCGGGTGTTCGTCAGCGCCGGCGCAGCAGCTTCCATGCGCCCCAGCCGCTGGCGGCGAGCGCCGCCAGATAGCACGCCACCATCGTACGCAGGCCAACCGGTGATCCTGCATTGATGCCGCGATGCAGGCGCAGTTGCAGCGAGCTGTGGCCGCTGCCCAGGTCCACCGCCAGCTGCAGCGCCAGCGCGCCGCAGAACACCAGCAGGGCGATCCCGAAGCCGATGCGCGGCCACGCGGCCTGTGCGTTGGGACGGCGCAGCAGCCAGGCCAGTGCCGTGGCTGCGGCCAGAATTGCTGCGATCCACATCAGTGGCATGGCAGGAGACGCAGCGGCCACCGGCAGTGCACCGGTGGCCGCGATCAGGGCAACGCGCTTACTTGCGGGTGCCGTCGAGCCAGTTCGGGCCCTTGTTGGTGAGGAAGAACACATAGACCACCAACGATACCGCGATCGTTGCGGTGACGTAGATGGCGAACCAGTCGACGTGGCCGGTCTTCAGCGCGCCCTGGTACAGCAGCGGGGCGGTGCCACCGAACAGCGAGTTGGCCAGCGCATAGCCCAGGCCCACGCCCAGTGCACGCACGTGGGTGGGGAACAGTTCGGCCTTCACCACCGCGTTGATGGAGGTGTAGCCGGTGAGGATGACGAACGCCATGGCCAGGGTCAGGAAGGCCAGGGTGGCGTCATGCTGGTGCGGCAGCTGGGTGATCAGGTACCAGCTGTACAGCACGCCGCCGACGCCGAAGAACACCAGCAGGGTCTTGCGGCCGATGATGTCCGACAGCCAGCCACCCACCGGTTGCAGCACCATCAGGAACGCCAGCACGCCCAGGTTGATCAGGGTGCCGGTCATCGGATCGTTGCCGGCGAAGGCGCTCTGGATCATCTTCGGGCCGTTCACCGAATAGGTGTAGAAGGCCACGGTGCCACCGGCGGTGATCAGGAAGCACAGCAGCAGCGGCCGCCACTGGTGCACGAACAGTTCGTACATGGAGCCGGACTTCTGTGCCTTGCCTTCGCGCGCGGCTTCAATGGACGACTCCGACAGCGACTCGTCCATGCCCTGGCGCAGCCAGAACACCACCACCGCGGCGATGCCACCGATACCGAAGGCGATGCGCCAGCCCCACTCGGAGATCTCCGGCTTGCCCCAGAAGGTCAGCATCAGCAGCAGGGTCAGCTGGGCCAGCACATGGCCGCCGACCAGGGTGACGTAGTGGAAGGAGGACAGGAAGCCGCGACGGCCGGGAATGGCGGCCTCGGACATGTAGGTGGCGCTGGCACCGTACTCGCCGCCGGTGGCGAAGCCCTGCAGCAGGCGCGCGAACAACAGGATCACGGCGGCCCAGATGCCGATGCTGGCGGCGGTAGGGGTGATGGCGATCAGGAACGAGCACAGCGCCATCAGCGTGACCGAGACCGTCAGTGCCAGGCGGCGGCCGTGGCGGTCGGCGAAGCGGCCGAAGAACCAGGCACCGATCGGGCGCATCAGGAAGGTCGCGGCGAAGATCGCCCACACGTACATGGTGGAGTTCTTGTCGTCCGGCGAGAAGAACTGCGATTCGAAGTACACGGCGAACACCGAGTACACGTAGACGTCATACCACTCCACCAGGTTGCCGGCGGAGCCTTTGAGGGTGTTGGAGATAGACCGCCGCAGGGCGGCGCGGTCGCTTGCGGGTACGGCAGGTTGGGACGTGGTGCTCATCTGGGTGGGAATCCTCGATGCGGCGCGTCCGTGCGCAGGGAAAACGGCGCCCGGCCATGGGGCGGCGCGGCCGGGCAGCCCTCTTGGTACTGCATCGGCCGTCAACACGGGGTAGCAGACCAGAGCAGGGTGCATGGATGGATGACAGCGTGCCACCGTATGGGGTCCCGGACCATACTCAAAACGTCCTAGAATCCGCCTTCCCCCGGCTCCCTGGTGTGTCATGTCGGCTCCCCCTTCTTCGTCTGCGGCTGCCCCCCGGGGTGGCCTTGTCGCGCTGGCATTGCTGCTGGTCTACGTGGTCTGGGGCTCGACCTACCTGGGCATCGCCAAGGCCCTGCACGGCGGCGCGCTGCCGCTGACGATGGTCTCCGGCAGCCGGTTCATCATTGCCGGTGGCCTGATGTTCCTGGCCTTGCGCCTGTTCTGGAAGATGCCGAACCCGACCCTGCGGCAGTGGCGCAACCTGGTGGTGATGGGCGTGACCATGCTGGTGCTGGGCAACGGCATGGTGGTGCTGGCCGAGCGTGAGGTCTCCTCGGGCCTGGCGGCCACGGCGGTGGCCTCGGTGCCGCTGTGGATGGCGCTGTTCTCGGCGCTGCGCGGCCAGCACGCCAGCAAGGGTGAATGGCTGGGCATCGCCATCGGTTTCCTGGGTGTGGTCTGGCTCAATGCCGGCAGCAGCCTGACCGCCTCGCCGACGGGGCTGGTGCTGCTGCTGATCGCGCCGATCGGCTGGGCGTTCGGTTCGGTGTGGTCACGTGGCCTGGACCTGCCGGGCCCCTTCATGACCGCGGCCGGGCAGATGATCTGCGGCGGCGTGCTGCTGGTGCTGATCGGCCTGGCGGTCGGCGAGCGCCCGACCACGCTGCCCGACACCGGCGGCCTGCTGGCGATGGCCTACCTGTGCGTGTTCGGTTCGATCGTGGCGTTCACCGCCTATGTGTGGCTGCTGCAGAACGTGCGCCCGGCGCTGGCGGGCAGCTATGCGTATGTCAATCCGGTGATTGCCGTGCTGCTGGGCGCCGCATTGAATGGTGAACGCTTTGGATGGCGGGACTTCCTCGCCATGGCGGTGATTCTTCTGGGTGTGGTGGTACTGACAATGGCAAGGACACGAAAGAAATGAGCATGGACGAGAAAGAACAACGCCGGGGCCTGCTGGTCACCGCCTCCACCTTCGTGATCTGGGGGTTGGTGCCGGTGTACTGGCACCTGCTCAACGAGGTGCCCTCGTTCCAGATCATCGCCCACCGCATCATCTGGAGCACCGTGATGGTGCTGGGCTGGCTGCTGCTCAGTTCGCGCCTGGGCTGGTGGCAGAAGATCGCTGCGCAGCCGCGCGCGCTGCCGATCCTGCTGGTATCGAGCCTGACCATCGCCTTCAACTGGGGCCTGTACATCTGGGCGATCAATGCCGGCCACGTCATCGAAACCAGCCTGGGCTACTTCATCAACCCGCTGGTGAATGTGCTGCTGGGCGTGCTGGTGCTGAAGGAGCGGCTGCGCCGCCTGCAGTGGGTGGCGGTGGCGATGGCGGCGGTGGGTGTGGCCTGGTTGACCATCGACGCCGGCACGCCGCCGTGGATCGCGCTGGGCCTGGCCTGCTCGTTCGGCCTGTATGGCCTGCTGCGCAAGCTGGTCTCGGTCGATCCGGTGGCCGGCCTGGGCGTGGAAAGCATGTACCTGTTCCTGCCGGCGCTAGCGTTTGCGATCTGGGCCGAGAACGGCCATGGCGGCGCGTTCTTCCACGGCTGGGGCTGGCGCAATGACCTGCTGCTGATCTTCGGCGGCGCGATCACCGCAGTGCCGCTGATCGGCTTCGCCTACGGCGTGAAGCGCATTCCGCTGTCGCTGGTCGGCATCCTGCAGTACATCGCGCCGAGCCTGCAGCTGCTGCTGGGCGTGTTCTTCTTCCACGAAGCGTTCGACACCGCCAAGGCGATCGGCTTTGCCGCGATCTGGGCCGGCCTGGTGCTGTTCGTCGGCGACAACATCCGCACGATGCGCGCCGCAAGGCGCTGACCGGGACGGGGTCGCATGAAACGGGGTCAGAGCCCTTCGCGGGGCGAAGGGATCCGACCCCGCTTCCCGTAAAAAAGAACGGCGCCCCGAGGGGCGCCGCTCTGCTTCCATCCACAGCCAGGAGAGAGTTGGCTGTGGCGGGAACGCGGTTGCAGGCTTAGAAGCGCTGCTGGTACTTCATGTACATGAAACGACCGATATCGAAGCCACCGTAGTAGGTGAAGCTGCTGTTCGGCTGGCTGTACATGATCGGACCCTGGTGGTCGAAGACGTTGTTCACGCCCAGCGACACGGTGCCGTCCCACGGCAGGCTGTAACGCACCTGCAGGTCGTGGAAGGTGTTGGAGCCCACCTTGTTGGTCGGCGATGCGCTGGTGTACGACGAACTGAAGCCCGGCAGGTTGCACTCGTCCATGTACGAGCACTTCTCCTTCATGCTGGAGTAGTAGCGCGCGGTCCAGCCGATGCCGAGGTCGCCGTACTGCCAATCCAGGTTGAAGGTCGAGCGGACGCGGAAGTCGCCGCCCCAGCTGGTGCGCTGCTCCACCGGCGTGGTCGCGGCGTTGTCGTTGCGCTGCTTCAGGTAGTCGGTGTAGGTGGTGTTCCAGTTGACGGCGAACTGGCCGAACGTGGTTTCCGGCAGGCGGTAACGCACGTTGATGTCATAGCCGGCGGTTTCGCGGAAACCGGCATTGACCAGCGAGCGGTCCAGGCTGTTGACCTGGCCGTTGCTGCCACGCGTGAAGCGGCCACAGGCGGCGTCCGAATCCTGCACATAGCACTGCTCGAGAATGCTGTTGGCGGTCTCGGAGACGATGGCGTTGTTGATGCGGATCTTCCACCAGTCGAGGCTGACGTCCAGGCCGGCCACGAAGTCCGGGCTGTACACCAGGCCCACGGTCCAGGTCTTGGCGGTTTCCGGCTTCAGCGCTGCATTGGAACCCGAGTTGAAGTCGACGGTCGACTGCTGGCCCGGCTTGGTGGCAACGGTGCCATCGCTGTTGAGCTGGCGGAAGTTGGCCGGCACCTTCAGCGCCTGGCAACGGGCAGCAACGGCCGGGCTGGTGGCCGCGGTACCGAACGAGGTATCGCACGGATCGGTGAACGAATCGCGGGTGCTGACGGTACCGCCGTACAGGTTATCCACGGTCGGCGCACGGAAGCCGGTACCATAGGTTGCGCGGACCAGCAGGCTGTCGATCGGCTTCCACTTCAGGCCGAACTTGCTGTTGGTGGTCGAACCGAAGTTGTTGTAGTCCGAGTAGCGGCCGGCCACGTCCAACGACAGCTCGCGGGCGAACGGCAGGTCGGCCAGCAGCGGCACCTGCAGCTCCAGGTAGACCTCGTTGAGCGAGTAGTCGCCACGCGTCGGCTGGCCGCTGGTGCCGGCGATCTCGCCCTTCTGCACCTTCATGTCCGGCGTGTAGCTGGCTTCTTCGCTGCGATGCTCGAAGCCCATCGCACCCATGATGTCGCCGGCCGGCAGGGTGAACAGCGAACCGGAGATGTTGGCGCTGGCGACCTTGGTGGTGCTCTTCATCTTGTCGACGATGCGGGCGAACAGGTAGTCCTGCACGTCCTGGTTGCTCAGCGAGCCCGGGCCGGTGTAACCCATCGGTGCAGCCGGGTTCCACGGCACGCAGCCGGCGATCACCGCACCCGGCGAACCGCAGCGGGCCACGCTGCCATCCATGAAGGACGGGCCGACGGCCTGGTTGACGTGCGGCTGGTACATGCTGCCGGTACCGACGCGCTCGCCTTCATTGCGGTTGTACATGTAGCTGACGTTCCAGTCCCAGTACCGCGAACCGGTTTCGAAGCTGCCTTCCAGGCCGACGCTGGCGCGCTTGGTTTCCAGATTGTTCTCGGTGCCGCGCGGCAGCTCCTCGGAGCGGTGTGCGAACAGCACGTCCTGGCCCCACAGGTTGAACGTGCTGTCCTTGGACAGCGCAGCACGGCTGCCGTTGCGTGCCTGCGCGGCACTGACCGAGTACGGGTAACCGGCCAGGTGCTTGGTCGATTCGCGCTTGCTGTACAGCGCGTCGGCGACGATGCGCAGGTTGTCGGTGATCGAGAAGCCACCGTTGGCGAACACCGAGGTGCGCTCCAGGCCGGTCAGCAGGCTCATGTTGGTCTTGCTGTTGGCACCATCGGCCGGATCCGGCGCATGGAAGTTGCCGGCCTTGCTCGGGTCTCCGCCCGGGCCCACCGTCAGGTTCTTGCCACCGACGGTGACGTAGCCCCACGGGGTGTTGCCGTTGAGGCCATCGTTCGGGTGGCGCGGGCCGTTGGTGTATCGGCTGAACTCGCGGTCCTTGCCCAGCACCTCGTCTTCCTTGGTGCGTTCGGCACCCACGGTGAACCAGCCGCGGTCGAAGGTCTTGCCGAAGGTTGCGCTGTAGGAGCGCTTCTGGCCGTCACCCTGGCCGTACTGGCCGACATAGACGCTGGCTTCGCCACCATCGAAGTTCTTGCGGGTGATGATGTTGACCACGCCGGCGATGGCGTCCGAGCCGTACAGCGCGGACGCGCCATCGGTCAGCACTTCCACGCGCTCGACGATGGCCGACGGAATCGAGGCCAGGTCGGAGTAGCCGCCGGCGCTGACGCCCATGCGGCGGCCGTCGATCAGCACCAGGCTGCGTTCCGGGCCGAGGTTGCGAAGGCTGACGTACATGCCGCCGAAGTCGCGCGAGGAGGTCAGCGAAGATGCGCGGCTCATGCTCGGCGAACCAGCAGCGGGAATGTCCTGCAGGATGTCGGCGACGTTGACGTAGCCCTTCTTCTCGATCTCGGCGCGGTTGAGCGCGATCACCGGCTGTGCGGTCTCGACACTGGCCTGGCGGATGCGCGAGCCGGTGATTTCGATGCGGTCGAGGTTGGTCGGGGTATCGCCGGCGCTCTGTGCGAAGGCGGGGGTGGTGCAGCTGGCGGCCAGCGCGATGACGATCGCGTTGCGCAGCGGATTGGTTTTCAGGGACATCCGTGAAATCTCGTGTTTCAGGAAAAACAAGCGCCCGTTCTATGGGCGCGTGGGGTGCTGCAAACCAACGTGGGGGGCGCGATTCTAGAATGTTTCCATTCGTAACTGTTTGTCTCTGCGCCACGGATGTGCGCGAAAATGAATCGCAACCAACAATCCACAGATGCGCTGTGCGCAGCGTCACGCACGCTGCGTTTGCGATGGGCAGAGGCATCGATAGCGGCGGATTTCCCGCAATCTGTAGCAGTGCGCGTGCGCAGGCATCCATCCACGCATGGCGTGGATCTACTGGACGACCTGGCTCATCACCAAGCGTGGATGCGCTGCATCAGTAGATCCACGCCATGCGTGGATGACGCGCAAAAGAAAAGGGACGGAGCCTTCGCTCCGTCCCCCTGCGTGATGCGCAGTCCACTACTGTGTGATGCTCAGGTTTCGCGCAACGCCGTGGTGATCGGCAAACGCGCCGCGCGCAGCGCCGGGAACAGGCCGCCGACCAGGCCGATACCCAGCGCCCATTTCAGTCCGGTCCACAGCAGTTCCGGCGACACATGGAACTTGAACACCACCGCGCTGAAGTTGCTGCCGATGGTGGACACGCTGTAGCCATTGAACAGCAGCCACGCCACCGCACACCCCAGCAGGCCACCCAGCAGCGCCAGCAGCATCGTTTCCAGCATCACTGCCGTCACCACCGGCAGGCCACGGAAGCCGATCGCGCGCATGGTGGCGATCTCGCGCGCACGCGTGGCCACTGCGGCATACATGGTGTTGAGCGCGCCGAACACCGCACCCACCGCCATGATCGTGCCGATCACCTTGCCGAGGATGTCGATCAGCTTGGTCAGCCCGCCGCCCTGCTTGCTGTAGTAGGCGCGGGTGGTTTCCACGTCCAGTTTCAGGCGCGGGTCGGCGGCGACGGCGGTCTTGAACTGCTCGAAGCCGGCCTTGCCATCAGTGCGCACGCTGATCGACTGCCACGCGCTGCGCTGGTAGGTCGTGGCCAGTGTATCGGCGTCGGTCCACAGTTCCGAATCATGTGCATCACCGGTGGCGAACACGCCGACTACGGTCCAGGTCTGGTTGCCCAGGGTCAGCGTCTTGCCCACATCCAGATCGCGGAACTGGCCCTTGGCGCCCTGGCCGACCACGATCTCGCGCAGGCCGGTGGCGAACCTGCGGCCTTCGACAATCTTGACCTTGTCATGCACCGCCCACGCCTGCGGGCCGACGCCGCGGAACTGCGCGTTGACGTCGGTGCCATCGGACTTCGACACCAGGTTGACTACCTGCGACAGCTCCGGTGACAGCAGCGGCCGGCCTTCGGCATCGCGAGTGATGCCGGGCAGGGTGGACAGCGTCGGCACCTGCTCGCGGGTGATCACCGAGTTGGTCTCGGCCTGCGAGCCGCCGCGCAACACGATGGCGGTGGTGTCATCGCCGGTGTTGTTGAGCGTGGCCTGGAAGCCTTCGCCCATCGCCAGCATCGCCACCAGCACGCCGACCACACCGGCGATGCCGACCACGATCACCGAGGACGCGCCCCAGCGCTGCGGCAGGCTGGCCACGCCGATACGGGTGGCGGCCAGCGCCAGCCGTCCGCCACGGGTCAGCAGCAGCCACAGCGCTACCAGCGCGGCCACGGCCAGCACGCCAAACCACGGCAGGCTGATCCACAGCACCAGGCCGATCACCAGCAGCAGCACCGTCACGCCGTTGCCCAGCCACTTCTTGAGTTTGCTCTTGAACATGTGGGTGTCCTCCTCAGCGGCCGGCCAGTGCGTCGACGATCTTCAGGCGCTTGGCACGCAGCGCCGGCAACAGGCCGACGATGATGCCGATCACCACGATCAGGCCCAGCCCCATCAGCCAGGTCGGCGTTGGCACGTGCGGCGGCAGCATGCCCATGCTTTTCGGGCCGATCGCCGGCAGGATCAGCGCGGCCAGGCCCATGCCGATCAGGCCACCCAGGCCGATCAGCAGCACCGACTCCACCATCACCAGGGTCAGCACGGTGCTGTCCTTGAAGCCCAGCGTCTTCAGCGTGGCCAGTTCGGGCACGCGCTCGCGCACCGCCTGCGCCATGGTGTTGCCGGTCAACAGCAGCAGGGTGAAGAACACCGCACCCATGATCGAGGTGACGATCATGCCGATGTCCGCGAACTGCTTGACGAAGGCCTGCTGGAACGCCGATTCGGTCTGGGTCTTGGTCTCGTGGTCGGAGTTGGCCGAGATCGCATCGATCGCCTGCGCCACCCGCGAGGACTGGTCCGGATTGTCCAGCGTCACCGTGTACCAGCTCACCTGGTTCTTGATGTAGTCGTTGGATTCATCGAAGTACTTCCAGTTCATCATCAACTGGCGTTCTTCGTTGGAAGCCTGTGCCGGATCCCTGGAACGGTAGATGCCCTTCAGTTCCAGCGGCCAGTCGTTGCTGCCGCCCCGCGGGAAGATGGTTGCCTGCAGCGGGATGGTGTCGCCGATCTTCCAGCCGAACTGCTTGGCCAGGGTTTCGCCGACGATGGCGCCGGTGCGGGTCTGTTTCCAGTCTTCCAGCTGTGCCGGGTCGATCTGCAGTTCGCGGTAGACATCGAAGTAGTTGGGTGACACCGAGAAGTTCGGGAAGAAATTCTTCGGGTCCTGGTAGATGCCACCGAACCACATGCCATAGGCCACATCACGCACGCCGGCGACCTGGCGTATCTGCGTTTCCAGGCGGATCGGCAGCGACTGGGTGATCGACAGCCGCGAAGCAACCACCAGGCGGTTGGCGCCTTCCACGCTGCCACCGGAGGTGAACGCCACGCGCACCGAGTCGAGCATGCCGAACAGCAGGAATGCGGCCACCACCGAGAGCAGGGTCAGCAGGGTGCGCGTGCGGCTGCGGAACAGCTGCGCCCACACCAATGAGAAGTATTTCATCGCCGTGGCCTCCGTCAGTGGGCCAGCGGCGCGTCGGCCAGCTCGCCCTTGTCCAGGTGCACCGTGTGCGTGGCGTACTCGGCGGCCTTCGGGTCATGGGTGACCATGATGATGGTCTTGCCGTGCTCGCGGTTGAGCTGCTGCAGCAGGCCGAGGATTTCCTCGGCAGACTGGCGGTCGAGGTCGCCGGTCGGTTCGTCGCAGATCAGGAAAGTAGGGTCGGAGACGATCGCCCGCGCGATCGCCACGCGCTGCTGCTGGCCGCCGGACAGTTCATTGGGGCGGTGGCTGCGGCGGTCGGCCAGGCCGACCAGGGTCAGCGCGATCTCGGCGTTGCGCTTGCGCTGCGCCGCATTGAGATGGGTCAGCAGCAGTGGCAGTTCCACGTTCTTCTGCGCGGTCAGCATCGGCATCAGGTTGTAGAACTGGAACACGAAGCCGACGTGGTGGCTGCGCCAGGTCGACAGCTGGCCGCCACTCATCTGGTCGATGCGCTCGCCTTCGATGCTGATCTCGCCACCACTGGGGTTGTCCAGGCCGCCGATAAGGTTGAGCAGAGTGGTCTTGCCCGAGCCGGACGGGCCCATCAGCGCGACGAAATCGCCGCTGGCGATGTCCAGGTCGATGCCGTGCAGCACCTGCACTTTCTCGGGGCCACGCTGGTAGGTCTTGGTGATGTTGCGCAGTGAAACCAGGGTCGACATGGGTGGTTCTCCACGGAAGGCAGGAAACAGGGAAGCGCACCTGCGGTGGCCGCAGGCGTGCGTCGAGCGGTGTTGCCGGCGGCGCCCGTGGGCGCCAGGCCGTTACTGCGCTTGTTTCAGTTGCACCTTGGCGCCATCGCGCAGGGTGTCCGGCGGGTTCACCACCACCGATTCACCTGCGCTCACGCCCTTGAGGATCTGGCGGTCCTTGCCCATTGCCTGGCCGGCCTCGACCGTGCGCTGCTGCACCCGGCTCTCGTCACCCAGCACGAAGGCCACCGAGGCACCCTCGCGCTGGACCACGGCGCCGCCCGGCACGCGCACACCCTGCGGCTTGGCGGCCGCCTGCGGCTGCGCCTGTTCCAGGAAGCTGACGCGCACGCCCATCTCCGGCACGATGCGCGGGTCTTTCACCTTCAGCGCCACGCGTACCTTCACCGTGGCCTTGCCGCGGTCGGCGGTGGGGATGATGGCGATGACCTCACCGGGAATCTTCCATTCCGGGTAGGCGTTGAGCGTGGCTTCCACCGGCATCTTCGGCTGCACGCGGCCGATGAAGGCCTCGCCGACCTCGACTTCGATCTCCAGCGAATCCATGTCGACGATGGTGCCGATGCCGGTACGGGTGAAGCCGCCGCCCGCCGACAGCGGCGAAACGATTTCGCCGGGCTGCGCCGCCTTGGCGGTGACCACACCGGAGAACGGCGCGCGCACGATGTTGTTGTCCACGCCCAGGTCGGCGATGGCCAGCTGGGCGTGGGCAACCTTGACGTTGCGCTGGGCGGTCTCCAGCTGCGCACGCAGGCTGTCACGCTGGGCCACGGCCTGGTCGTACTGCGAGCGCGACACCAGCTGCTGGCCGACCAGCGCCTGCAGGCGGCTGGCCTCGGCGGCGGCCTGCTTCTGTTGTGCCTCCAGTCCGGCCACCTGGCTGCGTGCGGCCTGCAGCTGCGAGGCATACAGGCTGCGCTGGGCATCGGCATCGATCGGGTCCAGAGTGGCCATGATCTGGCCCTGCTCCACGCGCATGCCTTCCTCGATCATCACCTCGCGCACCTTGCCGGTGATCTTGGCAGACACCGTGGCCATGCGCCGGGCGACCACGTAGCCACTGGCATCGAGCACGGAACTGCTGGCATTGCCCTGCTGGATGGCCACCGCGGGCGCGGTTTCCACTTCCACGGCCGGCGCGCGGCCGAACAGGAAAGCCACGGCAGCGGCGATCAGCAGCACGACCACGATGATCGCGATCCACAGCCAACGACGGCCACCGCCATTGCTACCACCACCGGAGGCGGGCGGCGGCGACTTGCGGTCGATACGGAGTTCCTTCAACAGCTCGGCAGAAGCGTTCATTCGTTCCATCACAGGCGTTCGGGCGGGTGTGGCCGGAAGAGCGGACGGCGGCGGTTCCGGCGGTGGAGCGTGCGGCACAGCATGAAGGCAGGCACAGCGATGACGGCAGTGACAGCTGTCATCCGATGACACTGACGGCGGCAACTGCGAAATGTGACCACGGCGGCACAGGATGGCAACGTCCCCGCTACCGGTACCGCCCATGGATCCGATCGCCCCGTCGCTGGCCCGCCTGCAGCAGGTGCAGGTGCGCTATCGCGACCATACCGCCCTGCATGGCATCGACCTGCAGGTCCGCGCTGGCCAGGTGCTGGCATTGCTGGGCCGCAACGGTGCCGGCAAGAGTACCGCGATCAGCGTGCTGTTGGGCCTGCGCCGCGCCGATGCCGGCCAGGTCGAGCTGCTCGGTGGCGACCCGCAGCAGCGCAGCAGCCGCCTCGGCCTGGGCGTGATGCTGCAGAGCACCAGCCTGCCGCCGATGCTGCAGGTGGACGAACTGGTGGCGCAGGCCAGCGCTTGCTATCCGGACCCGATGCCGCTGCAGGAGATACTGCAGCGTGCCGGTCTGCAGGCGCTGGCACGCCGTCGCTACGGTCAGCTGTCCGGTGGCCAGCAGCGCGCCGTGCAGTTCGCCATCGCGTTGTGCGGCCGCCCGCGCGTGCTGTTCCTGGACGAGCCCACCACCGGCCTGGACATCCAGGCGCGGCAGGCGATGTGGCAGGCGATCCGGCAGCTGGTGGCCGAAGGCTGCGGCGTGCTGCTGACCACCCACTATCTGGAAGAGGCCGAAGCGCTGGCGCAGCAGGTGGTGGTGCTGGAGCAGGGCCGGGTGCTGGCCGATGCACCGCTGAGCGAGCTGCGCCTGGCCGATCGGCCGCGCCGCATCCGCTGCCGCAGCGTGCTGACTGTTGAAGATGTACAGCAGTGGCCGGGTGTGCAGCAGGTGCAGCGCGACGGCGAGCACCTGCAGCTGCTGGCGAGCCCGGCCGAGCCGGTGGTGGCGCGTATGCTGGCCGCCGATGCACTGCTGCGCGAGCTGGAAGTACAGGGCGCGGCACTGGCCGACGCCTTCCTCGACATGACCCGGGAGGCCGCATGAACACCCTTGTCCGCAGCGCCAGGTTGCCGCTGCCTGCCTGGCGCCGGGCCCTGCGCCCCTACCGCGCTGAACTGGTGGCCGAACTGCGGCGCGCCTGGCGCACGCCGGCCTTCGCGGTGCCCTCGCTGCTGTTCCCGGTGCTGTTCTACCTGCTGTTCGGTGTGCTGCTGGGGCGTGGTCATGCACCGCTGTACCTGCTGGCCACCTACTGCGTGTTCGGTGCGATGGCCCCGGCGCTGTTCGGCTTCGGCGTGCAGCTGGCGCTGGACCGCGAAGGCGGCCTGCTGACTCTCAAGCGCGCGCTGCCGATGCCGCCGGCGGCACCGTTGCTGGCACGGCTGGCGATGGCGGTGATGTTCGCGCTGCTGGTGGCCTCGTTGTTGATCGGCGTGGCATCTGTGCTGGGTGGTGTGCAGCTGCACGCCCTGCAGGTGCTGCAGCTGCTGGCGGTGGCGGGCCTGGCGGCGCTGCCGCTGGGGGCGATCGGCCTGCTGATCGGCAGTCATGTCAGTGCCAGCGCAGCGCCGGCGATGGTCAACCTGGTCTACCTGCCGCTGGCCCTGCTGTCGGGCCTGTGGCTGCCGCTGTCGGCGCTGCCGAAGCTTTTCTCGACGATGGCCCCACTGTGGCCGACCTGGCATCTGGCGCAGCTGGCGCTGCCGGTGGTCGGGCTGCCGTCGGTGGGCAGCATGGCTGGCCATCTGCTGGTGCTGCTGGCGGTCACGGTGGTGGCGCTGCTGCTGGCGCGCCGCCGCCTGCGCCGGATCGGCTGAACTGGCATGATCGGCAGCGATCATTCCCGCCTGGATTCTTCCGTGTCGTCGAGCTGGCTTGCGTCCCTGCTGCGCCCCGCACCGGATTCGGCGGTGGCCGACCTGCTGAGGCGTGGCAAGTCGCCCTGGAGCGGTGCGATCCACCTGCTGTGGTCGGTCTGGATCTTCCTCACCCCGGTGCTCGGCAATGGCTTCACGGTGCGCTGGCTGCTGCTGACCGTGGCCAGCTATCCGCTGTTCCTGCTGCTCTATGCGAAGGTGATGCTGGCGCCACGGCACCACGCATGGCGCTACGCGCTGGGCATGATCCTGATGGCTCTGGTGCTGCTGCCGTGGTATCCGTCGGGACTGAGCTACTTCGTGTTCGGTTGCGTGATGATCCGCATGAGCAGCCGTGGCGGCTGGTGGGTGTACCTGTTGCAGCTCACCGGCCTGAACCTGTTGTTCGGCGGCGCTGCGCTCTACTTCGGTTATCCGTGGCAAGCCATGGTGTGGATGCCGGCCGTGTCGTTCATCGTCGGCCTGGTGGTGAACGTAGAAGCCTTGAGCCACCAACGGGACGTTGCCCTGCAGCTGTCCCAGGACGAGGTGCGGCGGCTGGCCACCACCGCCGAGCGCGAGCGTATCGGCCGCGATCTGCATGACCTGCTGGGCCACACGCTGTCGCTGATCACGCTGAAGCTGGAACTGGCGCGCAAGCTGTACGACCGTGATGACGCGCGCGCGCGGCAGGAGATCGGCGAGGCCGAGGCGATCGCCCGCGAGGCGCTGGCCCAGGTGCGCAGTGCGGTGACCGGCATCCGCGCCAGCGACCTGGCCGGCGAGCTGGCATCGGCGCGCCTGCTGCTGGAATGCCAGCAGGTACACCTGCAGTACACGCCGCCGCCGCCGATGCCGGTCGACGTGGAACGTGGGCTGGCGCTGGTGCTGCGCGAGGCCGCGACCAACATCGTGCGCCACGCACAGGCGACCCGCGTGCAGGTGGATTTCATGCTTGAGGAACGACAGTTGGTGATGCAGATACGCGATGACGGCCGCGGTGGCGTACAGGCCGAGGGCAATGGATTGTGTGGCATGCGCGAACGGGCGATGGCGCTGGGCGGCCAGTTGTCACTGCAGTCGCCGCGCGGAGAAGGCACGGTAGTGACCGTGCGCGTGCCACTGGTGGCCGCAACCACGCCGCTGTCGCCAGCATCATTGGCGCAGGATGGTGCCGCATGATCCGCATCCTGCTGGCTGAAGACCAGGCGATGGTGCGCGGTGCACTGTCGGCGCTGCTGGGCCTTGAGCCGGACATCGAGGTGCTGGGCAGCGCTGCCGATGGCGAGGCGGCGTGGCGCATGCTGCAGCAGCTGCAGCCGGACATCCTGGTCACTGACATCGAAATGCCCGGCCTGTCCGGGCTGGAACTGGCCCAGCGCATCGCCCGCCACGAGCTGCCGATCAAGGTCGTGATCGTGACCACCTTCGCCCGTGCCGGTTTCCTGCGCCGCGCGCTGGAAGCGGGCGTGCTGGGCTACCTGCTGAAGGACGCACCGGCCGAGAACCTGGCCGATGCCCTGCGCAAGGTGATGCAGGGCATCCGCGCGATCGACCCGCAGCTGGCACTGGATGCGTGGTCGCAGGCCGACCCGCTGACCGACCGCGAGCGCCGCGTGCTACGTCTGGCGGGCGAGGGCCGTACCGCCAGCGAGATCGCCGAACAGCTGGGGTTGTCGCACGGTACGGTGCGCAATTACCTGTCCGAGTGCATCGGCAAGCTGGGCGTGGCCAACCGGATCGAGGCATACCGGATGGCGCGGCAGAAGGGATGGTTGTAGGGGCGTGCGCGGACACACTGGTAGCGCCGGGCGGTGCCCGGCGGATCATTTCCGCGCCTGCGGAGAGGTGTCACTTTCTTTGCTCGTGCAAAGAAAGTAACCAAAGAAACACGCCGCCAGAACGCGAGCCGTCGCTGCGCGCCGGTTCCCTGCGCTTCTCGGTGAATCAGGGGACGGCGCCGAACTCGCTGCGCTCAGACATCGGCGCCTCTGCGCCCCTGATTCCCCTGCGATGCTCGGCTCGCTCAAGGCGGACCCAACGTCAAAGGCAAAAGCTGCACCCAGTAGATCCACGCCGCGCGTGGATGCTCTTGTTGTTGATCTTGACCTTCCAGTTCGCCGGGAACACCCGGCGAACCCTTTCAATCCTTCCCGCGCGCCATCGCCTGGAACACGCCATCGCGCCGCACCCACAGGTGGAACAACGCCGCCCCCACGTGCATCAGCACCGTGGCGAACAACACATACGCAAGCAGGCTGTGCGCATTACGCAGCGCGGCATACAACGCCGGGGTGTGCGGCACGATCGGCGGCAGATGCAGGCCACCCCACAGCACGATCGGGTAACCGCCGGCCGACAGCATCGCCCAGCCGATCAGCGGCATCGCCAGCATCAGTGCGTACAGCATCCAGTGCGAGGCCTTGGCTGCCATCACCTGCCATACCGGAAGATCCGCCGGCAGCGGCGGCGGGCGATGGCGCAGCCGGTTGTACAGGCGCAGCAGCACAAGCACGCCGATGGCGATGCCCAGTGGGCGGTGCAGGTCGATCAGCATCGGCCGCAGATGCAGCGAGGCGACCATGGTCACGCCGACGAACAACATGGCGATGATCATCAGCGCCATGGACCAGTGCAGCACCCGCGCCAGCAGGTTGAAGTGGCCGTTGCCGGTGCTCATCGTGCGGCCTCCTTCGGTTGCTCGACGTTGCCGGTGGCGCGCTCGCGTTCGCGGCGGTTGAAGGACTGCGAGTACACCGCCGAGCGGGCCGCCAGGATCGGATCGTCACTGCCGCGCACGCCGCTGGGCAGGATCAGCGGATCGAAGTTGATCTGGCCGCACGCGCCTTGTTCCTGCGACTGCATGCGGTCCAGGCTGAGTACGCCGGCCACCACCTGATCACGCGACTCGGGCCACGGCACCGACGGATCATCGATGGCATCACCGGGCTCGGCGGTGGTCACGATCAGGTTCCAACGCACCGGGCCGCTGGCCAGGCGCTGCTGCAGTTCCTGGCTGAGGAAATCGACACTGGCCTGCTTGCGCGTTTCCGCATCCATTTCCACCACCGGCGCCTGCGGCTGCCAATGCCAGCGCACCGCGCGCTTCTGGCCCTGCGCATTGGTGAACCAGAAGCTGTTGACGCTGTTGAAGGTGGTGTCGGCCCAGCTGCTGGTCCATGGTGCCGTCTTGGCCCACTGCTGGAACGCCTGTGCACTGGGGTATTTCGCCAGCACTGCAGCCATTTTCTCCGGGTCGGGCTTGCCGGTGGCCGGGTTGGGAATGGAAGCACGGGTCTGTTCGAAGAAGGCTTCGGCGTTGGGCACGGCGAAGAACGGGAAGCTGTTCATCGCCATCCGCCATTCCTGGCCGTCATCGCTGACCATCTGCACCGCCAGGCTGCGTACGCGTGCGGTGTTGTCGGCGCCGTAGGGATCACCGCCGCCGATCGACAAGCGGCCCATCACCGGCACACGGGCCTGCGAGAACACCCGCGCGCTGGACAGGGTGGGGGCCTGCGCGCTGGGTTCGAACCAGCCGCTTACGCAGATGCCCTTGCTGTGCGCGCGTCGGAAGCCCGGATGGGCCGGGCCGGTGGCCTCGATGGTGTCGGTGAAGCGCTGCGCGGTGAGGCGGTCGCCGATCCAGCCGGCCAGCCAGGCGAAGGCCAGCGCGACGGCACCCAGAATGAGTGCGATCAGTGCGATCCAGGGCAGGGGGGAATGCTTGCGCGGTGCGCCCGGTGTCTGGCCGGCGCGGGTGTAGCGGAAGAGCGACATGGTCGGGTTCCTGCCTTCACGGAGCGTGTGGGTGGTCGACCCACACATCCTCGCAGAACCCGGCCGGGGCCGAAATTCAATTTTTCGTCAGATCTTCCGGCCCCATCGGGGCGGGCAGCGCCGGGCAGGGCCCGGCGCCTCCCTCAGGCGTAACGCGACTTCAGCATCGCCCACGCCGAACGCAGCGCCAGCGCTTCACCACCGGCCGGACGGCCCGGGCGTTCGCCATCGTTCCAGGCGTACACGTCCAGATGCGCCCAGCGCTGGCCGTCTTCCAGGAAGCGCTCCAGGTACAGCGCGGCGGTCACCGAGCCGGCCATGCGTGAACCGGCATTGGCCAGATCGGCGATGCCGCTGCTCAGGTAACGCAGGTAGGGGCGCCACAGCGGCATGCGCCAGACCGGGTCGCGGGTCGCATCACCGGCCTGCAGCCACTGCTGCGCCACGTTGTCGTCATTGCTGAAGAGCGCCGGCAGATCCGGGCCCAGCGCGATGCGCGCGGCGCCGGTGAGGGTGGCGAAGTCCAGCACCAGATCCGGCTTCTGTTCGCTGGCGAA
Source organism: Stenotrophomonas maltophilia (assembly GCF_003970865.1). GTDB lineage: Bacteria > Pseudomonadota > Gammaproteobacteria > Xanthomonadales > Xanthomonadaceae > Stenotrophomonas > Stenotrophomonas maltophilia_AR. The sequence continues at coordinate 8,010 of NZ_RXLZ01000010.1, read as the reverse complement.
GGTCAACGCGTCGCACAGGATCACGCGGCCTTCGGCGTCGGTGTTGTCGATCTCCACGCTCAGGCCCTTGCGGGTGGCGATCACTTCGCCCGGGCGGAAGGCATCGGGACCGATCGCGTTTTCCACTGCCGGCACCAGCAGGGTCAGGCGTACCGGCAGCCCGCGTGCCATCACCAGGCCGGCCAGGGCCAGTGCATGCGCGGCGCCGCCCATGTCCTTCTTCATGTTGCGCATGCCGTCGGCCGGCTTGATGTCCAGGCCACCGGTATCGAAGCAGACGCCCTTGCCGACCAGTACCAGCGCCGGATCGGTGTCCTTGCCCCAGCGCAGCACGACCAGGCGCGGTGCGCGGTGCGAGGCACGACCGACAGCGTGGATGGCCGGGAAGTTCTGCTTCAGCAGTTCGTCGCCGGTAATCGCCTCGACCTGCGCGCCATGCGCATCGGCCAGTGCGCGCGCGGCGTCTTCCAGCTGCTGCGGACCCATGTCTTCGGTCGGGGTGTTGACCCAGTCACGCACGCGCAGGCTGGCGGCGATCAGGTCGGCCACTTCGCCGGTCGGCTCAGCCACCAGGCGCGCCGGCGCACGGTGGCGCTTGCGATAGCGGTCGAAGCGGTAGCTGCCCAGGCCCCAGCCCAGCTGCAGCAGCGCCAGTTCGGCGGCCGGCAGTTCGCTGGCCAGCTGCCACACGCTGCCTTCCGGCAGGGCATGCGGGGCATGCGAATAGCTGTAGGCATCGGCGCGATCACCGACACCGATCACCGCACCGGCCAGGCCATCGGCGCCGGGCAGCAGCGCCGTGGTGAAGGCACCGGCGGTGAACCCCTGCGACGCCAGCCATGCCTGGGTGGCGGCCGGTTGGCCGTCCTTCCAGGCCGCGAACTGCTCGCGGTCCAGCACGTACAGCGGCAGTGCGGCGGCGGTGTCGGCAGTGAAACCAGTGATCTCGCTCATGCGTCAGGTACTCCGGGGTGCGGCAGCGTCGAGGTTGGCATCCAACCAGTCGGCCAGGCCGGTGAGGGTGTCGAACTGCAGGTCCGGCTGCAGCTGCGGATGGGTCCAGGTGGCTGCTTCGCGGTTGATCCAGCAGCCGCGTAGGCCGGCGGCAATCGCCCCGGCCACGTCCATTTCGGCGTGGTCGCCGACGTGCAGTACCTGTGCCGGCGCCACACCCAGTCGGGCGCAGGCGGCGTGGAAGATGCTCGCCTCCGGCTTGGCCGCGCCGTGTTCGCGCGCGCCCAGCTGGAAGGCGAAATGATGGGCCAGGCCGATCCGCTCCAGATCGGCATTGCCGTTGCTCAGCGCTGCGACCGGCACCCGCGCGGCAATCCGCGCCAGCGCATCGATCGCATCGGGGTAGCACTCGACCTGGTTGCGCGCGGCGAAGAACACTTCATACGCCGGCTCCAGCAGATCCAGGCTGGCACCACTGGTGTGCAGCGCTTCGTGCAGGGTCAGCCGGCGCAGTGCGCTCAGGTCATGATGGAGGTGCGGATGGGCGTGGTACAGGCGCTCGCGCAGTTCGCGCATCGCCGCCACCGGATACATCTCGGCCGTGGCGGGGCTGTGTTCACGCATCCACTCGTGCAGGACCAGGTCGATGCGGGCGCCGATCGGAGCGAACGGCCACAGCGTGTCGTCAAGGTCGAGGGTGATGGCTTGGACGGGGAAATTCACCCCGCCATTCTACCCCTGCCCGCGCGGGCTTTCATTCCAGCAGGCGTGCCCAGCCCTGCATGCCGTCCAGCCGTGCCAGCACCAGCTTGATGCAGACCAGCAGTGGCACCGCCAGCAGCAACCCGATCATGCCCCAGGCCCAGCCGAACACCATCAGCGCCAGGATCAGCACCAGTGGCGACAGTTTCATGCGCCGGCCCAGCACGATCGGGGTCACCATCTGCCCTTCCAGGGTGTGCAGGCCCAGGTAGGCGGCGGCCGGCAGCAGGGCCTGCAGCGGGTCGCGGAACTCGACGAAGCCCATCAGCAGCATCAGCGCCACGCCGATCAGCGGGCCCACGTAGGGGGCGAAATTCAGCAGCGCGGCCACCGTGCCCCACAGCAACGCCTCCTGCAGGCCGATGCCGAGCAGCATCAGCACGCCGGCGAACACCAGCCCGACCAGGGTGTTGATCACGCTGATGGTCAGCACGTAGCGCGAAACCTCGCGCTCGATCGAACGCAGGATGTCACTGGTGAAGCGCTGCTGCTGGCGATTCGGGAACAGCGCGATCGCCGCGCGCTGCAGGCTCTGCCCGTAGATCATGAAGAACAGGGTCAGCAGCACCACCGCCAGCACCGAGGCGGCCAGCCGCGGCGCACGGGTCAGCATGCGGTACGGGTCGTCGAGCTGGGCGCGGATCACCTGCACCTTGCGGTTGCTGTCGCCACCGGCAACGCGGGCGAAGTTTTCCGCGGCCTGGTTGGCCTGCTGCACCGGCTTGGTCAGGTCCTGCACCTGGCGGGCGATCTTGCGCAGCTGCTGCGGTGCTTCCTGTGCCCATTCCATTGCCGGGCCGATCAACTGCACCGCCAGCGAACCGGTCACGCCCAGGCCGGCACCGAGGATCAGCAGTGCGCCCAGCGCACGCGGAATCCACAGCTTCTGCAGCAGGCGCAGGATCGGGTTGCCGACCAGCGCGAAGAACATCGCCAGCAGCACCGGCAGGATGATGTCCTGCGCTGCCCACAGCGTGTAGCCCACCGCCAGGGTCGCCAGCACCACCAGCGACATCGGCCCGCGCGGGCGCGATGCGGGCGGCAGCGGTACGTCCGGTTGTTCGGGGCCGGCCGGTGACGGGGACAGGAGGGACTCGCTCATCGACGCACCAACCGGGAAGGGGAGCGCATTATCCGCCGGCCGCGATCGGCGCGGCGGATTCCATGGATCAACGTTCGGACAGCTCGGTGGCCGCTTCGGCCGGACGCGGCCCGCGCAGGTCCAGCTCCGGTTCTGGCTCAGGCACGGAGCGTGGTGCCGGTGCCGGCCGTGCGTCGGCAGCGGAGGCCGCCGCCTGTGCCTGTTCGCTGGCATCGTCGGCTTCTTCGGCCGCGTCGTCGGCGCTGGCTGCGGCCTGCGCCGCCATCGCCGTGGCGAACGCCGCCTGCGCACTGGCGAACAGGTTCGAGACCGAACCCACCATCTGCAGCCAGCGGGCACCATTGACCTTGCCCGGCACTTCCAGCTTGCCGGCGATGAAGCCACCGGCCAGGCCGACCACTACGATGCGCAGCGGCGACCAGCCTTTTCGCCAGACGTCGCTGAGCGTGGACCAGTGGTCCTGGGTTTCGCCCAGGCGAACCGTCACCACCTGTTCGCAGCGTTTCACCCGCCGTTGCAGCGCGCCGAACTTCATGGCTTGCCCTCGGGTAGCTGCACCTCGGCATCGGGATCGTCTTCGCTGGGCTCGTCGAACAGGCCCAGGCGTGACAGCTGGCGCCGGGTAGCGTGCATGCCGGTGTGGTGGAAGAAGTAGGACACCCGCCAGATCGCATAACCGGTGACGGCCAGGCTCAGCAGCGAGGTGATCAGCAGGGCCTGCAGCCAGCTCAGGCCCCAGCTCTGCAGCAGGGCGATGAGGGTGGCGGCCATCAGCAACCAGGCCGAGGCACCGAACACGATCGCCACGCCGGCCCAGGCCAGCGCACGACCGAACGCACTGCGTGCCATCGCGAAGTCGGCCGAGGCCAACCGGCGCAGCGAGCGCAGCGTGTGCTTGGCCGAATCGGCAGCGGCACGACCGGCCGCACCGACCTGTCGGATGCTCTCATCCAGCGGCGGGGTGGCCGCTGGATCAGGGGCTTGCGCGTTGTCTTCGCTCACGCCGCGGCTTACTTGTCGCTGCTGCCGCGGGCCAGCTTGGCGATGATCCAGCCGGCAGCGAAGGCAACACCGAACGAGGCCAACGGACGTTCACGGATCAGCTCAGCGGCGCTGTCGATCAGATCCTTGCCCTTGTCCATCAGCGCATCGACCTGTTCCTTGGCGGCGGCACCACCGAATTCGGCGGCGGCCAGGCCGGACAGTGCGCTGTCGGACAGTTCAGCCTTGACGTTGGCCTTGCCGATACGCAGTTCGTCGCCGGCTGCGCCGGTTGCACCCTTGATCGCACCGCCGGCGGCCGACGCGGCCTGCTTCAGGTGGGAACCGGCTTCACCCAGGTGTTCCTTCAGGTTCTCGGTATTGGTGGGGCTCATCGAATCACTCCTGTTGCGATGGGGGAACGGGTGTCGGCGGTGCCGACCTGGACTGACAGCAATAGCATTGCCGGGGTATAGGGGGTGTTACGGCAGGGCGATCAGCGCATCACGAGCTGGCCCTGCTGCTGGCCATTGTTGCGCAGCACGCGTATCACCAGGGTCGGCGGGCGCTGCTGGAAGTTGGCGCGCCAGCTGGCCAGGTCGGCGAATTCGCCCACCGTGGCATCGGTGATGATGTCGCCCTGCTGCAGGCCGTTGGTGGCCGCGCGGCTGCCGCGCTTGACCTCGCTGACCAGCACGCCGCCGACACCGGACTGGCGCAGCGACTCGGGCAGGTCGACAAAGGTGGCCCCGGTCAGACGCGGGTCCAGGCTCTCGCCGGCGACCGCGCGCGCCTGTTCCTTCAACGTTGCCTTGATCTGCAGCGGCTTGCCCTCGCGGCGCACGTCCAGCGTCAATGCGCTGCCGACCGCGGCCAGGCCTTCCACGTTGTGCAGGGCTTCGGCGCTGTCCACGCGTTGGCCATTGGCCGAGACCACCACGTCGCCCGGCTTCAGGCCGGCAGCGGCGGCGGCCGAACCGGCCAGTACACGGGTGACCAGCGCGCCGCGGGTTTCGCCCAGGCCCAGGCCCTGCGCGATCTGCGCGGTCAGGTTCTGGCTTTCCACGCCCAGTGTGCCGCGCACCACCACGCCGTGCTTGACCAGCTGGTCGACCACGCTGCGTGCCAGGTTGGACGGAATCGCCAGGCCCAGGCCGATGTTGCCGGCCATGCTGCCCTGCGGGTTGAAGCTGGCGGTATTGATGCCGACCAGCTGGCCCTGCAGATCGACCAGTGCGCCACCCGAGTTGCCCGGGTTGATCGATGCATCGGTCTGGATGAAGTTCTGGTAGCCCAGCCCGCGGATGCCGCTGCGGCCTACCGCCGAGACGATGCCCGAGGTGACCGTCTGGCTGAAGCCGAACGGATTGCCGATTGCCACCACGAAGTCACCGACCCGAAGCTGGTCGCTGTTGCCGAGCTTGATGTCGGTCAGGTTCTGCGCCGGAATGCGGATCAACGCGATATCGGTATCGCGGTCCGAACCGAGGAACTCGGCCTTGACCGTGCGCCCGTCGGCCAGTGTCACCTGTACGTCATCGGCGTTGTCGATGACATGGTGGTTGGTCAGCACCAGGCCCTCCTTGGCGTCGATGATCACGCCCGAGCCCAGCGATTCGTTGATGCGTTCCTGCGGGATGTCCGGGAACAGGCGGCGGAAGAACGGGTCGTTGAAGAAGGGATTGCGTACGCGCACCACCTGCTTGGTGTTGACGCTGACCACTGCCGGCATCGCCTTTTCCAGCATCGGTGCCAGCGACGGCACCGCCTGTCCGGCCACCGAGGCTGGCAATGCCGCCGTGGTCGGCAGTACCGCTGGCAGCGGCGCGGCGTCGGCACGGTTGTCCAGGTGGGCATTGATGCCGGTGGCAACGAAGCCACCGAAGGCGGCGGCGATTGCGAGCGTGAGCAGGGTGGGAAGCGGTCGCATGGGAGTCGGTTCGCTGGCGTGGGTGGGGGCGGTTCGGCCCTACGGTAAAACAAGCTGAATGAGTGTGTCGCGATCTGGATAAATGCGCCATGAAAACCCGGCGCACGGAACGCGGGTCGGCATCGCCATCTGTGGGGCGGTGGCGACAGCATCGGGCGTGCTTCTCAACGTGCCGAGGTCTGCTGAAGCGCGTGTGGATACAGGCCGATACTTGCGCAGTTCTGCGCATCCTGGTGCCGCGATGCGCCATATCGCACGCCTTCCGCCGCATTCGGGCAGGTGCGCGCAGGCAGCATCTGCCGCTACCCGGATCGTGCGGCGCAGCACTGAAAAAAAGGGGTTTCCTGTCAACCCACTGTGCTCATGAGGGTGCTCGGCTACACCATTGCCGTCGCAGCAGATGCGATTGCTGGCGCACGCCCCGTTCCACGATCGTCAATGTCGGTATAGCATCGCCCCGTTTTGATACTTAAGGCCCGCAGGAGGGCAACATGAGCAACGGTAATGGTGTGTCGGTCGTGACCGACGCCGTCGAGAACGTCAAAGAAACCGCCACCAACGTTGGCGAGACCATCGCCCACGCTGCCGAAGACGCAGTGAAGTCGGTCAAGAAGACCGTCAAGCGCGCCACCAAGGCTGCCGGTACCCGCGTTGCCAAGGCCAAGAAGGCCGTGGCCAAGGTCGAGAAGACCGTTGCCAAGAAGGCCGAAAAGGCTGCCAAGTCGGTCGGCAAGACTGTTGCCAACGCCAAGAAGAAGCTGGAAGCCGCCAAGAAGAACGCCAAGGCCGAAGCCGCTGCCCTGAAGAAGGAAGTGGCCAAGAAGAAGGCGGCTGCAGGCAAGGCTGTGGCCAAGAAGGCCGCCGCTGCCAAGAAGACCACCAAGGCCGCCACCAAGGCTGCCGGCAAGAAGGTCGCTACCGTCAAGAAGGCTGCCACCAAGAAGGCTGCCGTCGCCAAGAAGACCGTTGCCAAGAAGACCGCGGCCGCCAAGAAGGTTGTCGGCAAGAAGGTTGTCGGCAAGAAGGTCGCCACCGCCAAGAAGGCTGTGGCCAAGAAGACCGTCGCCGCCAAGAAGGTCGCTGGCAAGAAGGCCGTGGCTGCGAAGAAGGTTGTCGGCAAGAAGGTTGCCGCCACCAAGAAGGTCGCCACCAAGAAGACCGCCGCCGCCAAGAAGGTTGTCGGCAAGAAGGCTGCTGTGGCCAAGAAGGCCGTCGGCAAGAAGACCGCGGCTGCCAAGAAGGTTGTCGGCAAGAAGACCGCCGTTGCCAAGAAGGCAGTTGGCAAGAAGGTTGCCGCCACCCGCAAGACGGTTGCCAAGAAGGCTGCCCCGCTGAAGAAGGTCGCCGCCAAGAAGGCTCCGGCCAAGAAGGCCGTGCGCAAGGTCGCCAAGCGCAAGTAATCGCGCCCTGACCGAAGGCCCTGCCACCCACCGGGTGGTGGGGCCTTTCGCGTTTCTGGGGCGCGGACTGGGGCAAGATGCAGGTTCTTCCCGCCGGAGCCCCGGGCATGCGCGGTATCGACTTCAGTTCCTGGCAGGGCGTGCTGTCCACCTTGGCCGGCCTGGTCCTGATCACCCTGCTGGGCGTGGGCATCCGCCTGCTGGTGATGCAGACCCTGCAACAGCGCCGCGAGCGCGAGAACCGGCAGATCAACGAACGGCTGCGCACGCTGATGGCGGCCTACAAGACCCTGGGCGGTTCGTTCACCGGCGAACTGGGCGTGGATCCCAGCCACCGCCGTGACCTGCGCCAGCGCGAAGATGCCGAAGGCATCGCCGAACCCCGCTCGGATCGCGCGCGCCGCATCCGCGATGCCGTTGAAGCGGCGCTGTCGGACATCCTGCTGCTGGGCACCGACGAACAGGTGCGGCTGGCCGCGCGTGCCGCCAACGATCTTGCACAGGGGCGACCGGTGCACACCCACGAACTGGTGGTCTCGCTGCGCGACTTCGTGCGCGAAGCGCTGGACCTGGCGCCGATTCCGGCCGACCTGCAGATACCGCCGCAGGGGCCGACCCGGCCGGGTGGTGCCAGTGGCGGTGGCAAGGGTCGCAACGACGGCGATGCTAAAGGCGGTCGTGCGGGGGGCGTCCCCTTATACACATCTGACGCTGCCGACGGTCTTTCGCTTTATGCGATGTGCGGCTGCCGGTCCCCTTAGACAAAATACAACGCTTTCGAAATAAACATCATACCAGATCGCTGAATCGCTAAATCGTACTGCACATTTACGGTGTTGGATAAGTGCATATCACAACAATCATCAGCACAGCATAATACA
>NZ_RXLZ01000109.1 GCF_003970865.1 Stenotrophomonas maltophilia | reverse complement strand
GACCGTTTCGGTTGACGATCTCGGTGAGGACTTTGGAACCGTCGTCCAGGTCGTGCAGGGACTGGATGCAGCGAGAATTGCTGCCTACTTTGCGCAGGCGCTGGAGTCGCTGGCGCACGCGCTGGAGAAGCAGCCACAGCAGCCCGTGCATACATTGGAGATACTGCCGGCTGCCGAGCGCGAGGCACCTTTCGTAACCGACGTCGCACCGCAGCTGATGGCGGAGCGCACCATCACAGCCTGTTTCGAAGCCGTTGTTGTACGCCAACCCAACCAGGCCGCAGTCGTCATGGCGGACCAGACCCTGAGCTTTGACCAGCTCAACAGGCGCGCCAACCAGCTGGCCCATGTAATACACGCCATGGGCGTCATCCCGGGCGACCGTGTGGCAATTTTCTCCGCACGCGGCGTAGAGCTTCTCATCGCAGTGCTGGCAGTGCTCAAGGTTGGTGCGGCGTATGTTCCGCTGGATCCTACCCATCCGGCGTCGCGTATCGGCTACATGCTTGCCGATAGCACTCCTTCCGCGGTACTGAGTACCGCCGCAGCAGCTCCATTGCTGCAATCGCTCGCATTGTCCGTGCCCGTGGTCCTCCTCGACGACGTCATGCATGCATCGCAGCCCGATTGCAATCCGCAACAGGAGTCACTGACGTCGCGCAACTTGGCGTATGTCATCTACACCTCCGGTTCCACCGGGCAGCCGAAAGGGGTGATGGTCGAGCATCAATCGGTAATTCGCCTCTGGCGAGGCTTGAATGCCGAGGTGTTCGCCCATTGTCCGGGTGTCGATCGGGTTTCCATGAACGCATCGCTGTCATTCGATGCATCGGTCCAGATGTGGATTCAGCTGCTTTCCGGCCGCTGCGTGGTGCTGATTCCCCAGGAGGTCCGGCTGGATGCCGATGCTCTGCTGTCCTACATCGACGCACACGCCATTGACATGCTCGACTGCACGCCAGCGCAACTGGATGGCCTGCTGGAGGCGGGTTTGTTGGACAAGCACCGCGCCCATCCAGATGCGGTGCTTGTGGGTGGTGACGTACTCACTGCGGGCACATGGCAGCAACTGCAGCGATCGCCCCGCGTGCAATTCTTCAACGTCTATGGCCCCACCGAATGTACGGTGGACGCCACCGTGGCTCGAATCCGTGCTGATTCAGGCCGACCGAACATCGGCTATCCCCTCCCGCAGGTCAGGGTGTGCCTGCGCGATCAGCTGGGGAGGCCGGTGCCGCGTGGCGTCACCGGCGAGATTCTGTTGGGGGGCGGGCAGCTAGCCCGCGGCTACCTGGGCCAGCCGACGTTGACGGCGGAGCGCTTCGCGGAAGATCCAGCAGCCGGAGACACCCACCAGGCCGCACCGGGCCCCGGGCGGTTATACAGGACCGGCGATCTGGCGCGTCTGCTGGACGACGGTTCATATGAATACCTTGGAAGAAACGATCATCAGGTCAAGATTCGAGGCGTGCGAATCGAGCTCGGCGAAGTCGAATCACAGCTGCTGCAGCATCCCGGAATCGATCAGGTCATCGTTACCGCGCGTGAGGATTACCCGCGCGACCGCCGCCTGGTCGCTTACTTCACGTCCACGGCCGCTGAACCTCCGCTAGCCGCTGAGCTCAGGGAGGTGCTAGCCAGGCACCTGTCCGAGCCGATGGTGCCCTCGGCGTTCGTTCTGATGCCGCACTGGCCACTCAGCCCGAATGGCAAGATTGATCGCAATGGCTTGCCGGTCCCAGATTCTGGGTCCATGTCCGCACGCTGCAATGAGCCGCCGCGAGGCGATGCTGAAACGGCTGTAGCGCAGATCTGGCAGGACGTACTTGGCTTGCCGCAGGTCGGACGGTACGACCGGTTCTTCGAACTCGGTGGGCACTCTCTGTCGGCGATCCAGGTGGTAGTCCGCCTGCGTCGAAAGTTCGACGTGGAGATCCCCATGGCCGATTTGTTCGCACACAACACCGTGGAGGCACTAGCGCGTCACGTCGTGGACACACTGATGGCAAAGATCGATGAAGAAGACATGGCCCGGCTCAGCGATGGGTTGGATGATCTGTCGGAAGCGGAATTGCTGGATCTGCTGGAAAAGGAAGATCAACGGTGACAACCCAGAATGACGGGCGGGCCGACGCGCTGCGCCGGGAGCTCCTTCAACGTCGACTACTGAAGGCATCACAGGAGCGTCAGGCCAGCGGGCAGCAGGTGATCGAGCGGGCGGATCGAAGCGCGCCGCTACCGCTATCCTGGTCGCAGCAGCGGTTGTGGTTCCTCAATCAGCTTGACCCCGCAGCGGGTGCGGCCTATCACTTGGCCTCGGCCGCTCGACTGAGCGGCACGCTGGACCGAGATGCCCTGCAGGCCGCCCTGGACCGCATCGTCTTCCGCCATGAGAGCCTTCGCTCCCGCTTTGTCACCCTGGGCGACACACCGGTACAAGTGATCGACGCTCCCGAGACCGGCTTTACCTTGATTGACCACGACCTTTCGTGCGATGACATCACAGGACGCGAGGAGCGGGTGGCGGACATGGCCGCCGCTGAGGCATCGGCGCACTTTGATCTGAGCAATGGGCCGCTGGTGCGCGGACGGCTGTTGCGATTGGCTGAAAATGAGCATGTTCTTCTTGTCACCCAGCATCACATCGTCTCGGATGGGTGGTCAATGGGCGTCTTCATCCATGAACTGCAGGCGCAGTACGCCGCTGCCGTAGTGGGCAATGACGATCCGCTGTCGCCCTTGCCATTGCAGTATGCAGACTACGCAACGTGGCAGCGGGGCTGGCTCAAGCATGACGCACTGGCGCATCAGGTCGACTTCTGGCGGAACCACCTTGCCAATGCGCCTGCGTTGATCGGGCTGCCGACCGATCGTCCCCGTCCAGCGGTGCAGAGCTTTCGCGGTGAGACTGTCGCGGTGCACATACCTGCCGCCCTGACCAGCGCGCTGAAACAATTATCGAAGCGGCACGGTACAACGCTGTTCATGACGCTGCTGACTGGTTGGGCCACGCTGCTGTCGCGCTGGAGCGGTCAATCCGATCTGGTGATTGGAACCCCGGTTGCCAACAGGTCGCGGCCCGAACTGGAGCCAATGATCGGTTTCTTCGTCAATACCCTGGCAATGCGGATCAGGCTTGACGGCAAACTCAGCGTCGCTGCGCTGCTGGCCCACGTCAGGGCTACCGCACTTGGCGTCTATAGCCACCAGGACGTACCGTTCGATCAGGTCGTGGAGGCGGTGAGGCCTGCCCGCAGCCTGTCTCATGGCCCCTTGTTCCAAGTGATGCTGTCGCTGAACAACACGTTCGGCGGTGAGCCACGCGCGCTCGGCGGTCTTGTGCTTGAGCCATTGCAGATCGCCCAAGGCACGACACACTTCGATCTCTCCCTGGCCTTGGCAGAGCGCGCCGGTGAGATCTGCGGTGTGGCTCAGTTCGCCAGTGACCTCTTCGATGCCGATAGCGTGAAGCGGCATGTTGCTGCATTCTCAACTGTCCTCTCGGCGATGGTAGCCGATGATTCGCAGCCGATCATCGAGCTCCCCGTCATGGAGGAGCCTGAGCGGAAGCAGCTCCTGGTCGACTTCAATCCCCCTGCGCCGCACGCTGCCCCAGCACCGTTACTACATCGGGAGTTCGAGAATCAGGTAGAGCGGTCACCCGGCTCCATCGCGGTGAAGTTCAAGGACACGTCCCTGACCTACGCCGAGCTGGATTGTCGAGCCAACCAGTTGGCACACGCTTTGCGTGCCCAGGGCGCGGGGCCGGATCTGCGCGTGGCCCTGTGCGTGGAACGCGGCGTTGACATGATTGTCGGCGTGCTGGGCATTCTCAAGGCAGGCGCTGCCTACGTCCCGTTGGATCCAGCTTATCCTGACGCCCGTCTGGCCTACCTGCTGCAGGACAGTAATCCCCTCGCGCTGGTAACCCAGTCATCGCTGCATGAACGGCTCGCGACACTTGCACCCTCCTTGCCTGTGATGGATCTCCAGGATGCGTCGCTCCGAAATCTATCCACGCAACCCCCGGTCGTCCCTGGCTTGGAGGCTCACCACCTGGCCTATGTGATCTACACCTCAGGTTCAACCGGGCAACCGAAGGGGGTGATGGTCGAGCACGGCAACATCGTGCACCTTTGGCTGGGACTGCGCAGTGAAGTCTTCGACGCGATGGAGGCGACGTTGCGGGTCGCACTCAACGCCAGCTACTCGTTCGACGCATCGATGCAGATGATTGTGCAACTGCTGTCCGGACATTGCCTCATCCTGGTGCCGGAGGTACTGCGCTCCAACGGAGATGCGATGGTGCGCTTCCTGGCCCGGCACCGTGTGGACGTTCTGGACTGCACGCCTGCCCAGCTTGAGCTGATGCTTGATGCGGGGCTGTGCAACGGGAGCACGTACGCTCCTGTCGCCGTTCTGGTCGGGGGCGATGCGATCCCGGATGCGCTCTGGAAACGTATGGTCGAGGCCAAGACAACGCGCTTCTTCAACGTGTATGGTCCCACCGAGTGCACGGTTGATGCCACGCTCGCCTGCGTTGACCAGACAGCTATGCAGCCGCACATCGGCCGGCCGCTCGCGAATACGCGTATCTACGTGCTGGACGGGCGCGGCCAGCCTGTACCCATCGGCACAGTCGGTGAGATCCATATCGGTGGCGCCCAGGTGGCCCGTGGCTATCTGGATCGGCCTGACCTGACTAGCGAACGATTCAGGGTGGACCCATTCATCGATACCCCATCGGCGCGGCTCTATCGCACCGGTGATCTGGCGCGCTGGCGTGCCGATGGTACGTTGCAGTATCTGGGTCGCAACGATTCCCAAGTGAAGATCCGAGGGTTTCGCATTGAGCCTGGGGAAATCGAGTCTCAGCTGGTGTCCTGTGGCGGTATTGCCGAGGCTGTCGTCATTGCCCGCGAAGATTTGCCGGGTGACCGACGGCTGGTCGCATACGTGCGGGCTGAGGCCGGCCAGGAAATAGTCGCCGCCGACCTGCGCGACCGTCTGCTGTCCCGCCTTGCCCCCCATATGGTCCCGTCGGCATTCGTGCAGATCGAGGCATGGCCGTTGACGCACAATGGCAAGCTGGATCGTAGTGCTCTGCCTGCTCCCAATGCAGCCTCGATCGCGCTGCGTGCCTATCAGGCGCCCGATGGCCATGCAGAGCACGCGGTCGCCGCGACGTGGCAGGCCGTGCTTGGCGTGGAGGGGATAGGGCGCCAGGACAATTTCTTCGAACTTGGCGGGCACTCGCTGCTGGTCGTGGCGGTCATCGAACGGCTACGCCAACAGGGCCTTCATGCCGAGGTGCGGTCGCTGTTTACTGCCCCCACGCTGGCTGGATTTGCCGCCACGCTGGGTACGGGCTCGCTTACGTTGGATGCGCCAGATTATGCGCTGGATGCGCAGGGGAGGATCACCCCGCAACACCTGCCGCTGGTAGCGCTGGAGCAGGAGCAGATCGATGCTCTTGTCGGCACGATTCGTGAAGGCACGCCGTCGATTCAGGACATATACCCACTGGGTCCCTTGCAGCAAGGCGTGTTGTTCCACAGCCTGCTCGATAGCGAGGGCGATCCCTATCTGATGCGCACGATCATGCGGTTCGATGAAGGACAGCGGCTGCATTCGTTTCTCACCGCGCTCGACCAGGTCATTGCGCGGCACGACGTTCTGCGCAGCTCGATACACTGGGAAGGCTTGCCGACGCCGGTGCAGGTGGTCCATCGTCAGGCGCGGATGCCTGTCGAGGCGCTACATCTCGCAAACGGTGATGCCGAGGCGCAGCTGCGCGATCTCATCGATCCAGGCCGTATGCGCCTGGATCTTGGCCAAGCGCCATTGGTAAGGGCATTCACCGCTGCCGATCCGCACGGCAACGGTCACTGGCTGGTGCTGCTGTCCCATCACATCGTCTGTGACCACGTTACCCTCGAGTTGCTGATGCAGGAGGTCCGGACCTTATTGTACGACCCATCGACGCCGCTGCCGATCGTCCTGCCTTACCGGAACTTCATCGCCAGCACGCTTGCCTCCTCCGAAAGCGCGCACGAGTCATACTTCCGTGCGCAGTTGGCCGACGTTCTTGAGCCCACTGCGCCCTTCGGCGTACTTGATGTCCGCGGCAATGGGCGGGACCTCACCGAGTTCACCATGGCGCTTTCTGATTCGCTGAGCCAAAAGCTGCGACATCACGCCCGCCTACTGGGCGTCACCCCGGCTGCGTTTTTCCATCTCGCCTGGGGTCTGGTGCTGGCACGCTGTTGTGAGCGCGATGACGTGGTATTTGGCACGGTACTCTCCGGGCGGCTGCAAGGCGTTAATGGGGCAGACCAGCTATTGGGCATGTTCATCAACACGCTGCCGGTGCGCATCCATCTGGGGGGAAGGGGAGTGCGCGCCGCGGTAATGGAGACCCATGCCCGCCTGAGTGAGCTGCTGGACCATGAGCAGGCCTCGCTGGCCGTGGCTCAGCGCTGCAGCGGCGTTTCAGCGGAGCTTCCCTTGTTCACCTCGCTGTTGAACTATCGACACAACGTTGTGGCAACGGACACCACATGGCCGGGGGTCCACTTCGTCCGCGGCGAGGAGCGCACGAACTTCCCGCTCGTCATGTCGATCAACGACTCCGGGCGGGCCTTCTCGATGACCGCCCAGGCTGTTGTGGGCCTGGATCCTCATCGACTTTCCGGCTGGTTGGCGCAGGGGCTGGAGTCGCTGGCGCACGCGCTGGAGCAACGGCACGATCTGCCGGTGTTGAAACTGGAGCTGGCAGCGGCGGAAGAGTCGATTCAACGGCAGCAGGCATTGCTGGCCACCACACGAGCGTATCCGCGCGATGGGCTGATCCACCATGTTTTCCAGGAGCAGGTGCGAGCCCAGCCCGAGGCAGTGGCAGCAGATTTCCACGGAGCCACGCTGAGCTACCAGCAGCTGGACCGCCGCGCCAATCAGGTTGCACAGGTACTGC
>NZ_RXLZ01000108.1 GCF_003970865.1 Stenotrophomonas maltophilia | reverse complement strand
TGGTGGGTGCCAACCTTGGTTGGCACGATCCGTCCGGCACCTGGGCCCCAGATGGGGTGAAGGCCTCTGGCTGTTTGTGCCAACCAAGGTTGGCACCTACCAAAGACGGTTCCAGGGCGGTGCGGCTGGCGGCATTGCCCGCTGTTGGTGGGTGCCAACCTTGGTTGGCACGATCTGTCCGGCATCCGGGCTCCAGATGGGGTGAAGGCCTCTGGCTGTTTGTGCCAACCAAGGTTGGCACCCACCAAAGCGGTAGCCGGGCCCCCTGAACCAATCACCGCCCGCGCGACACTGCGTCGCATCTACCCCCTGCCACACGGCGCGAAAAAGGGGTAAAATGTCGCGCTTCCCCACATCTCGGGTATGCCGATGCTGCGCATCCAGGCTGAAGCACTCACTTACGACGACGTCTCGCTCGTCCCCGCCCACTCGACCATCCTGCCCAAGGACGTCAACCTCGAAACGCGGTTGACTCGCGACCTGAAGCTGAAGCTTCCGATCCTGTCCGCAGCCATGGATACCGTCACCGAAGCCCGCCTGGCCATCGCCATGGCACAGCTCGGCGGCATGGGCATCATCCACAAGAATCTCAGCCTGGAACAGCAGGCCGCGGAAGTGGCCAAGGTCAAGAAGTTCGAGGCCGGTGTCATCCGCGACCCGATCACCGTCGGCCCGGAAACCACCATCCGCGACGTGCTGGCCCTGACCCAGGCGCACAACATCTCCGGCGTGCCGGTGGTGGGTAGCGACGGCCTGCTGGCCGGCATCGTGACCCACCGCGACATGCGCTTCGAGACCGAGCTGGACGATCCGGTCCGCCACATCATGACCAAGAAGGATCGCCTGGTCACGGTGAAGGAAGGCGCCGCCAGCGACGAAGTGCTGCAGCTGCTGCACCGCAACCGCATCGAAAAGGTGCTGGTGGTCAACGATGATTTCGCCCTGCGCGGCCTGATCACCGTCAAGGACATCCAGAAGAACACCGACTTCCCGAACGCTGCCAAGGATCTGTCGACCCGCCTGCTGGTCGGCGCTGCCGTCGGCGTGGGTGGCGATACCGATCGCCGCGTGGAAGCGCTGGTCGCCGCCGGTGTGGACGTGATCGTGGTCGATACCGCGCACGGCCACTCGCAGGGCGTGCTGGACCGCGTCAGCTGGGTCAAGAAGAACTTCCCGCACGTGCAGGTCATCGGCGGCAACATCTGCACCGGCGAAGCCGCACTGGCGCTGCTGGACAGCGGCGCGGACGCGGTCAAGGTCGGCATCGGCCCGGGCTCGATCTGCACCACGCGCGTCGTCGCCGGCGTCGGCGTGCCGCAGGTCACCGCGATCGATCTGGTGGCCGAAGCCCTGCAGGACCGCATCCCGCTGATCGCCGACGGTGGCATCCGCTACTCGGGCGACATCGGCAAGGCGCTGGCCGCCGGTGCCTCGACCATCATGGTCGGCGGCCTGCTGGCCGGTACCGAAGAATCGCCGGGCGAGACCGAGCTGTACCAGGGCCGTTCGTACAAGAGCTACCGCGGCATGGGTTCGCTGGCTGCCATGGAGAAGGGGTCGAAGGACCGCTACTTCCAGGACGCCGCCACCGCCGACAAGCTGGTGCCGGAAGGCATCGAAGGCCGCGTGCCGTACCGCGGCCCGGTGGGCGGCATCATCCACCAGCTGATGGGCGGCCTGCGCGCCACCATGGGCTACGTGGGCTGCGCCACCATCGAAGACATGCGCAGCAAGCCCAAGTTCGTGAAGATCAGCGGCGCCGGCCAGCGTGAGAGCCACGTCCACGACGTGACGATCACCAAAGAGCCGCCGAACTACCGCGCCTGACGCGGGCCGAGCAAAGAGGAACGGGGAAGCACTTCCCGTTCCTCTTTCTCTATCTGCCGCCGCATTTTCTCTTTCAGATTTTCGTTTTCCCTACTGCATTGCCGGGGCGCCATGACCAAC
This sequence comes from Stenotrophomonas maltophilia, assembly GCF_003970865.1. GTDB lineage: Bacteria > Pseudomonadota > Gammaproteobacteria > Xanthomonadales > Xanthomonadaceae > Stenotrophomonas > Stenotrophomonas maltophilia_AR. Next base: position 5,970 of record NZ_RXLZ01000108.1, on the reverse strand, counting down.
ATCCATAACGACAAGATCCTCATCCTCGATTTCGGCGCGCAGTACACGCAGCTGATCGCCCGCCGCATCCGCGAGCTGGGCGTCTACTGCGAAATCTGGGCGTGGGACCACAACCCGGCCGAGATCGCCGCGTTCGGCGCCAAGGGCATCATCCTGTCCGGTGGCCCGGAATCGACCACGCTGCCGGGTGCCCCGGCCGCACCGCAGGAAGTGTTCGACAGCGGCCTGCCGATCTTCGGCATCTGCTACGGCATGCAGACCCTGGCCGCGCAGCTGGGCGGTGCCACCGAAGCGGCGGACCAGCGCGAGTTCGGCCACGCCGAAGTAAACGTGATCAACCCGGATGCGCTGTTCAAGGGCCTGAGCGACCACGGCGGCGAGCCGAAGCTGAATGTCTGGATGAGCCACGGCGACCACGTCTCCGTTGCACCGCCGGGCTTCACCATCACCGCCACCACCGACCGCATTCCGGTGGCCGCCATGGCCAACGAAGAAAAGCGCTGGTACGGCGTGCAGTTCCACCCGGAAGTGACCCACACCCTGCAGGGCCAGGCGCTGCTGCGCCGCTTCGTGGTGGACGTGTGCGGCTGCCAGACCCTGTGGACCGCGGCCAACATCATCGACGACCAGATCGCCCGTGTGCGCGAACAGGTGGGCGATGACGAAGTGATCCTGGGCCTGTCCGGCGGCGTCGATTCGTCCGTGGTGGCCGCGCTGCTGCACAAGGCCATCGGCGAAAAGCTGACCTGCGTGTTCGTGGATACCGGCCTGCTGCGCTGGCAGGAAGGCGACCAGGTGATGGCGATGTTCGCCGAGCACATGGGCGTAAAGGTCGTTCGTGTGAACGCCGCCGACCGTTACTTCGCCGCGCTGGAAGGCGTGAGCGACCCGGAAGCCAAGCGCAAGATCATCGGCAACCTGTTCGTTGAGATCTTCGACGAAGAGTCGAACAAGCTGAAGAACGCCAAGTGGCTGGCGCAGGGCACCATCTACCCGGACGTGATCGAGTCGGCCGGCAGCAAGACCGGCAAGGCGCATGTGATCAAGAGCCACCACAACGTGGGCGGCCTGCCGGAGCACATGAAGCTGGGCCTGGTGGAGCCGCTGCGCGAGCTGTTCAAGGACGAAGTGCGCCGCCTTGGCGTTGAGCTGGGCCTGCCGCGCACCATGGTCTACCGCCATCCGTTCCCGGGCCCGGGCCTGGGCGTGCGTATCCTGGGTGAAGTGAAGCGCGAATACGCCGAGCTGCTGGCCAAGGCTGATGCCATCTTCATCGACGAGCTGCGCAAGGCGGACCTGTACGACAAGACCAGCCAGGCGTTTGCCGTGTTCCTGCCGGTGAAGTCGGTGGGCGTGGTGGGCGATGCGCGGGCTTATGAGTGGGTGATTGCGCTGCGTGCGGTGGAGACGATTGACTTCATGACGGCGCATTGGGCGCATCTGCCGTATGAGTTCCTGGGGACGGTGAGCAACCGGATCATCAATGAGTTGCGGGGGGTGTCACGGGTTGTTTATGACATCTCGGGGAAGCCGCCGGCGACCATTGAGTGGGAATGAGTTGAAAGGATGAGGGCGCCGAGAGGCGCCCTTTTTTGTACGCGGAGCTTACTCAGACGTTCCCATTGCGAGCGTTTGGATCGCCTGTATCAGGAAGCGGGACTGCAGGTGCGTCGCAGGACCAAAACGCTTACGTTGAGTCCTTCAACGGGCGGCTACGCGATATATTTCCGAACGAGCATTGGTTCCCAGCGTTGCTCCATGCCAGGACCAGTGTCCAAAGCTGGCGGCATGACTACAAAGAAGAAAGGCCTAAACGAGCACTTGACGGGCTGACCCCCGCCAGTAGTCTGCGCAGTTGATTGGCAGCATAGATAGCATCAGCACTGGACTCTAAACCCGCCCACTACTCAGGGGGGGGCGTCGCATTGAGCGACTAATACATCAAACAAGATATACGTAGGTACATCCAAGAATTTCGGCAGCGGAGCCTGAGCGCAGTTGAATGTGAAATTTGAGCTATCTTTAAGCTAAGAGAACAGGGGTGATAGGCCATGGACGATAAAGAAGCCAAGCTGGATCAGCTCGCGTGGCTGTGTCTGACAAAACCCGAGTCTATAAAGCTAGACGATATAGGGCTGACGCCAGAGGATATGGTCAGTGAGTGCCAGATGATGGACGGTACGCCATTCTTTGTTGACCCTGAGAGAGCCAAGGCTCGCGCGTTACAGTACCTCCAGGTAGTTGTCATTGAGCCAAAGCTACAAGCACCCGCCGAGTTGTTCGAAGGCCTTTTTCTGTGTCAGGCGGCCTCGGGCGCGGGACGCGGCGACAAACTTCCTGCCGTTGCGCTTGCGCGGCTCCACAACAACGGCATCGTTGATGTGGCGCAGCTTGCAATCGACGCCGTGGGTGACGGCAATGGACATCCGTACAGAATCGGCAGGGTCGTTGCAGACGTCATCCCGTTGTTGGATGCACTCGACATTCCCAATGTCTTGATGATGGTACTCCTCCTAGAAGCAAGGGGATTCTTGGCGCCTGCGATAGAAGATTGGATGAAGCGTCACCCGGCGGAAATCGAGCACGTGCTCGAGGGATGCCTTGCGGCGCCTCATTTGACGTTGGCGCCGCTGTTGCGTACCAGTTTTATTGTCGGGGTCCAGAATGACAGGGAGTCGTGGCTGGCACGTGTGCACGCCTTGGTGGGTACGCCGGATCCTTTGGTCGCACTACCGGCGTTAGAAACGTTGGGTTTCATTGATTGGAGCGACATCGATGCGACCGAGATTGATCGTGCGGTGGGGGTGATTCGGGACAAGCTGCAGGCTGGCGACGGCGCTTTGCGTAACACGGCTGCGCGAGCGGGCCTCTACTTGGTGGGCACCGCACCCGATCGGCACACACTGATCGACGAAATAGCAGCGCTGGAGGGTATCGATGTTGTACAGATAATCGGAGATCATCTCGCTTATGGCCCGAATGAGCTCAGAGCGCAGTCTTGGTGTCTGGACAAGATAGATCTACTTGCGGGTAAGGGAGTGCAAGAGAGTGGTGCGGGACATGGAATCGACCACATCCTGGCCAAGGAGTACAGCTCAAGGAACAAATCCAGAGTGCTAGCTTGGCTGGAGACATGGGCTCGCACCAATGCAGAACGAGCGCCGTCAGTGCCTGGAGAGTTCCCTCAACTGTTCGCGCAGATCGTAAGTGACGGCGAAGCGCTGGGAGACCTGCTGGTCGCATGGCTGATGGCCGACGCCATCGGTTACCAAAGGATGGCTCGGAAGATTTTAGATGAGCTGAGCCTGAGTGAGGTACGGGGTACCGCTTTCTCGGTATCCGCTCTGGATACGCTCAGCGCGGGCGGCTTGCTGCATCTGGCGCGGCGAACTTTGGCAAATGTCGTGCGTGATCATCAACGAGTCTCACTGGCTTGGTCGATGACACGCACGCGCGATGCCGAGGCAAGAGTGTTTGCGCTTGTCTTTGAAGTCATGTTCCGGCACATAGGATACGACTATCCCGTCGCGACGAGGGAACATCTGGAGCCGTTGGTAGCGACGGGCGCGGAGGATGCGCAGACTCGATTGGCTCAGCAGATCCTTGAAGCGATGAGCGCATACTACGAACCGCTGAAGGCACTGCCACTGGTTGAAGAGCTGAGGCCTTCATCCGAGCAAAAGATTCGGTTTGAGAAGGAGCGGGCGCGATTGATGAATGAGGCCTTCGAAGAAGCAAGTAAGGATTCTTTCTTCCGAAAGGTCGCCACGTCTATTCCGCTTAAAGCCGGACGTTCCATGTTCTTCATGCGAGATGGCGAGGTGGGAGGTACGACGCCGATGATGTCGGCATCGCACTCAGTTGCGGTGCCACGTAGCGAGTCGATTGATAAAGTCGGCAGCGATATGCAGCGCCGCCAGTTCATCTTGGGCAAGCTGAAGGATGGCCAGGCATGAAGCTCATCATTAAGGAGTTCCTGAGCCAGCTTCGCGAATCGGGGGAGCTGGACCGACTGCTTCCGGATCTGCTCGCACGCATGAAGCTCATTCCGATTAGTCGCGCACAGGTGGGTGTGCGCCAGAATGGAGTGGACATAGCGGCCGTCGGCAAGGACAAGAACGGCATCAAGACGCTCTATCTGTTCGTGCTTAAGGTTGGCGATCTGGGACGTCGGGACTGGGATGGCGGTGTCAATGCGGTTCGTGCAACGTTGAATCAGATTCAGGACTCCTATCTACACACCTCGGTGCGCGAGGAGCATCAAACACTGCCGGTCAGGGTAGTTATCTGCTCCACCGGCGAGCTTAAGCAGGAAGTACAGCAGGACTACACGGGTTACATCAACGGACACACCACCTCGAACCTGAGGTTCGAGTTCTGGTCTGGTGACGACCTGGCGGACATGATCGATGCGCACTTGCTGGACGAGTATGCGATCGATCCGTCACAACGGGCAGACCTTCGTCGAGCCATTGCTTTGATTGGTTCAAGGGATTATGACCTGCGACACGCGTACAAAATCGCCCAGGCATTGCTGATCGACAGTCACGACGGGGCCCCGGTACTAAGCAATACCCGTCGAAGGTTATTCGTTCGTCAAATGAAGACCGTGGCATTGGTGTTGGAAGTAGTTTTCCGCTGGGCAGATGAGGAGGGCAACCTGCTGAACGCGTTCAAGATGGGTGAGCGTTGCTGCCTTTGGGCGTGGGAGGCGATCCGGGTTCGGGACGTCTTCAAGTATCGCCCTGCCATCTCAGCTTTCCGCGACATCTATCAGATACACCATCGCATCTGTGCGGCCTACTTCGACAAGCTTAAGCCCTTCTTTTGGGCAAGGGATGGGCTGTCCGGTTTCACTGGCGAGAATGCGTTGGTAACAGACAAGGTATTCGAGCAGATCGGAATATTGGCTGAGATAGGTCTCATGCAGCAACACCATGCCGAGATGGCGCTGGTGGAAGGCAATGAAGTGGCGGCGGCCTTGGCTGCAGCCAACGCAGATGGGGTCGCAGATACGTTGATCGCCGCAATCAAGAACAATGCCTCCTCTGGCTCGCCTCGTTACGATGGCAATGCAATCGAACTATCCCTGGCCTTCTTGCTGCTCCACCTCACGGACAAGCATGAGGCGGCGAAGCAATGGCTAGACGATCTGGCTTCCCGCGTGTCGTTCGCGTTCAAGGTCAAGCAGCACTTTCCCGTTGCGACCGACGCGTTCGATGACTTGGTAGCGATGGAGGTGGGCGAACTCTCCGAGGACCAAGTGGAGAAACTGCGCCATCTAAGTACTCTGGTGCCAACACTCATGTACTGGAGCCTCATCATGGGTCACGATGAGGTCTACCATTGCCTGCGCGACCGCTATAACTCGGCTTTCGAGGGGGTCTGCCTGCAGCTCTGGTACGCCGATGACCTCACCGAGTCGGTGATCTACCGGCTGCCGGCGCAGTACGAAAGCGGCACGACGGAGGCGCTTCTTAGTTTCCCCGAACAGATTGGCGACCTGCTGCGAGCAGACATAAAGAAGGCTGAGTCCAAGGCCATCGTCAGCTTGGATGCGCTCTCTGCGGTAAAGCAAGGGCCCTGGGTGGTGATCGCGATGGCATGTCGTCACTTCAGGACGCCATTTCCACCACAGTTCTGGATGCCCTTTTTGCTCCAGGCCAAGGCTGGCGACGTGCCCGGCCAGATGAATTAGAAGGCCCGCCACGTGGACGGCCGCCCAGCGTCGCAGGTCCGGAGCAGGTTCGAGCTTCGCGTCGACCTGGTAGCCGGCGGCGTTAGTCCTTATCGGGGCGGGCTGACTCGGATCGCCATGTGCGCTTCTGGCTGGGAGCGGAAACGGGTTCACCCCCGTTTTCACGGACACTTACAAGAAGGCCGATTCAGGCCATGAGGAGTGTTCATGTCGAAGCGAAGGAAGTTCAGCGCCGAGTTCAAGCGTGGTGCGGTGGAGCAGGCAAGCCAGTC
>NZ_RXLZ01000107.1 GCF_003970865.1 Stenotrophomonas maltophilia | reverse complement strand
TTAACATAGATTGGTGTCGGAAAATCTGGCGTTCGTTGTTTTTTCACGTGGTCTGGCCCCCGACAGGTCCGACACGGGACAGCCGGCGGCCAGGGCCAGTGGGTATAAGGGCACGCCCCCTCCCCGCGTCGGCTGCACAGCGCGCTGTCCATGCCGTATTTCTCGTTCGCCCAGCCGCTGACCCCACGGAGCTGAATATGAGCGACATCCAGTGGAGCGACGGCGCTCCCATCTACCGTCAGTTGAAGGAGCGCGTGATCGCCATGATGCTCGACGGAATCCTCAAGCCGGGCGATGCCCTGCCTTCGGTGCGCCAGGTGGCCGCCGACTATCAACTCAACCCCATCACCGTTTCGCGCGCTTACCAGGAACTGGCCGACGAAGGCCTGGTCGAGAAGCGCCGCGGCCTGGGCATGTTCATGACCGAGCAGGCGGCCACGCAGCTGCGCAGCAGCGAGCGCGACCGTTTCCTCAACGAAGAATGGCCAGCGGTTCTGGAGCGCATCCAGCGCCTGGGCCTGAGCCTCGACGAATTGCTGCCCCAGGGGAAAGTCTGATGAATAGCACTGCAAGTGAGTCGGTCATCACCGCCCGAGGCCTGCGCAAGGCCTACAAGACCACCGTCGCCCTCGACAACGCCAGTTTCAGCATTCCAAGCGGGCGCATCGTCGGCCTGATCGGGCCCAATGGCGCCGGCAAGACCACCGCGCTGAAGGCCATTCTTGGCCTGACCTCGGTGGAGGGTGAACTGAGCGTGCTCGGCCGCGACCCGCGACTGCGCCGCGACGAGCTGATGAACGACATCTGCTTCATCGCCGACGTCGCCGTGCTGCCGCGCTGGCTGAAGGTCCGCGAAGCGATCGATTTCGTCGCCGGCGTCCACCCGCGCTTCGACCGCGCCCGCTGCGAGCGCTTCCTGGCCAACACCAAGCTGCAGCCGAAGCAGCGCGTGCGCGAGCTGTCCAAGGGCATGATCGTGCAGCTGCACCTGGCACTGGTGATGGCCATCGATGCCCGCATCCTGGTGCTGGACGAGCCGACCCTGGGCCTGGACATCCTGTACCGCAAGGAGTTCTACCAGCGCTTGCTGGAAGACTACTTCGACGAACAGAAGACCATCATCGTCACCACCCACCAGGTGGAGGAGATCGAGCACATCCTCAGCGACGTGATGTTCATCCGCGACGGCCGCATCGTGCTCGACGCGGAAATGGACGACGTCGGCCAGCGCTACACCGAGCTGCTGGTCAATGCCGACCAGCTGGATACCGCCCGCGCCCTGAAACCGATCGACGAGCGCAGCCTGACGTTCGGCAAGACGGTGATGCTGTTCGATGGCGTGCCGCGCGCCCAGCTTTCCTCCCTCGGCGAGACCCGCATCCCGGGCCTGGCCGACCTGTTCGTCGCCATCATGAAGGGGACCTACGCATGAATGCCGTCAACCACCCCGTCAGCCCGGTCGGCACCCTGCGCTGGCTGCTCAAGCGCGAGTACTGGGAGAACCGCGGCGGTTTCCTGTATGCCCCGTTGATCGCGGGCCTGATCTCGCTGGTGATGAGCATCGCCGGCATTGCCTTCGGCCTGTTCGCGCTGAACCGTGCAGCGCGCGACGGCGGCCTGCACATCGATGGCGAGGACGTGAACATCAATGGCCTGAACCTGGCCCTGCTCACCCGTGACATCAGTGCCAAGGACCTTGCTGATCTTGGCAACGGCCTGGACCTGACTCTGGTACTCAGTTCAAGTTGGCCGTTCCTGGTGCTGGCCTTCGTGGTGTTCTTCTACTGCCTGGGCGCCCTGTACGACGATCGCCGCGATCGCAGCATCCTGTTCTGGAAGTCGTTGCCGCTGTCGGACACGCAGACCGTGCTGTCCAAGGTGATCAGCGCACTGATCGTGGCACCGTTGATCGCGGTCATCGCCGGCATCCTCACCATGTTCGGCTTCATGCTGATCATCAGTGCCGTCGCGCTGCTGCACGGTGGCAGCCCGATGACCCTGATCTGGGGCCCGGCCAGCCCGCTGACCCTGGCCGCTGGGCACCTGGCCTGGATTCCGGTCTATGCCCTGTGGGCCCTGCCCACCGCCGGCTGGCTGCTGCTGTGCTCGGCATGGGCCAGGAGCAAGCCGTTCCTGTGGGCGGTAATGCTGCCGCTGTTTGCCGGCATCATCGTCAGCTCCACCAAGATGATGCCGCTGGTCGGCCTGACCACCGGCTGGTTCTGGCAGAACATCGTCGGCCGCCTGCTGCTGGGCGGCGTACCCGGCATGGACCTGCTGTATCGCCTCGGCGCCGACGAAGCCTCACGCCGCGACCTGGACTCGGTCGTCAGCCTGATGTCCCCCGCCTCGCAGCTGAAGTCGCTGGCGATGCCGGAGCTGTGGATCGGCGCCGTCGTCGGTGCAGTGTTCATCTTCCTTGCCATCCGCCTGCGCAAGCGCGCCGGCGAGATCTGATCCCATCCATCCGGAGGCACCACCCATGCGTTCTTTGCTCGCCTGTTCTGCGTTGTTGCTGTTGCCGTTGTCGGCGCTGGCCGCCGATGCTCCGAACTGCAAGTTCACTGCCGCCCGGGCACTGAAGCTGGACGTGGCCGGTGCCAAGACGGTTGTGTTCGAGGTCAACCAGCATGACCTGAAGGTGGTCGCCAGCGCCGGCGGCGGCCAGCTGGACGGCCGCGCCTGCGCGTCCAGCCAGGAATGGCTGGACCAGCTGGTACTGGACCAGCGCAAGGTGGGCGACAAGCTGGTGGTGAGCCTGCGCCGCGACGGCCGCCAAAGCGGCATCAGCCTGGGCAACAGCTACGCCTGGCTGGATATCCGTGGCAGCGTGCCGGACAACCTGCCGCTGCAGTTCAAGGTCGGCTCGGGTGACGCCAGCGTGGAAAACGCACAGTCACTCAGCGTGGACGTCGGCTCCGGTGACGCGGTGGCCCGCGGTACCCGTGGCAGCATCCACGCTGCAGTGGGTTCCGGCGACCTCAACATCGATGGCGGCAGCTCCCTCAATCTGCTGTCACTGGGTTCCGGCGACGTCACCGTACGCAACATCAGCGGTGACGCCAGCACCGGCACCGTCGGCTCCGGTGACCTGAAGATCGCCGATGTGCGCGGCAACGCGCGGCTGGATACCGTGGGCTCCGGTGACATCGAGTTCAAGCGCGTGCAGGGCAACGTTGAAGTGGGCGTGGTCGGCTCCGGCGGGGTCGATCTGGCCGACATCGGCGGCAATGTGCATGTCCGCAGCCACGGTTCGGGCGACATCCACGTCGACGGCGTGCGCGGCACCCTGACCGTCGACCACAGTGGCAGCGGTGACGTCGATCACCGCAACGTCAGCGGCCGGGTCACTCTGCCGCGCAGCAAGTAACCCTCTTCCAGACACTGACCAGGGGAACACCATGAACCTGTTGCGCCTGTTGCCTGCTGTGCTGCTGTCCCTGCCGCTGATCGCCTGCGGCGGCACGTCGTCCGCGCCCGACAAGACCGTCGGCAAGAGTGTCGCCGAAGCCACAGGCGGCGTTGGCGAGACCGTCAAGAACGCCATGGACGATGCCCGCAAGGATATCGCCCAGGGCAACATCAAGATCTCGGCGGACAAGCAGCCGCGTGCGGAGATCACCCCGGATGGCCGCCTGCTGATCGCGGGCAAGGAAGTCGCCGCCAACGATATCCAGCGCCGCCATCTGCAGGAATACCGCGGCCACGTGGTCGCCATCGCGATGGATGGCATGGATGTCGGCCTGGCCGGCGCCAAACTGGGTGCCAGTGCGGCCGGCGAAGCGCTGAAGGGCATTTTCAGCGGCGACAGCGAAGGTGTCGAAAAGCGCATCAATGCCGAAGCCGAGAAGATCGAAGCCCAGGCCAAGCGCATCTGCGACCGCCTTCCGGCGATGCTGGCCAGCCAGCAGGCGCTCGCACGCGAACTGCCGGCATTCAAGCCCTACGCGACCATGGACCAGGGCGACGTGGACGACTGCGGCAAGGACACCTTGGTCCAGCGCTAGGCCTGTGACAGATCAGCGCACCCGGCCGGCAGCGGCGTCCGGCTGCCGGCCGTAGTGCGCCGTCCGGCTTACAATAGCGGCCCCGGACGCCCCCGAACCGAATGTCATGAAGAAGCTGTTTCTGCTGCTGGCCGCCCTGCTCTGCCTTGGCCTGGTCGGCTGTGACCAGGAGTACCGCAACCACCGTGCCGAGCGCGGCAAGCCCAAGATTTCCGTCAGCGAAGGCATGGTCACCGTGCGTCGCCCGCCCGCGCCGAACATCATCATCCTCGCCGACGGCACGATGAAGATGGACGAGATCCAGATTCCGCTGGACGATGGGCAGAAACAGATGCTGCAGACCATGTTCGGCAAACTGCAGGTGCTGCGCCAGAACACCCTGGTGGCCGCACCGGCAGATCCCAACATGCAGCCGGTGAAGATCCAGCCACCCGAGGGCATGGAAGTGATTCCGGCAGACCTGATCCAGCGCATCCCGGAATTCAAGGATTACACCGACACCTTCGGCAACATCGTCGCCGACCGTCGCTGAAGAAAAACGCCGCCCGAGGGCGGCGTTCCTGCGTGTGGTGGGTGTGGACCTTGGTCCGCACGCCGTTCGATCAGCCGCCGGCGCCACCACCGCCAGCCTGGATGCCGCCGGCGGTCAGCGCGGTCGGGTCCAGCAGGCGACGCAACTCGGCCTCGTCAAGCCCGCTGTCTTCCAGCGCCACGTCCAGCACCGGGCGCTGTTCCTTGTAGGCACGCTTGGCAATCGCCGCGGCCTTCTCGTAGCCGATGATCGGATTCAGTGCGGTGACCAGGATCGGATTACGCGCCAGCGCCTCGGCAACGCGATCCTCACGCACCTTCAGCCCGGCGATCGCGCTGTCCGCCAACAGGGTGGACACGTTGGCGAGCAGGCCGATGCCATCGAGCAGGTTCACCGCGATCAGCGGCAGGGTGACGTTGAGCTGGAAGTTGCCGGTCTGGCCGGCCACGGTGATCGCGGTGTGGTGGCCGATCACCTGTGCACAGGCCATCACGGTCGCTTCCGGAATCACCGGGTTGACCTTGCCCGGCATGATCGAGCTGCCCGGCTGCAGCGCCGGCAGTTCGATCTCGCCCAATCCGGCCAGCGGACCGGCGTTCATCCAGCGAAGATCATTCGCGATCTTGATCAGCGCCACGGCCAGCGCATTGAGCTGGCCGGACAGTTCCACTGCATCATCCTGCGCGGCCAGGCCTTCGAACTTGTTCTCGGCGCTGTCGAACTTGAAGCCGGTCTGCTGCTTCAGCGCCTTGGCCACCTGCGCGCCGAAACGCGGGTCGGCATTGATGCCGGTGCCGATGGCGGTGCCGCCCAGCGGCAGGCGGCGCACGCGCTTGAGGCTGTCTTCGATGCGCTCCTGCGCCGAGGCCAGCTGCGCCGACCACGCACCGAATTCCTGCTCGAAGGTGAGCGGCATCGCGTCCATCAGGTGGGTACGGCCGGTCTTGACCACCTTGCGCAGGCTGCGGCCCTTCTTGTCCAGGGTCCTGCGCAGGTGCACCAGCGCCGGCAGCAGCTGCTCATGCGTCGCCAGCACTGCCGACACGCGCAGCGCGGTTGGAATCACGTCGTTGGAACTCTGCCCCTGGTTGACGTGGTCATTGGGGTGCACGGTGGTCTTGCCCGCCTTGCCGGCACGGTTGGCCAGGGTGGCGATGACCTCATTGGCATTCATGTTCGACGACGTGCCCGAACCCGTCTGGTAGACATCGATCGGGAACTGCGCGTCCCAGTTGCCGGCGGCCACTTCGGCGGCAGCGGTCTGGATGGCCTTGGCCACGTTCTTCGGCAGGTGGCCCAGCTCTGCGTTGACGCCCGCGGCGGCGCCCTTGACCAGGCCCAGGGCACGGATGAAACCGCGCGGCATGCGCTGGCCCGACACCGGGAAGTTCTGCACGGCACGCTGGGTCTGGGCGCCCCACAGGGCGTCCGCAGGCACCTGCAGCTCGCCCATGCTGTCGTGTTCGATTCTGAAACCCTTGCTTGCAGCTTTGCTCATTGCATCAACTCCGCACTACTTCAGTTGGGGAAAGGGAAGCGGCGGCTGGCAGGGTGTCGCTTCCCGGGCTGGCGGCTGCGCCAACGATACTCCCTTGCCCGCAGCGTGGGATGACGAGGGCGGGCCAGATCGTTTCATCCGCAGGGCCGTTCTGCGCGCGCAGGACTGTGCCGGCCGCTGGCCGGCAATCCATGGAAGCCTAGGCCGGGCGTGGTTGCCGGCCAGCGGCCGGCACTACCTGACCGGCACGTCGTAGAATATGGCCCCCGCCGCTCGCCCCAGCCCTGCCGACATGTCCGATTCCGCCCTGCTCGCCCTGTCCCCGCTCGATGGCCGCTATGCCGGCAAGGTCGACGCCCTGCGCCCGATCTTCTCCGAGTACGGCCTGATCAAGGCCCGCATCACGGTCGAAGTGGAGTGGCTGCTGGCCCTGGCCGCCGAGCCGGGCATCGTCGAGCTGGCCCCGTTCTCCGACGCCGCCGTCGCCCGCCTGCGCGCCCTCGCCGCCAGCTTCAGCCCGGCCCAGGCCGCGCGCGTGAAGGAAATCGAGCGCACCACCAACCATGACGTCAAGGCGGTGGAGTACTTCATCAAGGAACAGCTGAAGGATGACGCCGAGCTGGCCCCGGCGCTGGAGTTCGTGCATTTCGCCTGCACCAGCGAAGACATCAACAACCTCAGCTACGGCCTGATGCTGGAACAGGCCCGCCGCGAGGTGCTGCTGCCGACCCTGGACGGCATCGCCAGCAGCCTGCGTACCCTGGCCCACGCCCAGGCCGGCCAGCCGATGCTGTCGCGCACCCACGGCCAGACCGCCTCGCCGACCACCCTGGGCAAGGAACTGGCCAATGTGGTCGCCCGCCTGGAGCGCCAGCGCAAGCAGATCGCCGCGGTCGAACTGACCGGCAAGATCAACGGCGCGGTGGGCAACTACAACGCCCACATCGCCAGCTACCCGGACGTGGACTGGCCGGCCTTCGCCGAGCGCTTCGTGACCGGCCTGGGCCTGGTGTTCAACCCGTACACCACGCAGATCGAGCCGCACGACAACATCGCCGAGATCGGCGATGCCGCGCGTCGCGCCAACATCATCCTGATCGACCTGGCCCGTGACATCTGGGGCTACGTTTCGCTGGGCTACTTCAAGCAGCGCCTGAAGGAAGGCGAAGTCGGCTCGTCGACGATGCCGCACAAGGTCAACCCGATCGATTTCGAGAATGCGGAAGGCAACTTCGGCATCGCCAACGCGCTGTTCGAGCACTTCAGCGCGAAGCTGCCGATCAGCCGCTGGCAGCGTGACCTGACCGACTCCACCGTGCTGCGTGCGCTGGGCACCGCGTTCGGCCACAGCCAGGTGGCGCTGGATTCGCTGGCCAAGGGCCTGGGCAAGCTGGAAGTGAACCCGCAGCGCCTGGACGCCGATCTGGACGCGGCCTGGGAAGTGCTGGCCGAGGCCGTACAGACGGTGATGCGTCGCCACGGCCTGCCGAACCCGTACGAGCAGTTGAAGGCGCTGACCCGTGGCCAGGGCATCACCGCCGAGTCGATGCGTGCGTTCGTGCAGGGGCTGGAGCTGCCGGCGGATGCGAAGCAGCGTCTGCTGGAGATGACCCCGGGCAGCTACACCGGCCTGGCCGAGTCGCTGGCGAAGAAGATTTAAGGTTTTCCTGCGGCGGCGGCCGCGGGCGCTGCCTGCGGCAGGCAACGGCAACAGCAACATCAACGTCAAAGGCGGCTCTGGGTTATTGCCTCGCTTGGCGGGGCGGGTTGGGTTCCCGGGGTAAGCGGGGGACCCGGCCCTGAAGTGACCCCCGGGGTGTTGACGCAGGTTCCATCCCCAGGGAACACTGGAGGGATAACGCTGTCTCTTGTCAACATCTCAGACGCCCCGAGGGACCCCCCTTTTTTTGTTCTTTTTTTTTTTTTAAA
>NZ_RXLZ01000106.1 GCF_003970865.1 Stenotrophomonas maltophilia | reverse complement strand
ATCCCGCCCAGCATCCCAGCAACGGCATACAATCCAGCTTGGCCACGGCCGGCCCCAGTTTGTAGTCTCGACAACCACAATCTAGCGGGTCGGCCGTGAGCCTCTCCCCTCAGATGGGAGAAGAACCCAAAAAAAGGGGGAGGCCGCCCCACTACGACCGGCCTCCCCCACACCACAACACGTTGACTTGCATTACAGCCGGGCAGCGCCCGGCTCTACCATCTCCACTCCACGCGCACGGCGGATCAGCCGCGTGACGGCGGTTCGCAGGTCATCCAGCACCGCATAGATCGTCGGCAGGAACAGCAGGCTGACCACGGTCGAGAACGCCAGGCCGCCGGCAATCGCGCGTGCCATCGGCGCGTACTCCGGGCCATTGCCGAACATCTGCGTGTTGGTCAGCGAGATCGGCACCATCGCCAGGATCGCCGTGCCCATGGTCATCATGATTGGCCGCAAGCGCTCGCGTGAGCCTTCCACCAGCGCCTGGGTACGGCCCATACCGCCACGCCGCAGGTTGTTGATGTGCTCGATCATCACGATGCCGTTGTTCACCACCACGCCCATCAGTACCAGGATGCCGATGAAGGACATGATCCCGAACGAGGTACCGGTGATCCAGAACAGCCAGAACACACCGAAGATCGAGAACAGCACGCCACTCATGATTGCCGCCGGGAACAGCAGCGATTCGAACACCGCCGCCATCACCACGTAGATCATCACCAGCGCGATCAGCAGGTTGAACACCATCTGCTGCATCGCTTCGTCGTCGTTGCCGTAGTCGCCGCCATCGAAGGTGAAGCCATAGCCGGCCGGGAAGTTCATCGGCTTGAGCACCGACTCCATCGCCTTGCGGCCATCCGGCGCGGTGACCTTCTCGGCCAGGTTGGCCTTGATGGTCAGCGTGGTCTGGCGGTTGGTGCGTCCGATCTGGGTGGCTGACGAACCAACGTCGACAGTGACCAGGCTCAGCAGTGGCACGCTGCGGCCATCGCCGGTGCGCACGCTGAAACCGGCCAGGTCTTCCGGGCTGCTCTGCTCGGCGCCAGCGAAACGTACCCATACCGGCACTTCGTTGTCGCCGCGGCGGAACTCGCGCATCGGCGCACCGCGCAGGGCCAGGCCGACAAAGCTGGCCACCTGCTCGGCATTGAAGCCGAATGCGGCGGCGCGCTCGCGGTCGACGCGCACCTTCAGCTCGCCGCCCTTCTCACCATTGTCGATGCGTACATCGCGCAGCTCGGCACGCTGGGCCAGCAGCGGCACCACTTCCTGGCCGATCTCCTGCAGCATCGAACTGGAGTCGCCCACCAGCTGCACCTGCACGCCCTGGTTGCCGCCACCACCGCCATCGCCGCCCTGGTTGCCGACGAAGTAGTCGGTGCGGGCCGACTTCGGCAGGCCCTTGCGCAGCTCTTCCTGCAGCGCCTTGATGTCCTTGGCGTACTTCTCGTCCAGGGTGACCACGGTGGAGCTGCCTTCCTGCTCGCTGTACCAGGAATACACCTGCTTCACGTGCAGGCGTTCACGGTTCTGGTCGATCCAGCTCTCCACCCGCGCCACTTCCTCGGACATCTGCCGGTAGGTGTAGGCGCCCTTCCACATGTAGCCGATGAAGATGTCCTTGCCGCCGTCACCACCGAACATGTCGACCTTGGTCAGCTTCATCGGCACCAGGCTGACCAGCACCACCAGCACGATGCCGAGCAGGCTCCAGCCACGATGGCGCAGCGACCAGTCCAGTAGTGTCGCGTAGCGGCGCTGCAGGCGCGCGATCATGCCGGTCTGCGAGTGCACCAGTTTGGGCGTAGCCATGCGCGCGGAAAGCATCGGGATCAGGCTGACCGCGACCAGCCACGAGGCCAGCAGCGAGACCGAGATGGTGATCGCGATCTGCGCCATGAAGATGCTGATGTTGTTGGTCTCGCCAAACAGGTTCGGCACGAACACGATGCAGTGGCACAGCGTGCCGGCGCTGAGCGCGATGGCCACGTTGCGGGTACCGATGATCGAGGCCAGCCGCGGCTGCCCCGGCAGGCGCTCGCGCTCCTGGTAGATGCTCTCCACCACCACCACGGCATTATCGACCAGCATGCCCACGGCCAACAGCAGGCCCATCATGGTCAGGATGTTCAGCGTCACCCCCACGAAGTACATGAAGCCCAGGGTGATGGTGAAGCAGATTGGAATGGCCAGGGTCACCATCAGCGTCGATGGCCAGTGGCGCAGGAAGAAGAACAGCACCGTCACCGACAGGATCAGGCCGACGCCACCGGCCTCGGCCAGTTCCAGCAGCGAGGAGGTCACCGCCTTGCCCTGGTTGTCGATCACCTTGATCTGTACGTCACGCATCGACGGCTCCGCGCGGATCGATTCGACCTCGGCCAGCGCAGCCCGCGACACCTCGACCAGGTTCGCGCTGCGCTCCTTGAAGATGTCCAGGCCGACGGCGGGGTTGCCGTCCAGGCGACGCCCGTAGTTCATCCGCGCCGGCTTCAGGCGCACGTCGGCGATGTCGCCCAGGCGCAGGCCCTTGGCGTTGATCACCAGGTCGCGCATTTCCTGCAGGTCGGTGATCTCGCCCACCGGCTGCACGCGCACGCGCTGGCCGTTGTCGTCGATCTGCCCGGCCGAGATCGAGAAGTTCAGCGTGCGCAGGCGGTCACTCAACTCGTTGATGCTCAGCCCGTGCGCATTGAGCCGGTTCGGATCGATGGCGATCTCCACCTCGTTCGGCGGCGCACCGGTGATGTCGACGCGGGCCACGCCGGGGATGCGCTCGATGCGCCGCTTGAACTCGCGGTCGAGCATGTCGTAGGCGGTGGTCAGGTCGGTGGTGCTGGCCAGGCGCACCTTCAGCACCGGCTGATCGCTGCTGGACCACTTGAACACGTTGTAGCGTTGCAGGTCGTCGGGAAGGTCGCTGCGGATCGCGTCGATGCGCTCGCGCGCGTCGGAGGCGGCGATGGCGATGTCACGATCCCAGTCGCTGAACTCGATGTAGATCAGCGCCGCCTCGGAGGTGGCCGACGAGCGCATGCGCTTGATGCCGGTCATCGTCGCCAGCGATTCCTCCACCGGGCGGATGATGGTCCGCTCCACTTCCTCCGGGGTCGAGCCGGTGTACGGAATCTGCACGAACAGGAACGGCGCGGAGATGTCCGGCAGCGCCTCCAGCGGTAGCCGGAACGAAGCGATCAGGCCGATCACCACCAGTGACACGAAACACATGATGGTGGTGACCGGGCGGCGGATGGAGAACTCGGCAACACTCATGCCGGTTCCTCCGTGCCCGCCGCGCTGCCTGCTGTGCCCGGCTCGATTTCGCCGGCGTGCTTGCGCCCGCGCTCACGGTAGTAGGCGTCGCCGCGACGATCCATCAGGTCGTACACCACCGGGATCACCAGCAGCGTCAACAGGGTCGACACCAGCAGTCCGCCGATCACGGTGATCGCCATCGGTGCACGCACTTCAGCGCCCTCGCCCATCGCCACCGCCAGCGGCAGGAAGCCGAACAGCGTGCACAGCGTGGTCATGATGATCGGCCGCAGGCGCGAGCGCGCACCTTCCACCAGTGCTTCGTGCTTGGCCACGCCGGCCTCGCGCAGCTGGTTGACCTTGTCGATCAGGATGATCGCGTTCTTGGTGACCAGGCCGACCAGCAGGATCAGGCCGATGAACACCACCACCGAAATGGGCTTGCCGGTCAGCATCAGCGCCAGGATCGCGCCAACCAGCGCCAGCGGGATGGTGAACAGGATCACAAACGGATGCAGCAGCGACTCGAACTGCGAAGCCATCACCAGGTAGACCAGGAAGATCGCCAGACCGAAGGCGAAGATCAGCGACGTCGCCGCCTGTGCCAGTTCCTCGCCCTGGCCGCCGATGTGCAGGCCGACACCCGCGCCCAGCGGTTGCTCGGCGACCATCTGCTGCACTTCACGCATGGCCGCGCCGAGATCGATATCGCGCAGGTTGGCTGACACCACCGCAACGCGGGTCTGGTCGGCACGATGGATCTCGCTGGGGCCAGTGGTGGCAACCACGTCAGCCACCGCGTCCAGGGTGACCGGCCGGGTACTGCCCGGATTGACGATCAACCGGCGGATGCTCTCCACGCTGGCGCGATCGCCTTCCTGGGCACGCACCAGCACGTCGATCTTGCGGTCGCGGAAGCTGTAGCGGGTGGCCACGTCGCCGCGCACCTTCTTCACCACCACATCGGCGATCTGGCGGGTGGTCAGGCCCAGCGCACCAGCGCGTTCCTGGTCGAAGCGGATCTGGATTTCCGGGAAGCCCTCTTCCACCGTCGACTTCACGTCGGCGTAGTGCGCGTTGCCGCGCAGCATCGCCGCCAGGCGCTGGCCGGCTACTTCGAGCGTCGCCATGTCCTGTCCGCGCAGCTCGATTTCCAGTGGCGTGGAGAAGCTGAACAATGCCGGCCGCGCGAAGTCGACCTGTGCACCCGGATGCTGGCCCATGGTGTCACGCAGGCGCTCGGTGATCTCCGCTTCGGTGCGCGCGTTGCCGCCGCCTTCCATCACCACGGTCAGCTTGCCGATGTTCTCGCCGCTTTCGGTGGGGCTGGCATCCAGGCGGGTGCCGCTGCCACTGACGCCGTACAGCGAGGCCACGCCCTCCCCCTTGCCATGCGCCAGCTGCAGCTCACGCACCAGCGCATCGGTCTGCTTCAGCGGCGTGCCGGCCGGCAGCTTCACCGTCATTTCGAAACGGTCCTGCGCCAGCTGCGGAATCAGGTCGGCACCGAGCATCGGCACCAGCGCCATGGTCGCCACGAAGATGATCGAGGCCACGCCCAGCACTTTGCCCGGATGCGCCAGCGCACTCGGCAGCAGTCGCAGGTAGCCGCGCTCGGCACCGGCATAAGGCTTCATCGCCAGATCGCTGGCCTTGCGCATCACCGGGCCGACAACCGCCACCACGCCACGCCACGCCCGCACGACCAGCCAGGCCAGCGCATAGAAGGTCCAGCGCGCGGTCGCCACGGCGCCACGACGACCCAGTGCAACCGGCTTCTGCCAGCGGTTCTGCGGTTGCCACGGTTCGTTCGGTGCCTCTTCCGGGAACGCCATCGGCGGCCGTCCCTTCAGTGAGCTCAGCATCGGAATCAGCGTCATCGACACCAGCAGCGAGATCGCGATGGCGATCGCCACGGTCAACGCCTGATCACGGAACAGCTGGCCGGCGATGCCGTCGACGAACACCAACGGCAGGAACACCGCGATGGTGGTCAGGGTCGAGGCGACCACCGCCATGCTCACTTCGCGGGTACCGGTGATGGCCGCCTGCAGGATGCCCAGGCCACGCTCGCGGGCCTTGGCAATGCTCTCCAGCACCACGATCGAGTCGTCCACCACCAGGCCGGTGGCCAGTGCCAGGCCACCCAGCGACATCACGTTCAAGCTGAGACCGAGCTGGCCCATGAAGAAGAACGTGGCGATGATCGAGACCGGCAGCGACAGGCTGATCACGAACGTGCTCCAACCATCACGCAGGAACAGGAAGATGATCAGGATCGCCAGCAGACCACCGATCACCGCATCCTTCTTGACGTCGGCGATGGCGTGCTCGATGAAGCGCGACTGGTCCTCGATGGTGGTCATCTCGACGTCGGACGGGAACGTGCCCTTGATCTGCTCCAGGCGCTTGCGCAGCGCCTCGGCGGTGGACACGGTATTGGCGTCGCCTTCCTTGTAGATCGCCAGTTCCACCGATTCCTTGCCGCCCAGGCGGATCACCGCTTCGCGCTCCTTGTAGCCCTGGCGCACGGTGGCCACGTCCTTCAGGCGCACCGGCACACCGTTGGCGACCACGCTGGAGCCACCACCGGACGATGCGCTCTGCGCCGCCGAAGCCGCCGCGATGGCTGCCGCCGAACCGGTCGACGCGGCGATGTTGAACATCTGCTGCAACGCCGAGTCGGCGGCGCTGCCGTTCGACGCCTGGGTGGTGACCAGCAGGTTGCGGATCTCCTCCAGATCGGCGAACTGGTTGACGGTACGCACCAGGAAGCGCTGCGAACCCTCCTCCAGGCGGCCGCCGGAGATGTTGATGTTCTCGTCCTTCAGGCGCTTGATGACGGTGTCGATCGGCAGGTTCAACTGGGCCAGCTTCTGCTGGTCGATGTCGACCTGGATCTCGTCTTCCAGGCCGCCACCGACCTTGACCGCCGCCACGCCGGTAACCGGCTCCAGCTTCTTCTTCAGGTCTTCATCGGCATAGCGGCGCAGGCCGGTCAGCTCGCGGATCGCATCGGCATCGCTGGCCGGTGCGGTCTTGCTGGACAGCACCAGGCGCATGATCGGCTCGGTGGACGGATTGAAGCGCAGCAGCACCGGGGCCTTGGCCTCCAGTGGCAGGTTCAGCGCTTCCATCTTGTCGCGCACCTCCAGGCTTGCCTGGTCCATGTTGGTGCCCCAGGCAAACTCCAGCACCACATCGCTCTGGCCGGTACGCGAGACCGACTTCAGCTTGCGCAGGTTCTTGACCACGCCGACCGCTTCTTCGACCGGCTGGGTGATCAGGGTTTCGATTTCGGTCGGCGCCGCACCGGTGTATTCGGTGCGCACGGTCAGCGTCGGGTAGCTCAGGTCCGGCAGCAGGTTGACCTTGAGGTTGCCCAGCGCGATCAGGCCGAACAGCAGCAGGGTGACCGTGCACATGGCGATGGTCACGCGGCGGCGGGTGGCGAATTCCACCAGGCCGCCGCGCATGCCGGCGGCGGCGCCGTCGCTCGCCGGCGAGGCACCGTGGTCGTGGCCCGGGGCGGTCATTGCTTGCTCCCGGCCTTGTCTGCCGGCTTGGCGGCCGCTGCAACCGACTTCGCCTTTGCCTTCGGATCGGCAATCACCTGCACTGCGGTGCCGTCGCGCAGGGCGACCTTGCCGGCGGTGACCACCTGATCACCGGCCGCCAGGCCATCACGGATCTCCACCCACGGGCCCTCGGCGTAACCCAGCTTGACCGGAACGCGTGCGACCTTGCCTTCGCGCACCCGGAACACCGCCGGCTCACCGTCGTCGAGCAGCGCCAGGCGCGGCACCACCAGCGCATCGGCACGCTGGTCGTAATCGATGCGGATGCGCCCGAACATGCCGGGCTGCAGCGCGTGCGCGGCGCCATCGAAAGCGCTGACCACGCGAAACGTGCCGCTGCCAGAGTCCACCACCGGCGCGATGCGGTCGACGGTGCCGGTGAAGCTCTGGCCCTGCAGCGCGTCGGCGACCAGGGTCACCGGCTGGCCGGCGCGCAGGGTGGCCAGCTCACGCTCGGGCACATTGAGGGTGGCTTCCAGCCGCGAGTTGTCGACGATGCGGAAGATCGGCGTGTTGATCTGCACGAAGTTGCCGGTCTTGATCGAGCGCGAGGCGATCACGCCGGAGATCGGTGCCACCACCGTGGTGTAGGACAGCTCCAGCGTGGCCAGGCGGTACTGCGCGCGGACGTTTTCCAGGTCGTAGCGCAGCTGGTCGACATCGGCGGCGCTGACCATCTGCTGGCCGACCAGTTTCTGTGCACGCTGGTAGTTGTTTTCCAGCTTGCGCATCTGCGCTTCGCTCTGTGCCACGGCCAGGCGCGCACGGTCCGGGTCGAGCCGCACCAGCGGCTGGCCGGCGGTGACCCGCTGCCCTTCCTCGACCAGCACCGCCAACGCTACGCCGGAGGTTTTGGCCACCACCTGCGATTCGGCGCGTGGTTCCAGCGCAGCGGTACCGGTGTAGCTGGCCGCGACGGCGCGATGGCTGGCCACCGCCACTTCGACCGGGACCGCATCGACCTTCTTCTCCTCCTTGGTCTCGGCGGCCTTGGCTTCGGAATTGGGCCCTGCGGCGCAACCGCCCAGCAGCAGGGAGGTGGAGATCAGCAGTGCGGCAGCGCAGATTCCGCTGCGACGGCCGGACAGGAAGGTTGGGTGCGACATCGTCAGATCCCTGGAGGATGCGTGGACAGGTGTGGTAGCAAAGTAATGCACCACTTCACGGCAACACCATATCCCAAAGGTCATGGTGCCTTCGTGCCACTGGTCGGCCCGCCCCCATTTCAGCTAGATGAAACCTGGGGCTATACTCGGGTCGTTCCGTACCCCACGCCGGAACGACCAGACCCGAATCCCCGGAAACGACACCATGCGCCCGCAGCCGCTCGCCGCTTGTCTCGCTCTGGCCGTCCTCCTGCCCCTTGGGGCCGCCGCACAGCCCGCTCCAGCTCCTGCCACACCCGCCCCGGCCCCGGCTCCCGC
>NZ_RXLZ01000105.1 GCF_003970865.1 Stenotrophomonas maltophilia | reverse complement strand
GGATCTGAATCATGCTGGGTATCCACAGCTGGCTGCGTGCCGGCCTGATTCTCTTGGTGGCGGGGGCACTCGGCGCCTGTAGCAGCCGCGTGCCGGATGCGCCGGAGCCGCTGGATCTGGTCAAGCCAATCATCGTTGCCGAGCCCGGCCAGGCGGTGCGGTTCGAGTTCGAGACGAATGCCCGCAACTTCCACCCGGGTCGCACCTATGCGCTCGAGTTGGAAGTTGAGCATCACGGGCCGGAGGACACCCGCGAGCCGAGTATCCCCACGATGCAGATCCCCTTTGAGGTGTCCCTGCAGCGGTTGACCGCAGGTACTTGGCAGGACGTTGCGACCTACGACAGCTACCAGGCAATGGCTCGCAACGCGGGGGCAGCGCTTCCAGAATGGCATGCATCCAGCGAATGGCGGTATACGTCGCCGCACATGGGGAGTGACGGCCAGTACACGCTGAGCTTGGTTGCTCTGCCAGTGGAAATTGACTCCCGCTACCGCGTGGACGTACGTACGGTGCAGAGGACAGAGGCACTGCAGGATTACTCGGCCCGTTTGCGGATCCATGCCGCCCGTCCCGCTGGAAAGTAATCAATTGCTTGGTTGCGGCGCCTCTAGTCGCTCGCCAGGGTAGGAACTTCATGGCAGGAAGCCAAAGGGGCTTAATCATGCTGGGTATCCATCGCTGGTTGCGTGCCGGCTTGTTCCTCACGCTGGTGGGCTCACTCGGCGCCTGTAGCGGTCGTGTATCGGATGCGCCGGAGCCGCTGGATCTGGTCAAGCCGATCAACGTTGCCGAGCCCGGCCAGGCGGTGCGCTTCGAACTCGAGACGAATGCCCGCAACTTCCATCCCGGGCGACCCTATGTGCTGGATCTTGAGGTGCAGCGACATGGACCGGAGCCTGACAGCGAGCGAGACATGGACGATGTCCATATTCCTTTTGAACTGTCCCTGCAGCGCTGGGTCGCAGGCGCCTGGCAGGACGTTGCAACTTCTGATGTCTATCAGGCAAGGGCGCGCAATCTGGGGGAGCCGCTCCCCGAATGGCATGCATCGGCAGATTGGCGCTACGCGCAGCAGGTGTCGATGGACGCCAGCCGATATAGGCTGAGCATCGTCACCCTGCCGATGGAAATGGATGCCCGCTACCATCTGAATGTGCGCACAGTTCAGCCTACAGCCGCGCTCCAGCATTACCCGGCTCAGCTGCGGGTCCATGCCGATCCTCTCTCTGGAAAATAGTCGCTGTCACACCGCTGATGGGAATTGAAGGATTCTTCTTATGGACAAGCCGCGTTACGCAGTCGAGATCATCATCGCCGCCCCCGGTACGCCGTTGATAGACAAGAAAACCGGTAGCCAGGAAGTTATTGATGGGGTACCGCAGACTTCCGGGCCAGGCCATATGTTCTATGTGCTTCGTGCGCCCGATCAGCCGCCTCAGAGCTACGGGTTTGCACCCATAGAACACGGAAGCGTGAACGGCCAAGGCAAGGTCATGAATGATGATGCGACGATCTACAAGGACCCCCATTACAGCCGCACTCTCGAAATCAGCGAGGAGCAGTACAAAAAGCTTGAAGCGTTCGGCACGTACCCAAGTAAGTACGGCTTCGATCTGCAATACAAGGACGTGCGCAACAACTGCGTTGACTTCACCTGGGAAGCCCTGAACCACGCGGGCATCGAGCGGAAAAAGAGCATCGACGTGAACGCGCTGGGAGGTGGTATCGGCCAGTTGCTTCCCGATGTCCGTATTCCATTGGAGAGCAAGGGCGCAGGCAAGGATGGGTTCCGACCGCTGCGCAACATCCATGGCGTGGACAGCATTGATCCGCCGTTCCCCAACAGTGAGCTCAATCAGAAGAAAACCAATCCCCTGCCGGAGCGTAGTTTTCGACAACGCATCCTGAGCGATGCTGAGGGCGTGGGCGAACGAAGCGATGATCATCTGGCCCGGCACAGCAACGATCCGCTGCTCTCGCAGATCCACCAGGGCGTCGCGCTGCTTGATGCTGAGCGGGGCCGTGCCTTCGATGCCACCAGCGAGAACATCAGCGCCAGCCTGTACGCCCTGGCCAAGGCAAACGGCCTGACCCAGGCGGACCACGTGCTGTTGAGCGAGCGCACGGCGCAGGCCGATGCGGCGCAGAACATCTTCATCGTGCAGGGCGAGCGCAACGATCCGGCACAGCTGCGCGCCAGCATGCCTACGGCGGTGGCCGCGCAGACACCGGCGGAAGCCTCGTTCGAGCGTGCCGAGCAGCTGGTGCAGTCTGCACAGGTGCGCACGCAGGATGAACTGCAGCAGCGTCAGGTGCAGGAGCAGTCTGGGCCGCGCATGGCCTAGGGTGGCAAGCGCCATGGCGAGCCGGCATTCTCGCGCTGGGCCGCCAGCAACGCTGGAGACGGCTCAGCCCAGGCGATGTGCCGGGTTCTGCTGCTGTTCCTGCTCACGGGCCTGCTGTTCGGGCAGCTGCCCCATTGCGGGCTGCTGCGGGGCAATGCCCAGCTTCTGCATCGACTGCTCCACCGGCGTCTGCGCCGCCACCGCCGTCGGCATCATCGCGCGCAGGTGCGCCGGATTGGCCGGGTCGCCCTGCACCACGAAGATGTTGTGCCCAGCCGGGTGCTGGGCCGTGGCACTGCTGACCAGCACTTGGTCGACCTGCTGCAGGCCCTGCTCGCGGGCGAGCACGGTCAGGCTGGCGGTCAGTCGCTCGCTGGTCTGGTCGAAGGGACGGCCGTGCTGCGCATCCAGTGCGGCCACGCCCTGGCGGATCTGCTGGTTGAGGCCATAGTCGGGATGGTTGGGGGTGATCTCTGCCATGGGGCGAACTGCAGCGGTAGGTCGTGACGGGCCTGGGCAGTATAGAACCGGACTGTGAACCCCGCTTCGCGGC
Source organism: Stenotrophomonas maltophilia (assembly GCF_003970865.1). Taxonomy (GTDB): domain Bacteria; phylum Pseudomonadota; class Gammaproteobacteria; order Xanthomonadales; family Xanthomonadaceae; genus Stenotrophomonas; species Stenotrophomonas maltophilia_AR. Next base: position 5,362 of record NZ_RXLZ01000105.1, on the reverse strand, counting down.
TGTCAGTCCGCCGGCCGATGGTCGTAGCTGATCACCCGCTCGGCCAACCAGCGCCCGTCCACGCGACGCCAGACCTGGATGAAGCGGGCCTGGCCCACCCATCGCTCCACACCGTCCTTGCCGCGTTCATGGAAGCGATGATCGCCGATTTCCAGCGCTCGCTCATCGTGTAGCGGGAACACCTGCAGCGAAGGCTCCACCAGCTCGCGGCGCAGGCTCCAGCCGCCCTTGCGTGCATTGCTGCACATGTTGGCGACGCTGCGACGGAAGTCTTCGCGATTGCTGGCTGACTTGCCGTCCTTGTCATGGAAGAACTCCATGTCTTCGGTGGTCATCGCGGCGGCCTTGTCGGCATCACAGGCCTCGAAGGCCACGGCGAACAACTGGGTGTCGGCCTGGCGGATCTGCTCGCGCAGGTCATCGGAGGACGCGGGTGCGGCGGCGAGGCCGGCGGCCAGCAGGGGCAGGGTGAGCAGCAGCATGGCGAGGCTCCAAGGATGGTTCACGTACGCTCGCATGGCATTTGGGCCGCTGCAGCCGGCGTCCGACGAAACGGCCCTTCCACGGAGCGAATGCCCGCATTGGCGGCCCGGCTTCAGCGTCGGGGCTACCGTCTGTGCAGGGGATGTCATGGCAGCCGGCGATTCCATCACGGTCGCGACAGGGGCCGACCAATAGGCTGAAATCCTCCCCTTCCACAGGAGCTCCCATGCCTGCTTCCCGCATCCGCCTGCACGTTGAAGACACTGGTGGCGACGGCCGCCCGGTCATTCTGATCCACGGCTGGCCGCTGTCCGCCGATGCCTGGAAGACGCAGGTGTCGATCCTGCGCGATGCGCAGCACCGGGTGATCAGCTACGACCGTCGTGGCTTCGGCCGTTCTGACAAGCCGGCCGAGGGCTATGACTACGACACGCTGGCAGCGGACCTGGCCGGGGTCATTGAGGAGCGTGACCTGCGCGACGTCACCCTGGTCGGCTTCTCGATGGGCGGCGGTGAGGTAGCGCGCTATGTGACCAACCACGGTCAGGAGCGCCTGCATAGCGTGGTGTTTGCTGCTGCGGTGCCGCCTTACCTTCTGCGCAGTGATGACAACCCGGAAGGCCCGCTGACCCAGAACAAGGCCGATGAGATGCGCAGCGGTCTGGAGAAGGATCGCGAGGCGTTCTTCGATGGCTTCACCCGCGACTTCTTCAGTGCCAACGGCCAGTTGATGGTGACCGAAGAGACGCGTCAGGCAGCGATTGCACTGTGCCATCAATCCGACCAGACGGCGGCGCTGGGTTGCATGCAGGCGTTTGCCACTACCGACTTCCGCGAAGACCTGAAGAAGATCACGGTGCCAACCTTGATCCTGCACGGCGACAGTGACGCCATCGTGCCGTTTGAAGGTTCTGGCCAGCGCACGCACCGAGCCATTCCAGGCAGCGAAGTGGTGATACTTGAAGGCGCACCACATGGCTGCAATACCAGCCATGCTGACCACTTCAATCTGGCGTTGCTGAACTTCCTGAAGCGGTAAGCTGCCGCCATGCGTGAACCGAAGATGCCACCGTGGAAGAAGCCCAATCCCAAGGGCCAGAGCTCGCAGCCGCTGTCGCCTGCGCAGAAAGAGGCGGCGCGGCAGCGTGCGGATGAGAATGGGCGGCGTTACCCCAATCTGGTGGACAACATGTGGGCAGCGAAGCTGCCGCGCGGGTCCTGATCTGTAGAGTCGAGCCATGCGCGACTCCGCACGATGCCCATCCACGCATGGCGTGGATCTACTGCAACAGCAGCCTGGCCTGGGCCGGGTGCTACGTGTAGAGCCGAGCATGGGCTCGGCTCTACCGTTCGGCCACCGGCATCCAACCCGATTCCCGCCACGGGGCGACCTTCATCTGTCGAACCGTGATTGCCTCAACTGGTACCCCAGCCAGGCGCGCAAGCTCCGCACGCAGCCGTTCGGCGTCCACCGGCACGGCCGTAGCCACCTGCAGCCGATCCCCCTGATGCCTCACCTGTACCGGTAGCGTGGCGTGCGCGTCATGCTCGCCGCCGGTGCGCCCGATCGGGTAGCGCATCGTTACCGGCCGCGACAGCTGCGCCAGTGCTGGCTGCCACGCCTGCAGCACGAGGGGCTGCCGGGCAGCGGGAACATGTACCTCAGCAATCGTGGCCGGGTAGCCGGTGATGCTCTCGACCATGACCTGGAAGCGCGCGCCATCCGGCACGACCAGCACGGCGGCGATCAATGCGGAGAGCGAAACGAACACTGCCGCGAGGTTCCAGCTGCGCGGCGCGGTGGCCGGGCGAGTGGCGGTGCGCAGGCCCGGTTTGCGCCGCAGCTTGCGCGCGTAGATGCGCCGGTCCTTCCGGCGCGGGCTGCTGCTGTGCTCGGGCAGGTTCAAGGGAACCCGTGGAAGGCGCGCCACGCGGGCCTTGATCAGGCGCGACAGCAGCATCCAGGCGATCACGAACGCCAGCAGCGGAAGCAGCGTTCGCACCCACAGATACAGCGTGACCATCCACAGCACCTCTACATACGACCATCCATGCTCACCCACATCCTACCGGGACCACGCGGAGGTTGTCGTATCCGCCAGCCGACAAGCACAGGGCGCTTGGTTAGGATGGTCCTTTGTTGTCACGGATGAACCGATGGTCTCTGCTGCTACCCGCTTCTGTCGTATCTGTGGTCCTGGCCCGATCCTGCTGGCCCTGCAGGTGGTGGCGCTGCTGGCGGTAGCCCTTGCAGCCGGCTTCTTCCACTACCGCGTGGGATTGCTGCTGGAGCCCGTGGATGACGCATGCGGTGGGCCCGACCCTGTCGCGCGCATGCAGGTGGCCGAACAGCTGCTGGCGCGGTCCACTGCGCTTGCACCATGGCAACCGCTGCAGTGGATTCCGATGGCGGGCGTGGTACTGGCGCTGCTGGGCGCGATGTCGATCAGTGTCTACCGCCTGGGCCGCCTGTCGGAACGCCTGCGACGCGCCAACTGGGGGGTGATGGCCCTGCACGCCGCGATCCTGGCGCTGGCCCTCAGGGCATTGCACCTGTACGACAGGGCGTGGACCAGCGTAGCCAAGCTGTCCCCGGCGGCATGCCTGGTTGAACTGGGCGAGCAGGGCCGGCTGCCGCTGGCACAGGCGCAGCAGGTGGTGTTCGAGATCCTCACCCATGAGCATGCGCCGCTGCTGCGCAATCCCGATGACCTTGCCCTGGTGCTGGTCGCATTGATGCTGATGGCGATGGCTGCGGGATTCATGCTGTGGCGAGCGATCGTGCGCGAACGTCAGGGGCAGTCGCCCAGCCCATAGCGGGCGTGTGACCGACCACGCGCCCGCAATCGCGCTAAAGTCAGCACTTCGCTCCTGCAAGGATGTGCTGATGCGTTGGTTGCTGCGTGCTGTGCCATTGCTGCTGTGTTCGTTGGCGGTACACGCCGCCGAAGTGGATCGCCGGATTGCGGTGACCATCGACGACCTGCCCTGGGCGCGGGTGGACGAGATCGTTCCGCTGGACCTGCAGTCGCGGCACGAAGCGCTGATGGCGCAGCTGCATCAGGCAGGCGTGCCGGTGGTCGGCTTCGTCAACGAGAACAAGCTTGAGATCGACGGGCAGGTGCAGCCGGCGCGGGTGAAGATGCTGCGCGGCTGGCTGGACGCCGGCTATGTGCTGGGCAACCACACCTACTCGCACATGGACCTGAACGCCAAGGGCGTGCCGGCGTTCCAGCAGGATTTCCTGCGTGGCGAGACGGTGCTGCGGCCGTTACTGGCCGAGCGCGGACTGAAGCCGCAGTGGATGCGTCACCCCTATCTGCGTGCCGGGCGCACGCCGCAAGAACGCGCGGAGATGGACGTGTTCTTCAAGCAGCATGGCTACCGCGTGGCGCCGGTGACGGTCGACAACGGCGAGTGGGTGTGGGCGTTCGCTTATGCCAACGTGATGAACGAGCAGCCGGATTCCCCGGCGCGTGAAGCGACGCTGGCACAGCTGCGAAAGGGCTATGTACCGTACATGCTGAACAAGCTGGACTACTACGAGAAGCAGTCGCAGGCGCTGCTGGGCTACGCGCTGCCGCAGGTCTGGCTGATGCACGCGAACGAACTCAATGCAGCCACGTTCGCCGAACTGGTGGCGGCGACCAAGCGCCGCGGCTATCGCTTCATTTCGTTGGACGAGGCGATGCGTGACCCGGCCTATGCACGTGGTGCCGAAGGCTACAGTGGCCGTTACGGCCCGAGCTGGCTGCACCGCTGGGCGATGGCGGAGAAGAAGCCGAAGGACTTCTACGCCGGAGAACCGGAAGTGCCGTCGTGGGTGATGAAGCTGGCGAAGGTAGACTCGGAATGAGGCTCAGCGCTTGACGGCCAGCACGCCGTCAAGCGCCAGTTCGGCCTTGAACCCCGCTTTTTCCAGGCGCTTGGCCACTTCACGCGGCACGTCGCGGCCGCTGGTCAGCTTGTTCGGGGCGCCGGTGTAGTGGAACAGGCGCCCGCCCTTGCGGATGACGCGGGCGAGGTGGTCGTAGAACACCTGCGAGTACAGTTCGCCGGCGATGCCGAAGCGCGGCGGGTCGTGCAGGATCGCGTCGACGCTGTTGCTGGCCACCTGTTCGATCTGCTGCGAGACATCGCCGTGGCTGAACTGCAGGCGGCCACCGGCCACGGCCGATTCCGGATCCGGTGACCACGGGTTGAGCGTGCGCAGCCACATCACGTCGGCATTCTTCTCGAACGAGCGGATCTGGCCGACACCGGCCTCCAGCGCGCAGGCGGCGAAGTAGCCCAGGCCGCCGCAGGTATCGAGGATGACCTTGCCGGCCGGGGCGACCAGCTCGACCTTGCGGCGCGCGTCCTCGAACGGTGACAGCTTGGAGGTCGGCAGCATCTTGATGCCGTCGATCTCGAAGGTCGGTGCGCCCCATTCGGTCGGCACCAGCTTGATCAGCGAACCGCTGTAGCGCGAGATCGGCGCGAAGTCCTCGCCGTCCCAGTAGTACAGCGTGCGGTCCTTCAGCTTGCCCGGCCACGGGTAGCGCTGGCCACGGAAGTGGAAGCCGTCGGCATCCAGCGCCACGCCGTCCTCGCTGCGGCCAAGGTCGAGCGAGCCCTGCCAGTCGGCAGCGCCCTTGTCATGGGCACGGCGCAGGGTGTCAGCGCTGTCGCGGGTCAGCAGGGGGCCGGTGTAATGGGGCACGGCGGGTACCTGCGGGCTCTTATCTCACAGCGGCGCTTCTGTTGGACTTAAGGGTATGCAGCTAGACGGTTCGCTTTGGCTGACAGTAGATAAACCGCATACCGTGTCTACAGTTGAGCCGTGCATCGATCTGTGAGTCGTATATTATAGAGCGACGCTGATGTCTTTGTCAGAGAG
>NZ_RXLZ01000104.1 GCF_003970865.1 Stenotrophomonas maltophilia | reverse complement strand
AGGGGGGGGCCGCCCCCCCCGGCCCCGCCCCCCCCCCTGGCCCACCGGCCCGCCCAGACCATCCGCGGACGCCTGCTCTACAATGGCAGTTCCGGGGGCAACGGTAAGCGGTGGCGCAGCGCCGGGCGTGCGATGTCGCGCACATCATCCGGAGTGACGAAATCACGACCGGCCAGCACCGCCTGCGCGCGCGAAGCACGCACCAGCGCGATGCTGCCGCGCGGACCGGCGCCGACCGCGATACCCGGCCACTGCCGGGTGGCGGCAACGATGCGTACCGCGTAGTCGATCACTTCGTCATCGACGGTGATCGCCGCCGTGGCACGTTGCAGTTCCAGCAGTTCGCCGGCACCGAGCACGCGCGGCACCTGGCTCAGGTCGAAATCGCTGGCAGCGCGGCCGCTGGTGATCGCGGTCACCATGCGCTTCTCGTCCTCAAGCTGCGGGTAGTCGATCAGCACCTTCAGCAGGAAGCGGTCCAGCTGCGCTTCCGGCAGCGGATAGGTACCTTCCTGCTCCAGCGGGTTCTGCGTGGCCAGCGCCATGAACGGCGGTGCCAGGGTGAAGGCCTTGCCTTCGATGGTCACCTGGCCTTCCTGCATCACCTCCAGCAGTGCCGACTGTGTCTTGGCCGGTGCACGGTTGATCTCGTCGGCCAGCAGCAGGTTGGTGAATACCGGGCCGCGGCGGATCTTGAAGCTCTCGCTCTTCGGGTCGTATACCGCGTGGCCGCTGACGTCGCTGGGCATCAGGTCGGGGGTGAACTGCACGCGACCGTAGTCCAGTTCCAGGGCCTGGGCCAGCGCGCGCACCAGTAGCGTCTTGCCCAGCCCGGGCACGCCCTCGATCAGCACGTGGCCACCGGCCAGCAGCGCCACCAGGATCTGGTCCAGCACATCGGCCTGGCCGATGAAGGCGTGTCCGACGGCGGTGCGGATGGCATCGACGCGTTCGATCAGGCGGGCGTTGGCGGCCGCCGGCAGCTCGGGGACTTCGGTCATAGCAGGGATCTCATCTGGAGCAGCAAGCGGATGCGCTCGCGCAGGGCGGAGGAATCATGCGGCGGAGGGGGCGTGAGCGCGCTGGCGACGCGGCCTTGCGGCCACTTCAGCAGCTCGGCGATGGCCTGATCGCGTGGCGCACCGTCCAGTGCGCCGGCAATCGGTGCGCGCAGGCGCAGGCGGTGCAGGAACAGGGCGAGTACGGCCTCGTACAGGCGCGCGCCGTGGCCGAAACGCAGCAGCAGTTCACCACTGGCACGCACGTGCTCCAGCAGCGAACGGCGTTCCAGTACCGGTGACGGCAGCAGGCTGCCGAAGCGCTGCGAGCGGCCCCACAACCAGCCCAGCAGGGCCAGCAGCAGCGGCGCCCACAGTGGCCAGCCCTGATAGAACATGCGCGACCATAGCGACGGTGGGCGGCTGGCATAGACCAGCCAGACCGTACCTTTGCCGTAGTTCGGATCGAGCAGGTAGCGGGTCAGGTCGCGATGCGAGGCATCGTGCAGGCCGTCGCTGGCCCCGCCGCCTGCCGACGCCAGGCGCGCTGCCGGTGAGTCCACCTCGCTGCGCATGAATTCCATGTCGGCCAGCACGCTCACCTTGCCCTGGCCATGGCGCAGGCGCGCGAACACCAGGTCGCGATCAGTGCCCCAGCGGCGTTCGGCCTGCGCACTGGCGGCAAAGCCCAGGGTGAAGCGGCGGCCACCACAGAATTCGACGTGGCCAGGATCGTCGTCGACATGGAACGGCTGGCAGTCGCTGCGCTGGAACAGGCTGTCCACGCCCAGCCGGTCCAGCAAGGGGCCCTGCGTGCTGCCGGCATCGTCCTCGGCCGGCGGCGGTGTACGTACCAGCAGGTGGCCGCCACCGTCGACCCAGTCCAGCAGCGCGCTGGCGACGGGCGGCGGCAGTTCGCTGCTGTCCTGCAGCAGCACAACCGTATCGTTCGGCCCCAGTGCCATCTGCTGCAGTTCCAGCCGCGGCCGCGAGTGCACGTCGATGCCATCGGCGCGCAGGGCCTGGCCGAGTACGTACAGTGGGTTGTAGGCGGCCTCGCCCTGTGGCGGCAGCCGGATCGTCTCGGTCACCCGTTCGTGCGTGCGCAGGTAGAGCACGGTCAGCGGTACGCCGAACAGCACCAATGCACCGAGCAGCAGCGACCAGAACAGGCGCGGGCTCATGCCTGCCACCCGTACTGCTGGCGCAGGGTATCGGCCAATGCATCGAAATCGGCGCGGCTGGGCAGGCGGCCACCGTAGGCGGCGTACTGCCACATGCGCACGATGCGCGCGAACAGGTCACGGTCGCTGGCCTCGGGCATGCGTCGCGACGCGCGCAGGCATTGCGCTTCGGTGGCACCGGGTGGAAGCGCGATACCGCTGCGCTCGCCCACCGTGCGCACGCTGGCGCGGTACAGCAGGGCCAGCGCCTGCCGCGGCCGGCCCTGGTCCCAGAGCAGGCCGGCCTGGGTGGCCACGTCCGGCGGCAGCACCACCGGCAACTCCACCTGTTCCTCCACCTGTTCCTCCACCACCGGCGGTGCGGCCTCGGCCTTGCATCGGCCACTGCCCCGCAGCCACGGCAGCCACATCCGTGCGGTCAGCAGCAGCACCAGCAGCAGAATGCCGAGCAGGCCCCACAGGCCCCATTCGGCCAGCCGTGCCAGCCAGGCGATGCCGTCCTTGCGCGCTTTGCGTTCACCTTTGCTGTTGGTGTCACGCTGCAGCTGCTTGTCTTCCTTCTTCTCTTCCTCGGCCTGTTCGATCGGCTTCCAGCGGGTGACCTGGCGGGTCGGGCGCTGCAGCGGGTCTTCATAGGCGCGGTTCACTGCCTGACGGAAACCGGCGGTGTCCACCGGCGTAGCGCCGAAGATCGTTGCCGGCGTGTTGGCGGGGTCGTTGGCCGCGGTGGCCGGTTCTTCCGCACTGTCTTCGTCTTCTTCGGCATCCTCGGCCTGCTCAGCGGCCGTCTGCGCGTCCTGCGCACGCACCGGTGCAGAGACCAGCGGCAGTGCCAGGCACAGCAGCAGCGCCAGCGTCGATGCCGCCGGCAGCAGCCGCTCGCGCAGGCGGCGCAGGGCGATTTCCACGTCCCACGCTTCCATCTGCGTACGCCGGTTCAGGTACAGGCCAAAGCCCGCCCCGACGAAGAACGGGCCGATCAGCACCGAGGCCAGCCAGCACGCCAGGTTGAAGGCCAGCCGCGCCCATGCGGGTGTGTCCTGGCCGATCATGTCCCATGCGGCGCGCCAGGATTCGGACATCAGCTCCAGTGGCATGAACATGAACACCGCACCGATCGCGCCGGATACCAGCACGGCTTCGAACGCCAGGCAGGTCACGGTCAGTACCAGTGCCGCGCCCGCTGCGCCGGCTGCCACCGCACGACGGCGTGGGCCGCGCTGACCCGGTGTGTTGCCTTCCAGCAGGTTCACCGGCAGGCACAGGCTGCGCAGCACGCTGAAGCGGCGCCAGCCCAGGTAGCCCCAGAAGCCGCTGTTGCCCCAGTGACGTTGCGCGCGCAGCGCGGCCAGCGTGCCGACCGGCTCACCGAAAATGCCGCGCGACAGCACGTACAGCGGCGCGCGTTCGAACAGCGGCTTGCACCACCACATCGCCAGCCAGGCCCAGCCGAAGGCATCCAGCCACCAGCCCAGCGCGTTGAAGATCACGAACAGCGGTGCACTGGCCAGCAGCCAGCTGCCCCACACCGCACGCGCGTGACGGCGGGACAGGGCGGTGCCCAGCTCCATCGCTTCCCAGCCACTGCGGGCACGCAGCGCCACATCCAGGCGGTCAATGCGCATGGCCGCCTCCACGTCCGCCGCGCCACAGCCACAGCAGCACGCCGGCCCACAACACACCGGCCACGCTGAACTTGCCCCACGCCGGTACCTCGGCAAGCGAGGACCAGAAGGCTTCGATGAAGGCGGCCACCAGCAGCATGAACGCCGCGCCCAGGCACAGCCGGGCGCCGATCCGTCCGCCTTCGACCAGCGCATCCAGGCGGCTGCGCCGGCCGGGGGCCAGCAGCTTCATGCCCAGCTGCAGGCCGGCACCGCCGGCGATCACGATCGCAGTCAGCTCGAAGGCGCCGTGGCCGACCACGAAGCGCCAGAACGGGTCGCCATGGCCGATGTGCTGCAGATGGCCCGCCACCGAACCGATGATCACGCCGTTGAACAACAGCACCAGCAGCGTGCCCAGCCCGGCCAGCAGTCCGCTGGCGAAGGTGCGCAGGGCGATGCTGATGTTGTTCATGATGTAGTGGCCGAACATCATCCAGTCGGTGCCGCTGTCACGCCCCAGGCGCTCGGCGGCGGGATCGTACATGCGCTCCATCTCGGCGATCTGGCGGTTGTCCATCAGCATGTGGATCAGGTCCGGATAGACCTGCACCAGCACGAAGCAGGCCACCGCCGGCAGCGCGAACATCGCCAGCGCCACCCACATGCTGCGCGCCTGGCTGCGCACCAGCAGCGGGAAGTCGGCCACCAGGAACTCCAGGGTACCCCGCCAGCGTGTCGGCGGCGTGCGGTACAGCACGCTGTGGCCCTGCTGCATCAGCTGCTGCAGGCGCTGCACCAGCTGCGGGCTGTAGCCGCGCTCGCGCGCCAGCGCCAGCTGCTGGCACAGCCGTCGGTAGCGCTGCGGGACGATGGTGTCGTCCAGTGCCAGGCCGCTGGCCTTGCGGCGCGTGCGGCGTGAGGCGCCGGCACGCAGCAGCAGCCACTGCTCCAGGTCCTGCCATTCCTGCTGGTAGCGGGCGACGAACTGCTCCTGTTTCATCGCCGCCCCAGCAGCCAGTTGGCCATCGCATACAGGCGCAGCACGCCGACCTGGCCATGGGTGCCGGTCAGTGGCTCGGCAATACCGGCCAGCTCCTGCTGGCGTGCCGCCGACAACCGCGGCGCACGCTCGGCGAAGGCCATCAGCGCGGCCTGTTCCTCTGGTCGCAGGGGCTGCGGCGGAGCCAGCACGCTGTCGATGGTCGGCGGCGGTGGCAGGTACAGCGCGGGTGCGTGCACCACCACGGTGCCTGCCACCAGGTCGCCAAGGCGGCGGCCGTGCGGATCGAACAGGCTGCTGATCAGGCCCAGCGCATAACCGAAGGGCAGCATGTCCACCGTGCGCAGCAGGTTGCGGGTGATCGCCGCCATCCAGCCTACCGGCGCGCCATCGCGGGACAGCACGCGCAGCCCAAGCGCACGCTTGCCCAGCGTGCGCCCCCACAATGCTTCGCAGACGATCGGGTAGGCCCAGTAGACCAGGAACATCAACACCAGGTAGAGGCCGGAGCCGAACTTGTCCAGCAGCGCCAGCGGAATGGACACCAGCACCAGTGCCGCGATGCGCACGCCGAGATCGACCAGCCAGGCCATCGCCCGCGGTACCGGGCCGGCGGCAGGCAACTGCAGCGGCACACCCTCCGGCGTCACCACCTCGCGGTAGGTATCGAGCATCGGTGCGGCCATCAGCGCGATGGCCTTCGTTGTGGGCGCCGGGGTCCTCTCCGGCGGGCAGCCACAGGCATGGGGGTCTCGACAGGTCCTGGTCGGGCCAAGACTTTAGCAGAGCCGCATGGTAGCGTCGGGGGCTCAGCCCCGGTATTCGTCCTTCAGCCGCACGTAGTGGTCGGCCGAGTAATGCAGCGCCTCGATCTCCTTGTCACTCAGCGTGCGTGCCGGCCGGGCAGGGTTGCCGACCCACAGCTCGCCTTCGCCCACCACCTTGCCGGGGCCGACCACCGCACCGGCGCCGACGAAGCCATGGCGCTCCACGCGGGCACCGTCGAGGATGCAGGCGCCCATGCCGATCAGGCTGTAATCGCCGATCGTGCAGGCGTGGATGATGCAGCAGTGGCCGACGGTCACGCCCTCGCCGATCAGGGTCGGGTAGCCGGCCTTGTTGTACGGGCTGTGGTGGCTGACGTGGATGATGGTGCCGTCCTGCACGTTGGTGCGTGCACCGATGCGCACATGGTTGACGTCGCCGCGGATGACCGTACCCGGCCACACCGACACGTCGTCGGCCAGCTCCACGTCGCCGATGAGGGTGCAGGCCGGATCGATGTACACGCGCTCGCCGAGGACGGGCATCTTGTCGCGGAAGGGGCGCAGCGGGTTCATCGATGTCTCCGGAAATCAGGGCGTTCGCGACGATGATACGCGCTCGGCCAATGGCGACCCCGCCGACACCTGAAAGGCGTGTCGACCAAGGTCGACACCTGCCAGAGCGGTGATTGCAGTAGATCCACGCCATGCGTGGATGGACCTGCGCGATGCGCGTTACGCCACGCGGCCGCGGCGCGCCCGCTCCAGGTGCACCAGCAGCAGCGAGATCGCTGCCGGCGTCATGCCCGGGATGCGCTGCGCCTGGCCGATGGTCTGCGGGCGCACGCGCTCCAGCTTCTGCAGCGCTTCGGCCGACAGCCCACGCACCGTCGCGTAATCGAAGGCTTCAGCGATCGGCGTGGCTTCATGCCGCTGCTGGCGCTCGATCTCCTCGCGCTGGCGGTCCAGGTAGCCGGCGTACTTCACGCCGATCTCCACCTGCTCGGCGACCTTGGCGTCGGCCACGGCCGGGCCCAGTGACGGCACCTGCATCAGCTGCGCGTAATCCAGCTCGGGGCGCTTGATCAGGTCCAGCACATTGGTTTCGCGGCTGACCGCCACGCCCAGCGTGTCCTGTACTTCGCGGCCCAGCGCATTGGCCGGGGTCGCCCACAGCGCGCCCAGGCGCGCGCGCTCGGCAGCAACGGCGGCCTGCTTGGTCTCGAATGCGTTCCAGCGGCGGTCATCCACCAGGCCCATTTCGCGGCCGGCCGGGGTCAGGCGCTGGTCGGCATTGTCCTCGCGCAGCTGCAGGCGGTACTCGGCGCGGCTGGTGAACATGCGGTACGGCTCGTTGGTGCCGTGGGTGATCAGGTCATCCACCAGCACACCCAGATAGGCCTCGTCGCGGCGCGGGCACCAGCCGTCCAGCCCGCGCACCTGGCGTGCAGCGTTGAGGCCGGCCAACAGGCCTTGCGCGGCAGCTTCTTCATAGCCGGTGGTGCCGTTGATCTGGCCGGCGAAGAACAGGCCGTTGACCAGCTTGGTTTCCAGCGAGGCCTTCAGCCCACGCGGATCGAAGAAGTCGTACTCGATCGCGTAGCCGGGGCGGGTGATGTGCGCGTTCTCGAAGCCGCGGATGCTGCGCACCATCTCCAGCTGCACGTCGAACGGCAGCGAGGTGGAGATGCCGTTGGGGTAGATCTCGACGATGCCCAGGCCTTCGGGTTCGACGAAGATCTGGTGGCTGGCCTTCTCGGCAAAGCGCACCACCTTGTCCTCGATGGACGGGCAGTAGCGCGGGCCGATGCCTTCGATCTGGCCGCTGTACAGCGGTGAGCGGTGCAGCGCGTCGCGGATGATCTGGTGGGTCTGTTCGGTGGTGTGGGTGATCCAGCAGCTGACCTGCTGCGGATGCTCGTCCACCGAGCCGAGGAAGGACATCACCGGGCGCGGCGAATCGCCGGGCTGCTCGTCCATCACGCTGTAGTCCAGCGAGCGGCCGTCGATGCGCGGCGGCGTGCCGGTCTTCAGGCGGTCCACCTGGAAGGGACGTTCGCGCAGGCGTGCCGCCAGCGTGGTGGCCGGGGGATCGCCCATGCGACCGGCGGCGTACTGGGTGGGGCCGACATGGATCTTGCCGGCCAGGAAGGTGCCGGCGGTCAGCACCACCGCCTCGGCGTCGAAGCGCAGGCCGGTCTGGGTGATGACCCCGCGCACGGCGTCGCCTTCGATGACCAGGTCATCGACCGCGGCCTGGAACACGGTCAGGTTGGCCTGACCTTCGACGATGGCGCGGATCGCCATGCGGTACAGGTTGCGGTCGGCCTGGCAGCGGGTGGCGCGCACGGCCGGACCCTTGGATGCGTTGAGCGTGCGCCACTGGATGCCGGCGCGGTCGGCGGCATGCGCCATCGCACCGCCCAGGGCGTCGATTTCCTTGACCAGGTGGCCCTTGCCGATGCCGCCGATGGCCGGATTGCAGCTCATCGCGCCCACCGTTTCGATGTTGTGGGTCAGCAGCAGGGTGCGCACGCCGGTGCGGGCCGCGGCCAGCGCGGCTTCGGTGCCAGCGTGGCCACCGCCAATGACGATGACGTCGTAACGATGGAAGGACGGATTCATGGGGGCTGTTCAGCTGGGGGCGGGCGCGGCCGGGCGCCGGCGCCGGGGTGGCGATTTTAGCGCCATTCGGGGCCGGGACGTCGGTGCCGGCCGGCCGGCGCCGAAATCAGCCCTAAAGTTGGCAGGATTTTTGCAGATAACCCAATAGCACCCACCGTGGCTGGCGCCGTAGGCGCCCGTGACCGGAATTGGAACAGGGGCCGGTACAGGCGCACGGTGGGGGAGCAGAGGGCCGGCAGTCGGGGGACTGTCCGGCCCTGTTTTTTTGGTTCTTCACCCAACTCCGGGGAAGGCTGCACGGATTTTGAGGAAGAAATAGGCGTCGTCTCGGTATCCGTAGGCGACGCGCTTGATGACCTTGATCTTGTTGTTGATTCCCTCGACCAGATTCGTT
>NZ_RXLZ01000103.1 GCF_003970865.1 Stenotrophomonas maltophilia | reverse complement strand
GCCTGACCGTGGAGAACTCCAGGCCATGGCGACGGGCAATGGCTTTGACCGATGTGGAGGTCTTGCAGGCCTCTTTGGCGACCTGCAGTTTGAAACGCGCGTCGTATCTGTTCATGTATCCCTCGGGTTGGATCTGGCGTCCAACTCCCGGGGGTCACTTCACCTTGGGGGCTTGGCCGCGGCATCCATGCCGCAGACACCCCCGCAACCGGACCCACCCCGCCTTCGACAGCTTCCCGCTGCTGTTGGTGGGTGTCGACCTTGGTCGACACATCGCTGTTGGTAGGTGTCGACCTTGGTCGACACGGACGGAAACACGAAGGGGTCAGATTCCTTTCCCTGCGGGAAAGGTCTCTGACCCCATCGGTGTGTTGCTTGAGCCTGTTACCAGTTCGGGTCTTCGGCCGGGGCGGCAGCGGGCTTGGGCTTCGGCTTGGCGGCCGGGCGTGCGGCGGCGGCGGCGGGAGCGGCCGAGGCAGTCGCACCTGCGGCGGCGGCAGCCGGCTTGCTGCCCAGCTTCTGGCGCAGTTCGATCTGGCCCGGACGGAAACCGCCGCGCATCGCGTCGACGCCGTCTTCGATGGTGCCGTACGAGGTCTGTGCGGCCACGCGGTCGATGCGGATGGTGCAGCACGGGTGTTCGCTGCGGCCCAGCGAGCGGCCGGTCTGCGGGTCCTTCAGTTCTTCGCCCAGGCGCACGGCCTGCCAGCGCTGGCCGGCCTGCACGGTGTCACCGCCCTGGCTCAACACCACCTGGTCACCGTCCACCGAGACCACCGACACCGGGAACAGGGTGGTGACGATGGTGGTACCGATCTGGCCGGACAGCGATTCCATCATCGCCGCAGCCATGTTGCGGCCGTTGACCACGCGCGGCAGGGTGCTGGGGCCGGTCGAGGCCAGCTGGTGGTCGAAGCTGTCGGACATCACCACCTGGCCGGTGGTGGCGTTGATCAGGCGCAGGGTGATGCGGCCGCCACCGGAGTACGAGGTCACCTGGCGGTCGGACATGCGCAGGTTGCGCACGCTGCGCGGGTACTCGAAGCGTTCGATGGTCGGGATCAGGATCAGGTCGGTCGCCAGCTGCTGGCCCACGCGTGCGGTGTCCTGCAGGCGCACGTTGCCGCTGTTGATGTGGTCGATCTCGGCCTGCAGTTCGTCGCCGAACTCGCGGTCCAGCACGATGAAGCGCTGGGTCTGGGTCAGCGTGTCGGACAGGCGTGCGCGGATCGCGTCGGCCACTTCGTCTGCGTCCACGCGGCCGTCGCCCACGGCGTAGCTGCCGGCCTTGGTGCGCGGCAGGGCGACCACGATCTTCGGCTTGCCCTGCTCGTCCGGCGCGCGGTACTGGGCAATCTGTGCGCGCACGCGCACCTTCCAGTAGCTGCGCATGCTGCGATGGGTCACATCGGAATCGTAGGAGCTGGCGCCACGCTTGGCATCAACACTCACCTTCTCGTCGTAGCTTTGCTTGACACTGGCCGAGGCCGAACCGCTCTTGGCCGAGGCTTCGCCGGAGGCACTGGCCGACGCCGAGCCCTTGAAGCTCCAGCCTTCGTCGCTGGCGCGCACGCGGGCGATGGTTTCCTCGTCCAGCTGCCGCACTTCATCCTGCGACAGGATTTCATAGCCCAGCACCGCGCCCTGCGAGCCGGCGATCATCTGCTGGGTGAACGCGTCGGCGCGGATATCGCCGACGTGTTCGTCATCCACATCCACATG
The DNA here is from genome assembly GCF_003970865.1 of Stenotrophomonas maltophilia. Taxonomy (GTDB): domain Bacteria; phylum Pseudomonadota; class Gammaproteobacteria; order Xanthomonadales; family Xanthomonadaceae; genus Stenotrophomonas; species Stenotrophomonas maltophilia_AR. Next base: position 6,859 of record NZ_RXLZ01000103.1, on the reverse strand, counting down.
CAGGCCTGCACGCAGGCTCTGCATCTGGCTGGCCACGCGTACGCCGTTGACCTGCGCCACCGCCGACTGCAATGCCGCCAGCACCGCCAGTTCCGGGGTGCTGCCGATGCCGTCGGCTTCGCGCGCGACCTGGGTGGTGCCGCCGAAATCCGGCGTGCCACGCAGGGGCGCTGCTTCCACTGGCGCATTGCTGGCCAGTGCACTGGTTGCCTTGTCCTTGGCGGGCGCGGCGGCCGGGGTGTCCTGCTTGCCACAGGCTGCAAGCAGCGTGGCAGCCAGGCCCAGGCCGATCAAACGGTAGGTCATACGCATGGAGATTCGCCTCGGATCAGAGCGTGTCAAGCATCGAATCGGCGTTGGACGGCACCTTCACCTTGCTCTTCTTGGCGAAGGTCACGGCCGACTTGGTCGAGCCGTACAGGCCCTGGATGAAGCCCGGCGATTCCTTGGCCACCCATGCACCTGCCGCCAGCTTGCGGCCGACGGTGGCCAGCTGGGTCGCACCCAGGTTCTTCATGCCGGCGGTGAAGTTGCTGGCTTCGCCGCCCAGCTTCTGTGCTTCGGCCGCCGAGGACAACAGCGAGACCAGGCCTTCGGCGTAGTGCTGCTTGGATTCAGCGTTCAGTTCCGGCTGTGCGGCCTGGCGCTCGTTGATCGCCGCCTGCGCAGCTTCGCTGACCGACACCGACTTCTTCATCGCATCGACGCTGACCGAACCCGACGACAGCGCCTGGCGCTCGGCTTCCAGCAGCTGCACCTGCTCGGCCAGGCCGAAGGCGCGGGCGAACGAGGTCTGGGCCTGCAGCGAGTGCGACTGCGAGGTAACGAAACGACGCACCAGCGCTTCCTGCGCGGCTTCGTCCGGGGCGGCGGCGCTGGAAGCGCTGCTGCTGGAGGTGCCGGTGGCGGCACCGGCCAGGTCCTTCAGCTTGCCCAGGCCAGCGTGGGCCGGCATCGACAGGGTGGCGGCAGCGATGGCCACGACAAGAGCGGTATTGCGGATCATATGAGTGTCCTTTGGGAGAGACGGCCGCGAAGCGGCACGTGGGAATCGGTAACCCCAGGGCGATGCCGAGCGAGCTCGGCACCCACCGGGGTGGCGGATCAGCGGACCGCCTTGACGTTCAGTTCGTTGATCATCTGCTGGGCAGCCTTTTCAGCCGCCAGCTGCAGCGCGTTGGTACGGGCGACGGTTTCGTTCGGACCGGTACCGGAGAACTGCACCGGGCCCACCGACGACACGGTGCGCGGGAAACGACCGGTCACGTCCAGCACCTTGCCGGTGACCGTGACGAACACGCGGGTGTTGCCGCTGGCCGGATCGCGGTCGCGCATGCCGACGTCGAGGGTGCCGACGGCGATGTACGGGATGTTGGCTGCACGGATGCCGTTGGCGGTATCACGCAGGGTGGCCGGCGCCAGGTCGTTGCCGGTGCTGAAGTCCTTGCGGATGCGCTCGATGCTGAGCAGGCCGCGCGACTCACCTTCCACGTATTCGGCTTCGACCACTTCGTAGCCGGCGGCGCTGAAGGCACCGGTCATCGCGGTGTTCACTTCGGCAGCGTTGGCCACCTTCCAGCTGATGTTGTCGCTGCGCTGGGTGGTGCTGCCACCGCTGGTGACCGACATCGAACCGTTCTGGTTGATGCTGCCGTTGGTGCTCACCGAGTTGCCGCGGAAGCTGTCGCCTTCACGGGTGTTCTCGCTGTAGCTGCTGCTGGCGTCGACACGGCGGTATTCCTTGTCCTGGAACGACTGCACGGTGTCCTGCGAGCGCGCCATGAACAGGAAGGTCAGCAGCGAACGCTGGGCGGCGGTGGCACCGGCCACGGCCGAACCTGCATCCAGCTTGGTCTGCAGCAGGGTGGTGTTGATCTCGGCGCGGACGGTGACGGTGTAGGTCTTGGCCTTCTTGTCTTCGGTGTCCGACAGCTGCACGGCACTGAGCACGTAGCGGTCGATCTCGCCGATGAACTCGGCGCGGCGCGCTTCGAACAGGCGCAGCTTGGCCGCACCGGTTTCGGCGATGTACGCCTCCAGTGCATTGACCTTGGCCTTGTTCAGGGCCTGGGCACGGGTGTCGGCACTCAGGCGCAGGCCGTAGCTGGCCGAACCGGTACCGCGCGAACTGGCGGTCTGTGCAGCGACCGGCGAGGCCACCACCAGGGCGATGAGGATGAGCAGGATGGTACGCATCAACGACATGACTTGATCAACTCCTGGAGGGCTTGGGTCTGCTGCTGCAACGGGCGGCCGCCCGGCTTCTGTTCGTCCAGCCAGCCGCGCGAATCGGCGCGCTTGGCGGCGGCGCCGGCAAAGGCGTCGAAGCCCGCCAGCAGGGTTTCGTAGCTGGCCGACCACTGGTCGACCTGCCACTGCGTGACCGGCACCACCTTGGTGGCACCCTTGCGCAGCGGCTGTTCGAAATAGACCTTGCCGGAGAACGGCTCGGTCACCTTGGCGGTGAAGAACGCGCCGAACAGCATCGTCTTCATCGCCGGGGTTTCTTCGATCACGCCGTTCTTCAGCGCATCCACCTGCAGGTTGATGACGTAGTCCGGCTCGGGGATCTTCAGCTGGTAGACCTTGCCGTCGGCAAAGCGCGCCGCCATCGCACCACCGATTGCCTGGCCCGAGGCCGGCGGCAGCAGGCCGACACCGGTATTGGACGACAGCGTCTTGGACAGTTCATGGGCCAGCGTGGCGCGCAGCGGGGCTTCCCACTTCGGGTCGGGCAGCTTGGCGCGGACCGCGTCGGACAGGGTTACGCCACCGACCTGCAGGCGACGCACGGCGGCATCGGGCAGCTTGGCCTGGGCGAGGCTGGCGGCCAGCACCTGCGACAGGCTGGTATCGGCGCTGCCGTACAGGAGATCGGCGACGATCGCGTCGATATCGTCGTTGTCCGGCCGGTAATCCTGCACGTCGATGCGCTGCAGGGTAAGCGGATAGGACGCGATCACCTGGCGCTCGCGGAAATCGAAGAACAGTGCCTGCAGCGCCACTTCCACCAGCACCTTGTACTGGTCACCGATCGGCTCGACCGAGACCAGTTCGCGGTCCAGTGCCGCGGCCAGCACTGTCGCGCTGGTGGTGCCGTCGAGCATCGCCACCGGCTGGTCGATCAGCTGCAGGTGGGCCGGGGCGCGGCGCTTGAGCGACTGTGCCAGCACCTGGTTGAGCGGGATCAAGCCACGCTTTTCCAGCACCGCATGCGCATGCGGCGTGGTCGCCTGCACGGCGGCGGCATCAGCGGTGTAGGCAAAACCGGCCCAATAGGCCTGCTGTGATTTGTCTGCTGCCTGCACGGCCATCGGCCACACGGCCAGGCACAGGGCACAGGCAAGCAGGCGCGCAAAAGCGCGCGATGCGCTCTTCGTCCTTGAATACATCCAACCGCTCCTCGGTCAATACGCATGGAAAGTGGACGCTGACGCGTCCGCTGGGCGCGAAACATAACGGCTCGCGGGCCCGCCGACAAGTGCTGCCTTCGTCGAGGTCACTCTGCGGGGGGCAGACCGGCCCTTTGCCGCAACAGGCCGCGCTCTGCCTGGTTCTGGCTGAGTCTGGCGGCTTCCGCAAAAGCGTGACGTGCATCCAGGTCGCGTCCCAGCGCCTGTAGTAGCTCCCCGCGCACCACCTGCAGCGGCGCGTACTCTCGCAGTCGCGCATCCACCAGCAACGGCTGCAGCTGCGCCCACGCCGCGAAGGCACCGTCGCTGCGCAGTATCGCCACCACGCGGTTCAATGCGACAACTGGCGAGGGCTGCACCTGCAGCAGCTGCGTATAGAGTGCTGCGATGCGCGGCCAGTCGGTATCCTCGGGGCGGCGCGCCGCTGCATGGCACGCTGCGATGCGCGCCTGCAGTACATAGGGATCATCAGCACCACCGGCGGCCAGCGCGCGCGCCAGCACCTGCTGTCCGCGTTCAATCTGCAGCCAGTCCCAGCGCGCGCGGTTCTGCTGGTCCAGCAGCACCGGCACGCCCTGCGCATCGGTCCGTGCTGCGGCACGCGAGGCCTGCAGCTCCATCAGCGCCAGCAGGCCCAGCACCGGCGGCACCGGCAGCCGGTGCGCCAGAATGCGCGCGAGCCGCAATGCCTCCTCGCACAGCGCCGGACGCATCCAGTCGTCACCGGCACTGGCCGCGTAACCTTCGTTGAATACCAGGTAGATCGCCTCCAGCACCGAGCCGAGCCGCTCGGGCATCGCGTCTGCGCGAGGGACCTCGTAGGGCACCTGCTTCTGCGCCAGGGTGCGCTTGGCACGCACGATGCGCTGGGCGATGGTCGGCTCCGGCTGCAGGAACGCACGAGCGATCTCGACGGTGGTCAGGCCACCGAGCAGGCGCAGCGTCAGTGCCACCCGTGCATCGGCCGGCAGCACCGGATGGCAGGCCACGAACATCAGCCGCAGCAGATCGTCACCCAGGTCATCCTCCAGCGCCTGGCTGTCATCTGGTGCCGGCAGCGCCGCTGGATGCAGTTCCTCGCCCCACTGCGCATGCTGCTGCGCCACCCGCTGGTGCTGTCGCAGCACATCAATGGCACGGTTGCGCGCAGTGGTCATCAGCCAGGCTCCGGGGTTGTCCGGGATGCCCTGCTCCGGCCAGCGCTCCAGCGCGGCCAGCCAGGTGTCCTGGGCCAGCTCCTCGGCACGGCCGACATCGCCCCCGAGCAGCCGCGCCAGGCGCGCGATCAACACCGGCGACTCCATCCGCCAGAGGGTTTCCAGACGCTGCGTCAGTGCGGGATCGAGCATGCGCCGATCACAGCACGCACGCCCGGCCCGCACAAGCGCCGCAGCTCACGCTTCAACAATCGGCTTGAAGCCGCCCCAGAACATGCGCTGGGTATCGAACGGCATGTCCTTCGGGCCCAGCGACGCCAACCGCGGGTCGGCCATCACCCTGGCATTGATGCGGTCGCGCGCCGCGCGCGAACGGAACACCACGAAGGCGACGATCACCGTTTCACCGGGCTTGGCCTTGACCGCCCGCGGGAACGACGTGCGCTTTCCCGGTTCCACATCGTCGGCCGCGCATTCCATGTACTGCAGCGCGCCATGGTCCTTCCACACCGCGCCGGCCTTGCGGGCAAGGCGGCGGTAGGCCGCCACCTTGTCCTGTGGGCACGGCAGCACGTAAGCATCCACGTAAGCCATGAGGATTCTCCCTGCGGCGGCCGTCAGCCCGGCTCGCCGTCCATGTGTGCGATTTCCCAGAGATGGCCATCCAGGTCCTGGAAGCCGCGCTGGTACATGAAGCCCAGGTCGCGCGCCGGCTGCGGTTCGCTGGCGCCGGCGGCCAGTGCCTTGTCCACCAACTCGTCAACTGCCTTGCGACTGGGTGCAGAGAGCGCATTGATCACTTCCGTGTGGGTGTGCGCATCGGCAATCGGCTTGTTGGTGAACTGCTGGAAAAAAGGTTGGGTCAGCAGCATCACGTAGATGCTCTCGCTGATGACCATGCCAGCCGCATCGTCATTGGTGTAGGTTGGATTGAAGCTGTATCCCATCGCGGTGAAGAACGCCTTCGACTTCTCCAGGTCCTGCACAGGCAGGTTGACGAAGATCATCTGCGGTTGCGGTGCACTCATCGGTGAAGCTCCTTGTGGATGAAAGAAAGAGAGGAATCAGGGTTGCTTCATGCAGTTGACCATCCACGGCTTGCCGTAGCGGTCGATCAACATGCCCCAGCGGTGCGCCCAGAACGTTTCAGCGATCGGCATCTGCACCTGGCCACCTTCGGCCAGCGCCGCGAACACGCGCTCGGCTTCTTCGATGCTGTCGACGTCGACATTGATGGTGGTCGAACCACCCTCGCCGCCGCCGGGACCGTCGGCCGCCATCACGATGGCGCTGCCGATTTCCAGCTGGCTGTGCGCGACGTGGTCCAGGGTTTCCGGCGGCATCTCGTTGCAGCCCGGCGACCCATCGGAGGGCGGCATGTCGCGGTACTTCATTTCCGACGTGACCTGGCCACCGAGTGCCTTGGCGTAGAACGCCATCGCCTCATGGGCCTGGCCGCTGAAGCCGAGGAAGGGAATCAGTTTCATGGCAATACTCCGTTGTGCGGTTCAGGGCAGTAGTGCCGGGTTGTGCCCGGCAGGGAGATGAATCGGGTCAACCTTCCAGCTGTGCACGCAGACGCTGTTCCTGCTGCTGTAACTCGGGAGTGAAGGCTTCACCGAAGTCTTCGGCGGAGATCAGTGGACGCAGCTCCAGCGTGCCGCCGCTGTTGAACGGCGCGCGGCTGGCCCATTCAACGGCCTCGTCCAGCGAGCGCACCTCCCACAGCCAGAAGCCGGCGATCTGGTCGCCGGCGGGGCCGAACGGACCGGCCTCGACCTTGGGCGCGCCGCTGCCGAAGTGAATGCGGCGACCGCGCTGGGTCGCGTGTAGGCCTTCACCGGCGAGCATGATGCCGGCGGCCACCAGTTGTTCGTTGAAGGCGCCCATTTCGGACAATTCCTGTTCGCTGGGCATGCGGCCGGCTTCGGAGTCAGCGTTGGCCTTCACGATCACCATCACTTTCATTGCGGTCTCCCGTGGGGACGCGTGGTGCGTGCCCTTCACTGGGTACAACGAACCAGGGGGCTGGGAATCGACACGCTTCCGGAAATTTTTTTTCTGCGTGGAAAGCACGCCTTCGGCGGGAGTCGGCGAACGGCGGAGCCCCTCCGTGGTGGGTTGAGTTGGTCGCTGAAAGCTCGGTTCATGGGTTTGGCCGGGTGGGGGGCTGTGTCTTTTACCCACCTGAGCCGGCCCACGACTTTCCGGTGGGTGCACTCTGGTGGGGGGGGCGCTTGAGAAAAAAAAAAATAAAATCAAAACATAAGAAGACGCGGACTACAACGA
>NZ_RXLZ01000102.1 GCF_003970865.1 Stenotrophomonas maltophilia | reverse complement strand
GACTGGCTTGCCTGCTCCACCGCACCACGCTTGAACTCGGCGCTGAACTTCCTTCGCTTCGACATGAACACTCCTCATGGCCTGAATCGGCCTTCTTGTAAGTGTCCGTGAAAACGGGGGTGAACCCTGAGCAGCCCCCGCGAAAGGGGCATTCCTCGAAGGGCGACTTACTGGAAACTGCCTCCCGGACGGAAGTTGGACAGCCCCGCTTCGGCAGGATTAGGATGTCGCTAGATAGCTGGGATGCAAGGAGCGCATGGGAAGTCAAGCTCACCGCTGGGCAGTTAAGGGACTGGGCGTATTGTTGGCGTCACTGGCCTTTGCCGCGTGCGCAGCCGATCACCTCGCGCCGCTGCGTGAGCAGTTCCAGCTCCCCGACGACAAGGTGGACTACGCCGCTGCCAAGCTGGTAGTGGATCGCCTTATCGACCCAAGTACAGATACCACCGCGGTGCACCGGCAACTCGATGAGTGGGAGCGCGCCGTGCGCGACAATGTGTCCGGCAATCCGTCGGCGCGCCAAGTGCTCGATGCGTTGCTCAAGACCCTCTACGAGCCGGGGCCTTGGAACCAGGGCCAACCTTTCAGCTACGACCTGACCGACCCGCTGGGCAAAAACCCGACAAACAAGCAGTTGGCCACCTACTTGGCGACGCGGGAAGGCAACTGCGTTTCCATGCCCATTCTGTTTGTCATCTTGGGACAGCGGCTCGGTTTGCCCATTGCGTTGGCGACGGCGCCTAACCACGTCATGGTTAAGTTCGCCGACGATACGCAACAAGCCTGGTTGAATGTCGAGGCCACTGCTGGCGGCTTCAAATACGACAGTAGCTACCAACGTGAGACGGGGATATCCGAAGCGGCGCTGGACAACGGGCTTTATCTGCGCCCATTGCTGCCGCACGAGGGCGTAGGGGTCATCGCCAGCAGCTTGATGGAGCACTACGGCGCACGGAAAGACGCCAGCGCACTGATGGCGGTGGCCGATCTAGCACTGGCGGCCAATTCGAAAGATTCGGTAGCCATGATCTGGAAGGCCAACGCCTACTATCTGGACACGCAGCAGCGTATTACATCCAGGTATCCCAATGCGGCGGACGTTCCGCCGGAGTTGCACGACGAATACCGACGTTTGACCCGCGAGAACATGGCTTGGTTTGCCAAGGCCGAACAACTGGGCTGGATCCAGAAGACGCCCGAGCAAGAAGCAAGCTATCTTCAACACATCCAGCGCGAGCGCGCGAAAAGGGGGCAGTGATGCGCAAGACAATCCCAAGTCTGTTGACGATCGCGTTATGTGCTCTCGCATTCAACGCGTCGGCGCGTTTCGTCTCGGCCGATCCGGTCCAGGCCGACCCAAACACGGGTCAGAACTTCAACCGTTATTGGTATGGGAACAACAACCCCTACCGCTTCACCGACCCTGACGGCCGCCTGTCGCGCGGCACCGGCTGGACCGACAAGCAGTGGAAGCAGTTCGATCGCGCCCAGCAGAGCGCCGCCGGCAGCCTGGAGAAGGCTGCGGGAAAGATCACCGGTGCGATGGCCGAAGGCGGCAAGGCCCTCCAACGTGCGGAAAAAGCGTTTGAGCGAAACTTCGGCGCAGGCACCGCGACGCCGGAGAACATGGCCAAGGCTGCCGCGAACATGGGCGCAATGGCTACTGCGTTGCGCGACACCAGTTCGGGCGCAATACCGGCCAACGCGATGACCGGCCAAGCTTTAGCCGCGGCCTACCCCAGCGTGGGCGCCGACACTCTGGCCGGCGTGCCCACGAGCGGGCCTACGCAAGTCTTGGTGAACATTTCCCATCCAGGCTTCAACAGCCCGTCTACGCTAGCCTGGGGTGCCGGCCACGAAACCGGCCACGCAGTGCTCGGCTACAAAGACCAGCGCATGAACGGCATTCCCGCCTACAAATTTGGCACGCCCCAACAGCAGGAAATTTTCAGGACGCTGCCTGGACAGCAGCGGTTGATCAACCCGGACCATCTGATGGATCAGGCGCGGTGATGCGCTGCCTATCCCTGCTGACCTTGGCGGCACTCGCCGCCTGCGCGTCTTCGGTGCCCATCCGTTGGGCGCCACCGGCCGACTTCGATTTGGCCGTGACCGACAATCCCACCCAGCAACGCTTCGACCTCACGCTGACCTCCAAAGCCACCGAGCCGTTGTGCTTGTCACGCGAGGCTTGGCCCGCCGATAACGCCGTGCCGGCAGGGTTCGACGGTGCCACGCTCACGACCAGCCACGGCAAGCAGGAACTGCTGCCTACGGGCAGCGCGTATTGCCCCGGCGGATGCGGTGAGGTGCGTGTGGAGCCCGGCCAAGCGGTGCGGGGCGCTTTGCCTTATTCGGCTTTCGGCGACGCGGCGGCCATCGCAGCTGATACTACCCGGACTTTAACGTTTGAGGTTCATCCGTTCGTCTGTTCGAACCGATAGGACGGCGGGCCAGGGCGGCTCCTTGGGCCCGAAAGGGCTCGGTGTCAGCGAACCGAGGTCGAGCGCATGAGACTGTAGACGATGCCGCCCACGATAGGCAGCACCAAGTGCGCCGGCACTAGGGCCACCCCTACCAACACCATCAACCCGCGCACCTGCTCCGGATTGGGCAACAGTTCGGCGAACCCGTTGACCAGGAACACCAGCACGTGGACCACGATGACGCCGACCCACGTGCACAAGAAGCCGCGCCAGAAGCCGCCGCGTTTCAAGCCCTGCTCGGCGAAGTGAGGATAGGGCTGCCGGGCGATCCAGGCACGGCGGCGGTTTGCTCGGTAGGTGATCCAACAGAGGAAAGCCAGCACCAGCCAGATCCCCAGGCCGCCGAGAACGGCCAGCCACCCGAAGGGGCTGCCGTTCTGGAGCATTTCAATGCCACCGCCCACGAAGACCACGCCCGCGCCCCCGAGAATGACGGAGGCGCATCCCACGTGCGCGTATGAACCAGTGCTCATGGGTCAGCGCTTGTGAGCGGTCCAAGTGCCGCTGGCCTTGGAGAACCGCACGGGCTCGACGAAGGGGCGCACTTGCTCGGTTCCCACGATGCTCACGACAACGGAGCCTCCGACGTCGCAGACGACGCCATCGTCAGGGTCGGCTTTGTGGCAACCGGTGAGCTTGAAATCGCGGAAGCCGGTCACCGTCATTGCACCGTTGGACGCCTGCGTGAACAAGGTGGTGATGGCGTCCTGAGCCTCTTGGTTTGACGGTTGGCTACTCCCGCAGGCGGACAGGCCCGGTGCAGTGATGGCGGCGATCAGGATGGTGCGGACGATCTTCATGGAACCCCCTGTGGTTGGGTGGCGATTGAGTGCTACATTTCATGAAGACTCTGCCACAAAAGGCCGCGGGAAGTCATGCTTCAGGACCAATCCATCAAACTGCGTCTACGTGCCCAAGGCTCCACCGTCGCCCCGCAGCCTCTTTGCCGCCCGCCTGAAACAAGCGCGAGCGCTGCGTGGCATTGCCAGCCAGCGGGCGCTGGGGGTGCTCATGGGGCTGGATAAGAAGCTGGCGAGCAGCCGGGTCAACCGTTACGAAAACGAGACCAGCGGCATCGACCTGGACGGATTGGGCAAGTTGGCCGATGTGCTGGGGGTGCCGATGGCCTACCTTGTGGCCGAGGATGAAGCCATTGCAGAGGTCATCTTGGCGCTGTCGCAGATGACACCCGAGGAGCGGGCAGCAGCCGTGGAGCGTCTAAAACAGCGTTAGGTAGGCATGCCAGTCTCGGCATCGCTGGCCAACTTGATGCAGGGGATCAAGGCCATGGCACGGCGGTCGGCCTTTTCAGAATGCGGAACGTTCTCTGCGGGAAGACCTAACAGCTAGTTCAGGCCGTCTGAACAAAGTGGCTCAGGGAAGCGGAGCGTTTTTGCTTTGAGGCAGGATCAGAGGGTAAGCATGGCGATCGTGAAAAGCATCCAGTCATTGCCTATGTGCGTGATCGTGCTGGCCCAGACGTTCTTGGTCAGCACATAGACGCCCGTCAATACCAACCGCGCAGTCCCAATGACCAACAAGGCTTGGGCGAAGTTCCATCCATAGGTGGGTAGGTGGAGCGCCCCGAACATCAGGGACGTGGCGAACCAAGTCAGGCAGAGGGCAACCCACGGCTTCATGGTGGTCCTCCTCAGGGCCGTCAAAAGCACCAGGAATGGAAGGAGGGTCACCAGCTCTTCCCCCAAGAGTTGGACGGCCGACATGGAGAAGAAACCAAGGGCTTGGACAGGCGACAGGTGCCCCGTGGCCTGGACCATTTGATTGGGCGTCAGATGCTGGGAACCCACGACAAACAGCGCCACAAGGACCGGCATGCCGAACACCACTGGAACGCAGGCGATGGCCAGCAGCACCTCACGCCAAGTGGGCCGGTGGAAGATCGCCGTCCATGCGGAGCCCACTGCCATCCTCAGTCCTAGCAGTTGAAGCGCCACGAACAACGTTATCCCGATCCAACTCCCTGTGGCACCTTGCACAAGGTGGGGGGCCGCTAGGAGCGCCGAAAATCCACTGGCGCATGCGACCAGGACCCAAAGACACCCCTTGGCGCTCAATGGCACCGGGCTGCCGTTGTAGAACGGGAAGTCCGCCTTCCGGGGTCCCATCGTGATGCTCTCCTTTATCTCAGGGCCTCGTTCCAGCCGGATGAAGGAGCCGTCTGGGCATTGGACTACAGGAATGGCTCAGCGCTAACGCGACGTAGTTTCGGTGACACACTCGCCACCTCTCAACCCCAGACACCTGAACAACGTGTGGCCGCGTGACTTCCGTCAAGAATGGAGCGTATGGCAAGTCCGAGGTTGCAACTTCCCCTGCCAAGTTGGTTCAAACTGCTGCCAAATGAGGACCGGTTCGGGCTCCCCAAGCCTATCGGAACAGCCCGGGCCGATAGCCGTAAAATAAAGTGTTTTCTACCCAAGGAAAATCCAGCAATGAATGCCTCAAATGGAGTTCTAGTTCCTGCCGTGATCGGTGTTCTCCTGGCGGTGGCGGGCGGTGCCTCTGCTCAAACCCCATCTGCCCTCGCTGACCTGGTCGGTGCGCGAGGCAGCTCCGGCGAGACCCAGCTGGAGGCCCGGGGATACCAGTTCGTTAAAAGCAACACTGTGCGTGACCAGAAGTGGGCCTTCTGGTGGAGCCGAGACCAGGCTCAATGCGTGCAGATCGCCACGTCGGATGGCCGCTACAGCGCGATCCAATCGGTGCCCGCAGCCAACTGTGGGGAAGAGAACGACCGAGGGTATGCAACGCATGCTCGGCAGGAAGAAAGTTACAGGGACGGAGATACGAACTTGACCCTCATCTGCTATGGCGAAGGTCAAAAGCCCTCCACGGAATCCCGCACTGGTTACCGTTGGAACTCAAGGCGTGATCGTTATGAAGTGATCAGCGAAGTGACCAGTGCCACGGAAAACTTCGATTCTGAGGTGCAAGTCGAAATCTCTGGTGGTCGCGGCCGCATCCATCTGACCGGAAAGCTGGTCGCGGTCCTCCATTCTGGTGACAACAACCATTGGTGGAACATAGACGACCTCCAGGTCACTCCGGATCGCATCACGGGAAGCTACAGGTTGAACGGAATCAACAAACCCAAGATCGATATCGATAGGCGCAGCGGACGGCTCCACATCGACGGCATGGAGCACTTTCGGGCCGAGTGCGATGAGGGCAATTGGAGCGATGAGCACCGTCGGTTCTAACCTCTGTCCGGATGCCTAACGCGTGCCCGGCCACAGCTGGTCAGGTGCCATGCCTGACTGGAACGCCCCCGCTTGACAGAAGCGGGGGCGTTCCAGCCTGCCCCCTTGTCAAACGGCTTCCAGAAAAACGTGTCACAACTGTCGCTGCGCTGCTCAAGGCCGTGGCGACCGAGGACGGGCCGGGCTGACCGTGTCGGGCACCTGCGGGGACTGGGCACCCCCGAGTGGCACGGGAGCAACCTCCCGTGTTGGCACTGGGACGGGCTTGGGTCTGATCGTCGTAAACTGCTGTGGAAACTGCACAAAGAACTCCTTTTGAGCCAGCTCAAACGCCACCACGGCGTCGTTCCGGGCTTCCCGAGTTTTGTCCCGCGTCTGGCGTGCCTGCCTCTCCACTGCCGTGGTTTCCTGCTTCTGCTCCTGTGCCGCCTGTGCGGCCAGGCTCTTGAATGTAGGCTTGCCGATAACCCGCATCATGCGACTACGCCAGTCGGTTGGCTCTGGCGTGACGTTGGCGTCGGCGTCTGCACGCCGCCGGTCCAGTCCGGCCAATTTCCTTCCCTCCTTGGCCGCCGTGTGATCCCGCCGCTTCTGGACAAGGTCGTCATGCCGTTCAATCAGCGTCCGGGCACTGGCCCGCTGTAGGGGCGTCGCGTCCTGTTGCTGGAGTGCCAGGCGTGCGCGCTTCAGCATTTGCTCAATCATCTCGTTCAGATCTTTTGCGATTTGCTCTGCTGCCATGGTTTCCCCCTGTCTTGAAGCAGTGTTTTTGCGTGAGGCCCGCTCGACGGCTGCGGCCGCCTTGCCCTGGAGACCGGCCGCAGGTGCGGCCTGCCGGGACACGGAAGTCCCGGCTTTGTGCGAAGCGGGACGCTTTGCACGCGCCCGGACGGCGGCTTTTCGCTGTGCCGCCTGGTCGATGGCCTGCACCTCGGCGACGGCTTCGATTCGCAACCGCTGGACGCCTTCTTTCCGCCGCTCAAGCAACGCCCGTGCGTGCAAGGCTTGCTCGCCCACCTGCACCAACGTTCCGTCCTTGGCGGCCTTGGCTTTGAGTTCTTCAAAACGGCGGGTGTGGCGGTCGAAGCGCCGGGCTGCAGCGGCTTTCACCCGGTCGTTGTTCCGCACGCGCTTGGGCGTGTGGCCCCGACGGCGGGCCGCGGTCAGGTCTTTGCCTTCGTACTGCGTGGCTCGGCGGTCCAAGCGGGCCGCGGTGGCAAAGTCGCCCCGTTGGGCGGCGTCGGCTTGTTGGGCATCCAGGCGACGGTGGTCCACCCGAGCGGTGGCCTCGGCTTTCGCCAAGGCGGTGTTGACCATCCGTGCCCAGTGCTCGCGCTGGGTGTCGGCCAAGGTGGGCCGTTGGGCCTTCTTGCAGGCGATGGGGTCCAATGCTTCGGCCTTCTTCCCCAAGGTCCCGTCCGCGTTGACCAAGCACGCGCTGAGCAGGATGTGGGCGTGGTGGTTGCGCTCGTCGCCGCCCTTGCTGGGTTCGTGGATGGCGAGGTCCGCGGCCACGCCGTAGGTGCCGGACAAATGCTTGGCGAAGGCATGGGCCAGTTCGCGCCGTGCATCGGCGTCGAGCTCGGCGGGCAAGGCGACTTCCACTTCGCGGCAAGTGATGGCATCGCCGCGCTTGTGGTGGGCTTCCACCCGGTTCCAAAACTCGGCACGGTCGGCGGTAGCGTCACCGGGCAGGCACAGCGCGGCAAAGGCAACGCCGCTGCGGCGGGTGTAATCGTGGACTTCGCCCGTGCGCGCGTCTTCGATGCAAACCCCCGCACGATAGGCAGCGCCCGCCGTGGAGGACTTGCCGTCCTTGCGGGAATACGCCTTCGCTGTGAGGTGGTAAATCGCCAATCGGGTCTCCAAGCGCAGCCCCCTGGGGGGCGAGCAAGGGGGACAGGCGTGCGAAGCGCGCCGGGGTGTCGGGGGCATAGCCCCTGACCGCACGTAATCCCGAAGGGATTACTCTAAGTGCGCTCTTGCTTTGCTGTCGGGGTGGGAAACCCCACCCCTCGCAACGCTCGAGAACCGGGGAGCTCGCTCACGCTCGCCTGCCCCCTCTCCCTCAGGTTCCCATGCACGTCGGAACTGTCAAATGCAGGGAAAAGCTAACGTCAAAAGCATTCGGTCGGCTTCGCCGCCCGGCGGTTAGGCTCGCTTCGCTCGCCGTCGTTTGGAGGCTTCGCCCCGTTGCGCTCCGCGCCCATGCAAAGGGGATTGACGGATGGCCTGTGCATGGTTGCATGCATAGAGATATGCACCGAGCAATGACATGGCAACCGATGTAGAGAAGCAACGCGAGAAGTTGGACCGCATGATGACCAGCTTGGCGAAAGAACAAGCCAAGCTCTTAATGGCGGAAAAGGCCGAGCAGCGAAAGCAACAACGCGAAGCCGCGAAAGCCCGGCTCAAAGAACGTTCCGCGTTGTTCCGCTCAGCAGATGCACATCGAAAAATCGTTCTCGGTGGACTGACCATTGCGGCGGGGGCTGACGACTGGGATCCGGCGGAAATCGTTGGAGCGTTGCTGCTGGTCGCTGAGCAACTGGCCCAACACCCGGGCAAGCGCGAGCACCTCCGACAGAAAGGCATTCAGCACCTGGAAGCCCGTGAGGCCGAACGCCAGGCTGCTCGGTCATGAGAACGCATCGGCTCACAGCGCTCGCACAAGCCCGGATCCGGTCCAGTGGTTTTGGGCTGCTGGAAGTTCTATTGGCTCTGGGCGTGATCACCGTCATGGCCGCTGCCGTTTGGTGGGTGTTTGGCCCGACCAGCGTGGCCGCACAAGTAAAAGAAACGCAGGTGGACTTTAGCCAAACGGCCACCTCCATTGAACGGTCGATGGGCATTTTGGGGGGCTATTCGGGGCTGACAACTGCAATGGTCCGTGCCGATGGGTTGGCGCCCCAGCGGCTTCTGCGGAACGGCACGTTGACCAATACGTGGGGTGGCAGTGTGGCGGTCACGGCCAGCACCGTGAAACGGGGCAACGACGCCTTCTTGTTGGAGACCCGCAACGTGCCCAAGTCCGCCTGCGCAACGCTGGTGGCTGCCATGGCAGCAGACCCCAGCGTCTGGGACGCTCAAGTCAACGGCCAATCCGTCTTCATGAACAACACGTATGACCCGGCAACGGCTGCAGCGGCTTGCAAGGCTCACGGTGGAGATCGCATGGGCTTCGTCTACTTCTCCGGACTAGCTGCAGGTTCATCGGTCGCGGCCCCGCCGCTCGCCCTCCCCCCTGTCCCGCCAAGGGTCCGTCTCTTATTCACATCTGACCCCGCCGTCCTTCTTAACGCGTTCGTCTGGTTGGATCCCGCTCTGGTTAACCATCAAAATTCACATGAACACTCAAATACCAACACAGTCCATCAGACCGATGCAACCAAAGAAG
>NZ_RXLZ01000101.1 GCF_003970865.1 Stenotrophomonas maltophilia | reverse complement strand
ATTGCGGTGGCACATGCGCGTTCGTTACGCTGAGCTGCATGTGAGGCAGTGGTCGTCATGGGTTTAGTTTACTTGGAGACCGGCGCAAACTACTGTGACAGACGGGGGAACACCGTCGGCAGCGTCAGATGTCAAAAAGGGACAGGTCCGTGTTCAACGCCCTGCTCGATCCGCTCGGCCAGCGCACCGCGCAGCGCCGCACGCGCCGCCAGGAAGATCCGCAGGCGGTGGCGCAGGATTACCTGCAGTACATGCTCAGCGACTACGAGGAGAGGCGTGGCCAGAGCCACCGCAACTGGCGCGATCTGTGCCCGGTGTATGCCTTCGCGCTGACCACCCATGCCGCGGATTGGCCACGCGGTGATGCCGCCGATACCTGCGAAGAACTGGCCGAGCACTGGGAGCAGATGCGCGGCCAGTCGCGGTTGAGCTGGTCGCAGGCGAGGCCGGTGGTGGAGGACGCTTGGCGCGCACTGGACCATATTCCGGCGGCAGCGGTGAGGCCGTTGCTGCAGTAACCCTGGGGTTCTGCGTACACGCTCAGGCGTGCTGTGGTTGCCGGCCAGCGGCCGGCACTACCTGTATGCGCTCAGCGCAGATCGCGCGACGCGCGGCGGCCGAACCACCAGCCGGCCAGCAGCTGCAGTGGCAGCGATGCCAGCAGCGAAATGACGAACCACAGCGGAAAATCCGCACCCGTAGTCCACACCGCGTAGGCGCAGCCCAGCGCGATCAACGACCAGATCGAAAAACCATGCGAACGCGGCCAGCAGGGCGCGTAGTAGGTGGCGAAGGAAATGCCGGCGATGCCACCGAGTACGCTGAAGGCCAGGTCCCACCCCAGCTGCACGCTGTTGTTGTCCGGCGAGATGCCCAGCAACGGCGGCAGCCAGCTGGCGACGCTGCTGACCAGCGCAAGCGACAGCACGCCACCGATCAGGGCGACGAGGGACAGGAACAGGGTCTTGAGCAGGCCGGGCATGCGCGCATTGTACGGCTGCCACGGAGTGCCCGGGTTGCCGGCCAGCGGCCGGCACTACCGAACCGCCTGGGGGTTGCCGGCCAGTGCCGGCGCTGCCGATGGGTCGGCATGGCCGCCGCGTCCGTGGGAGAGGGGGACGGAGCGGCGGCCATGCACAGGCGGTCAGGCGGCGAAGTCGAGTACCACGCGGCCTTCGATGGTGCCCGCGTGCATGCGCGCGAACACCTCGTTGATGTTTTCCAGGCGGTCGGTGCTGACCGTGGCGGCGACCTTGCCTTCGGCGGCGAACTGCAGCGATTCCTGCAGGTCCAGGCGGGTGCCGACGATCGAGCCACGCACGGTGATGCCGTTGAGCACCATGCCGAAGATATCCAGCGGGAAGTTGCCGGGCGGCAGGCCGTTGAGCGAAACGGTACCGCCACGGCGGACCATGCCCAGCGCCTGCTCGAACGCCTTCGGCGACACCGCCGTGACCAGGGCGCCATGCGCGCCGCCGATCTCCTTCTTCAGGAAGGCGGCCGGGTCGGTGGTGCGCGCGTTGACGGTGATCTGCGCGCCGAGCTGCCGGGCCAACGCCAGCTTGTTGTCGTCCACGTCCACCGCCGCCACGTTCAGGCCCATCGCGCGGGCGTACTGCACGGCCATGTGGCCCAGGCCGCCGATGCCGGAAATCACCACCCAGTCCCCGGGCTTGGTGTCGGTCACCTTCAGGCCCTTGTAGACGGTCACGCCAGCGCACAGCACCGGCGCGATCTCGACGAAGCCCACTTCCTTCGGAAGCAGGCCGACATAGTTGGCATCGGCCAGTGCGTACTCGGCGAAGCCGCCGTTGACCGAGTAACCGGTGTTGCGCTGTGTCTCGCACAGCGTCTCCCAGCCACCCAGGCAATGTTCGCAATGGCCACACGCCGAGTACAACCAGGGGATGCCGACCCTGTCGCCTTCCTTGACGTGCCCTACCCCGCCTCCCACGGCCACGATGTGCCCCACGCCCTCGTGACCGGGGATGAACGGCGGGTTCGGTTTCACCGGCCAGTCGCCCTCGGCGGCGTGCAGGTCGGTGTGGCAGACGCCACAGGCCTCGATCTTGACCAGTACTTCGCCCGCCCCCGGGCGCGGTACCTGGACTTCCTCGATCACCAGTGGCTTGCCGAACTCACGCACGACGGCAGCCTTCATGGTCGAATTCATGTTCGGATCTCCGTAGTGCGCTTGCCCACAGAATGACGCCGGCTCGAGGCCGGCGCTTTGATCACGATCAAACCCTCGAGGATTCGTGCGGCAGGTTCAGCTGGCCAGCACCGACGCCTCGCGGGCCAGGCGTTCGATGGCGTCCCAGTCACGGGTCTGCAGCAGTGCCGGTGTGGTCAGCCACGAGCCGCCCACGCACAGCACGTTGGACAGGTGCAGGAACTGCGGCGCGGTCTGCGCGCTGATGCCACCGGTCGGGCAGAACCGCACATCGGCGAACGGGCCGTGCCAGGCCGCCAGCAACGCAGCGCCACCGGCCTGCACCGCCGGGAAGAACTTGAAGGTGTCGTGGCCGTGCTCCAGGCCCAGGATCAGGTCGGAGGCGGTGGCGGCACCGGGCAGGTACGGCAGGTCGGCATCGCGAGCGGCGGCATACAGCGCCGACGTGGCACCGGGGGACACCGCGAAACGCGCACCGGCCTGCTTCGCCGCCTGCATCTGCGCGGCGTTGAGCACGGTGCCGGCGCCGATCACGGCATCGGGCACGGCCTCGACCATGGCCTTGATCGCATCCAGTGCCTGCGGCGTGCGCAGCGTCACTTCGATCACCGGCAGGCCGCCGCGGAACAGCGCCTGGGCCACTTCGACCGCTTCATTCACATCTTCGGGGGTGTACACCGGAATCACCGGTGCCAGCTTCAACAGCGCGCGCAGGCGCGGATCAGCGCTGGACATGGTCTTGCTCCTTGCCCGACGGGGCATCGCGGATCGCCGCCGGGTCCGGCAGCGCAGCGGCGCATGATGCCACGCGGCTCACCAAGGTGCTGGCGGTGCCCCGCCCTGCCCCCGGTTCAGGCCGGGTCGGCCTGCAATGCCTGGATGCGACGCTGGTACCAGTCACCACCGAGCGGATCGAACACCGCCGAGCGCTCCATCTGCGCCTCGTACACGTGTACCGAGATCGCCAGTGCTTCGTCGCTGGCGTTGCGCAGGGTGTGGTACTCGTGCGGCGGAATCAGGCTGCCGGCACTGCCGCAGCCCCCGCGCAGCACGGCATGGCGGCGGAAGCGCCAGCGCTCGCCGGCGCATTCGAGCAGTTCATAGCGGGTGATCTCCAGTTCGCCCGACCACACTCCCTCCACACACCACATGGCATCGTGGTCGTGCAGCGGCGTGCCCTGCCCTGGGCCCCAGCTCATGGCAATCACGCTGTAGCCGTGTTCGCGGCTGTGGTACAGCGGGCGTCGCGCGTAATGATCACTGACCGGACGGTGTACGCACTCGGGCAACTCGATGCGGCTGTCCGCGATGGCTTCCTGCAGCGCCAGCTGCAGGTCGGCGGTGATGCGCTCGGGGTCACCGGAGGTCATCGCTGCGTCGACCGCGGCGATCAACCTATCGCGGCCACGGAACACCGGAAACGGAGAAGTCTGCAGGTCCATGCCCCGACTTTAGCGGAGCCTGGTTAAGGGAATGTTGGCGTTCGCGCGCGTCGCGCCCGCATTCAAGGTGAACACGCGCGGAAGAACGGTTCAGATGCACATCAAGTAGAGCGATCACAATGGAACCTCGCGCAGCAGAAGCGGTCGAACACGACGCGATTCATCTTCGCTGCGACATTCCGCAACTTCGCGCCCCACGGGCGCAAGGCTAGAATTCTCCGACTTACCTGGTTCTATACATGTCAGTGCGAATTATTAGCGATGCCGCGTTGCCGGCATCGAAGGGCAAGGCTGCCACGATCAACGACATCGCACGACTGTCGGGAGTTTCCAAGAAAACGGTTTCAAGAATCATCAACAACTCGCCGCTGGTGCGCAAAGACACCCGCGACAAGGTCGAGGCGTTGATGCGCGAGGTCGGTTACGTGCCCGACCCCTTGGCGCGCGGCCTCGCGTTCCGCCGCTCCTTCCTGATCGGCCTGGTGTATGACGACCCGGGCGCCCAATGCATTGTCGACCTGCAGCACGGCGCGCTGGAAGCGCTGCGCGGCACCGGTTATGAGCTGGTCGTGCATCCCTGCGACAGCCAGTCTCCGGATTGCGCGGACGGCGTGCGCCGCTTCGTGCAGCAGCAGAAGCTGCACGGCGTGATCCTGGGCCCGCGTGCCTCCGAGTCGGCTGCGTTGACGGAGATGCTCGACGGTATCGAATGCCGCTACGTCCGCATCAACGCGCATGTGTCGGATGACGAGGCACAGGCCGTGGTCACCCACGATCGCGACGGTGCAGCCGCAGCTGCGGGCTATCTGCTCTCGCTCGGCCACCGCGACATCGCGGTGATTGCCGGTCCGGGCGACCGCCGTACCGCACGCGAGCGCACCCATGGCTTCCTCGACCGGTTGGCTCAGGTGGGCCTGACCCTGCCGGGTGAGCGCGTGCTGGAAGCGGGCGATACCTTCGAGTCCGGCGTGCATGCCGCAGAGCGGCTGCTGATGGGCGGACAACGCCCCAGTGCGATCTTTGCCGGCAACGATGAAATGGCTGCCGGCGTGTACCAGGTGGCATTGCGTGCGGGCATCGCGGTGCCGCAGCAGCTGTCGATCGTCAGCTACGACGACAGCCCGCTGGCATCGCGGCTGTGGCCGCCGCTGACGTCGGTGCGCCGCCATGTGAGTGATATCGGCCGCACCGCCGCCGCCATGCTGGTGCAGACCGACGTGCCGGATGCACCGACCGCAACCAGCGTGCATCCGCAACTGATGGTGCGCGGTTCCTGCCGCGCCGTGGACGCCTGACTGCCCTGCCCTCGCCCGCACCGCCGTGACGGTGCAGGCATCAGGCAGCAACGAAAACGGCGCATCCAGGTGCGCCGTTTTCCTTTCAAAGCGAAGTGCTGTACGCCGTGCGCCTACACGTCGCCGCCGTCGGCCCAGCCTTCACCTGTGCCCTTCTGGAACACGCGGTCATCACCCTGCACATCGCCCGCCGGCAGATGCGCCTGATCAGACAGCGCCGCGTAGATCGGGGTGAAGTCCGGCGACGTCGCCTGCATCAGCTGTTCGAAGCTGTCGATGACGAAGTAGGTCTTCTGGAAGGTGTCGATGCGGTACTTCGTGCGCATGATCCGCTGCAGGTCGAAGCCGATGCGGTTGGGCGCAGCCGATTCCAGCGAGTACAGCGATTCGCCCTTCGACGACACGATGCCGGCACCGTAGATGCGCAGGCCTTCGGACGTGTCGATCAGGCCGAATTCCACCGTGTACCAGTACAGGCGCGTGAGGTTCTGCAGCGCGTCCGGGCCGATCGCGTGGGCTTTGACGCCGCCACGGCCGTACGCCTCCATGTAGTCGGCGAACACCGGATTCATCAGCAGTGGCACATGGCCGAACAGATCGTGGAACAGGTCCGGTTCGGCGATGTAATCAATCTGGTCCGGGCGACGGATCCACCAGGTCACCGGGAATCGGCGATTGGCCAGATGGTCGAAGAAATCCAGTTCCGGCAGCAGGCCTTCGACGCCGACCAGGGTCCAGCCGGTGGCCGCGCCCAGCACTTCGTTGAGCTGGTCGAAGCGCGGAATCATGTGCGCGTTCATGCCCATCTCGTCCTGTGCATCCAGGAATTCCTGGCAGGCGCGGCCGACCAGCAGTTCGCGCTGGCGCTGGTACAGCGTGCTCCAGGTGGCGTGGTCGTCGGCGCTGTAGGTGTCCCACGGCTGCTCGACGAGCGCGGTGGTATACACCGGCACGTAGCCCTTGTCGGTCTGCTGGTGTTCGACGCGGCGGGGCTGGGCGAGGTCCATGAGGCACTCCTTGACGGGATACCCACGATGCTAGGGCAGGGCGCGCGCAACAGGGTTGCAAAAGTTGCGCCGATTGGCCTTGTTGGCGCAATATCCTTGCGTACTCACCATGTTGCGGGGCAACAATGGCCGGAGAAGTCCAGTTCGATCGCACGGATATACGCCTGCTGGCTGAAATCCAGCGGGATGGGCGCGCCACCAACGCCGAGCTGGCGACGCGGGTGAACCTCTCGCCCTCGGCCTGCCTGCGCCGCCTGCAGCGGCTGGAAAGCGAGGGCGTGATCGTCGGCTATGGCGCGCGGCTGGAGCCGCGCCAGCTGCGCCTGGGCCTGCAGGCCTTCGTGCGCGTGCAGCTGGAAAAGCACGACCAGGCCGCGATCGGGCACTTCGTGGACAGCGTGCAGGGCTGGGATGAAGTGGTGGCCTGCCATGCACTGACCGGCGACATGGACTACCTGCTGCACGTCTACGTGCGCGACCTGGAGCACTTCTCGCACTTCCTGCTGGACCGGTTGCTCAATGCCGGCGGCGTGGCCGATGCCAATTCCAGCTTCGTGCTGCGCACGGTGAAGGGTTTCCAGGCATTGCCGCTTTCGCAGCTGGAATAAGCGCGACGCCGCGATTTGACGGCGCCGGGCGGGTAGCCGAGCATCACCGCCCTGCGCGCGTCGCAGCGTTCCTTTCCGGTTCCACGCATGTCCGAACTCCAGCACCCGGTGCTCGCCACCACCTTCCTGCCGCTGCAGCGCAAGTCGCTGGCGCGCTACATCGCCCATGGCACGCCGCCGCAGACCGCAGTGGAGCAGGCCGGGCTGATGGCCGCGCAGCTGTGCCGGGCGCGCCTGCATCCAGCGGCCGAGATCGAGCGCCTGCTGCATGATGCCTGCGCGCTGTTTGCCGGCAACGAAGGCGCCGCCGCGCAGCTGACCGGCCCTGGTGGCGGTGGCCAGCCGGAGCTGGATGCCTGGTTGACCGCATTGGCCGCCCACGGCGTGCTGTTGGCGCCGGCGGAGATCCTGCAGGACGTCATCGCGCAATCGCCACGGGAGTACCCGGGCCTGGCCCTGCAGCAGGCCTGCCAGGAAACCCTGGTCGAACATGAGATCCGCTTTCCTGCCACCTTTTCCAGTGACGATGACGAGGCCACGCAGGATGACGTTGCCGCCGGGGATGCGCGGGCGGTCGAACACCATGGCCTGTACACCTCCGAGCAGGCCCGCGTGCTGCGCGCCATCGCCGCCAACCCCGATGAACTGATCGACCTCGATGGCTATGCCGGCACCGGCAAGGGCCACCTGGTGCTGGCGCTGATGGAGGCGCGGCCCGGCCGCTACACCTACGTGGCGCCCTCGCGTGGGCAGGTGGAAGCCTTCCGCGCCCGTGTGCCGGCCAGCACCGCGGTGCGACTGCTGACCCAGATCGAATTTGCCAACCGCGTGGCGCAGCACGCCGCGCGCAGCGGCCAGACCGGTGGCTTCGTTGCCAGCTACCGGCGCAGCACCCGTACTCCGCGTGAGATTGCCGGCCGCATCGGCCTGCAGGGCATCGGTGGGCGCAGCCCGGAGCAGGTGCTGCTGACTGCCTTCGAGGCCATCAACCGTTGGTGCGCGTCGTCGGCACCGGGCTTGGCGTTCCAGCATTTCGACCGTTCGGTGCCCGCCGCGATGCTCGACGTGTCGCCGTACATGGCGGCCGCCGAGCATGTCTGGCGCTGCATGTTCGACGCCGAACTGCAGCGGGGCACGCTGCTGAGCCTCAGCCCGGCGCACATCGGCAAGTGGCTGGCGCTGCGTGGCGTCACCCCACCGCTGGACATGGGCATGCTGCTGGTGGACGAGGCGCATGACCTGAGCCCGTCGTGGAAGCAGTTGCTGGCCGGCCATGCGCCTGGCGTGGTCAGCCTGGGTGATCCGCACCAGTGCCTGACCGGTGCGGTGCCGCGCTGGACCGCGTCGAAGGTGCTGGAAATGCACCAGTCGGTGCGCCAGGGCAACCAGGTCGAGGGGCTGGTCAACCAGACCCTGGCGCTGGATGGACTGGGCCAGGAAAGTGGGCCGTTCGTCGGTGCCGCCGACCGCGCCACCGGTGTGCTGCATTACCGCGACTGGGCGCAGGTGCCGAGCGAGGGCCTGCGCATCCATGGCAGCGTCGCCGATCTGGCCCTGGATGCTGCACAGCTGCAGATGCGCGGACTGCGACCATACCTGCACCCGGCATCGCTGCGTGCGCTGCGCAGCGTGCTGCAGCGGCCGCTGGATGCGTGGCGCCGGCGCCGCGACAGCGCTTTGGACCCGGCGTGGGAGCGCTTCCTGGCCACGCAGGCCGACGAAGGGCAGGGCGCGCTGGTCGAACTGTTTGCGTCTGCCGATCGGGTGCAGTCACTGCTGCAGGCGCTTGATGACCAGGACACGCCCGCTGAAGAACGGGTGGCGCTGTGCCTGGCCGAACACGCGAAGAACCTGCAGTTCGACGTGGTCTCGCTGTCACCGGGCTGCTTCAGTGCGGGGCAGGGCGGGCGCATCTGGCACAACCCGGTGCGCGCGGTCTATCTGGCGCTCACCCGTGCGCGGCGCCAGCTGCATGTGCCGGCCGATGGCATGGAACAGCTGCAGCACACGGCGACACTGCAGGAGCAGGCACGCCAGATGCGCAGGCGCGAGCGGCAGCAGGCCAGCGGTTACCGGCCCGCGCGCTAGCACGCGCATCGCTGCCTGGCAGCGACACGCCGGCTCAGGTCAGCACTTGTCCTTGCGGCCCATCAGCTTGCCCAGGCGCGAGGCTTCCTCGCACTTCGGCGCGGCCACCGGTGCCGGTGCGGCGGCCGCGGCGCGTGCACGCTGCAGCTGCTGGATCTTCGCGCGGATCTGCGGCATGGCTGCCATCGCGGCCTTTTCGCCTTCCAGGATCGCGGTGCCACGCTGGCTGAAATCGGCGGCGCCGATGTCCAGTACCTTCGGGCGGATGACGATGTCGGCGCGTGCCAGTTCCTGTTCGCCCAGGCGCTGGCCCATGATCGAGATGGACTGGTTGACGATGCCCAGCATGTCGGTCGGCGCCTTGCCGCTGGCCTTGCTGGAGATGTCCACGGCGATCACGAAGTCGGCGCCGAGCTGGCGCGCGGCATCCACCGGCACTGGGCTGACTACGCCGCCATCGATGTAGTTGCGGCCACCGATCTTCACCGGTTCGAACACGCCGGGGATGCTGCTTGACGCGCGCACCGCCTGGCCGACGTTGCCGCGCACGAAGATCGAGCGCTCGCCGGTTTCCAGCTGCGTGGCCACGGCGGCGAACGGCTTCTTCAGGCGCTCGGCAGGACGGTTGGCAACCTGCTCGTTGACGTAGTCCTGCAGCTTCTGGCCCTGCACCAGGCCACCGGAGAACAGGCGCACGTCGCGGATGCTGGCTTCGTCCAGCGCGACCGCCTTGCTCTGCATCTGGAAGGCGTCCATGCCGCTGGCGTACAGCGCACCGACCACGCTGCCGGCACTGGTGCCGGACACCACGGCCGGTTCGAAGCCATTGGCCTCCAGCATCTTGATCACGCCGATGTGGGCAAAGCCCTTGGCCGCGCCACCGCCGAGGGCGATGCCGATCTTCACCGGCTTGGCCTGCGGCACCACGGTCGGTGCCGGCGGCGGCGTAGGACGGACCGGGTCGCCACCGCAGCCGGCGAGCAGGCCGATCAAGGCGACGGACAGCAGCATGCGGGGGCGGAACAGGCTCATCGGCAGTGCGCTCACGGCGCCGGATTCAGGAAAGGGCGCCAGCATACCGAAGCCGTGGCGTACCCATTTCCGAGCCCACGAGACGGACCCCTTCTCCCATTGCCTCGTTCTCCTTGGAAAAAAAAGACCATAGAGATCAGTGGGCCATAGCGGCAGGCCCAGAGTACAGTGAGTGGATGGAGCTGCCGCTGTGCGTGCGTGTGGACACTTCGTAGGTTCGTAG
>NZ_RXLZ01000100.1 GCF_003970865.1 Stenotrophomonas maltophilia | reverse complement strand
TTTTTTTCCGAGGAGGGCCCCGCACCGTTTCGAAGGGGGGGAGGGGGTGGGCGGTTGAGTGTGTGAAGAGAGAGCGGGTGGGTGCAGGGGGGGGGGGTTGCGAGGGAGCGACGACCGGATGGATCCGGGTACCGAGCTGACTTCGACGTAATTGCAGCTGCCCTGGCGCACCCCACCCGCCCGGCCAAGCGCGGCTTTTGCTTTTGCTTTTGCTTCTGCCTTCAGCGACCAACCCCACAGCCACGAGGGGCTGCGCCGTTGGCTGGAACAACCTGTTACCCATACGGGGCATGTGCCCGTCACAGCTGCATGCGATGCTGACCACCTGATCCCTGCCAGCGAGAATGCCCGCATGACCACCATCATCGCCCCGCGCGTGCACGACATCGGCGGACTCGAAGTCCGTCGCGCCGTCCCTACCCTGCAGGCGCGCAGCATCGGCTCGTTCGTGTTCGTCGACCAGATGGGCCCGGCGCTCATGCACCCCGGCACCGCCATCGACGTGCGCCCGCATCCGCATATCGGCCTGGCCACCGTCACCTACCTGTGGTCGGGCGCCATCGGCCACCGCGACACGCTGGGCTCGGATCAGGTGATCCGTCCCGGTGACGTCAACTGGATGACCGCCGGCCGCGGCATCGCCCATTCCGAGCGCACGCCGCAGCCGGACCGCGATCACGACAACCCGATCCACGGCATGCAGACCTGGGTGGCACTGCCGAAGTCCCATGAAGAGATCGAACCGGCGTTCTACCACCATGCCGCGGCCACCCTGCCCGAGCAGCGCCGCAATGGTGTCTGGCTGCGGGTGATCGCCGGCCGCGCCTATGGCGAGGAATCGCCGGTGAAGGTGTTCGCCGACACCCTCAACGTAGCGATCGATCTCGACCCGGATGCGGAGATCGATATCGACAATGGCCACCGCGAGCGCGCGCTGTACATCCTCGAAGGCGAAGCGCAGCTGGATGGCGTGGATATTCCCGCGCAGCACCTGGTGATTCCCGAAGCCGGCGCACGAGGCCGCCTGCGCGCGAAGACGCCGGTGAAGGCGATGCTGTTCGGTGGCGAGCCGCTGGATGGCCCGCGTCACCTGTGGTGGAACTTCGTATCCAGCTCGAAGGAGCGCATCGAGCAGGCCAAGCACGACTGGGAAGCCGGCCGCTTCGGCACCATCCCCGGCGACGACAAGGAGTTCATCCCGCTGCCGCAGTACTGAACATCGCGTGTTGCACACATCCGAAGGTGTATCCCTGCACCCGGCGTTGACACTACAGTCACCCGCTGATCATTGAAATGTGACATAAATCACACTTTCGACCGTCAAAGGAGTGCAACACATGAGCATGGGTAAACGCTTGTCCGCCGAGTTCCTCGGCACGTTCTGGCTGGTTCTGGGTGGCTGTGGCAGTGCGGTGCTGGCCGCCAAGTTCGGTGGCGACGGCAATCCGCTGGGTATCGGCTTCCTCGGCGTGGCGCTGGCCTTCGGCCTGACCGTGGTGACCGGCGCCTATGCGTTCGGCCATATCTCGGGTGCGCACTTCAATCCGGCGGTCAGTGTCGGCCTGTGGGCTGGCGGTCGTTTCCCGACCAAGGACCTGATCCCGTACATCATCGCCCAGGTTGCTGGCGGCCTGCTGGCCGGCTTCATCCTGCTGCAGATCGCTTCCGGCGTCAGCGGCTTCGCCATCGATGGCAGCCAGGCCGGTGCGTTCGCCAGCAACGGCTATGGCGCGCTGTCGCCCGGTGGCTACAGCGTGGCGGCCGCCTTCCTGTGCGAGGTGGTACTGACCGCGGTGTTCCTGATCGTGATCATGGGCGCCACCCATGGCAAGGCGCCGGCCGGCTTCGCGCCGCTGGCGATCGGCCTGTCGCTGACCCTGATCCACCTGATCAGCATCCCGGTCACCAACACTTCGGTGAACCCGGCCCGTTCCACGGCGGTGGCCTTCTTCGCCGGCAGCGGCGCGGTCAGCCAGTTGTGGCTGTTCTGGGTCGCCCCGCTGCTGGGCGGTGCGATCGGCGGCATCATCTACAAGTGGATCGGCAACGACCGCTGAGGCCTGTGCGGACCATTGCGGCCGACGATCGGCCGCAATGGTTACGCTTGTAACCGCGATTTGTGCGATCGCTCACGTTCCGTTAAGGTTGAGTTGACCGTCCGTGCACATGCCGGCCGGGGCGGCATCCGGGGATGGGATGCCATGGCCGCCAGTCCATCTGGCGGAGCCACACGACAGACCACCTTGGGGGATGCATGAAGTTCGCGCCTGTAGTGTTGTCGAGCCTGCTGTTCGCCGCGGCCCAGGCCGCCGCGCAGGCTCCCGCCGAATGTCCTTCGTTGCCGGCCAGCAGTGGCCTGCAGTGGCAGCAGCAGGTGCTGGCCGATTTCCTGGTCTGCCGCGCCAGCACCGGGGACGGCCGCGAGGTACTGAGCCTGATGCTCAGCGCGCGTGACCCCGATATTCCGTTGAACCGGGCGCTGCGCCAGGAAAAAGGCAGCTTTGGCGGTGAATCGCTGTATTGGTACCAGCCCGATCTTGGTGGCCAGCAGCCGCCCGGTTACGCCGAGCGCCGCATCAGCGTGGTCAAGCTGGACAAGAAGCGCTACGCGCAGATTTCACTGTATCCGGACAGCGCCCAGGAACTGGGCTCGCTGCAGCAGCTGGCGCAGGGCATGAGCCTGACCCCGTCGGCCGTGGCCGCGGGGCGCTGAAGGTGACGGGGATGACTGCCTGGCAGCGTCCCCGCAATGCGAGCCGATCAGACGGTAGTGCCGGCCGCTGGCCGGCACCTCGATCCGCCGTGACCGCAGGCAGTTGCCGGCCAGCGGCCGGCACTACGTCAGAACTTGCCTTCCTGGAAATCGACGAAGGCCTGCATCAGTTCCTGCCGCGTGTTCATCACGAACGGCCCGTGGCGCATCACCGGTTCGCGCAGCGGACGGCCGGCAACCAGGATCAACCGCGCACCTTCGCTGCCCGCCGAGAGGTGCAACTGCTCGCCACCGCCCAGCACCGCCAGTTCCTGGCGTGCAACGTCGCGCGCCGCGTCCTGCTCACCCACGGTCATCGCACCTTCGAACACGTAGGCGAACGCGTTGTGCCCTTCCGGCAGCGCATAGGTCCAGGCACGGTCGGGCGCCAGCGTGATGTCGAGGTAGAGCGGATCGGTGGCCGGCTGCACGATCGGGCCATCGGTGCCGTCCACGCTGCCGGCAATCACCTTCACCTCCACGCCCGGCTCCGGGTGCACCACGGGAATGCGCTCGGGCGCGAATTCCTGGTACTTCGGGTCGGTCATCTTGTCCTTCGCAGGCAGGTTCACCCACAGCTGGAACCCGCGCATCTGCCCGCTCTCCTGCTCGGGCATCTCCGAATGCACCAGGCCACGGCCAGCGGTCATCCACTGCACGCTGCCCGGGGTCAGCAGGCCTTCATTGCCGTGGTTGTCACGATGCCGCATGCGCCCGTCGAGCATGTAGGTGACGGTTTCGAAACCGCGGTGCGGATGCTCCGGAAAACCGGCGATGTAGTCCTCGGCACGGTCGGTGCCGAACTCATCGAGCAGCAGGAATGGATCCAGGTCGGGCAGCGAGGGGCCGCCGATGACGCGGGTCAGGCGCACGCCGGCACCGTCGGAGGTGGGCATGCCACGGATGGTGCGCAGCACGCGGACCGGTTCGGGAAAGCTCATGGCGACTCCTGTTGGATGGATGCCAGTGAAGATGGACGCCACATGGCCGTACGCCAATGGATGGCTCCGCAACCGATTGTTCCATCCCTGATGTTCGTTGCACGTCAGCGCAACCGCCGTACGACCAAAGTACTAACGCCGATTCGTCCTGTGCCAATTGACCCTGTCGAGGGCACGCGGGACTCTTTGTCTGTCTTTCCGGGAGAGAGCACCTCATGAAAGGGTTTTCCAAACTGGGCTGGGCGGTACTCGCCCTGCTCGGCGCATTCTGTCTGGGCACCGTGGCCCTGCGCCGCGGCGAACACATCAACGCACTGTGGATCGTGGTGGCAGCGGTTTCGCTGTACCTGGTCGCCTACCGCTTCTACAGCCTGTTCATCGCCAACAAGGTGATGCAGCTGGATCCGACCCGGGCCACCCCGGCGGTGATCAACAACGATGGCCTGGACTACGTGCCGACCAACAAGCACGTGCTGTTCGGCCATCACTTCGCCGCCATTGCCGGTGCCGGCCCGCTGGTCGGCCCGGTCCTGGCCGCGCAGATGGGCTACCTGCCCGGCCTGTTGTGGCTGGTGGTGGGCGTGGTGCTGGCCGGTGCGGTGCAGGACTTCATGGTCCTGTTCCTGTCCAGCCGTCGCAACGGCCGCTCGCTGGGCGACCTGGTAAGAGAAGAGATGGGCCAGGTGCCCGGCACCATCGCGCTGTTCGGTGCGTTCCTGATCATGATCATCATCCTGGCGGTGCTGGCGATGGTGGTGGTCAAGGCGCTGGCCGAAAGCCCGTGGGGCATGTTCACGGTGATCGCGACGATGCCCATCGCGATCCTGATGGGCGTGTACATGCGCTACATCCGCCCCGGCAAGATCGGCGAGATCTCGGTGGTCGGCCTGATCCTGCTGCTGGCTGCGATCTGGTACGGCGGCAAGGTCGCCGCCGACCCGGTCTGGGGCCCGGCGTTCACCTTCACCGGCACCCAGATCACCTGGATGCTGATCGGTTACGGCTTCGTCGCCTCGGTACTGCCGGTGTGGCTTCTGCTGGCCCCGCGTGACTACCTGTCGACCTTCCTCAAGATCGGCACCATCATCGCGCTGGCCATCGGCATCCTGGTGGTGATGCCCGAACTGAAGATGCCGGCGCTGACCCAGTTCGCCGCCAGCGGTGATGGCCCGGTGTGGAAGGGCGGCATGTTCCCCTTCCTGTTCATCACCATCGCCTGCGGTGCGGTATCCGGCTTCCACGCGTTGATTTCCTCCGGCACCACGCCGAAGCTGCTGGCCAATGAAGCGCACATGCGCTACATCGGCTACGGCGGCATGCTGATGGAATCGTTCGTGGCGGTGATGGCGCTGGTGGCAGCTTCGATCATCGATCCGGGCATCTATTTCGCGATGAACAGCCCGGCGGCGGTGATCGGTGCCGATGCGGCCTCGGCCGCGCACTACATCACCAACACCTGGGGGTTCACCATCACACCCGAGCAGCTGACTGCGACCGCGGCGGCCATTGGTGAACCCACCATCCTGCATCGTGCAGGTGGCGCGCCGACACTGGCGGTAGGCATCGCGCAGATCCTGCACGAAGCGATTCCCAGCAGCAGCGACGCGATGATGGCGTTCTGGTACCACTTCGCGATCCTGTTCGAAGCATTGTTCATCCTCACCGCGGTGGACGCCGGTACCCGTGCGGGCCGCTTCATGCTGCAGGACCTGCTGGGCAACTTCGTGCCGGCCCTGAAGAAGACCGAGTCGTGGACCGCCAACATCATCGGCACTGCGGGTTGCGTGGCGCTGTGGGGCTACCTGCTCTACACCGGCGTGGTCGATCCGTTCGGTGGCATCCAGACGCTGTGGCCGCTGTTCGGCATCTCCAACCAGATGCTGGCAGGTATCGCGCTGATGCTGGGTACGGTGGTGCTGTTCAAGATGAAGCGTGACCGCTATGCGTGGGTGACGGCAGTGCCAGCCATCTGGCTGCTGATCTGCACCACCTACGCCGGCTTCATCAAGATCTTCGACAGCAATCCGGCGCAGGGCTTCCTGGCACAGGCTCACAAGTTCCAGGCCGCCCTCGCCAGCGACACCATCACTGCACCGGCCAAGTCGGTGGCGCAGATGAAGCAGATCGTGGTCAACGCCTACGTCAACACCGGCCTGACCGCGCTGTTCCTGCTGGTGGTGGGCGCGGTGCTGGTGTATTCGATCAAGACCATCCTGGCGGCCCGCCGCAATCCGCAGCGCACTGACCGCGAGACCCCGTACGTGGCGCTGAAGCCGCATGAAATGGTGGATCTGTGATGAGCACGCAACTGGTTCCCGCCGGCCAGTACCAGGCACACCGCCGCATCTGGCGGCGCCTGGTGCAGACCGCACGACTGTGCTGTGGCATTCCTGATTACGACAACTACGTCCGGCACATGCTGGAAAAGCATCCGGATCAGGAACCGATGGACTACAAGACGTTCTTCCGCGAGCGACAGGAAGCGCGTTACGGCGGACGCAACGGTGGTCGCTGCTGTTGAGGAGTGAGGTGGGTGCCGGGCTTGCAGCCCGGCACCCGCACCTTCGACAGATTTCCGGTGACAGCGAGAAGCATCAGGGGTCAGATCCGTTTCCTCCGGGAAACAGATCTGACCCCTTCCATGTTCATGGAGACCCATGAAATGCATCCACGCATGGCGTGGATCTACGGAAGCATGACGCCAGGGCGGCCCGAACTCAGCCGGTCGCCATCCACTTCAGGATCAGGCCGGTGACGTAGGCCAGGCCGGTGCCGGTGGCATAGCCCACCGTGCCCAGCAGCACGCCCACCGGAGCCAGCGTCGGATGGAACGCCGCTGCCACCACGGGGGCCGAAGCGGCTGCGCCGATGTTGCCCTGCGAACCAATGGCGAAGAAGAACAGCGGCGCGCGCAGCAGCTTGGCTACCACCCACAGCACCAGCACGTGCGTGGCCATCCAGATCGCGCCGAGCAGGAACAGCCACGGCCGATCCAGCAGCGACAGCAGGTTCATCTGCATGCCGATGCAGGCAATCAGGAAGTACAGGAACACCGTGCCCAGCCGCGAAGCACCTGCGGCTTCCAGCCGGCGCGCACGGGTGAAGCTCAGGCCCAGGCCCATCGCGGTGGACAGCAGGATCACCCAGACGAACTGGCTGTCCAGGCTGAACTGGCTTGCCCAGCTGACATTGGCCTTGAACCATCCCGACAGCGGCGCGGCGATGGCGTGGGCCAGACCGACGCCACCCAGTGCCACGCCGACGATCACCATCAGGTCGGTCATGCTGGGAATACGCGCGTTCTGCGCCTCGTAGGCACTGATGCGCGCCTTCATTTCGTCGATGGCACGGGTGTCGGCACCGTTGCGGGTGTCGATCTGTTGTGCGCGGTTGGCCAGGAACAGCAGGATCGCCATCCACAGGCTGGCGCAGGCCACGTCGACCACCGCGAACTGGCCGAAAGTGGTGGCATCGGTGCCGAACACTTCGCGCATGGCCACCATGTTGGCGCCGCCACCGATCCAGCTGCCGGCCAGCGCCGCCATGCCCGCCCAGGTATCACCTGCCACGGTTTCCGGATGGATCAGCTTCATCAGCTGGAACGAGACGATGGCGCCGAGCATGATGCCGGCAGTACCGGCACAGAACACGATCAGCAGTTTCGGGCCGAGCTTGGCGATGCCTTTGAGGTCGATCGACAGGGTCAGCAGGACCAGCGCGGCTGGCAGCAGCACGTCACGCGCGACCGGGTTGTACAGCGAGGTGTTGTGGCCATCGATGACACCAGCGGTGTTGTAGATGGCGGGGATGAAGTAGCACAGCAGCAGTGCCGGCACCCAGGCGAAGATCTTCTTCAGCAGCGGGGTCGGACCACTGGCGGCCCAGAAGATCAGGGCCAGGGTGGCGGCAATCAGGCCCAGTCCAACGATATCGTTGCTGATCAGGACAGTAGCGGGTTCGGTCGGCATGGGATCCTCTGTCGATCGAAAGAGCGGAGAAAAAAAAGCGCCGCATAAGGCGGCGCAGGTCGAGATTAACATTGTCTTCACGCCCGGTCATGCTGCAGTGCCGACCACACCCTCATCCCCCTCAGGGAGCCCACTCATGCAGCTTGGCGCCTTTTCGGTCAGCCTCTCGGTGAAGGATCTGCTGGCCTCCCGTGCCTTCTACGAAGCCCTGGGCTTCTCGGTCACCGGCGGCGATCCGGCACAGAACTGGCTGGTGATGCGCAGCAACGGCACCGTGATCGGGCTGTTCCAGGGCATGTTCGAGGGCAACCTGCTGACCTTCAACCCTGGCTGGGACCAGCACAAGCAGGAACTGCCCCACTTCCAGGATGTGCGCGAGCTGCAGGCGGAGCTGGATGCGAAGGGCATCGAACTGGCGGTGCGCACCGACCCTGATGGGCAGGGGACCGGTTACCTGCAGCTGGCCGATCCCGACGGCAACGTGATCCTGATCGACCAGCACGTGGCGCGGCCGAACGGGCGATAATGCGGACAGCCATTGCGTGGGTAGGCGTCGACCTTGGTCGACGGGCAGCATGCCAACCAAGGTTGGCATCTACCAGGACGGCCGGTTCAGGCCGGGCGTGAGGTTCGGCCCGGTCGCGAGGCACTGAAATCGAGCGTGACACGCGTGCCGCGCGGCTCGCAGGGCTGCAGCTGCAGGGTCCAGCCCAGGTGCTCGCAGAGCCGCGCGATCAGATCCAGTCCGATGCCGCCGCCCCGATCGGCGCGCTCGCCACGGGCCATGCGTGCGTGGATCGCCGCGATCTCCTCCGGGCTCATGCCATGCCCGGGGTCCTGCAGGGTCAGCACCGCCGACGAACTCAAGCGCAATTCGATATGGCCACGGCCACTGTTCTCGATGGCGTTGCGCAGCAGGTTGCCGATCGCCGCCTGCACCACCGCCAGCGGCGCGACGATGTCCACCGGTGCGGCCTGGATGCCGATGCTCAGGTCCTTGTCGCCCAGCAGATGGCGATGGTCGTCGACGATCTCCGGCAGCAGCTGGTCCAGCGCGATGCGCTCGGCACGCGCCGCCAGTCGTGCCGGATCACGCGCCAGCACCAGCAGCAGTTCGATCAGCTGCTCCACGCTCTGCGCGGTGCGCAGTACCCGCTGCATCTGCTGGCGCGCACGCTCGGGCAGGCCCGGTTGCTCCAGCGCCAGCTCGGCGGCACCGGTCATCACCGCGATCGGCGTGCGCAGTTCATGGCTGGCGGTACTGATGAAGACCCGCTCACGTTCGACGAACTGTTCGTTGCGGTCCAGATAATCGTTCAGTGCACCGGCAATCGTGTGCAGCTCGGAGCTGCCACGCGGGTCGACCTCGATGCGCTGCCCCTGCGCGCCGGGCCGCAGGTCGGCGATGCGCTGCGCCAGCAGGCTCAACGGGCGCACCATCCGCTCCATGCCGAAGGACGCCATCAGCACGGTGACGAAGATCATGATCACGCCCGCCAGCATCACCCAGCGCGTGGCGAACTGCTCCAGGTCATGGAAGTCGGAGATGTCCAGCGCCAGCGCGACCCGCCCCATCGATTCGGTCTCGCGCACCATCACCGCCATCTCGCGGCCCTTGATCATCACCCCGTCATGCAGCCCCGGATGCAGCGTGAGGACGCTCTCGGGCAGGTTGACCGCGTCGAAGCGGTACAGGCTCAGGGTGTCCGAATCCTGCCAGCGGTAATGCGGCTCGTGCTCGACATGTTCGACGATGCTGTCCAGCTCGGAATTGAGCAACGCGCGCCAGGCGGCGTGCTCGGCATGCTCGTGCACATAGTTGCCGACACTGAACACCGCCAGCGAAAGCAGTGCCAGGTAGCCCAGCAACCACCACAGCACGCGCCGGTACAGCGGCCCGGGCTTACGCGCCTTCATCAATATCCTTGCCAGCGTCGCTGCCGGTGGTCACGGCCAGCCGATAACCCACCCGCGGCAGGGTGTGGATCAGCTTCTCGGCAAACGGGCCGTCAACGCTGCGACGCAACTCGTAGACGTGCGAGCGCAGCAGGTCGCCATCCGGCGGCTCGTCGCCCCACAGGGCGAACTCCAGCTGCTGTCGCGTCACCGCACCCGGGCTGGCCCGCATCAGCACTTCCAGCAGTTTGCGGCAGGCTGGGTACAGGTGCAGCACCTGGCCCTCACGCTGGGCCTCCAGCGTCGCCAGATCCAGCACCAGGTCGCCCACCTGCAGGCGCTTGCGCGGGTTGCGGCCCTGCGCACGCAGCAGCAGCGCTTCCAGCCGCACCTCCAGCTCGGGCAGCGCGAACGGCTTGGTCAGGTAGTCGTCGGCCCCGCCGCGGAGGCCCGCGACCTTTTCCGCCCGTGGATCCCCCGCGGTCCGCCGGCGGCCCGGCCCCCGCGCCCGCGGCCGGGCGCCCACACCGGCCGACGCCCCGCGCCCCCCACGCGCGGCAGCCACACCGTCGCGGAGCACACCGCGTTGTGTAGGTCA